>NZ_BAABLD010000001.1:0-243479 GCF_039544165.1 Viridibacterium curvum
ACCGGAGATCGTCACGCCATTCGAGAACGCGGCGTTGGTCAGGGCGGAGGTGTAGTCCGTGCCGCCACCCGTGGCGGTCACATCGGCGAGCGACAGGGTGTAGGTCGTTGCGACGCTGGAGGCATTCGACAGCGTTACCGTATGCACGATGGCGCTGGCTTCTGTCGCGCTATTGCTCGTGACGGAGGCAATCGTCGGTGCGGCGTCGTCGTCGGTGATCGTGCCGGTGCCGATTGCGCTGGTGTTGGTCGTTGTGCCGGCCGTGCGCGTCGCTGTCAGCGTGAAGGTTTCGTCTGGCTCGTCGACGTTGTCGCTGGTGATCGGCACCCGAACGAGCACCGGGCCTGTCGAGCCGGCAGCCAGCGTGCCACTGCTGCTACTGACCCAGGTCGTACCCCCATTCGTGGAGACCTCCATCGAACTGGTGTAGTCGCTGCCCGCTGTGGCTGTGCCGTTGGCAAGCGTGAGGTTGAAGCTGGTGGCCGTGGCGCTTGCATTCGAGAGCGCGACCTGGAAAACGGCGAAGCCGCCGTTTTCTGCAACGGTCGGACTGGAGACGGTCAGCGTCGGTGTGTTGTCGTTGTCGACAATGGTCGTCGTCACGCTGCCCGCGGCACCGCCGGAAAGTGCGAGGTTCTCGAAGTTGCCGCCGCTGGCCGACACGAGGCTGACCGTGAAGCTTTCGGCACCTTCGGCGAGCGCATCATCGATGGTCGCGATGGTGAAGTTCGCACTGCTGCTGCCAGCCGGGATGGTGACCGTAGTCGTGCCGTTGAAATCGCTGCCGTTGGCGGCCGTGCCGCTATAGCTGAGCGTGACGGTGACGGCTGTCTGTGCGGCGCTCGTCAGGGACAGGGCGTAGCTGCCGCTGGCGCCTTCCGTGATGCTTGCTGCACCAGTGAGCGACAGCGTTGTGGTGTTCAGGGTGTCGGTGACGCTGGTCGTCGCAGCGGTAGGGCTGATCGTGACCGCTTCGAAGTTGCCGCCTGTAGTGGAACTGATTGTGGCAGAGACCGTGCCGGCGTCGATGTAGACGTCTTCAGTTGGCGCTGCAACGGAGACGGTGCCCGTGCTGCTGCCCGCGGCAATGTTGATCGTGGCGCCGGTGGACAGCGTGACGGTCATGGCTGTGCCGGCCGGGTTGGACAACGACGCGGTATAGACGATGCTGCCGCCTTCGGCCACCGACGGCGTGGCGCTCAGCGAGACGGTGGTGGCGTCGGCGTCGTCGACGACGTTGACGCTGATGGGTGCGGGCAGCACATAGGTCGTGAAGTTGCCGCCAGTTGCGCTGGTCACACTGGTGGTGACAACGTCGGTGCCTTGTACGTAGGAGTCGTCGGCGCGCACGGTTTGCGGTGCGCTGGTCGCCGAAGTGGCGCCAACCGGAATGGTGACCGTCATGCCGTTGCTGAGCGTGACGACCAGTGGCGAACCGGTGGGTGCGCTGCCCGAGGTGACGGTGTAGACGATGCTGCCGCCTTCGGTGATCGTGGCGGCAGCGACCGAGATGGTGACCTCGTTGGGGTCGAGCGGCTTGGCGGGTTGCTCTTCGCGTGCAGCAGGTTCGTTGGCGGCGCCCGTGGGCAATTCGTCGGTTTGCGGCGGGCCATCGTTGGGGCGTTCGAAGCCCAGCGGGCTGATGTCTTCGACGATGCGCAGCAGGCGCACGAAGCCGTGGCCGTTGTCTGCACCGCCACCGGCGAGACCGGCGGCAGGGGCTTCAAGGTCGGCGAGCGGATCCTGGCCGGCATTGAGCGCGGCGATGATGCGATCCGCTTCGGTGCTTTGCTGGGTGATCGCTGCTTCGCTGCGATCAGTCGGTGTCTGGGTGACGACGCTGTCGTCGATGCTGACCGTACGGTCGCTGCCGATATCGACAAGGCCGCCGTCGCCGCGCTTGATGCTGACGTGTGCGCCAGACGCCGTCACGATGACCTGTCCTGCGCCGACGTGGTCGCCCACGCGCAGGGCGACGAGGCGTCCGTCAGCCATGCGCAGCCATGCCTGGCCATCGATGCGCTGGATCGTGCCTTGTTGGGCGGGGTTGTTGGTTTCAGCCATTGCAGGGACTCCGGTCAAAGGTCGGGAGAAGTCGGAAAACGGAACTTCTCTTTTAACGGTCAATGAACCGGAGACTAGAGCGATGCAAGGCGGGGCGCATCGTACCCGGGTACTAGGGGTTATCCGCTGCGGCGTGAATTTGTGTGACTTACTTCACGCCATGCACGCGCAGGGCGAGCTGCAGACGGTCACCGAGCTGCAGCTTCTCGAAGACTGTCGTGAGGTGCGACTTGACCGTGCGTTCGGTGATGCCGAGTTTTTCGGCGATCACGAGGTTGGATTCGCCATTGGCGGCAAGCTGAGCGACCTCGGCTTCGCGATCGGTCAGCGAGCGGCGCCAGCTCTGATCGGGTCGGCGCGGCAAGTTCTCGCTGACACCTCGCAACAAGCGCGTCAGCAGGCTGCGACCGACCCACAGTTCGCCTGCGGCAACAACGTCGAGCACTTGCAGCAGGGTCGCTTCGTTGGCGTAGGTGTGGCAGTAGCCGGCGGCACCGGCTTCCATGGCGCGAATGCCTTCGGTGTCGTGCGGTTCGCTGCTGGCCACGATGATGGAAAGGTGGCCACACCAGCTGCGCCAGCGTGCGTCCTCCCAGGCGGGCAGTGCGGCGCAAGCGGTATCGACGAAGACGAGACTTCCGGTCGGCAGACTGCCCAGCTCGCCCGTGCTGCCCAGTCGATGCGCTTGCCAGCGTTTGTCGAGGTTGTGCATGCGCCGTGCGACCGTATCGTCATCGGTCAGCAGGTAGAGGGCGGGAAGGTCCAGGCGACGCATGTGGTGGTCTTGTCAGCGCTCCGTCATGGCACGTTCGTGCGCACGCAGTACGGGCTTGAGCAGGTAGCTGAGGATGGACTTCTTGCCGGTCAGGATGTCGACTTCAGCGACCATGCCGGGGATGATCGGCAGTTTCTCGTGACCCAGGGTAGAGGAGGCGGTGCGCACGCGCACGACGTAGTAGGTGTTGCCTTTCTCGTCGGTGATGCTGTCTGCACCGATGTGTTCGAGCGTCGCTTCGAGTCCGCCATAGATGGAGAAATCGTAGGCGGTGAACTTGACGAGGGCTGCCTGACCCGGGCGCAGGAAGGCGATGTCGCGCGGTGAGACACGAGCTTCCAGGACGAGAGCGTCGTCGCTGGGCACAACTTCGATGATGTCCTTGCCGGGCTGAACGACGCCGCCAACTGTGTTAACGAAAAGTTGCTTGACTGTGCCATTGACGGGCGAACGGATATCCGATTGCTTGACGCGGTCGGCGAGGCCGACGCTGCCCTCGGACAGGCGCGAGAGCTTGGCCAGGGTGTCAGACAGCTCAGTGCGTGCGAGGTTGCGGAAGTTGATCTCGACTTCCTGGATCTTGCGCTGAGCCTCGCTGATGGCGGCCTGGATGCGCGGGATCTGTGCGTTGGCAGAGTCGCGCTCGCCACGGTAGCGGCCTACATCGCGTTCGAGGCGCAGCAATTCGACTTCCGAGACCGCACCGGTGCGGATCAGCGGGCGTGTCTTGTCCAGCTCGCTTTGCGTGAGGTCCATGCTCTGCGCGGCGTTGTCTCGGCGCCCACGCATCTCGATGAGCTCCTGCTGGCGCTGCTCGAGTTGCTGGCGCGCGATGCCGAGGTTGGCGTCGAGTTCGCTGCGCTTGGCGTTGTAGAGGCTGCGTTCTTCCTCGACCGAGGCGGCAGCTTCGGATTGCACTTCGGGCGGTACTTCGAAGGGTTTGCCGTCGGCCAGTGCACGTAGCCGCGCGGCCTTTGTCTGCAATGAGAGATAGTCGGCACGGTTTTCGTTGAGCGTGGAGACGAAGCGCGTCGGGTCAATCTTCAGCAGCAGCTCGCCCGCTTTTACCGTTTGACCTTCTTTCACGAGAATTTGCGAGACCATGCCCCCGTCCAGGCTCTGGATGATCTGCAGTTGGCGTGAGGGGATGACCTTGCCGTCACCGCGTGTCACTTCGTCGAGCTTGGCAAAGGCGGCCCACAGGATGACGACGCCGACGAACGCGAGTGCAAACCAAACGACGATGCGTGCGCCGCGCGGTGTCTGGTTGTTCAGCGTCCACTCCGCATCGGCATCGAAGTCGTCTTCGGCGTGGCGAGCGAGGGGCTCGTGGCGATCGAGCGCTTCCTTGATGTGCAGTGTGAACCAGGCGAGGAATCCGGACTTCATGCGGCCCTCCCGATGCGGCCATGCTGCAGGGCTTCGACAACCTGGGCCTTGGGACCGTCGGCGACGATGGCTCCGTTGTCGATGACGATGATGCGGTCGACGAGGTCGAGCAGGGATGTGCGATGCGTGATGAGCAGGACGGTTTTGCGCGTGGCGTAAGCGCGCAGGCGCTGTTTGAGCTGTTCCTCACTCTGGTGGTCCATGCTGGCACTGGGTTCGTCAAGCAGCAGGATGGAGGGGTCGCTCAGCAGGGCGCGGGCGATGGCGACGGCTTGCTTCTGACCGCCGGACAGGGATTCGCCACGCTCGCCGATCAGCATGTCGAAGCCTTGCGGATGGGCATTGACGAATTCGGATAGACCGGCGAGTTCGGCTGCGGTGATGATGGCGTTGTCATCGGCAAAGGGGGCTCCCATGGCGATGTTCTCGCGCAAGGTGCCGTAGAACAGGGTCGAGTCCTGGGCGACGAAACCGATGGCCCGGCGCAATTCGGCCGGGTCGATCTGGCGTGTGTCGATGCCGTCGATGAGTACCGAGCCATCGGTGGGGGGGTAGAGGCCGAGAATGAGCTTTTCGAGTGTGGTTTTGCCTGAACCGACGCGACCGATGACGCCGACCTTTTCGCCAGCCTTGATCTTGAAGCTGATCTTGCGCAGCGCTTTCTGCTCGCGGCCGGGGTAGGCGAAGCCAACGTCCTTGAACTCGATGTCGCCATTGAAGTGGGCGCGATGCACAAAGGGGGCTCCCTCGGGGCGCTCGACCGGTAGCTGCATCTGATTCTCGAGTGAGGTCAGGCCGGTGCGTGCCCCCTGGAACTGCATCATCAGCCCGGCGACCTGACCGAAAGGCGAGATGGCGCGGCCCGACAGCATGCTGGCGGCAATGATCGCGCCCATCGAGATCTGGCCCTCGGAGAGCAGGTAGACGCCCAGCATGATTGTCGTGATGTTGACCAGCTGCTGTACGGTGGAGGAGAAATTGACCGTGCCTGACGAGAGGAGGCGCGTCTGTGTGCTGACCTGGGCGATGAATTGCGTGGCGCGCTCCCAGCGGCGCTGGAATTCTCCTTCAGCGCCGAGTGTCTTGATGGTTTCCAGCCCGACCAGGCTCTCGATGAGGGTGGCGTTGCGTTGCGCACTGGCGCGATAGGTGGTTTCGGTCAGTGCGTGCATGCGTGCCTGCGTTATCCAGGCGGTACCGATGATGAGGATCATGCCGATGACGGTAGGGATCAACATCCAGGGGGAGAGCCACAGCAGCACGAGCAGGAAGACCAACACGAAGGGCAGGTCGATCAGGGCGGTGACGGTGGCCGAAGCGACGAAGTCGCGCACGCCTTCAAAGGACTTGAGGTTGGCCGAGAACGAGCCCACGGAAGCGGGGCGCGATGACATGCGCATCCCCAGTACGCGCTCCATGATGAGGGCGGAGAGGCTGACGTCGACGCGCTTGCTGGCAGTGTCGATGATCCAGGCACGCACGGTGCGAAGGACCAGGTCGAAACCCAGCATTATCAGCGCGCCGATGGAGAGTACCCACAATGTATCGAAGGCGTGATTGGGCACCACGCGGTCGTACACGTTCATGGAGTAGAGAGGGATGATGGTGGCGAAGATGTTGACCAGCAGGGCGGCCAGCAAGGCGTCGCGGTAAAGGCGCCAGTTGGCGAAGATGGCGCTCCAGAACCAGTGCTTTCCCGCCGAAGGACGTACTTCCGGTGTGCGGCTGTCGAAGCGGAAGCGCGGGCGTACGATGGCCATGGTGCCGTTGTAGCGCGGCAGGAGTTCGCTGATGGGCATTTCGACCAGCTCGTCAGGATTCTCGGGCTCACGGATGACGCACAGGCCATTGCCGCGTCGTTCGACCAGAAGGCAGGCGCCACGGTCCTTGAGTAGCAGCACGACGGGTAGCTGGCGGGGTTCGATACGCAGAAGCTCGCGGCGCACCATGCGTGAGTTCAGACCGGCGCGGTTGGCTGCGCGGGCGAACTGCGAAGGTGGCAGCAGGTGATCGACGCGCGGCAGACCCGCTGCGAGCGCCTCGGCCGTCCAGGGCTGGCCGAAGTCGCGGGTGAGCATCACCAGGCATTCGATCAGGGGGTCGACGTGAGTCGCATGCGGATTGACCTGCCAGCCGGGAGCCCGGGAGCGGGTGGGGTCGAACGTGCGAGCGGTTTCGGTCATGGCAGGCGGATGGTGTCCTGGTCAGATGACGTCGCGGTCGCCCAGCAGGTCCAGTGCGCCGTTGAGACGGCGGCGCATGTCCTTGCGGGCCAGCAGTTTGCGTTGGGCTTCAGGAGGCAGGTCGGTCAGGCGCAGTACGCCTTTTTCAATCAGCACATCAATGAGGTCTTCCATGACGCGAATGAAACTGGCGTCGAGGCCGGTGAATTCGTCGGCCTGGGCAAAGAACTCCCGCAGCTCGGGGTGCGTTCCGGGAAGGAACTCGTCGTTACCCAGCTCAGGTGATTCCAGCAGGGCGACGATACGCCCCCCGGCATTTCTGCGTACATACGGCATGGCTGCTCGCTTTGCAAGGGACAGCGGAATTTAGCATTCGCGGACGTGACTGGCGCCGGGCAGTTTGTCAGGCTCTGTTTCTGCTACGACGGCCGTGAAGGGTGTCACGGTTTCCCCGGAACACAGGGCGACTGGGAGCTTAACGGCAGCCGCCCCGCCGGGCTTGAGGCCGGGCGGGGCGGGCAGTCGTTCAGCATCCCTGGGGTTTCAGGGGTGGCAAGGGCAGTTTATCGCGCAGTAGTTCAGCCGGTTTTATTGGCAATCGACGATATGGCTGAAGATATTGCGGCGCTCGCACTGGCTCTTGGTGAGGGGCTGGTGATTGGTCAGCGGCAGGAAGAACTGGTTGGTGCCGATGATGCACAGCGCCAGCACGATTGCCGAGCCCACCCGTATGCGGGCTGTCGCCTTGTGCAGGTTGCACAGGTACTGCCAGCACAGCACGACCAGGATGTAGGTGATCAGCAGGCCGATGAAGTAGTGATACAGGTACATCACGCGCTGCGTGCCCAGGTAGAGGTGCAGCAACATGAAGACGCCGTACAGGCCGGTGAAGAGCTCGATGTAGGTATAGGTTTTCTGGTCGCTGACCGGCAGCTTGTTGAGCCGGTGGTTCATGATCAGCATCAGCGAGTAGATGACGGCGGCAAGGCCCAGGAACCAGCTGAACTGGTTGCCGGCGAGCTGGACGTAGCGGGTGAAGCCATCAGCCGAGTCCCAGCGGTAGTTGATGGTTTTGTGGTGCCAGAGCCAGTTGGAGGGGTGGGAGCCGTTCTCGCCGGGTTTGCAGACGTCCAGCTTGGGTACGCCCAGGTGGTCCTTGTCCATGAACTTGAAGTAGTCGCGACCAACGCTGGCGACGAGGCCCGGGGTGACGGCGCCGCCTTGTGTGACGTACTCCTTGTAGATGGGCGACATGTTTTCCAGATCCTGCTTGCCGGCGGAGCTGGCCGGGTCGGGCATTTTTGTGCCGATGGCCGTGTGCAGGCTGAAGACGATGCCGAAAACGACAAGGATCGCAAGGATGGTGCTGCCCGTCTTGAGGAGGAAGTCCAGCGGGCGTTCGGAGAAGGGGGTTTCCTGCGTGAAGGCGTCCTTGAAGTAAAGGACGGGGAACATGATCAGCAGCAGGGCAGCATTGATCTTGACCATGATGGCCAGACCGCAGAGCGCGCCGAGACCGGCGTAGTCCATCCAGCGCAGGGGTTCCTCACGTTTCCACAGGCGTACGAATTGCCACAGCGCCGCGATGCAGAAGAACATCTGGAAGCTGTCGAGGTGCACCGCGCGGAAATGCACGATGTAAGCGTTCTCGAAAAGGTAGAGCGTCGAGAACAGCAGGGCCAGCAGGCGGTTGCCGGTCAGAGAGAACATCAGGCCGAA
The DNA here is from genome assembly GCF_039544165.1 of Viridibacterium curvum. Lineage (NCBI taxonomy): Bacteria > Pseudomonadati > Pseudomonadota > Betaproteobacteria > Rhodocyclales > Rhodocyclaceae > Viridibacterium > Viridibacterium curvum. The sequence continues at coordinate 8,131 of NZ_BAABLD010000001.1, forward strand.
GAAGAGCAGGCCGGCGGCGGCGGCAAACAGGCTTGGCATCAGGCGCATGCCGAAAAAGCTGAAGCCTGCAGGCATCTTGTCGCCGTTGATGTACTTGTCGACAACCAGTTGCTGTTTGTCGATGTTTGCGTTCGCACCGCTGAGCTTTTCGCCGACTGCGATCAGCATCAGCCCCAGCGGGGGGTGCGGCTCGAAGTGCGCGATGCCATCGATGTAACGTTGTGCGGACGTCATATGGTAGTTCTCGTCCCAGAACGGGTAGGGCGGCTGGTCTTCGCCGGCGACGAAGTTGAAATAGCCGAGGATGGCGACGAGGATGACGCACAGCAGGGTGCGCACAAGTGCCGGCAGGGCGGCGATGGTGTCCAGCATCGGTTGCACGGGCTTGAGCCAGCTGGATGTTCCGGAGGACGCGGTGTCAGGTGCGGCGGCGGCCGGTGCAGGAGTGTTGCTGGCCGGAGGCGCTTTCCGGGGTTTTGCCATGATTTCCTCGGGGTCTGGAGCAGGTAGCTTGGTGGATTGGACTTCAAACGGTGCGCGAGTGTGCAAGCCGTGAGCGGGCGGTGTCAATGTGCTGCGGCGTCGGTGCCGAGCCGGCAGGCGAGTGGCAGGCAAACAGGCAGGCGCAGGAGGTGGTCTGACAGATTTCTGGCTGCACCGCAGCACGATCTAATATCTCTGTCATGCGGCCGTTAATACGGTTGTCGCGCGTCCGCAACAGACGGTCGCCGGTCTCTCAGCCCACAGGAAGCACAGCAATGCCCCATTCGCCCAGCCCCAGCGGAAGTCCAGGCCTGGAGGCTCGTTTCTCGTTCGCCGACCTGCCGCGCGCGCTCTGGTACTTCCTTGCCGCAGAGCGCTGGACCTACGTTGGATTCCTCGCGGTGCTGCTGGTCAGCCTGGCGTTCCCCCTGGTGCCGCCATTCATCATCGGGCTGATCGCCAATTTTCTCATCGACGTCGTCAAGGCGCCGATCGGCAGCGTGTCCATCACGCCGCTGTTGTGGATGGCCTGCGGGCTGGGCATTGCACACGCTACGGTTGCCATGGTGCGCCTGTCGGCCAAACGCATCCTTGGCCGCATCAGCCTCAATGCGCGCTACCGCGCCAAGGTCTGGGGCTTCGAGCGGCTGCTTGACTCGTCGCTGGCCTGGCACCAGCAGGAGAACACGGGCAACAAGGCACAGCGCATCCTGACTGGCGCAGAGGCCGTACGCGAGTGGACAGGTGATGTGCTCAACAACTTCTTCCCGGCAGTGGTGGTTTTCATCGGTTCGCTGATTGCCTGCCTGATGCTGCACCCGGCTTTCATCCTGTTCTTTGCCTACTACCTCGGTGTGCTGGCGGCGACCGAGTACTACTTCGACAATCGCATTGCGCGCCTGTCCGACCGCATCAACAAGTCGATGGAAAACGCCAGTGGCAGCTTCGTCGAGAGCGCTTCCAACATCCTCGCCGTGAAAGCCATGGGCGCGGCGGATGGCATGACGGGCAATATTGCGCGGCGCGAGGAACTCGCGCGCGAGTTGTCGTACGAGCGTCTGAGGCTTGGCAACAGCAAATGGATGTGCTTCCAGGCCCACAACGCCATCTGCTGGACCTTCTATCTCGTCGTCATCGGCTGGATGGTGATGCAGGGCAAGCTGGCGGCTGGCTTCTTCCTGACCTACTCGGTGTATTTCGACAAGCTGCGCGATTCGTCAGTAGAGTTCACCGATCGCTTCCAGTTGCTCATCGAGCGCAAATCCAACCTCGCACGCATGATGCCGATCTTCTGGCAGGACAACGCGCTGCAGAAAGGCGACAAGCCTTTCCCGATCGAATGGCGCAGCATCGAGGTGAAGGATGCCGTATTCCGTTATGGCGACAGGCCGGCCGTGGGCCCGCTGACACTGTCCGTGGCGCGTGGCGAGATCATCGGCATTGCCGGCCACTCTGGTTCAGGCAAATCCACACTCATCAAGCTGTTGCTGGGGCTCTACCACATCGAGCAGGGCAGCCTGCGCATCGGTGAAGTGCCGGTCAGCGAGATCCGCCACGAGGCCCTGACGGCGAATGTAGCTGTGGTGTTGCAGGAGACCGAGATGTTCAATTTCTCGCTCAAGGACAACATCACGATGACGCGGGACATCTCGCCGGAGTTGCTGCAACGTGCCTGCGCAATTGCCTGTCTCGGTGACCTCATCGCCCGCCTGCCGGATGGCCTCGACACCATCGTTGGCGAGCGCGGCTATTCGCTGTCAGGCGGCGAGCGCCAGCGTGTGGGCATAGCTCGCGCCGTTTGCCGCAATGCGCCGGTGCTGTTGCTTGACGAGGCCACCTCGGCCTTGGACTCTTCGACCGAGCAGAGGGTCATGGAAGGCCTGATGACCGAGTACGGCAATGGCCGCACCATGGTCATCGTCGCGCATCGCATCAGCACCTTGCGCGAAGCCGACCGTATCTTCGTGTTTGAGAAGGGGCTGCTGGTCGAGCAAGGAGCTTTCCGGGAGCTGGCTGACGATCCGCAGACCCACTTCGGCGCGATGTACGCCATCCAGCAAGCCTGAAGCCATCCTCGGCTGCGCATTTGACGATTTTGTTGATGTCTGTTGCGTTGCGTAGTGACTCTCGTTTGTTACCGGTCTACTGTCGCGCCAGCGGTAAATGAGACCGCCCACATAAGCGATGAGGTCGTGTTCTCGTCGCCATAATTCCAGACTGGAGACAAGCAATGTTCCGCATCAGCCTCGCAGGCGCTTTGGCGTTTGCCATGGTTGGTGGCGCTTTTGCCGCCACCGACTACCCATCCGGTTACACCAAGTGCGTCCAGAACACCGGCGCAACCTGCACGATGTCTGGCACGCGTTCGACTGCGCTGGGCAAGTCTGGCGAGTTCGTCTACGCCACCAAGACTGGCAGCTTCGTGTGCTCGAGCAGCAACTTCCCGAGCAACAGTTTCACGACCAGCGCCTGGTGTTCCTACGCCAGCACCACGACGAGCTCCAGCAGCGTGGCCTCCTCGGTCGCCAGCAGCGTGGCCTCCTCGGTCGCCAGCAGCAGTGTTGCCTCATCAAGCTCGTCCAAGGCCTCGTCTTCGTCGAGCAGCGTCGTTGCGTCGAGCTCCTCGTCGTCCAAGGCCTCCAGCTCGTCTTCGGTGACCACCAGCGCACCGGCTTCGACATCTACACGCCCGCAATTGAGCGCCGCGGTGGCTGCCGAATATACGGTTGCCAAGTTCCTCGGCAGCTGGACGCCGGCTGCCATCAGCACGCCGTCGTCGCCCAACTACACCGTGGGCGCCAGCGCAACCTACAAGACCGTGCAGTCCGCCATCAATGCGGCGATCAATGCAGGTGGCTCGACCCGCAAGTACATTCTCGTCAATCCCGGCACCTACAACGAGATGATCTTCGTGCCTTCCGGCACGCCGATTACCCTGTATGGCACGGGCGACGCGAGTGCCGTGAAGATCCAGATCGCCACCAGCGCCTTGCAGACCGGCAGTGCCTACAAGTCCATGGTGGGTACCAACTTCACGACCGACGGCCAGTCCTGGGTCAACAGCTGCGCCAGCAAGAGCGCCATCGGCACCACTTGCTCGGCAGCCTTCGTGATCAAGAACACGGGCTTCGAGGCAAAGAACCTGACCATCACCAACAGTCGTGTCGAAAGCGGCTCGGGCACCGATCAGGCTGTCGCTGTCTACACAACGGCTGACCAGGTGCACTTCGACAACGTGCGCATGTACGGCAACCAGGACACGCTGTGGATCGACGGCGCTGGCAAGCGGTTCTATTCGGAGAACTGCTACGTCGAAGGCGACGTGGACTTCATCTTCGGTGCCGGCACAGGCGTGCTCGACAACTGCCAGATCAACTACACGGCTGCGCGTGGCAAGAACGGCAGCACTATTGGTGCGCCGAGCACCCAGGCCAGCAACTACGGCATCCTGATCAATGGCGGCTCGATCACTGGTTCCAACGGCGCCAGCGGCGTGGCCTTTGCCCGCCAGTGGCCGCAGAGCAGCTTGTCCAGCCCGATCGGCAAGATGATCATCCGCGGCGCCAACATCACGCTGAGCGTCGACACTTCACGCCCCTGGCGTGACTGGGACAGCTCGCACCCCGCCAACTACGGCTCAAGCAGCTCACCCAATCTTGGCGAATACCTGAACACCGGATCAGGTGCCGCGAAGTAAGCGACCTCCGTACTTGGGAAAAAGGCCGGCGTCTGATGCCGGCCTTTTTCGTTGACTCGCCGAACTTTTGATGGTGCGACGCACAATCCGGTGGTTGTGGATTTGCTCCGGGCTGCTCCACGCCAGTTCTTGTGTTCCCGGAATCGCCCCGGAAAAGGCTGATCCTTGCTCTGATGATTTTGATGTTTTGTGCTGCATGGCGGAACGACTGAGCCGTTTTCAGTGCTTGATTAGTCATCCGGAAATGCTAATTTGACGCCGCCTAGCACAGCCAGCGAGGGTCATCTGTGACCACTTGCACGGTTGGCAAACAATAATCAGTCGTCAGGAGACAGTCGTGAAAGCAAAGCTCGCCCTGAGCGCGGTGCTGTTGTGCGCCGCATTCCAGTCCCACGCCGCCAATCGTCCCGCCGGTTACGTCACCATCTGCAGCGAGGGCAAGACCTGCTCGGTGGCCACCTCCACCAACGTGGCTTTCGGTCGGGCCGACAAGTTCTTCTACAAGGTGCTCGTAGGCAGCTTCGTCTGCAACGAGGCCACTTTTGGCGGCAAAGTGTCGGGCGGCGTGAATGAATGCTCGGTGCCTTCAGGCTCGTCTTCATCCAGCGCACCGAGTTCGTCCAGCTCCTCAAGTTCGTCGAGCTCTTCGAGCAAATCTTCCTCGTCGTCGTCTTCCTCGACACCCAGCTCCAGCAGCTCATCGAGCAGTGTGGCTTCCTCGTCGGGCAGCAGCGGCTGGCCTGCCAGCACGGCAACGCGTCCGCAGCTTACCGACGCTGTCGCTGCCAACTACGACGTGGCGCAGTTCCTCGCCAAGGCTGGCACGTTGGGCTCGCTGGTGACGGATAACTGGAACCCGCGCGCCACGACGATCCAGACGCCTGCCAGCCCGACCTACACGGTGGCCAAGAGTGGTGGCACGCACACAACCATCCAGGCTGCCATCGAAGCCGCCACAAAGTCTGGCGTGACAACCCGCCAGTACATCAAGGTCATGCCCGGCACCTACAACGAGCTGGTGATCGTGCCGCTAGGCCCGACCATCACGCTTTACGGCGGTGGTACGGATCCCTCGCAAGTCGTGATTGCATTGCCCACAGCCGCCAAACTCACCGGCGCGCAATATGCAGCGCTTGGAAACCCGGGTGGCACGGCATTCACCAGCAGCACGCCAGCCTCTATCAAGTCGACTTACGACGCCTGCGCCACCAAGACCAGCAGCATCGGCACGACCTGCTCGTCGCTGTTCGTCGTGACGGCCAATGACTTCGAGATGACCAACGTAACGGTGCAGAACACCTACGACGAGGGTGGTGGCGAGAGCCAGGCTGTCGCGCTGATGGTGGTGGGCGACCGCAACCTCTTCAACAAGGTACGCCTGCTGGGTAACCAGGACACGCTGTACGTCAAGACCACCGCGCTGACCGTGGTGGCACGCAGCTACTTCGCCAACAGCTACATCGAGGGTGATACCGACTTCATCTTCGGTCGTGGCACGGCGGTGTTCGACAACAGCCAGATCCACTTCACGCGTGTGCGCAAGAATAGCAGCACGATTGCCGCGCCGAGCACCGCAACCAGCAACCCCTATGGATTCCTGTTCACCAAGTGCCTGTTCACCGTGGATACCGGGCCCGCAACGGTTTCCTTTGCACGGCAGTGGCCAGAGTCTTCGTCCAGTGGCGGCACGATCGGCAAGGTGATCATCCGCGAGTCGAACATCAGCGCCTACATCCAGAACCCGCCCTGGGCTGACTGGAGCAGCAGCAACCCGGCCCAATACGGGACGGCAAGTGCGCCTTATCTCGCCGAATACCACAACACCGGTGACGGTGCCGCGAAGTAGGGAGTGTCACGCAGCAATCAGCCGGACCAACCAGGCAGCAACAACCAGGAGGCGCACCATGAAATTCAGGCTTTTGCTGGGTACGCTGGCGCTCGCGACGATTTCCACGAGTGCTTCAGCGGCCAACCGTCCGAGCGGTTATGTGACGATCTGTACCGAGGGCAAGACCTGTTCCGTCGCGGCAATCACCAACGTCGCATTCGGTCGTGCCGACAAGTTCTTCTACAAAGTGCTCAGCGGCTCCTTCGTATGTAACGAAGCTACGTTCGGTGGCAAAGTCAGTGGGGGTGTCAACGAGTGTTCGGTACCGTCCGGTACGTCGTCGTCGAGTGCTCCCAGCTCTTCTTCGTCATCGAAGCCGTCCAGCAGCAGCTCGTCTTCCTCCTCTTTGACCTCGTCGAGCAGCTCCAGCAGCGCGACCTCGTCGACGGGCAATCTGGGCTATTACCCCGGCTGCCAGATGCCAACGCCGACCGAAACAGTGCAGCTGTCCGCTACCTATGTCGTGCCTGCTGGTACGACCTTTGATGGTGGCAACAAGCGCTACAACCTGTCGGGCGGTTCGCAGGCTGAAGGTCAGCCTGCCGTCTTCGACGTGCAGGAAGGCGGCTCGATCAAGAATGTCGTGATCGGCACGCTGGCGGCTGATGGCATCCACTGCCTGGGCAACTGCACGCTGCAGAACGTCTGGTGGGAAGACATCGGTGAAGACGCTGCAACGGCGCTCGGACCTGTCGGCACAGTGATGAACATCAACTGCGGTGCCGCCTACAAGGGTTCGGACAAGACCTTCCAGCACAATGGCCGTGGTGAGCTGCGCCTCTCCAACTTTTTTGCTGCCGATGCCGGCAAGCTGTATCGCTCCTGCGGTGATTGCACGGGCAACGGCGGTCCGCGCAAGGTGACGATCAACAACGTCATCACGCGCGACCTGCCGACCATCGTGGGCATCAACAGCAACTTTGGTGACGTGGCAACGATCCGTGGGCTGACGCTCAATAACAGTGGCACCACCAAGACCAAGATCTGTCAGGTCTACAAGGGGGTGGTGAAGGGCTCGGGCAGCACGTCGGCGCTTGGTGTTGAGTTCAACACTCCCAATTGCAACGTCAGCCAGTCTGATGTGACGCTGTTGCCGCCCAGCATCATGAACACCAGTGCTTGCGCGGGCTCGTGCCCGTATTGATTTGTCGTACCAGCCGGGCAGCGTGAGCTGCCCGGTTTGTTTTGCCGTGGCGTCACGCCACACAGAGAGAGCCGCACAGACGGCATCGACATCGGGCCACAGGCCCAGCTACGAATCACCAGGAGACCATCGCATGAAGTCGCATCAGCTTTTGCTGGGTATCGTTGCGCTGTTTGCAGCCAACTTCGCCTCAGCAGCCAATCGTCCGGCAGGCTACGTCACGCTCTGCACCGAGAACAAGACCTGTTCTGTCGCCACCAGTACAAATGTGGCCTTCGGTCGTGCAGACGTTTTTTTCTACAAGACACTCGTGGGCAGCTTCGTCTGTAACGAAGCGACTTTCGGTGGTCGCACGGCCGGTGGGGTCAATGAGTGCTCGGTGCCTTCCGGTACCAGTTCCTCCTCCGCCTCGTCGTCTTCGAAGTCCTCCTCCAGCGTCAGCTCGGTGTCGTCTTCCAGCGTGTCTTCCAGTGTCTCGTCGTCGATCTCGAGCAGCTCAAGCTCGTATTCGACTTCGACGTCCGGCGGCTATGTCCTGACCAATGTCGCCGCATCGGGCGTGGCCACCGCCATCAGCGCAGCGGCATCCAGCCAATCGGCTACGGCGGCAGTGGATGGCAACTTCTCGACCAAGTGGGTGCCTGCCAGCAACGTGGCCGGAAACTGGCTGCAGATCACTTTCCCATCGGCCGTGCAGCTTGGCCGCGTCGTGCTCAGCGAGTCGGGTGAGGGGGTAACCAGCCACGACATTCAGGTTCTGGTTAACGGCAGCTGGGTGACGGTGTCTTCAGGTACAACCATCCGGGCCAACAAGGGGCACGACTTCGCCATCGTCAGCACGAGCGCGGTACGGGTCTTCTTCTCGGCCGTGCAGGCCGGCAAACCCAACATCCTTGAGTTCCAGGCTTACGCTGTGGCCAGCAATGCGCAGGCTTGCGCGCCGGGTAACGTGCTGGTCGATACGGTTGTTGATTGTGGTGGTGTGACCGTGGGTACGACCTGTGCCGGTGGTAGCGAGACGCAGCAACCGGTGTTTACGCTGCGCAATTCGACAATCCGCAACCTGCGCATCAACAAGAACGCGGCTGACGGCATCCATTGCACGGCGGGTCACTGCCGCATCGAGAACACGGTGTGGGAAGACGTCTGCGAAGACGCCGCCACGCTGAAGGATCAGGGGCTGTCGCTGACCATCTCGGGTGGTTCGGCCAATGCGGCGGACGACAAGGTGTTCCAGCACAACTCGGTGATTGCTGGCGGCAGCACGATCAACATCGAGAACTTCCAGCTCTACGGCCGCATCGGCAAGTTGTATCGCTCCTGCGGTGACTGCACGGGCAACGGAGGTCCGCGCTACGTAAAGATCAACAACGTGCAAGTGAATGGCTCGATTGGCACCGTTGTCGGCGTGAATCGCAACTACGGTGACAAGGCCACGATCCGCAACCTGCGCATCTACAAGTGGCAGCCGCCCGATAGTGGTGGCGAGATCTGCATGGAATACAACGGTGTTCAGAAAGGCAGCGGCAGCTCAAGCGAGTTGGGCCTGTTCTTCAACACGGCGACCTGCGATGTCAGCCTGAGCGACGTATCGGGCTTCCAGTAAGCCTGTCAGAGCCACGGAGAGGGCGGCCAGGATCCGCTCTCTCCGCGTAAGCAGCGCTGGCCTGCGGGTTGGCGCTCACTATAGATAGTGCGCCTCGACAGATGGCGTACACCACACACCAGGAGATGGTAATGAAGTACGTGAAGTTCTCTCTGGGCCTTGCGGCCCTGTTGCTGGCGGGTAGTGCATCGGCCGCCAATCGTCCGTCCGGTTACGTGACGATCTGTACTGAAGGCAAGACATGCGCCGTGACGAGCTCCACCAATGTGGCGTTCGGACGTGCCGACAAGTTTTTCTACAAGACGCTCGTTGGCAGCTTCGTTTGCAATGAAGCAACGTTTGGTGGACGCGTCGCTGGTGGCACCAATGAATGTTCTGTTCCCTCAGGCACCTCAACCAGTTCGGTGAGCAGCAGCAAGTCGTCAAGCAGCGTTGCGTCATCCAGCAGCAGCGTTGCCTCTTCCAGCAGTTCAAAGTCCTCGTCTTCGGTTGCTTCAAGCGTCAGCAGCGTACCGGCGAACAGCTGTACGCCGGGTAGTGTGATTACCAACACCACGGTCGATTGCGGCGGTATCACGGTCGGTACGTCGTGCAACGGCGGGAGTGAATCCCAGCTGCCGCTATTCACGCTCAACAACGCCACCATCCGTAACGTGCGACTCAACGCCAATGCAGCCGACGGCATCCACTGCGTAAGCGGTAATTGCCGTATCGAGAACGTGGTATGGGAAGACGTCTGTGAAGACGCGGCAACCAACAAGTCTGAAGGTGGCACGCTCACCATCTCCGGCGGATCGGCCAACGCGGCGGAAGACAAGACCTTCCAGCACAACTCGAAGAACAGCACCACCGTTATCGAGAACTTCAACACCTACGGTCAGATCGGCAAGCTGTGGCGTTCATGCGGTGACTGCTCCAATAACGGCGGCCCCCGTTATGTGAGCGTCAACAATGTCACCATCAACGGAACGGTGACCAGCACGGTCGTCGCGGTCAACCGTAACTATGGTGACAAGGCGACGATTCGCAATCTCAAGGTCAAGGGTCTGACGCGTCCGACAGCCATCACGACCAAGCCACGTATTTGCGAAGAGTGGCTGGGCGTTGAGAAAGGTGGGTCAACGGTGAAGTACGGCGAGTTCTTCAATACGCAGTACTGTGACGTGAGCCCGAGCGACGTCTCGAGCTTCTGATCGAAGATGCCGGGTCTGCGTCTGATTGGCGGGCCCGGTGCTTCTCTTGCATCACGGATTTTCCGGGTGCAGGTCTGACAAAAATTATTTGGAGCAGCAAGATGCGCAAGCGTTCGGGGGTGTGGGCAGCGATTTTGTGGGTTGTGTGTGCGTTCGGCATGTCGAATGGGGCATTGGCGCAGTCGTCATCGTCCAGCAGCAGCCAGCGGCCGGCGACTTTGCCGCCGCTGACATCCGGCTATGTGGAATGTGCCGGCCAGGGCGGCACCTGCAGCTTTACGGGGACGCGTTACGTCATTACCGACAGCTGCTTTGAATACACCTGCTGGTTCTCGAAAACGGTGGCGACTTCATCACATGTCTGCCGCGGCTATCTCTCGATGGGCGTGGCGCGCTGCGCGTACTCGGTGACTACGCTTGGTGCACTCACCGGTCTGACGGCTTCGGCTTCGACGCAGTCCGGCGTGAATCGTGGTGCCGGCAAGGCGCTGGACGGTTCGCTGGATACCCGCTGGGAAGCCAGCAATTCGACGGCCGGTAGCTGGCTGATGATTCAGAGCCCGAAGCCCTTCAATCTCGAAAAGCTGGAAGTGATCGAGTATGGCAACCGCATCCGTGGATACCGACTCGAATACCTCAGTGGTAGCGTATGGACGCCATTGCAGGTGGGGTACGGCCTCGCGGATTCGCCAGTGCTGTTCAACAATGCGGCCTATCCACTACTGACCAGTGCGATCCGGATCGTGATGACTTCGTCATCAGCAGGGCAGCCTTCCATTTCCGAAGTGCGGGTCACGGGGACAGTACCGCAGCCCTGAGTCCTGTCGGCAGGCGCTGGAGGCCTGCCATAACGACTTCACCTGACGGGGGCTGCAAGCCCCCGTTTTCTTTGCACGACTCATCCAGCAAGTGACAGATTCCCGCGGCTTGCGGTGTTGCAGCAAGACTTCTGGTTCGTGCCGTGCTTGAATGGTACCGGTAACAACCGATGGAAGATTGCTAGCCCGGATTTCCATCATGCGTTCCGTATCCACAAACAAGAACACAGGAGACCACATGAACATTCAACAGACTCTGCGTCAAATGACGTTGCTACTGGCGGTTCTGTCTGCAGCGGGCGCACAGGCAGCTACCTCGACAGCGACACGGCCGTTGCTATCCAGCTCCGAGGCTGCGAGCTACACCAAGTCCACCTTTCTTGGCAGTTGGGCGCCTGGCAGCGTAGGTACCACTGCGGGCAACTATGTAGTGTGCTCCAGCTGCACTTACACCACTGTGCAGGCCGCTGTGAATGCGGCTATCAAAGCGGGGGGCTCGACGCGCAAATACATCCAGATCAAGGCAGGAACCTACACCGGGCTGGTGGTGGTGCCGTCTGGCGTGCCACTGACCATTTATGGCGACAGCCAGACGGGTGTGGTGCTGCAGCTCGGTGCGTACTACGCGCAGACTGGCTCGGCCTACAAGTCCATGGTCGGCAACAGCAGCAACTACGGCTCTGCCGCCGCCAGCGCCGTGCAGAGTTACTACAATGATTGCACGACGCGCAGCACCATCCAGACCAACTGCACGGCGACAGTCGTGACCTACGCAAGCAGCCTGCAGATCAAGAACCTCACGATCAAGAACACCTACGGTGAAACCGCCAGCGGCAGCCAGCATCAGGCCGTGGCGCTGCTGAAAAACGGTGGTGACCAGCTGGTGCTCGACACGGTGCGCCTCATCGGCAACCAGGACACGCTGTGGCTGCATGGTTCAGGCACGCGTGCCTATATCCGCAACAGCTACATCGAAGGCGATGTCGATTTCATTTTCGGTGATGCGACGGCTGTCTTCGAGAGCTGCGAGATCCGCTACAACAACTCGCGTACCAGTGCCGGTTTCATCACGGCGCCGAGTACCGAGGCGGGCAAGAAGGGCTTCCTGTTTGTTGGTGGCTCCTTCACCACCACCGGGGGCAGCAACACGGTGTACCTCGGCCGTCAGTGGCCGCAGCATGGTTCCACCACGGGCCAGACCATCATCCGCGACGCTACCCTGGGTGCTCACATCCGTTCCACGGCGCCGTGGGCGGACTGGAGCAGCTCGCAGAAGGCGACCTATGGAAGCTCGGGGGATCGCCGTCTGGCGGAGTACAACAATTCCGGCACGGGTGCCGCCAAGTAGTCCTGCCTGCGTCATCGTCAGAGCCCGCTACGGCGGGCTTTGTCATGTGGCGGCCACCTTCTGCATTGCAGCCGGTGGCCAGTGCGAGCGTGAAATAGTTCCAGCGAGAGTGTCGGCCCCGTTAACAACGTTACGGCATCGATATTTGTGGATATTTGAAATTCAACGACTTTTTGTTGTGGCCCGATTCCTGCGTAACGCTGGTGCAGCACTCACAACAACAAGGAGTTACAACAATGTTCAAGAAGGCAATTCTCGCCGCAACGCTGGGGCTGACCCTCGGCGCTGCACAAGCAGTGCCGGTGCTTCATCAAGGCGGCCAGGGGTCTTACACGACCAATTCTCTGGGCGGCTCTGCATGGAGCACCTTCACGTCGATGATGACCGCACAGCACACGCTGACGACCACAGCGAGCTTCTCCAACCTTAGCCAGCTTGATCTATACGGTGCCGTGTGGGTCAACCAGGAGCTGTACGGATCCCTGTCCGCGTCCGAAGTGAGCGCGCTGACGGCTTATATTTCCGAAGGCCACAAGGTCGTGCTGATCGGCGAAAACAGCTCGTGGAATGCCTGGAACAGTTCGATCATGAGTGTTGTTGGTGGCGCCATGACGACCTCCGATTGCTCGTGGTCCGTGGGTAGCGCGCTGGTCAGCAACAGCCTCACTGATGGCGTGGGCCAGGTGCAGAACATCTGCGGCAGCCAAGTCATTGCCGCTGCGGGCGGCGTGCAAATGCTGTTCAGCAACAACATGGCTGGCCTGTACAAAGTGGGTGCTGGTGAGGCGCTGGTGATTGCCGACAGTAACTGGAACGACAACAGTTACATCAACAGTTACAACAACATCGCTTTCGCACAGAACGTCATTGACTGGCTCGGCGAGCCGCTTGATGGCGCCGTGCCGGAACCGGGTACGCTAGCGCTGCTGGGCCTTGGCCTGGCAGGTCTGCATGCCAGCCGTCGTCGCAAGGCTGCTTGAGGCGGCGGTTCGACCGACAACAAAAAACGGTCCGCATTGCGGACCGTTTTTTGTTGACCAGTGCAAGGGTTATTCCCGCGCCTCCTGCAGCTCCTTGGGGAGCGGGAAGGTCACATTTTCGGTGACGCCTTCCAGCGTGCGAACTGTCTTTGCACCGAGTTCGCGAATGCGCGCGATCACGTCATTCACCAGCACTTCTGGCGCCGACGCGCCGGCCGTTACGCCGATGCGCTTCTTGCCTTCCAGCCACGCGGGGTCAATGCCGGCGGCGTTGTCGACGAGCCAGGCGGGAATGTTGCGAGCCGCAGCGACTTCACGCAGACGATTGCTGTTCGAGCTGTTCTTCGAGCCGACAACGATCACGGCATCGACCTGCGGCGCCATGAACTTCACGGCATCCTGGCGATTCTGCGTTGCGTAGCAGATGTCGTCTTTCTTCGGGCCAACGATGCTGGGAAACTTCGTCTTGAGCGCATCGACGACGACCTGTGCATCATCGACCGACAGCGTAGTTTGCGTCACGTAGGCGAGCAGCTCGGGATTGGTAACCTGCAGCGCTTCGACATCGCCGACGGTCTCGACGAGATACATGCCTCCTTCGGACTGCCCCATGGTGCCCTCGGCTTCCGGATGCCCCTTGTGGCCGATCATGATGATCTCGCGGCCTTGTGCGCGCATCTTGCCGACTTCGACGTGCACCTTGGTCACCAGCGGGCAGGTTGCGTCGAACACGCGCAGGCCCAGCGCCTCGGCTTCGCGACGCACGGCTTGCGGCACACCGTGGGCCGAAAAGATCAGCGTGGAGCCGGCGGGTACGTCGGCGAGGTCTTCAATGAACACCGCGCCCTTGTTGCGCAGGTCTTCGACGACGAACTTGTTGTGCACCACTTCGTGACGCACGTAGATCGGCGCGCCGTGGATGGCCAGCGCGCGCTCGACGATGCCGATGGCGCGCTCGACGCCTGCACAGAAGCCGCGCGGATTGGCGAGAAGGATTTCGGTGTTCATTTCATTCACACAGTGAGGAGTAAGGAGTGAGGAGTGAGGAGCGGTGGCTGTGTGGTGGTTTACTCCTCACTCCTAACTCCTGTCTCCTCTCGGCAGTTAGATGACGCCGATGATTTCAACGTCGACATCGACAGCCTTGCCAGCCATCGGGTGGTTGAAGTCGATGAGGGCGTATTCATCGGTCAGCTCGCGCACCAGGCCGGGGTAGGTGCTACCGTCAGGTGCCGGGAAAGAATAGACCGTGTCGACCTCAAGATACAGCGTGGGCGGAATGTGCTGGCGTGCGACCTTCTCGACGAGCTGCTCGCTGTAGCTGCCGAAGGCTTCGCCGGGGCCGAAGTGAAAGGTTTCGCGCGCACCCGGGCCAAGGCCGATCAGGCGCGCTTCGAGCGCCGGGCTCAGCTCACCGGCACCGAGCTGCATGGTGGCCGGCGTCGCCTCGAAGGTCGAGATCAGGGTCATGCCGGTCGCGGGATGCGTGACACGGAAATTGAGAGTGACGAGGCTGTTGGCGTGAATGCTCATGATGAAACCTGTTTGTGCGAGTTGTCACGCGATTCGCGGAACTGGGCGATCAGCATGAGCGCAACGCCTACGCAGATCGCCGAATCAGCAATGTTGAATGCAGGCCAGTGGTGGCCGGCGACATGGAAGTCGAGGAAGTCGACGACCTTGCCGTAGGCGATACGGTCGATGACGTTGCCAATGGCGCCACCGACGACCAGCGAGAAGGCCAGCGGCTGCAGGCGTTCATTCTGGTGGCGGTGGATCATCGTCAGCAACCAGGCGCTCACGCCGAAAGCCAGTGCGGTGAAGAACCAGCGTTGCCAGCCCGAGTGATCGGCGAGGAAGCTGAACGCGGCGCCCGGGTTGTAACGCAGCACGAGGTTGAAGAAGCTGGTGACCGGGAAGCCATCACCTTCAAACGCGAATGTCTGCAAGGCCCACAGCTTGGTGAGCTGGTCGAGCGCCATCACCAGCAGGATGACGCCCAACCACAAGCCGAAACGGCGACTCATGCGCGACTCCGTGCTTCCCCTGCGCCGTGCAGGTTGTCATCGCAGCGACCACACAGCTCGGGGTGCGCTGCATTGCGGCCCACGTCGGCGCGGTAGTGCCAGCAGCGCGCGCACTTGGTGTGCGCACTGGGTGTCACCGAAATGCCTTCGTCGGACGATTCCGTCACCCTGGCTTGCGAAGTGATGAAGACGAAACGCAGGTCGTCGCCCAGCGATGTCAGCGCACGGTACTTGTCGCCGCTGGCGCGTACTTCGACTTCGGCCTGCAGTGAGGAGCCGACCTTGCCTTCGGTACGCACGGCTTCGATCTGCTTCGCCACATCGGCACGCACGGTGCGGATCAGTTCCCAACGGCTTGCGTCAGCCGCGTAATCGTCGGTTGCGTAACCTGCCGTGACGGCAGCCGTTGCTTCTGCTGCGTCGAACCACTGGTGCAGCATCACGCTGTCGTCGTCCCGGCCAGTGATGACCTGCCAGGCTTCTTCCGCCGTGAAGGACAGGATGGGCGCCATCAGGCGCACAAGGGTGTGCGTGATGTAGTACAGCGTGGTCTGCGCCGAACGGCGTGCAACAGACTTCGGTGCGCTGGTGTAGAGACGATCCTTGAGGATGTCGAGGTAGAAGGCACCGAGATCTTCGGAGCAGAAAACCTGCAGGCGCTGCACGACCTTGTGGAACTCGTAGGTGCCATAGTCCGCCTGGCACGCCGTGTTGAGCTGGGTAGTGAGCCACAGCGCGTAGCGGTCGATGTCGAAGCACTCTTCGGGCTTCACCTTGTCCGCATCGAAATCGAAGTCGGCCGTGTTGGCGAGCAGGAATCTCAAGGTGTTGCGCACGCGGCGATAGCCTTCAACAACGCGATCGAGGATTTCCTTGCTGATCGACACTTCGCCCGAGTAGTCGGTCGAGGCGGCCCAGAGGCGCAGGATTTCGGACCCCAGCTTGTCCGACACTTCCTGCGGCACCACGGTGTTGCCGAGCGATTTGCTCATCTTGCGGCCCTGGCCGTCGACGACGAAGCCGTGTGTGAGCAGGGCCTTGTAGGGCGCGCGGCCATCGATGGTGCAACCGGTGAGCAAGGACGAGTGGAACCAGCCGCGATGCTGGTCCGAGCCTTCGAGGTAGAGATCGGCCGGGAAGGCATGGTCGGCAGCGTGTGAGCCGCGCATGACGTGGTCGTGCGTGGTGCCGGAGTCGAACCACACGTCCAGCGTGTCGCTGATCTTGTCGTACTGCGCCGCTTCGGCGCCGAGCAGCTCGGCCGCATCCAGCGAGAACCAGGCTTCGATGCCGGCTTTCTCGACGCGCTTGGCCACCTCTTCCATCAGCTCGGCGGTGCGCGGATGCAGCTCACCCGTCTCCTTGTGCAGGAAGAAGGGGATAGGCACGCCCCAGTTGCGCTGGCGCGAGATGCACCAGTCGGGCCGGTTGGCGAGCATGGCGTGCAGGCGCGGCTTGCCCCAGGCGGGGAAGAAGGCCGTGTCTTCGACAGCCTGCAGCGCGCGCTCGCGCAGCGAGCTCGTATTGTCGGGACGCGTGTCCATGCCGACGAACCACTGCGCGGTGGCGCGGTAGATCAGCGGCGTCTTGTGGCGCCAGCAGTGCATGTAGCTGTGCGAGATGGACTCATGCTTGAGCAAGGCACCGACTTCGCGCAGTTTCTCGACGATGTTCGGGTTGGCCTTCCAGATGAACTGGCCGCCGAAGAATTCGAGGCTGGGAACATAGACGCCCGAACCCTGCACGGGATTGAGGATCTCGTCGAAGCCGCGGCCGTTCGCGCGCCAGATGTTGAAGTCGTCAACACCATAGGCCGGTGCGCAGTGCACGATGCCGGTACCGGCGTCGACACCGACGTACTCGGCGAGATAGACGGGCGAGATGCGGTCGTAGAACGGATGCTTGAACTCGATGCTGGCGAGGCGCGCGCCTTCGGCCTTGCCGATCACTTCGCCCTGCAGGCCGTAACGCTTCAAGCAAGATTCAACCAGGTCGGCCGCCAGCACCAGCAGCTTGTCGCCCACATCGACGAGCGCGTACTCCAGCTCCGGATGGATGTTGAGCGCCTGATTGGCCGGGATGGTCCAAGGGGTCGTCGTCCAGATGACGGCGTAGCCGGGCTTGGGTAGCGAATCGAGCTGGAATGCGACGGCGAGCTGCTCGGGCTGTGCGCAGGCGAAGGCCACGTCGATGGCATCCGACTTCTTGTCTTCGTATTCCACCTCGGCTTCAGCCAGCGCGGAGCCGCAATCGAAGCACCAGTTCACCGGCTTGAGGCCCTTGAACACCCAGCCGTTCTTCACCATCTTGGCGAGCGAGCGGATTTCGCCGGCCTCGTTGCCGAAGTCCATGGTGCGATACGGATTGTTCCAGTCACCGAGCACGCCGAGGCGGATGAAGTCCTTGCGCTGACCGTCGATCTGCTCGGCAGCGTAGGCGCGGCACAGCTCGCGCACCTTGTCGGCGGGCAGGTGCTTGCCGTGCGTGACTTCGACCTTGTGTTCGATCGGCAGGCCGTGGCAGTCCCAGCCTGGCACGTAGGGCGCGTCGAAACCGGCGAGCGTCTTCGAGCGGACGATGATGTCCTTGAGGATCTTGTTCAGCGCGTGGCCGATGTGGATGTTGCCGTTGGCATAGGGCGGGCCGTCGTGCAGGATGAACTGCGGACGGCCACGCGACGCCTTGCGGATCTTTTCGTACAGCTTCTTCTGTTGCCATTGCTGCACCCAGCCGGGTTCGCGCTTGGGCAAATCACCGCGCATCGGGAACGCGGTATCGGGCATGTTCAGGGTCGGTTTGTAGTCAGCCATGGTGTTCTCGGTTCAATCTTTCAGAATGTCTGTTCGCTGGCGAAGTATCTGCGGACCTGATTGCAATCTTCATCGATTGCCGATTTCAGTGCGTCCAGCGAGTCGTACTTCGCTTCGTCGCGGATCTTGCGCCAGAAGCGCACGGAGAGCCGCTGGTGATAGAGGTCGCCAGCGAAGTCGAGGACGAAGACTTCGAGTCGCAGCGCCAGCCTGTCACCGATCGTGGGCCTGACCCCAATACTGCATGCGCCAGGGGCATGGCGCAGGGGTCCTCCGTCGACGGTGACCGCGAAAATGCCACTCAAGGGCATCGTGGTCTGGCGTAGCTGGATATTGGCGGTGGGAAAGCCGATGGTGCGGCCGATCTTGTCGCCGTGCATGACGCGGCCGACGACTTCGAACGGCGCGCCGAGCAGCATGTTGGCGTGAACCATGTCGCCGGCGAGCATGGCTTCGCGCACAGCGGAGCTGGAGACACGTTCGCCGCCGAAATCCACGGTGTCGAGAGATTCGACCTCAAAGCCGAACTCGCGGCCTGCCTGCTGCAGCATCGCGAAGTCGCCTTCGCGGCCCTTGCCGAAGCGGAAGTCATCACCAATCATCAGGTGGCGGACGCGCAGGCCTTGCACGAGGATCTTCTCGATGAATTCGCGCGCGGTGAGCGAGGCGAATTGCCTGTTGAAGGCCTGGACATGAACGCGGTCAACGCTCTGTTTGGCGAGCAGGTCGAGCTTGCGGCGCAGGCTGGTGAGGCGGGGAGGCGCATCGTCAGGTGCGAAGAATTCGCGCGGCAGCGGCTCGAAGGTCATGACTGTCGCGGGCAGGCCGAGCATGGCCGCGCGCAGGCGCAGCCTTGCGAGCAAAGCCTGGTGGCCAAGGTGCACACCATCGAAGTTGCCGATGGTCAGCACACAGGGCTGGTTGCCGAAGCGGGGGATGCCCCTGAAAACCTGCATAACTGCCTGAGAAAAAAGGGCGAATTATAGCAGGACAGGTCCGGGAGCCGGCCACGCGCGGACCGGGCGGCTAGGGCGCACGCGACGGACCGTTCTGCGCGGCGCGGGCCTCGATCAGGGCGCTTTGCGCTTCGATGAGATGCTGCTCTGCCTGTTGCAACAGGCTCTGGCGGCCGCTGCGCAGCCCCTCGGCGAGCATCTGCAGTCCCTGCAGGCGCAGCGTGGTATAGCGCAGCAGGGCATGATGACGTTCGCGATCGGCTTCATTGACCTCTTCGCTGCCGAGGCGCTCGATCTGTTGCTGCCAAGCCGGGATGACGCGTGTCTCCAGTAGTTCTGCAGCATCCATCGGCATCAACTGGCGTTGCCGCAAACCTTGCAGCACAGCCTGAAGTTGCTGGTTCAGCACCGCGTCGTGCAGTGCGAGGCTCTGGGTGATCTCGGCGAACTCGACTTTGCGTTGCCAGGTGATGGCTGTTTTCGGCGCACGAACCCACAGGAAGGTCGCACAGCACAGCAGGGCCAGCGTACCAAGCCAGAAGCGCTTCTGCCGCCACGGCGAACGGGCGATGCCAGCGATGGGGCGTTGCACACTGAGCGCCATCAGTACGCCAGCCAGCAGCCCCCCGATGTGGGCGGCGTTATCGATGCCTTCCAGCGTGAAGCCGGCGAACAGCGAATAGCCCATGAAGACGATCAGGGTGCTGCGCATGGGGTTGAACAGGCTGCCGGGCATGCGTTGGCGGTTCTGCAGTAGCCATACGAGCAGGGCGCCGTAGAGGCCGAAGATGGCGCCCGAGGCGCCCACGCTGAGCGTTTGCGCCTTCCACCAGATGCTGGCGAGGCTGCCCAGCAAACCGCTGCCGAAGTAGAGCACCAGCATGCCGCAGCGGCCGTAGATGCGTTCGATGAACAGGCCGGCCTGCCACAGCGACAGCATGTTGAGACCGATATGCAGCAGGCTGCCATGCGCGAAGATCGCGGTCAGCAGACGCCAGACCTCGCCCTCCTGCACCTTGAGGCCGGACACACCGCCGAACTGCAGCAGAACCGGCGAAGGCAGGCTCCAGACCCAGCCGGCTTTCCATTGTTCCAGCGCGAAGACCACGACACAGCACGCAATGAGGCATTGCGTGAGCCGGATACGGGGAACGCGCTTTTCCAGCGCGTCGAAGAACTCGTCTTCGGTCAAGGCGTCAGAGGCCAGCGGCCTCAGTGCTTGCGTGCGTCAAGCACGGCTTGCGACTTGGCCTTCTGGCGATCAACGTCCGCAGCGCGGATGGCGGATTTCTGCTCGTCGCTGAGTGGCTTGCCTGTCGTCAGTTCGAGGCTGGCGATCACGCGCTCGGCCGGGTTGGTGATACGGCTGGGGGCAGGGCGCGCGTTGTCCACAACCGCGCGCTTGACCTGCGCGATGTCGGCAACGGTCTTGACGAAGGCTTCGTCAGCCTTGCGCATCTGCGTGTTGAGCCAGGCCGTCTGGGCAGGCGTCAGCTGCACGGGTTGCGCATGCAGGGATAGCGATGACAGGGCAAACAGGATGGCAGCGAATAGCGTGCGCATCGGGGACTCCGTGGAGGTCTCAGGGGACTTCAGGCTTTGGCGATCGTACAGGTTTCGTGTTGAGGCTAATCGATTCGCCACTTGAACTGCAACACGACAGCGCCATCGACATAAGGTTTCACGGTGGGCACAACATAAGCCTGGACGCCGAAGCGCTGGATACGCCACTCCGCGAAGGGCATCACCAGGGGTACGACGGCGGCGTGGTGATAGCCGGTTGACAGGCCAGCCGTGACGCCGATGCGCACGCCGTCGGCGGGTTGCCACAGGGCGTAGTTGGCCGTGCCGAAGAAAGCCGCGCGGCGCAGGCTGTTCTTGAACACGCCGACGCTCCACGACAGCTTCTCGTCGTAGTCACGTTCGTAGCCAATGCCCGGATTGACTTCGTTGTGGCCGAGGTCGCGCTCGAAGTGATATGAAAAACCGCCGAAAGTCAGCTGTTGTGCGGCTTGCAGCGGCGTGAAAACGAGCGCGAGGCAGCAAGGCAACAGGAAACGGATCGCGAAGGGGATCGACATGGTGCGCGGGGGTTCCGAGAGCGGGACGAAGCCCGGAGCGCGCATTGTACTGGTTACGATCTCCCCCACGGATCCCGGACGCCGAAGGTTTTCGGGCGGCATTTCCGGCTTTAGCGCATCCAGCGTGTGCGGCGCAGGCACATGAAAAGCAGCAGTCCGCAGCCCGCCAGCAGGGGGGCTGCGGGTTCCGGCACCGGGCTGACGTCGGCCCAGGTCGTACCGATGCGCAGACGGTCGATCAGCACCGTGTCGCCAGCATCCAGGTTGGCGCTGCGCAGGCCCAGCCATTGCAGCGACGAAAGGCCGGAGTTGCCGGTAAAGCTGGCATCCGCTGCACCCGCTGTGGCGGCGTCCGGGTTGAACCAGAGATCGAAGCGATCATAGTTTCCGCTGCCGGATTTGCTCAGGCGCCCCACCAGGGTGAAGGTCTGTCCGGCGGTGACGTTACTGCCGGCGGCAAAGCTGCCGGCCGTGCCACGCGTGCGCACGAACACATCATTGACGCCGCTGCCGTTGGCCTTGATGCCAAGCTGTGGTGTGTTGGTATGGCTGCCCGTGGTCACGTTGTCGAACCACAGCGATACGAAATCGTTGTTGTTGAGCGTGCCGCTGGCCAGCTGCATCTCGAAGGACACGAACACTTCGCTGCCAGCGTAGGCCGTTGCCAGCGAGCGCCATGCTGCGCTGTTGTTGTTGCCGCTGATTGCCAAGGCCCGATTGCCGGAAAGGTCAACGAGCGGATCCACGACCGAAGCGTTGGCCGAGGCAATCCAGCTGCCGGCCCAGCCGCTGCCGCCGTTCTGGCCGCTCAGGGCGCCTGTGCCATAGTTGAAGTCGTCCTGTGCCAGCAGGGCCGCTGTGGCGGGATGCAGGCTGGCGGTCAGAACAATGCCAAGGCCAAGCAGGGCGCTGTAGCAGGTGCGACTGAAATTCCTGAGTGCAAACATGGTGATAGCTCCTGATCGAGCATGTCGATGTGCGCACTGTAGGGGCCGACAATTTGCGCGGCGTGGAACTATTTAACGAAAACCATAAAAACAATAAAATTAACAATTTCGCAAGAGTGGATGGGTCTCGGGATGCAATGCAGCACGCGCCATGGCGCGCCAGCCGCGGAGGTGGTGTGATTTTTGGCACAATGCAGCAAAGTCACGAACGGGAGTCATGCCATGAAGCGCGTCGTGTTCAACCAGAAGGGCGGCGTCGGCAAATCGACCATCGCCTGCAACCTCGCCGCGATTGCCGCCTCGCAAGGCAAGCGCACCTTGCTGGTCGACCTCGACCCGCAAGGCAATTCCACCCACTACCTGCTGGGCCATGCCGCGCCCGAAGGCAGCAACACCGTTGCCGAGTTGTTTGAGCAGACCCTGTCCGTGCGCTTCGAGCATGCGCCAGCCAGTGACTACGTGCAGCAGACGCCTTTCGCGCAGCTGTCGCTCATGGCCTCGTCTCCAAGACTCGAAGAGCTGATGGGCAAGCTCGAATCGCGGTACAAGATCTTCAAGCTGCGCGAGGCCCTCGAAGAACTGAGCGAAGCGTTCGACTACGTCTACATCGACACGCCGCCCGCACTCAACTTCTACACGCGCTCGGCCCTCATCGCCGCCGACAGCTGCCTGATCCCCTTCGACTGCGACGACTTCTCGCGCCGCGCGCTCTACGCCCTCCTCGAAAACGTTGAAGAAATCCGCAGCGACCACAACGACAACCTGCACGTCGAAGGCATCGTCGTGAACCAGTTCCAGCCACGCGCCAGTCTGCCCCAGCGCATCGTGCAGGAACTCAAGGATGAAGGCCTGCCCATTCTCGCCAACTACCTCTCGGCCTCCGTACGCATACGCGAATCGCACCAGCTCGCCAGGCCCATGATCCACCTCGATGCGAAGCACAAGCTCACGCAGGAATACGTTGCCCTGCATGACTCGCTGAACGGTTGACTCGCCTCCGATCTGTCGGTGCGACTTCAGTCGCACACCACTGTGGTCAGGTCAGCCGAAGTCGGCCCTACAATCCGTCCTCGAATCTGTTCAGGCAGATCAAGGAGGTACTTCAATGACACGTCTGTCATCCTGGCGCATAGCCCACGGCCATTCACTGGCACTTAGCAGCTTCGACCCTTCCGCCAAACCGTTCAGCCAGGGCGACAAGGCGACTGACAAGGCACGCATTGCCGAGCTCTCCGAGCAGATCGGCGCGGTGCAGGAACGCCTCTACGCGACGCGCCAACGCAGCCTGCTCATCGTGCTGCAGGGCATGGACACCAGCGGCAAGGACGGCACTGTGCGCAGCGTGTTCTCGGGCATCAATCCGCAGGGCGTGCGCGTCGTCAGCTTCAAGGCGCCGACGCAGGAGGAGCGCGAGCACGATTTCCTGTGGCGCGTGCATCGCCACGTACCTGCTGCGGGCGAGATCGCCATCTTCAACCGCAGCCATTACGAAGACGTGCTCATCACCCGGGTGAAGGGCTGGATCGACGACGCAGAGGCCGAGCGTCGCCTCGCGCACATCCGTCACTTCGAGCAGTTGCTGGCGGATCGGGGCACAGCCATCCTCAAATGCTTCCTGCACATCAGCAAGGACGAACAGAAAGCGCGCCTCGAAGAGCGCCTTGCCGATCCTGCAAAGCACTGGAAGTTCGACCCTGCCGATCTCGTGGAGCGCAAAGCCTGGGACGACTATCAGTGCGTCTATGCCGAAGCGTTATCGGCGACGAGCGAAGCACACGCGCCCTGGTATGTGGTGCCTGCCAACTCTAAAACGCATCGCAACCTGATGGTTGCCGAGCTGGTGCTGGAGGCCTTGCAGGGCATGAAGCTGGAACCGCCGCAAGCGAATCCGGCGTTGGCAGGGATGAAGGTGGCGTAGAGGGCATGGCGCACCGCTGATTGAGTCGTTGGCAATCTGGCGCTTGAGCTGTAGGTGCGACTTCAGTCGCACGCAAGACTTTGCTGACCGACTGAAGTCGGCCCTACACGGCCGGCATGTCGCGTGGCGCGCCTTCATCGCACTTGCGACAGTTCAGTAAACGGCCCAGCGTCGCTGTGCGGCCTGCTTCGGTGATCACCCAAGGGCGGTTTGTCCAGGGCGGGTTGTGGCGCACGTGCTGGTTGTGGCCGCAGGCGAGCTCGGCGACCCAGTGTTGTTCCTCGTCGAGATGGAAGCCGACGATGGCTTGCTCCATGCTCAGCCGGCCTGCTGTGCGTCCGGAATGTACGCGCGCACGCTTTCCTGCTCGTTCGCGTCATTGCGGGCCACCAGCGCAATCGCGGCCTCGCTGTTGCTGAGGTTCACCGGCTGATGCGGCACGCCGGCCGGGATGAACAGGAAGTCGCCTTCGCGGTTGATGCAGGATTTCGACAGGTTCTCGCCGTAGAACGTCTGCACTTCACCCTTGAGGATGTAGATCGCCGTCTCGAATCCGTCGTGGTAGTGCGGTTGCGCTTTGGCGGCAGCGGGAATCACGACGACGTTCATCGAGATGCCCGTCGCGCCGGCCGTCATTGCAGAGATGCCTACGTAGTTGGGCAGTTTCTGCAGCGTCTCGACGGCGACTTCGGGGCGGACGGTGATGATTTCTGCGTTGATGTTCATGATGGCTCCTCGGCTGGGTAGGGTGGAGGTCTCTCTCCGCTCGACGCGCTGAGTGTTACTTGCGCTTGTCCCGGATTGCTCTCAGACGGGCAAGGGACTTCTGTGCGGGCTGGCTGATCTCAAGAGCCATTTCACTACCCTCACAACGTGATGTCCGGTTGCGATCATCAATGAAAAGGATGTAGGTGTAGCCAGGCAGCATGTGAACGCTGCAGTTGGAGGTGTCTTCGAACACGATGCCGGTTTTGCCGGAGGCCTGGGGCTTGAACGCTTCAAGCACTTTGTACGAGACACGAACATCTTCTTGCTCGCCAGGCATCAACTCAGCCGATGTCACCTGGACGTATGCGACGGATGCTGCTCTTTCATACATGGCGTCCAGGCTGGCATTTCCGCATTTGCAGGCAGATGCATTACTGCTACACATCATCAGCATCAGGAATACAAATGCACGGGGCATCGGGAATACCTCTTGAGCGCAGCGCGTGGGCTCACCGAGCCCACCCTAATTGGCTCGGGGTAGCGCGTTGGGCGTCAGGGGAAAAACGCTTTGAGAGTGGCGATTACCAACGCGACTGCAGTGATTACGATAAAAGCGATCGTGTTGCTTGCTACTTTTGTTTTTTGCCGGTTTGAAAGCTCTTCACGCTTGGGTGGCGAAAGGTGAGATCCATCATATCCAACGAGCTTTTCCGTTTCTGCAGGGGGCTGTTTGCTGAAGAGCTTAAGCCACCCGGTAGTTTCCAGGAGTGCAAAGACGGCGAAGCCGGTGAGCGCAAGGAGAAGCCATTTAGTCATAGCGGAGCCGGCGGAAACTATTCACTCAGGACGACAAGCCTCACCGCCCCGCCCAGCAATTGATAATCCCCAGCACCAGCAGCGCCATCCCCGTCCACCAGAGGATGCCGCCTGGTTGGCGCATGTACTGGTGTGCCTCGCTGAAGGGGGCGAAGGTGAGGAACTTGTGTTCCTTGTGGCGGAAGAAGGTCCAGGCGACGAGGCAGAAGGCGATGCCGATAAGTAGCAGCGCTACGCCCAGCGTGTAGTTGCTCACGCACGCACCTCGCCGTTGCCGAAGACGATCCATTTCTGCGACGTGAGGCCTTCGAGGCCGACGGGGCCGCGGGCGTGGATCTTGTCGGTGGAGATGCCGATCTCGGCGCCGAGGCCGTATTCGAAGCCGTCGGCGAAGCGCGTGGAGGCGTTGATCATCACGGAGGCGGAATCCACCTCGCGCAGGAAGCGCATGCTCTTCGTGTAGTTCTCGCTGATGATGGCTTCGGTGTGCTGCGAGCTGTACTTGTTGATGTGCGCGATGGCTTCATCCAGCCCGGCTACGATCTTGATGGCGAGGATGGGGGCGAGGTATTCCTCGTACCAGTCCTGCTCGGTGGCCTCTACAAGCTTGGCGCCGGGAATGTCGGCGGCCTTGAGGATGGCGAGCGATTCGGCGCAGGCGTGCATCTCGTTTTCCTTGCGGGCAAGCATGCGGCCGATGTCGGGCAGGAAGCGCCGGGCGACGCTGCGCGCGACGAGCAGGGACTCGGCGGTATTGCAGGTGCCGTAGCGCTGGGTCTTGGCGTTCTCGACGATGGGCAGCACCTTGGCGGCATCGGCGTCGTCGTCGATGTAGACGTGGCAGTTGCCGTCGAGGTGCTTGATGACGGGCACGCGCGCCTCGCGGCTGATGCGTTCGATGAGGCCCTTGCCACCGCGCGGCACGATGACGTCGACGTACTCGGGCATGGTGATGAGCGCGCCAACGGCGGCGCGGTCGGTGGTCTCGATGACCTGCACGCCGGTGGCGGGCAGGCCGGCGGCGGCGAGGCCGTCACGCACGCAGGCGGCAATTGCCTGGTTGCAGTGCAGGGCTTCCTTGCCGCCTCTCAATATGGTGGCGTTACCACTCTTGATGCACAGGCCGGCAGCGTCGGCGGTCACGTTGGGGCGGGCTTCGTAGATGATGCCGATGACGCCCAGTGGCACGCGCATGTGGCCGACCTGGATGCCGCTGGGGCGGCGCTTGACGTTGGTGATTTCGCCGATGGGGTCGGGCAGGGCAGCGATCTGCTCGAGGCCTTGCGCCATGCTCTCCACCCCTTTGGCGCTGAGGGTGAGGCGGTCGATCATCGCGGCTTCGAGGCCGTCGGCGCGGGCCTGTTCGAGGTCGCGCGCGTTGGCGGCGAGCAGGTCGGTGCTGCGCTCGCGGACGAGGCGGGCGATGGTGTTGAGGGCTGTGTTCTTGGCGGCAGTGGAGGCGGAGGCCATGGCGCGCGAGGCGCTGCGGGCATTCTGGCCGACGGTCTGCATGTATTGCTGGATGTCCATGGTCTGGCGCGTGAAGCAGATGGGGAATCCGGAATTAGAGCATTGATGCGGTGCAGGGCCAAGTCGGTGAGGGGCGTCGTTCTACGTGCAAGCTTGTGCGGGGGTATTGCAGCCCTTGACCCTGCATGCCTGCGTCGCCAGACTGTGCGCCCGTTTTTGCCCCTGATTGCCCGTGTCCGGCCTGTCCCTGCTTTCCCGCTTGCTTCCTGCTTCGGTGCCCGTCGATTCGCTGTGGCGCGACCGCGACTTCATGCGCCTGTTCCTCGCCACCTTCCTGACCGTGCTGGGTACGGCGGTGTCGCAGATGGCGCTGCCGCTGACGGCCGTGCAGCACCTGCACGCAAGTGCGACCGAGATGGGCATCCTCGCTGCCTGTCAGCTGTTGCCTTTCGTGACCGTGGGCTTACCGGCCGGGGTGTGGATCGACCGCAGCGCGAAGCGTCGTCTGGCGGTGATGTTCGATCTGTTCTCGGCGGTCGGGCTGGCGCTGGTGCCGCTGGGGGCGTGGTTCGGCTTTCTGTCCATGCCCTTGCTGTCCGTGGTGGGCTTCATGGTGTCGACGACCGAGGCGATTGGCGGCTCGGCGCTGCAGGTGTTCGTGACACAGCTGGTGGGGCGCGAGCGGCTGGTGATGGCAAACAGCCGGCTGGCGGTGGCCTCGTCCGTGGCCTTTGTGATCGGCCCGGCGCTGGCGGCTTTGCTGGTGGCCATGCTGGGTGCGCCGATGGCGGTGAGTCTCGATGCGCTGAGCTTCGTGTGCTCGGCGGCGCTGGTCGGCAGCATTGCGCATCGCGAAGTGCTGGCGCCAGCGACGGGTGACTCGCTGCTGGCACAGATGCGCGAGGGCCTGATGCTGGTGTGGCACAACCGCGTGCTGCGCGCCCTGGTGGGCGTGGTGGCGGTGTGGATCATCCTCAACGATGCGTTCAAGGCGCTGTACGTGCTGCATGTGACGCGCAACCTTGGACTGGGCGCCGGCGATGTGGCGCTTATCAACACGCTGGGGGCGCTGGGCGGGTTGGCCGGAGCGCCTTTGGCGCATTGGCTGGAGCAAAGGCGCGGTATCCGCGATGCGCTGGTGCTGGGGGTGCTGGTGGCGGCGCTGGGTTACCTCGCGTTTGCCATGCCGCAGGCCGACTGGCGCTGGAGCAATCTGGCGGCGGGGGCGGCGCTTTTTGTGGTCGATTGTGGCGCGGCGATCTACGTCATCAACTACCTGAGCCTGCGTCAGGCGGTGACGCCCGATGCCCTGCTGGGCCGCATGGTGACAAGCATGCGCTTCGTGACGATCTTGCCTGGGCCGCTGGGCACGATTGCGCTGGGCATGACGGCCGATGCGCAAGGCGTGAGAGCCACCCTGTGGATGCTGGGTGCGGGCTGCATGGCGATGGGCCTGGCAGCCTGGTGGGGTTTGCCGCGAGGCATGGGGCGTTCAGCCTCGGCCAAAGCGGCCAATCAGGGCGTGGCGGCTGGGGGGGACTGAACCGGCGCGGCGGTCGGTACGGATTGCGGGCGCGGCACAGCGCCGCGCGCACCGGCCATGAAGCGCTCCCATTGGCGGGCGCGGTTGAGCGGGGCTTCAACGGGTTCCAGCCAGACCAGCTTGTCGCGATCTGCCCGTGGGCCGGACTGGGCTTCGCGCAGGGTGTTGGAGAGGCCCTGGTTCTCCGTAAGGTGTTGCGCCACATTGCTGCTGAGCATGTGGTTGAGCCAGGCGTGGGCGAGAGATTTGTCGCTGGTGTGGCTGAGCACCGCCCAGCAGTCCAGCCAGGCCAGGGCGCCTTCGCTGGGCAGTACGTAGCCGACATCGAAGCCAGCCTTGCGCAGCAGGCGCACCTGTTGGTCGCCGTAGTTGGCGAAGGCCAGCGCGATGTCGTGGTCACGGAATAGCGTGACGAGGTCTTCGGGGGTGGCGTAGAAGCGTGGCTCGTTGTTGCGCAACGACAGAAGGCGGTTGAATGTGCTGCGGAACTGCTCGCCTTCGAGCTTGAATGGCGTGCGCACACCCAGACTCAGCGCGGTGAAGCTGAAGTGATGGCTGCCGCTGTTGTGCAGGGCGATACGCTGCTGGTAGCGCGGGTCCCACAGGGCGCTCATTGACCGAGGCGCTTCCTTGACGAACTTGCGGTTGTAGATGAGACCCATGGCCGAGTAGGTGAAGGGCAGGGCCCAGGTCTTGCCGTCGGCCACGACGCCCGGGATGTTGCCGGCGCGGAAGCGACGTAGCTGTTGATGCACGTTGGGCAGGTTGCTGCTGTCCAGCGGCAGGACCAGGTTTTTCTCCATGTAGCGCCGCAGTTCGGCGGTGTTGACGGCCAGCACGTCGAAATGGCGTTCATCGCTGAGGTTGGCGCGCTCCCAAAGCTCCTCGTCAGAAGTGACTTCGACCAGCTCGACGCTGACCTTGTGGCGCAGCTCGAAGGCGCGCACTGCTTCGGGAGCGACGTATCCCGGCCAGCTGAGGACCCGCAGCGTCTCGGCGGCCTGCGCGCTGTGGGCAAATAGCCCCATCCCGCAAAGGAATGCGGCCGCGAAGACTCGCGGGTGCCGGAGGCGCAGGAGACGCTTGAGCTGATTGGCCGTATGCAGCATGGTCTGGGCTGAGCAGAGCGGGCAGGGTGGCGAACGGGGAGGGGAACCAGGTCCGCGTACAGCCCTTGGCTGCGGGCAAGTGCGGATGCCCGCCGAGAATAACAGAAAGCCTGCGGGCTTATGCCAATGGCCTGCCATGGGTTCCGATGGGCGAAAGGGGGCAATCAGGCGGCGCGCAGGCGCAGCGCCAGTTGCAGGAATTCGTCCCACACGTCGCCATCGGTGAGGCCCTTGGCCATGCGGTCGATGCGTGCGGCATGCATCAGCGCGGCCCGCAGCGTGGCGCCACGCAGGCGCTGGGCGGCGCGCTTGAAGGGCTGCTGGCGCGGGCCGAATACGCGCTCGTTCTTCAGTGCAGAATCAATTGGCTGGCCGGCGTCGATGGCCGCACGGATGTTGGCCAGCGTGCGGATCTCGTTGGCCAGCGCCCACAGCACCAGTGGTGCGGCAGCGCCTTCGCCCTGCAGGCCTTCGAGCAGGCGCGCGCAGCGGGCGGCGTCGCCTTCGACGAGAGCAACGCGCAGTTTTTCCGTGTCGTAGCGCGCAACGTGCAGCACGGCATCTTCAACCTGGGCTGTGTCGAGCTTGCCGGCGGGGTAGAGCAGGCCGAGTTTCTGGATTTCCTGGTGGGCGGCGAGCAGGTTCCCTTCAACGTGTTCGGCAATGAACACGAGGGCGTCGCGTTCGGCGCTCTGCTGCTGGCGCGCGAGCCGCCCGGCAATCCACTGCGGCAAGCCCGCCAGATCGGGCGCGTTGCACTCTACCGTGACGCCAGCTTCGGTCAGCGCGACGAACCAGCTCGCCTTGCGCGCAGCCCAGTCCATCAGCGGCAGGGTGATCAGCGTAATCACGCCGCCCTGGGGGTCGAGTTCGCTGGCGAAGCGGGTCAGGAATTCGCCGCCATTGCGCCCGGGCTTGCCGGTGGGCATGCGCAGGTCGACGAGCTTGAGGTCGCCGAACAGCGACATGTTGCCGCCAGCGAGACCGAATTCTTCCCACTTGAAGTGCTGGGTCACCATCAGCACCTCGCGCTCGGTGACGCCCTTGGCGCGCGCCGCAGCACGAATGGTGTCCCCGGCCTCGATGGTCAGCAGCGGCTCGTCGCCATGCACCACGTAGAGCGGCGCCAGCTGGCCTTCGAGGTGCGCGGCGAGTTGCTCGGGGCGCAGGTTCATGGCGGTGCGCTCAGCGCGCGGCAGGGGCTGCGGTCGGCGCCGATGCAGCCGGAGCTGGCGCGTTCGGGTCGATGCGGATGGCGGCGAGGCGCCGCATGATCTGCTGCACGAGGTCTGCTTGCATGTCGCGCTGGAGGATGAGTTCTTCCTGCTCCTTGGCCAGCGCGATGTTGTCGTTGTAGGTGATGTCACGCGTGACGGCGATCTCGGCCAGCGACATCACTTCGCGGCCTGCCTTGTCGAGTACGCGGAAGCGGAATTGCCGCTTGAGCTGGAATTCACGCACGGTACCGCCCGAGCTCAGCGAGAGAATGTTCTTCTCTCGGTTGTCGGCGACCACGATCATCCTGACCTCGGCATCGGACGCCGTGCTGACAGCCTCGGTCGTGCCCGTGGTGCGCAGTTGGCGCCGCAGGTCGTTGGCGAGGTCGGAATACTCGCTCATGCCCAGGTGAATCGTCTTGAAAGCCATGGCCTGCGGGCCACGCAGGTGAAAACCGCAGGCGGCCAGCGACAGGCTGAGCACGAGGAGCAGGGCGAACTGGCGGGAGGATTGCAGCATTGGGGGCCGGGAGCAGGGAAGGCGGAGGCCGCCATTGTACCGCCCCCCGCGCTGCGATCAGGCCACCGCGATCAGGCGATGGGGATGTGGATATCCACCTCGGACAGCGGGTGCTGCGGGCCCTTGAAGCGCTCGTCGTGCAGTTCGAACTGTGGCCCCAGCTGGTGGCGCAGCTGCCAGACCGGCTCCAGCGATTCCCAGATCTGGCGGTAGGTCTCGACCACGGCGATGGCCGGGCCGACATGGGTGAAGCGGGCGTAGCGCTGGGCGGGGATCACCAGGCGCTCCATGCCCTCGGGCACGGGCGTACCAGGTTCGGAGCCCCAGCTGGCGTAGTAGCGGAAGCGCTCGGCGCTCTCCGGCACCCCAACGCCGTAGGCGCGCTGCGGGTAGGCCTTGGGGACGATTTCGTGACTGCGCACGATGAAGTTCTGCCACAGGACCGGGATGGGTGTGGGGTCTTCGCAGAGGACGGACATGCCGATGACCTCGAAGGCGGGCAGTTCGACGATGACAGGTTTCAGGGTGGGGCCTTGCATGGGGCTTCCTTTCTCGACGGTGGCAATCAGGCGGTTGAGTTCGTCGAGCAGACGGATGCGGCTGGCGAGGTCGCCCTGCAGGGCCTCGCGGTGTTCGTGCAGGAAGCGGGCAAAGCTCTCTGCATCGTCCAGCAGCCCCTCGGTGACACAGCGCTTGATGGCCTCCAGCGGTACGTCCAGACGGCGCAGCTGCACGATGCGCTCCAACAAGGCAATCTGCTCGGGCCGGTAATAACGATAACCATTGTCCGGATGCAGTTGCGCAGGCGGGAACAGACCGATCTGGTCGTAGTGCCGCAGGGTGCGGCTGGTCACGCCAAGAAGCCTTGCCAGTTCGCCGATCAGGATCATCGTTTGCCGTTCTCCGTGTGCTCAAGCGGCACTGTGGGGTTTGACGCAGCGTCAAGGTCAAGCGCTGCCGCCAACACAAACCCGCAACCAAACCGCAACGAATCCTTAACACCCCGCGCCTAGCATCCCGCCGGTCCAATCAGAAATCCGGGAGCCGCCATGCAGGCCATCAGTGTAACCAGCCTCAGCAAGACCTTCGGCAAGCGCCGAGCGCTCGATGACGTGAGCCTCACGCTCGCGCCGGGCGAGATGGTGGCCCTCATCGGGGCGTCCGGGTCGGGAAAGTCCACCCTTCTGCGTCATCTGTCGGGCTTCGTCGCCGGGGACGCCGGCAGTGGCGAGGTGCGCATCATGGGCGAGCTGGTGCAGAAGAATGGCCGCATCGCGAAGAACGTGCGCCGCGTGCGCTCGCACATCGGCTTCGTGTTCCAGCAGTTCAACCTTGTCGGTCGCCTGACCCTGCTGACCAATGTGCTGACTGGCCAGCTGCATCGCATCCCCACGCATCGTTCGATCTTCAAATTGTTCACGCGTGAAGAGCGCGCACTTGGCCTGAAAGCCTTGGCCGAAGTAGGTATAGACGACTATGCCTTTCAGCGCGCATCAACCCTCTCCGGCGGCCAGCAGCAGCGCGCCGCGATTGCTCGCGCATTGGTGCAGGGCGCCAAGGTGGTGCTCGCAGACGAACCCATCGCCTCGCTGGATCCCGAGTCATCGCGCAAGGTCATGGAGATGCTCACGCGCGTCAATCGCGATCACGGCTGCGCCGTGCTGGTCTCGCTGCACCAGGTCGACGTCGCCATCAAGTACTGCCAGCGCGTTGTCGCCATGCGCGACGGCAAGGTGGTCTTCGATGGCTCGCCCGCTGCGCTCAACACCGCCTTCCTGCAGGAGCTCTACAGCAGCGAAGCCGAGGCTGTGGCCTTCACCAGCGGCGTACCCACGCCCCGTTTCCCCGAGCCGGTTGCCATCCAGGCGGCTGCCTGAACTTACCCGCATTACTCACTGATAGGAGCCAACCATGTTGCGCAAATTCCTCATCGCCGCGCTGGCGACCCTGGGCTGTACGCTGTCGTACGCGCAGGAAATCAACTTCGGCATCATCTCCACGGAAGCGGCCGCCAACCTCAAGGCCGACTGGCAGCCCATCCTCGACGATATGGAGAAGAAGACCGGCTACAAGGTGAAGGCCTACTTCGCCAGCGACTACGCCGGCATCATCGAAGCCATGCGCTTCAAGAAGGTCGACGTGGCCTGGATGGGTAACAAGTCGGCCATGGAAGCGGTGGACCGCGCCGGTGGCGAAGTCTTCGCGCAGACCACCTATGCCGATGGCTCGCCGGGCTACTGGTCGCTGCTTATCACCCACATCGACAGCCCCTACAAGACGCTCGACGATGTGCTGAAGAATGCCAAGAACATCAACTTCGGCCTCGGTGACCCCAACTCCACTTCGGGCACGGCCGTGCCGGGTTACTACGTGTTCGCCCTCAACAAGGTCGACCCGAAAACCGCCTTCAAGACCGCCCGCTCAGCCAACCACGAAGCCAACCTGATGGCAGTGGCCAGCAAGCAGGTCGACGTCGCCACCAACAACACCGAAGTGCTCGACAAGGTCGAAAAGCGCTCGCCCGAGATCGCGAAGAACATCCGCGTGATCTGGAAGTCGCCGCTGATCCCCGCTGACCCCATGGTGTGGCGTGCCGATCTGAATGCCGACATGAAGAAGAAGGTGAAAGAGTTCTTCCTCTCCTACGGCACCGCCACCAACGACCAGGGCAAGCTGGAGATGGCGCGCCTCAACAAGCTGACCTACGGCCTCTTCAAGAACTCTTCCAACACCCAGCTCGTGCCGATCCGCCAGCTCGAACTCGCCAAGGAAAAGCTCAAGATCGAAGCCGACGCCAACCTCGCCGCCGCCGACAAGGAAGCGCGCATCGCCGAGATCGACAAGAAGCTCGCCGCGCTCAACACCTCGCTGGCCTCGGCGAAGTAATCCGCCAGTCGCATTCCACTCATCGCGTAGCTGAGCAGGGCCGGCACCGTCCAGGTGCCGGCCATTGCCGGTCCGCAGGTCACGATCATGTCCAACACTACGCTTGCCGCGCCCGCTGCACCGCCCACAGCCCCGCAGCCATCGCTGCAGAACATGCCGCCGCGCGCCTCGCTGGCCAGCCTCATCGTGTGGGGTCTGCTCTTCGCCGTGCTGGCCGCATCGTGGCAGGGCGCTGACATGCGCCCCATGGCCCTGTTTGCCGACTCCGGCAACATGGCCACCTACATGAAGGATTTCTTCCCGCCGGATTTCCGCGAGTGGCGCATCTACGTCAGCGAGATGCTGGTCACCGTGCAGATTGCCGTGTGGGGCACGGCACTGGCCGTCGTGTGCGCCATTCCCTTCGGGCTGCTGTGCTCGTCCAACATCACGCCATGGTGGGTGCATCAACCGGTGCGCCGCCTCATGGACGCCGCCCGCGCCATCAACGAGATGGTCTTCGCCATGCTCTTCATCGTGGCCGTCGGCCTCGGGCCGTTCGCCGGCGTGCTCGCCCTGTGGGTGCATACCACCGGCATTCTCGCCAAACTGTTTTCTGAAGCCGTCGAGTCCATCGACCCGCGCCCCGTCGAAGGCATTCGTGCCACCGGCGCCAATGCGCTCGAAGAGATCGTCTACGGCGTCATCCCGCAGGTCGTGCCGCTGTGGGTGTCGTACGCGCTCTACCGCTTCGAGTCGAACGTGCGCTCGGCCTCCGTGGTCGGCATGGTCGGCGCGGGCGGCATCGGCGTCATCCTCTACGAAGTGATCCGCAGCTTCCAGTACGCCCAGACCACTACCGTCATGCTCATCATCATCGCCTTCGTGACGGTGATCGACATCCTCTCATCCCGCCTGCGCAAGGCCTTGCTCTGAGCCCGCACCATGAACCAACGACTCACCATTGAAGACATCCAGGCCGTGTTCGAACGCCAGGGCGCCACCTGGTACGGCGACGAGGCCGTCTCGCAACTCGAACACGCCCTGCAGTGTGCGCAGCTCGCCGAGCAGGCGGGTGAGCCGCCCAGCCTCATCCTCGCCGCGCTGCTGCACGACCTCGGCCACCTGCTGATCCAGGAGAGCATGAGCGAAGACCGGCGCCACCAGGACATCCCCGGCCCCTTCATCGACTGGCTGGGCGAGGCCGTCATCGAGCCCATTCGCCTGCATGTCGCGGCCAAGCGCTACCTATGCGCTGTTGACCCGGCATACCACGCCAGCCTGTCGCCCGCCTCGCAGCACACGCTGGCCCTGCAGGGCGGCATCTACAACACGGCCGAAGCCACAGCCTTTGCCGCACTGTCCTTTGCACAGGAGGCCATGCGTCTGCGCCGCTATGATGATCTCGCCAAGGTTCCCGGCCTGCCCACGCCGCCGCTCGCCCACTTCCTGCGCCACGCGCGCGAGATGGCAAACGCCGCATGACGCAGCCATCGACGCAAGCACTCAGCTTGCGCCCCGTGCGCGAAGACGAGTTGCCCCTGCTCGGCACACTGCTCGCCGAACTTGATGGCACGCCACCCCTGCCGCTCGAACGCCTGCAGGCCACCTGGCGCGCCATTCATCGCTACCCCGACTACCAGTGCTACTTCGCCGAGCGCGATGGCGAAGTGATCGGCAGCCTCAGCATGATCGTCTTCCCCGTCTTCGCGCACGACCTTGCCAGCGAAGCCATCATCGAAGCCGTCGTCATCCGCCCCGCGTTTCGCGGCATTGGCCTGGGCCGCGAGATGATCCGCGCCGCCATGCAGATCGCTGCGCAGCGCGGGGCCTACAAGCTCGCCCTCTCCAGCAACCTGCGCCGCCTCGACGCGCACCGTTTCTACGACGGCATGGGCTTCGCGCGTCATGGCTACAGCTTCCACATCGACACTCGCGCCGAAGCGCTCGCTGAATGAGCACCTGAATGAATACCTACGTCGCCGCCCACAACCTGCCGCCGCCAGTGCGCCTCAGCGAAGCGCCCAGCATCGCGCCCGACGCCATCATCCGCGACAGTCACTTCGGCCGCTATACCGAGATCGGCGCCTCCTGCCGCATCGAGCACAGCAGCTTTGGCGACTACAGCTACATCGGCCACCACGGCGACGTGATGGCCGCCGACATCGGCAAGTTCGCCAACATCGCCTCCATGGTGCGCATCGGCCCGACAGCACACCCCACCGAGCGCCCATGCCAGCACCACATCCTCTACCGCGCCAGCATGTACGGTATTGGCGAAGACGATGCCGAGCTCTTCCACTGGCGCCGCCTGCAGCGCGTCACCATCGGCCACGACACCTGGATCGGCCACGGCTCCGTCATCATGCCCGGTGTGCGCATCGGCAATGGCGCCGTGGTTGGCAGCGGAAGCATCGTCACGCGCGACGTTCCTGCCTACACCATCGTCGCCGGCAACCCCGCCAAACCCATCCGCCCACGCTTTGCACGCGCCATAGCCGAGGCGGTAGAGCAGACCGCATGGTGGGACTGGGACCACGCCACGCTGGTGGAGCACATGGACGACCTGCGCGACATGCGGCGCTTTCTCGCGAAGTACGTCGACCAGCCCTGAGAATTTGCGCGCCTGCCTGCATCCTTTTGCAGGGGCCCGCGTCTACCGGGCATGAGCGCAACACTCCTTCTCCTCCGTCAGTGGCCCCGGCGTCAGCCCGTCGCGTTTCTCGCGCTGGCCACGTTGGGCTGGTTTGCCCTCTATTGGCCGCTGCAGCCGATTGCCGCAGCGCTGGTGGCCACGCTGCCACTTGCGCCAGGCAGCCATCTCGCCGGGGCAGTCGAGTTCTTCCTCTACGACACGCCCAAGGTGCTGATGCTGCTCACCGGCATCGTGTTCGTGATGGGCATGATCAATTCGTACTTCACGCCCGAGCGCACGCGCGCCTTGCTGGCCGGGCGCAGTGAAGGCGTAGCCAATGTGATGGCCGCCAGCCTTGGCATCGTCACGCCATTCTGCTCGTGCTCGGCCGTGCCGCTGTTCATCGGCTTCGTGCAGGCCGGTGTGCCGCTGGGCGTGACCTTCTCGTTCCTGATCTCGGCGCCCATGGTCAACGAAGTGGCGCTCACCCTGCTGTTCGGCATGTTCGGCTGGCAGGTGGCATGCCTCTACCTCGGCCTTGGCCTGCTGGTTGCCATCGTGTCGGGCTGGATCATCGGTCGCCTGAAAATGGAGGCCCACCTGGAGGACTGGGTGCGCAACATGCCGAAGGTATCGGCCAGTGTGGATGATGCACCGCTGACGCTGGGCGAGCGTATCGAGGCCGGCTTTGCCTCGGTGCGCGAGATCGTCGGCCGGGTGTGGCCCTGGATCCTCGGCGGCATCGCAATCGGTGCGCTCATCCACGGCTATGTGCCGGCCGACTTCATGGCTTCGTTCATGGGCAAGGACGCCTGGTGGTCGGTGCCGCTGGCCGTGATCATCGGTATTCCGATGTACACCAACGCGGCAGGCGTCATCCCCATCGTGCAGGCGCTGCTGGCCAAGGGCGCGGCGCTGGGCACGGTGCTGGCGTTCATGATGAGCGTGATCGCGCTGTCGCTGCCCGAGATGATCATCCTGCGCAAGGTGCTCAAGCTGCGCCTGATCGCAACCTTCATCGGCGTTGTCGCGAGCGGCATCCTGCTCGTCGGCTACGTCCTCAATGCAGTGCTCTAGGAGAAACACCATGAAGAACGTCAAGGTACTCGGCACGGGCTGTGCCAATTGCAAAAACACGACCGCGCTGATCGAGGAAGTCGCGGCGACTCATGGCGCCGAGATCAGGCTCGAGAAAGTCGAGAAGATCGAGGACATCATGCGCTACGGCATCATGAGCACGCCGGGCGTGGTCATTGATGATGTCGTGGTGCATGCCGGCGGTGTGCCGGCGCGCGCCAAGGTTGAGAGCTGGTTCTGACCTTTGCCTTGCTGGCGCAACGCTTCGGGCAAGGGGCGATCTGTCGGGTGTTTGCGCAAAGTGGCGTAGCAGTGCATCAGGCCCATGCATACTGGCCCGGTTCTGTTCATCGTTCCGGGGGTGAGATGAGCTGTCTGATGAATGCCTGGCACGCCCACGAACGCGAGCTGCGTGGCTGGCTGCTGCATCACGGCCACGACGCAGCGCTGGCCGAAGATCTGCTGCAGGATGTGTTCCTCAAGGCCATGCGCCAGGGCAGCCAATTCTGCGAGATTGCCAATGCGCGTGCCTGGCTGTTCGAGGTGACGCGCAATGCGCTCAGCGATCACTTCCGCCGCGAGCGCGCCAGCTTGCCGCTGCCTGATGATCTGCCAGCCGAGATCGAAGAGATCGCCACCGTCGACAGCCTCGCCAGCTGCCTGCCGCGGGTGCTGAATGAACTGGCCCCGCAGGACCGCGAGGCACTCGTGCGCTGCGACCTGGAGGGCATGAGCCAGGCCGAGTTCGCCCGCCAGCAGGGCATCAGCCTGCCCGCCGCCAAGTCGCGCGTGCAACGGGCACGCAGCCGCCTCAAGGCGCAACTGGGCAGCGCCTGCCAGGTTGCCTTCGACGATCAAGGGCTGATCAGCGGATTCGTGCCGCGCCCACCGCTGGCGTCAGCCCCTGACTGATTCACTGCTTGGCCCAGGTACCAGCGACTGACTTTCCATTGACGGTCGGGATTACTGTTCAACCAGTTCAATCCGCCGATTCTTTGCGCGCCCGGCGTCGCTTGCGTTGCTAGCGAGCGAGAGCGGGAAAGAAGCGTTGCAGGGTCATGGTGTGTCTCCGGGTGGTGGGCAGGCAGAGACGTGTAAAGGTATAGACGATCTGTGACGCTGCCTTGACGCTCACATGTCAGCGGTGTGACGTACCCAGCCCAGCAGGTGGTCGACGGTGTCGGCCAGCGGCCCCTCGTTGGCAATGCGCAGGTCGGCATCGCTGGGGGGCAGTTCGCGGTGGCGGGCGAGGCGGGCGTCGAGTGCTGCGGCGTCCTCGCGACCGCGTGACTGCAGGCGTTCGCGCAGCACCCATTCGCTGGCGGTAATCTCGACCACGAGGGCCTGCGGGTAGCACTCGCGCAGGCTCGGCAGGTGGCCTCGCGAGCCGTTGAGGACGACGCTGAGGCCGCTGGCAAGCCATAGCTCGATCTCGCGGCCGATGCCGTACAGGAGGCCGTGGCTCTGCCAGTGCAGGGCGAAGCAGCCGGCGTTGCGGCGTAGCTGGAATTCGGCTTCGCTGAGCGCGATGTGGTTCTCGCCGCCGGCGTCGGCCGCTCGGGTGATGTAGCGATGGGCGATGACGATGCGGTCGTCTGGCGTGAGCGCGCTGCGCAGGCCGGCGAGCAGGCTGTCCTTGCCGACGCCGGAGGCACCGACCACGCAGATGAGCTTGCCGCTCATGCTGGTGCGCCGAGCGGGAAGCGGCGCCAGTGGACGAGCTCGGCGCCCTTCGATGGCTGCACGAAGATGTCCAGCGCGTCGAAGACGAGGGCTTCGTCGGCGAGTGCGGCGCTGTGCTCGCGCAGGGCGGCGAGCAGGCGTGCCGATTCGTCAGCGTCGTCAATGCGGTCGCTGAGCGTGATGTGGAAGCGGAACTGGTCGAACACGTGCGGGTAGCCCCAGCGCAGCAGCAGCTCGCTCTCACGCGGGCTCAGGCCGTGGGCACTGCGGCGCGCGAGCTCGGCGGCGTCTGGCGGGCGGCGGAAGGGGTCGAGCTCGCGCACGCATTGGTCGGCGACGGCGCGGATCTGCTCTTGCGCATCGCTGGCGACCCAGGCGAGGAAGCCGTGCAGCGGCGCAAGCTCGACGTTGAAGTGGAAGGGCGCGTGCGCGGCGGCGATGGTGGCGACAGCGGCTTCGAGTTGCGCCGGGTTGCTTCCCTCGGCGAGGTACATCGGCGGCTTGAGCGTGGCGTGCAGGCCGTAGAGGCGCGGCGCGCTGGTGAGGGCAGCGAGGCGCTCGGGCGTGAAGCCGGCGACGGCGGGTTGCGCAGGGCGTTCGCCCGTGCGGGCGTCGCGCCCCAGCCAGTGCGTGCCGAAGCGGTCGTGCGCGCTGCCGGCGGTGGGGGCGAAGTAGAGGGCGAAGCGTGCTGCGGCCAGGTCGAACGAGAGTTCAGCCATGCAGGCGCGCTCCTTCAGCGAGATAGACGATGCGCCCGGCGGCAAGGGTGGCGACAAGGCGTGGCAGGGTGGCGTCGAGCGCGTCGACCACCAGCAGGTCGGCGCGCTGGCCTGTGGCGATGTGCCCACGATCACGCAGGGCCAGCGCCTGCGCCGGGTTGTGTGAGACAAGTGCCCAGGCTTGCGCGAACGGCAGCAGGCCCTGCGCGGCGAGCTTGAAGGCGGCGTGCAGCGGGGCAGGGTAGTAGTAGTCGGAGGCGAGGATGCTGCAAAGGCCTTCGGCAGCCAGCGTGGCGGCACTGGGCGCGCCGATGTGGCTGCCGCCGCGCAGCACGTTGGGCGCGCCGCAGACGACGGGCGAGTGGTTTGCCCGCGCATGCTCGGCGACTTCGCGCGTGAGCGGGAATTCGGAGATGTGGCAGCCGCGTTGCTGGAAGGCATCGCGCATGGCGATGCTGTGGTCGTCGTGCGAGGCCATCGGTATGTTCAGCGCGCGTGCCTTCTGCGCGAGTCGGTCGATGACGCCGGGCACTTCGTTGCTGCGCGCAGCGGCTGCCTCCATGCGTGCCTGGAAGCCGGCGATGTCGGTGGCAGCGCGGTCAGCGTACTCCTGCAGCTTGTGGGTGCGCTTGCGCATGGCGTCGATGTGTTCGTTGAAGGCCAAGAGGCTCACGCGGCCCGACTGCAGCCAGCGCTGGGCATCGTCTTCGCCCTCGACGTTGTGGCACTCGAAGCGCAGGTGGACGCGGTGGTCGACCTGCAGGCGGGGCCGCAAGGTGTCGAAGGCGGCGAACAGGCCCTCGGCGGTGTCGCGCCCGCGCAGGCCGCCTTCCCACGAATGCGTGATGCCGTGCAGGGCCGTGGTGATGCCGTTGGCAGCGAGCTGGCGGTCGGTGTCGAGCAAGGCTACGTCGAGCGGAAAGCTGACCTTGGGGCGCGGCATG
Organism: Viridibacterium curvum; assembly: GCF_039544165.1. NCBI lineage: Bacteria > Pseudomonadati > Pseudomonadota > Betaproteobacteria > Rhodocyclales > Rhodocyclaceae > Viridibacterium > Viridibacterium curvum. The sequence goes on from NZ_BAABLD010000001.1 coordinate 49,333, forward strand.
ATCTGGCGCTCGAAGGCGTCGCCGTGAAAGTCGACGATGCCGGGCAGCACCAGGCAGTCACTGGTGTCGAGCCAGGGGCCGGCGGTGGCGGCATCGCTGATGAGGCCGGCGGCCACATGCAGGGGGGCATCGTCCCAGCTGTGGTCGGGGCGCAGCGTCTGGCCCCCGCGCAGTGCGAGATTCTCAATGGTCGACATGGGTTTGCCCGTGGTGAAAGTGCTGGCAGCCTAGCTCGGCCAGTTTACAGATTCGTGTAGACGACTCGATCACTGTTGATCTTTTCGAACTTCATGGCAGCGGCCCTCACCCGGCGCTTCGCGCCACCCTCTCCCTAATGGTGAGGGTTGATGAGCCCCTCTCCCGACGGGAGAGGGGTTGGGGTGAGGGCCAGAATCAAGGCCGAAATCTTCCACGAGCAGCGGTGCGCGGAGGCGGCAATTCAGGGGCTGTGGGAGGCGGCCGAACGACGCTGGATTCCCGCCTTCGCGGGAATGACGACATGCAGGTGGTTTGCTGATTCGGGAAAATGCACCGTCAGAGCAGCGCGCCCGGATCAAACACCAGCTGCACCCAGTCACCCGAGAAGTTGGCTACCGAGTACTGCATGGGTTCACCATCGGCATCGAGGTTGATGGATTCGACCTGCAGCACCGGGCGTGTTTTCGGTTGCGAGAGCAGGCGTGCCGTTTCTTCGTCTGGCAGGCGCGCGGTGACGCGGGTCGTGCCGCGCGTGTAGTCGTCTATACCGAACTCGCGCAAGGCTTGCGTGATCGAGCCGGTTTCGCGCACGCGCTCGGCAATGCCGGCGAAGCGCGCGGCCGGGAAGTGACTGCTCGCAACATTGATCGGCCGGCCTTCGGCACGACCCACGGTCACCACCTGCACGATACGCGCGCCGCGCTTGAGGCCCAGTGCCTTGGCGATCTCGCTCGATGCGGGCAGTTCGCTCGTGCGCAGCATTTCCATGCTGGCGGCGAGGCCCACGTTCTCGAGGTTCTGCGAGAAGCGGGTGCGGCGGCCGATGGTGTAGTCGATGGCGTAGTCCTGCACGAAGGTGCCGCGCCCTTGCTCGACGCGGATCAGGCCGCCGCGCTCCAGCACGCCCAGCGCGCGGCGCACGGTGTGGCGGTTCACGCCGAATCGCTCGGCCAGTTCGCTTTCGTTGGGTAGACGCTCGCCGGGGGCGAAGTGCTGCTGGCGGATGTCGTCGACGAGGGCTGCCTCGATCTGGCGCCAGACTGCGACGCCGTTGCCTCTTTCCAGTGTCATGGGCTTTCCGTTGTGCTGCGGGTTGCGTGAAGGGCTCAGAGATTAGAGGCCTTTCACGAAAGTTTCATGAAGGTCCGCAAGAATGCGCTCACGGCAACACACGCCGCAGTCGCGGCAAGGTTGTCTATACGTTTAAACGAATGTCGACGACAGGACTGTCATGAGCGCCCAGGCGGCTTCCACTGAAAACGATTCACCGCGCAGGCAGGCGCTCGGTCTGCTGGCGCGCGCACCGCTGGCCGACCTGGCCGCCCGCATGCAGCGCCTGCAAGCGGTGTGCGAGCTGCCCGCGCACACCTGGCTGCGCAAGCCGCAGACCGGCATGGTGATGCTGCGTGCCCGCATTGGCGGCAATGGCGAGCAGTTCAACCTGGGTGAGGCGACGCTGACGCGTTGCACCTTGCGCCTTGCGGATGGCACGGTAGGGGTGGGCACGGTGCGCGGGCGTGCCGCGCAGCATGCCGAATACATTGCGCTGTGCGATGCGCTGCTGCAGCGGCCCGACTCGGCCGCACACGTGAACAGCGAGGTGCTGGATGTGCTCGCGAGCGCCGAGCGTGCGCGCCATGCGCAGCGCGCCGCCGAGGTGGCGGCCAGTAAGGTCGATTTCTTCACCTTGGTGCGAGGTTCCGACTGATGAACACTGTGACCGAACTTGATCTCGCCCATATGCAGCCGGGTTTCGCCGAGCCGGTGCACGAGGCGCAGGCGGCATTCCGCTGCGTGCTCGATGCGCTTTCGCAGCCGGGTCGCGTGCGGGTGATGCCTGCGGCCATCACGCCGCCGGCCGGGCTGTCGGTCGCACGCGCCGCGATGCTGCTGGCGCTGGCGGATTACGACACCCCCGTGTGGCTGGCGCCTGCCTTGCGCGACGGCGCGGCCGGGCACTACCTGCGCTTTCACTGTGGCTGCCCGCTGACGGCTGGCCTGAGCGACGCGCATTTCGTGGTGCTTGACGGGCTGGCCGCGCTACCCGATCTGGATACGCTGCGTCTGGGCGATCCGGCCTATCCGGATCGCTCGGCGACCCTGCTGATCGAAGTGTCTGAGCTGGCCGAGGGCGGGCCGATCACGCTGCGTGGCCCGGGTATCGAAAGCACGCGCAGCATCAGCGTGGCGGGCTGGACGGCGCAGACCACTGCCTTTGTGCAGCAGAATCGCGCAGGCTTTCCGCTGGGCGTGGACATCGTCTTCAGTTGTGGCGACCGCATCATGGGTTTGCCGCGCACGAGCATCGTGGAGATCTGATCATGTACGTAGCCGTCAAAGGTGGCGAACGCGCCATCGAGCAATCACACGAGCTGCTGGCGCGCGCGCGGCGTGGCGATGCGGGTGTGGCCGAACTCTCCATCGCGCAGATCAAGCAGCAGCTGCGTCTCGCCGTGGCGCGTGTGATGACCGAGGGCTCGCTGTACGACGAAGACCTCGCCGCGCTGGCCATCAAGCAGGCGAGTGGTGATCTCATCGAAGCCATTTTCCTGCTGCGTGCCTATCGCACCACGTTGCCGCGTCTGGCGGACAGCGTGCCGCTCGACACCGGCCGCATGCGCATTGAGCGGCGCATCTCCTCGGCCTTCAAGGATCTGCCCGGTGGACAGATTCTCGGCCCGACCTATGACTACACGCAGCGCCTGCTGGACTTCAGCCTGCTCGACGAGAGTGGCCCGCTGGTTGCCGAGTCGCACAGCGAAGGGGCGCCCATCGCTGCACCACGCGTCACCGACCTGCTGGCCAGCGAAGGCCTGCTCGAAGCGACGCGCATTCCCGAGGGCGACGCTGCACCTTTCGATCTGACGCGTGAGCCCCTGCTGTTCCCGACCAATCGCAGCACGCGTCTGCAGAACCTCGCACGCGGTGACGAGGGCTTCTTGCTGGCCATGGGCTACTCGACGCAGCGTGGCTACTCGACCACACACCCCTTCGCTGCGGAGATCCGTTTCGGCGCCGTGCCGGTGGAGGTGTTCGTCGAAGAGCTGGGCTTTGCGGTGGAGATTGGCGAAGTCGAGCTGACCGAGTGCCAGCTCATCAATGACTTCGAAGGTTCGGCGACTGCCGCGCCGCAGTTCACGCGCGGCTACGGGCTGGCCTTCGGGCATGCCGAGCGCAAGACGATGGCGATGGCATTGGTAGATCGCGCATTGCGCGCCGGCGAGTTCGGCGAAGGCACTGACATGCCGGCCAACAACGAGGAATTCGTGCTCTATCACAGCGACAACGTCGAGGCCTCGGGCTTCGTGCAGCACTTGAAGCTGCCGCACTACGTGGACTTCCAGACCAATCTGGAGCTGCTGCGTCGGTTGCGTGCGGAGTGGATGAGCACTGACGATTCCCGGGCGGAGAACAAGCAGCCCTCACCCGGCGCTACGCGCCACCCTCTCCCGCCGGGAGAGGGCTACGGTGGCCCCTCTCCCGGCGGGAGAGGGGATGGGGTGAGGGCAGCCGGAGAGGCGCCGGGGTCTGGCGTGGCCGAGGCCTACGAAGGAGACGAAGAATGATGCACGTCACGACACCCGGCAACGATCAGGACTGGAACACCACGCCTGCGTCGCAAGCAGCCGGCTACAACTTCGCCTACCTCGACGAGCACACCAAGCGCATGATCCGCCGCGCGCTGCTCAAGGCTGTCGCCATCCCCGGCTACCAGGTGCCCTTCGGCAGCCGCGAGATGCCTTTGCCTTATGGCTGGGGAACGGGCGGCATCCAGGTGACCGCCTCGGTGATCGGTCAGCGCGATGTGTTGAAGGTCATCGACCAGGGCGCGGACGACACGACCAATGCGGTGAATATCCGCAACTTCTTCCGCAAGGTCACGGGTGTCGCGACGACAGAGAAGACGCGCGAGGCGACGATGATCCAGACGCGCCACCGCATCCCCGAAACGCCTTTGGCCGAAGGGCAGATCCTCGTCTACCAGGTACCCATCCCCGAGCCTTTGCGCTGGCTGGAGCCGCGCGAGACGGAGACGCGCACCATGCACGCGCTGCGCGAGTACGGCGCCATGCACGTCAAGCTCTACGAAGACATCGTGCGTCACGGCCGCATCGCCACCACCTACGACTACCCGGTGATCGTGAACGGTCACTACATGATGCGGCCCTCTCCGATCCCGAAGTTCGACAACCCGAAAATGCACCGCAACCCCGCCCTGCAGCTTTTCGGCGCTGGCCGCGAGAAACGCGTCTACGCTGTGCCGCCTTACACCGATGTGCGCTCGCTGGACTTCGACGATCACCCGTTTGCCATCGAGCGCTGGGAGCAGCCCTGCGCGCTGTGCGGCGCGACGGATGCCTACCTCGACGAGATCATTCTCGACGACAAGGGCGAGCGCATGTTCGTCTGTTCCGACACCGAGTACTGCGGCACGCGGCAGGCGGCGGGGCACAAGGGGGAGATGGCGTCGTGATCAAAATGCATTTACCACAGAGGCACAGAGGCACACAGAAAGCCGAAGCCGTGAAGCCCCCACAATTTCGTCATTCCCGCGAAGGCGGGAATCCAGTGACTTTGGTGCGCGCACGACGCTGGATTCCCGCCTTCGCGGGAATGACGGCGCGGTTTTTCCTCTGTGCCTCTATGCTTCTGTGGTTCAAGGATTCTGGGTGTGCACAATGAAGCCAACGAATCCACTCCTGCAAGTCCGCAATCTCGCCAAGCACTACGGCCGCCGCATCGGCTGCGAGCAGGTCAGCTTTGACCTCTATCCCGGCGAAGTGCTGTGCATCGCCGGCGAATCCGGCTCGGGCAAGTCGACCCTTCTGAACACCCTGGCCTTCCAGCTGCGGCCCGATGCGGGGCAGGTGATCTATGACCTGAAAGATCGCGGTGCCACCGATCTGGCGACGCTGTCGGATGCAGCGTTGCGCGAGTTGTGGCGCACCGACTGGGGCTTCGTGCGGCAGAACCCGCGCGACGGCTTGCGCATGCGTGTCTCGGCCGGCGCCAACATCGGCGAGCGCCTGATGGCGGTCGGCAGCCGTCACTACGGCAGCATCCGCGAGGTGGCGCTGGACTGGCTGCAGCGTGTCGAGATCGATGCGACGCGGCTTGACGATGCGCCGACCTCGTTCTCGGGCGGCATGCAGCAGCGCCTGCAGATTGCGCGCAACCTCGTGACGCATCCGCGCCTGGTGTTCATGGACGAGCCGACGGCGGGGCTGGACGTGTCCGTGCAGGCGCGCTTCCTCGACCTGCTGCGCGGCCTCGCGGCTGAGCTGCACATTGCTGTCATCCTCGTCACGCATGATCTGGCCGTGGCGCGCCTGCTGGCGCATCGCCTGATCGTGATGAAGGACGGGCGCATCGTCGAGTCGGGCCTCACCGATCAGCTGCTGGATGACCCGCAGCATCCCTACACGCAGTTGCTGGTTTCTTCGGTGCTGGCGGCGTGAACGTTATTGATCGTCATTCCCGCGAAGGCGGAAATCCAGTGACTTTTCAAACGCCGCTGGATTCCCGCCTGCGCGGGAATGACGGTGTTTGAGTGAGCATGCACATGACCCACACAACCCAGATCAAAGTCGACGCCCTCACCAAGGCCTTCACCCTGCACACCCAGGGTGGTGTGCGCATCCCCGTGCTCGAAGCGATCTCCTTCGAGGTCGCTGCAGGCGAATGCGTGGTGCTCGATGGCCCCTCGGGCGCGGGCAAGAGCACGCTGTTGCGCTGCCTGTATGCGAACTACCTCGCCGCAAGCGGCAGCATCCTGGTGCGCGATGCCGCGACGGGCGCGATGCGCGACATCGTGCGCGCCACACCGCAGCAGATCATCGAACTGCGCCGCACGACGATCAGCTATGTGAGCCAGTTCCTGCGCGTGATCCCGCGCGTGTCGTCGCTCGATATCGTCGCCGAGCCGCTGCTGGCGTTGGGCGAAGACAGGTCCGTGGCACGCGACAAGGCGGCGGCACTGCTGGCGCAGCTCAACCTGCCCGAGCGCCTGTGGCAGCTGCCGCCGGCCACGTTCTCGGGTGGCGAGCAGCAGCGCATCAACATCGCGCGCGGCTTCATCGCGGCGCGCCCCATCATGCTGCTCGACGAGCCGACCGCCTCGCTGGATGCGATCAACCGTGCCGTCGTGATCGACCTGATCCGCCAGCGCTGCGCGGCAGGCACGGCCATCGTCGGCATCTTCCACGATGCCGAGGTGCGCGATGCCGTTGCCACCCGCCGCCTCGCCATTCAACCCGTCACCGCGCTTGCCGCCTGAGGCCCGAACCATGAAGCAATACCTGACCCACGCCCGCGTCGTGCTCGACGATCAGGTGCTCGAAGACGCTGCCGTGCTCGTCGACGAAGGCCTGATCCGTGCCATCAATCCCGAACAGGTGTCGGGCGCGACCGAGATCAATCTCGCTGGCCAGTGGCTGATGCCCGGCATGGTCGACCTGCACTGCGATGCCATCGAGAAGGAAGCCGAGCCGCGTTCGCGCGTGCTTTTTCCGCAGGACTTCGCGTGTCTGAACATCGACCGCCGCAACGCCGCTGCAGGCATCACCACGCCGTACCACGCGATGTCTTTCGCGCATGCCGAGTGGGGCGTGCGCAACAACGATACGGCGGCTGATCTGGTGCGCGCGGTCAAGCGCTTCAAGGCGAACGAGCTGGTCGATAACCGCATCCACGTGCGCTACGAGATCACCGACATCACGGCCATGCCCTACATCCTCACGCTGCTCGACGAGGGCGGCGTGGACCTGCTGTCGATCATGGATCACACGCCGGGGCAGGGGCAGTTCAAGCATCTCGAAACCTATGTGGCCTACATGATGGGCAACCACGGCAGCAGTCGCGAGGCGGCCGAGCAGATTGCCGAAGAGAAGCGCCGCGCGCGTGAGACGGCTGATGAGCGTGTGCTGGCGGTTATGGCCAAGGCGCGTGAGCTGGGCGTGCCGACGGCGAGCCATGACGACGATGATCCGCTGCGTGTCGCGACCATGAAGGAGCTGGGGGCGACGATGAGCGAATTCCCGATCAATCTCGACACGGCGCGCGCCGCACACGAGGCGGGCCTCGCAACGATTCTCGGCGCCCCTAACGTGATGCGTGGCGGCAGCCAGAGCGGCAACATGCGCGCCTTCGAGGCGATTGCCGCCGGTGTCTGCGATTGCCTGTGTGCCGACTATGCGCCGGCCACCATGCTCGCCGCTGTCGCCAGCCTCGTGCAGCGCGACGGCCTGGCCCTGCACGATGCAGCACGCCTGGTAACACTTGGCCCGGCACGCGCCGCCGGCCTCACGGATCGCGGTGAGATCGCGGTGGGCAAGCGCGCCGACCTGATCAGTGTGGCGCATCCTGGCGGGCAGGCGGCGGTGAGTGGCACCTGGGTGGCGGGGCGGCAGGTGTTTGCGGCGAACTACCCGGCCTGACGCAGTGTGGGCACGTCGCCGTCATTCCCGCGAAGGCGGGAATCCAGCGACTTTACGAACGCCACTGGGTTCCCGCCTTCGCGGGAACGACGGTACAGAATGCATGATGGCTATTGGTCCGACAGCACGTGAGGCGGCGATGATGAACCAGACAGACGATCCCCACCGTATCCAGACCCTTGAGCAGTTGCTCGCCCTGTTCGACACGCCCGGCGAAGCCTCGCTGCGCAAGCAGATCGACTGGCTGCATCCGCTTTACCAGCAGCTCATTGCCGCTTCGTCTTTCGTGGCGCTGGCAACGAGCAACGGTGCCGAGCTGGATGTGTCGCCGCGTGGCGATCCGGCAGGTTTCGTTCAGGTACTCGACGAGCGCACCCTGCTGCTGCCGGAGCGACGCGGCAACAACCGCCTCGACACCTTGCGCAACCTGATCGCTGACCCGCGCTGTGCGCTGCTGTTCCTGATTCCTGGCCTCGGCGAGACGCTGCGTGTGAACGGCCGTGCCGAAATCAGCGTGGCGCCCGAGTTACTGGAGCGCTGTGCGATGCAGGGCAAGCTGCCCAAGTGCGTGCTGCGCATTCACGTTGAGAACGTCTATTTCCAGTGCGCGCGTGCCATCGCGCGTTCGCAGCTGTGGCAGCCTGCGAGCCTGCCTGCGGGTTTGCCCAGCGCTGGCCAGATTCTCGCTGCCATGGGTGAAGGCTCGTTCGATGGCGAGGCCTACGACCGCGCCTTGCCGGCGCGGCAGAAAGCCACGCTGTACTGACGCTCATGGGCAACCACTTTCCGAACGAGCCCCTTTACGTCCGATACCGTCATTCCCGCGAACGCGGGAATCCAGAGGCGAGCCGCAGGCGAGAGCTTTTACTCGACGCTGCATTCCGGGCCTCCAACGAAACTGCCTTCGCTCGCGCGAAGGCCCTGTGGATTCCCGCGTTCGCGGGAATGACGTCGATGAAAGCTGCGTCTTGTGGCAACGGCAGGGGCCCTGCCCGACGAAGCTTGCCAGGCAGATGACTGAATGAACGCAGTGCTGATCCGCATCGTCTGCGCGCTGGGCCTCACGCAGATCATCGGCTGGGGCAGCCTCTATTACAGTGTTGCCGTGCTCGCCAAGCCGATGGCAGACAGCCTGCAGTGCGATGTGAGCTGGGTGTTCGGTGCCTTCTCGGCGGCGCTCGTCGTATCCGGGCTGTGCGCGCCGCATGCGGGTCGCGCCATCGACCGCTTCGGCGGGCGTGCCGTGCTAGCAGCGGGCTCGGTGCTGGCGGCGGCGTCGCTGCTGATCATCGCGCTGGCGCCTGCGCTGCCCTTGTTCATCGTCGGCTGGCTGCTCGCCGGGGCGGCAATGTCGGCCACCCTGTATGACGCTGCGTTTCCCGCGCTCAGTCAGCTCTCGGGCACGCGCTACCGCAGTGCGCTGACGGCGCTCACGCTGTTCGGTGGTCTGGCCAGCACGGCTTTCTGGCCGCTGGCCTGGCGTCTGCATAGTGCGTTCGACTGGCGCGTGGCACTCATCAGCTTCGCAGCCCTGCAGTTGTTCATGTGCTTTCCGCTGCACCGCTGGGCACTGCCGCGTGCCCAGCTGCGCACACAAGCCGAGCGAGATTCGGCGGCCCTGCGTGCCCGCGTCGCCATGCCGCGCAGTCTGCTTTGGCTGGGCATCGCATTTGCACTCAATGCTTTCGTGTTCTCGGCGATTGGCGCGCACATCGTGGCGGCACTCAGCGAGGCGACAGCTTCGGTGGCCGACGCGGTGTGGATCGCTGCGCTCATCGGCCCCATGCAGGTGACCGGGCGCATCATGGAATTCGTTTTCGCGCGCCGCGTGGCTGCGACGCGAGTGGGCGTAGTCACCTTCATGCTCACCGCCGGGGCCATGCTGCTCTTGTGGCAGGCCGGCGCAGCGGGCTGGGTGCCCTGGGTGTTCGCGCTGGTCTATGGCGCGGCGAATGGGGTAACAACAATAGTGCGCGGCAACGTGCCCGCAGAGTTGTACGGGCGCGAGGATTACGGCGCGCTGATGGGGCGGCTGGCCCAGCCCTCGTTCTTCGCCAAGGCACTGGCACCGGTGATGGTCTCGCTGCTGCTCAGTGGCGGCCTCTCATACGCCGGCGTGGCCTTGCTGCTGGCCGTGCTGAGCCTGCTCGCACTAGTGACCTACCTTGCGGCTATCGGGCCCGACCGGCACGCGGGCGAGCAGTCTCAAGTGCTCGTGGATACACCGCAGCGCAGTCAGCATCGCGGAGCCGTTTGAGGCAAGCGCGAGCGTTTGCATCGTCATTCCCGCCAGCTTTACGGGTGGCGTAGCCGCACTGCGGTCCCCTCTCCCGCTAGCGGGAGAGGGGTTGGGGGAGAGGGGCGGCGGGAATCCAGTGACTTTCCGCACACCGTCAAAGCTGACAGCGATTTAACGCCGCTGGATTCCCGCCTTCGCGGGAATGACGGCGTTGGTGGTGGTAAATGGGCTCACACCACGATATTCACGAGTCGGCCCGGCACCACGATCACCTTCTTCGCGGGCTTGCCTTCCATGAACTTTTGCGCGGCTTCTGACGCAATTGCCAGCGCTTCGATGGCCTTGTTGTCGGCGCCGGCCGGCACCTTCACCGAGCCGCGTGTCTTGCCCAGCACCTGCACGACGAGTTCGATCTCGTCCTGCGCGAGCGCGGCGTCGAGCGGTTCGGGCCAGGCGGCTTGCAGGATGTCTTCGCCATAGCCCAGATCGGCCCACAGCGTGTGGGTGATGTGCGGGGTGATGGGCGAGAGGACGCGCAGCAGGATGCCGAAGCACTCTTCGATGACTTCCGCCGCGATGGCGGAATCGCGTGGCGCCTTTTCAAGCGCGTTGAGCATCTTCATGCACGACGAGGCCACGGTGTTGAACTGCTGCTTGCCGAGGTCGTAGTTGGCCTGCTTGAGGTTGAGGTGGATTTCGCGGCGCAGGCTGGCGAGCTTGTCGTCGAGCTTGGTGCTGGCGAGGGTGCGCGTGGTGGGCAGTTGCGGCCGGATCTGTGTTGCGAAGACATGGCCGAAAGCCCACACACGCTTGAGAAAGCGGTAGGAGCCTTCGATGCCGGCGTCTGACCACTCCAGCGTCTGCTCGGGCGGCGCGGTGAACATCATGAAGAAGCGCGCGGTGTCGGCACCGTATTGTTCAATCATGGCATTGGGGTCCACACCATTCAGCTTGGTCTTGGACATTGTGCCGTAGCCACCGTAGTCGACAGGCTGGCCGTCGCGCTTGGCGGTGGCGCCAGTGACGCGACCGCTTGCATCAAGGATCAGATCAACACTATCGGGAGAAAACCATTCGATGCCGGTCTTGTCGGAACGACGTGAAAATATGTGATTCAGCACCATGCCCTGCGTGAGCAGGCGCGAGAAGGGTTCGCGGTATTTCACGAGGCCGACGTCGCGCATCACCTTGGTCCAGAAGCGCGAGTAGAGCAGGTGGAGGATGGCGTGCTCGATGCCGCCGATGTACTGGTCGACGGTCATCCAGTAGTCGGCACGTTCATCCACCATGGCCTTGTCATTGCCGGGCGTGGCGAAGCGGGCGTAGTACCAGCTGGAATCCACGAAGGTGTCCATGGTGTCCGTCTCGCGACGCGCGGGCTTGCCGCACTTGGGGCAGGCGCAGTTGAGGAAGTCGGAACGCTTGTGCAGCGGGTTGCCCGAACCATCCGGCACGCAGTCTTCGGGCAGCACGACGGGCAGCTGATCGTCGGGCACGGGCACCGAGCCGCAGTCATCGCAATGGATGATGGGGATCGGACAGCCCCAGTAGCGCTGACGCGAGATGCCCCAATCGCGCAGGCGCCACTGGGTTTTCTTTTCGCCGATGTTCTTCGCGACGAGGTCGTCGGCGATGGCGTCGACGGCGGCTTTGTAGCCGAGACCGTCGTACTTGCCGGAGTGGATGGTGACGCCGTGTTCCTTGTCGCCGTACCACTCCTGCCAGGCATCGGTGGAGAAGATTTTGTCGCCGACGGCGATGACCTGTTTGATCGGCAAGTTGTATTTCTTCGCGAAGCCGAAGTCGCGTTCGTCATGCGCGGGCACGGCCATCACTGCGCCATCGCCGTAGCTCATCAGCACATAGTTGCCGACCCACACTTCAACCTGTTCGCCGGTGAGCGGGTGCGTGACGAAGAGGCCGGTCGGCAGGCCTTCCTTTTCCATGGTCGCCATGTCGGCTTCCATCACCGAACCGCTCTTGCACTTCTGGATGAAGGCGGCGAGTTCCGGATTGTTCTTCGCGGCGTGCGTGGCGAGCGGGTGCTCGGCGGCGACGGCGCAGAAGGTGACGCCCATGATGGTGTCGGCGCGGGTTGTGAACACCCACAGCTTGCCGTCGTTGATCAGCGAACCGCTCTCATCCTTGATGTCGTGCGGGAAGGCGAAGCGCACGCCGGTGCTCTTGCCGATCCAGTTGGCCTGCATGAGGCGCACGCGTTCGGGCCAGTTCTCCAGCGTATCGAGGTCGCCGAGCAGTTCTTCGGCGTATTGCGTGATGGCGAGGTAGTAGCCGGGAATCTCGCGCTTCTCGACCACCGCACCGGTGCGCCAGCCGCGGCCATCAATCACTTGCTCATTGGCGAGCACGGTCTGGTCGACCGGGTCCCAGTTCACGGTCTGGGTTTTCTTGTAGGCGATGCCTTTTTCGAGCATGCGCAGGAACAGCCACTGGTTCCACTTGTAGTAGTCGGGCTTGCAGGTGGCGAGCTCGCGGCTCCAGTCGATGGCGAAGCCCAGCGACTTGAGCTGGCCCTTCATGTATTCGATGTTGGAGTAGGTCCACTGCGCCGGCGGCACCTTGTTGGCGATGGCCGCGTTTTCGGCAGGCAGGCCGAAGGCATCCCAGCCCATGGGCTGCATGACGTTGTAGCCACGCATCTTGTGGAAGCGGGTGAGCACGTCGCCAATGGTGTAGTTACGCACGTGGCCCATGTGCAGCTTCCCGGACGGGTACGGGAACATGGACAGGCAGTAGTACTTGGGTTTTGCCGTGTCCTCGACGGCGCGGAACGCGTCGGTCTTGTCCCAGTACTGCTGGGCGGTTTTTTCGGTGGCGGTGTGGTCGTACTTCTCGGGCAAGGCCATGGCGGAATCGTGCGTGAAAATCGAAAGTCCGCCATTTTAGCAGGCCGCGAAGGCTTGCCCCGCAGGCTCAGTCGGGGCGTTCTGCGGAGGCGGCCGGGGCTTCGCTTTCGATGCGCGCGATGACACGTGCTATGACGGCGTGCAGATCGCGCTCCGACACGGGTTTGGTGAGGTATTCGTCCATTCCCGCAGCGAGGGTCTTCTGCTTGTCCTCTTCGCTGGCGTTCGCGGTCAGGGCCACGATGGGGATGCGCGGGTTGCGCACCCGGATGTCGTCGAGGCCGCCAGCGCGAATGGCGCGTACGGCTTCCGGGCCGTCCATGCGGGGCATGCGGCCGTCCATGAGCACGAGGTCATAGTCATCGCTGGCGAGAGCTTCGATGGCCGCCAGGCCGTCCTCGACGATATCAACGGGGTGGCCCATGTGGGCCAGCTGGGTGCGTACGATGAGCTGATTGACCGGCACGTCTTCGGCACACAGGATGCGGATCTTGCGCGGATGGGGGATCAGCGGTGCGTTGGCTTCCACGATCTTCTGGCCGGGCTCCAGCCAGAGCTCGACGCGGAAGGTGGTGCCCACGCCTTCCTGACTCTCGACGTGGATGAGGCCGCCCATGGCTTCGACAAGCTGCTTGCAGATGGCCAGCCCGAGGCCTGTGCCGCCGAAGCGGCGAGTGGTGGAGACGTCGGCCTGCTGGAATTTCTGGAACAGGCGTTCGAGCGCTTCCTTGGGGATGCCGATACCGGTGTCGCGGACTTCGCAGACGATGTGGTGGCGCCCGTTGTTGATGCCAGGTGACTGCAGCAGCACGCTGACAGAGCCTGTCTCGGTGAACTTGACGGCGTTGCCGACGAGGTTGCTGATCACCTGGCGGATGCGCGTGGGGTCGCCGCGCAGCACTTCGGGCGTGCCCGGGGCGAAGTCGAGGCGGAAAGCGAGGCTGCGGCTGGCCGCGTGCGCCTGGAAGATCTGTACGCAGTCGCGCACATGGGTGAAGAGGTTGAAATCGATGTGCTCGAGCTTGAGCTGGCCCGCTTCGATCTTCGAGAAATCGAGGATGTCGCTGATGATGGTCAGCAGCGACTCAGCATTCGAAAGGCTGGTCTCCAGGTAGTTGCGGGTCTCGGGGGCGAGGCTGTCATCCATCAGCGACAGGCGCAGGGTGCCGATCACGCCTGAGAGTGGCGTGCGGATCTCGTGACTCATGCTTGCGAGGAACTGCGACTTGGCGGCGCTGGCCTGCTCGGCTGCCTGTTCGGCGGTGCGCCAGGCCGTAATGTCGAAGTTGGCACCGACGATGACGGGGCGGCCTTCGGCATCGAGACAGGTGCCCTTGGAGATGAAGCGGTAGCGCATCTCGTTGGTGACAGGGTGCGGGCGGTGCTCTTCCTTGGAGATGACGACGCCGGCCAGGGCCTGGGCGTCTTCGGCCAGCACGGAGACGTGGTTTTCCTGACTGGAGCCGAGTTCGCGCGGCAGCTTGCCAACAAAGTGCTCGCGCGAGGCGCCGCGGTCTCTGGCGAAGGCGTCGTTCACCATGATGTAGCGGCTTTCGGCGTCCTTGACGTACACCGGTTGCGGGATCACATCGATGAGGCGCTGCATGTAGCGCTGCACGCGCAGGCGCAGTGCGACCTCCCGTTCGAGCGCGTTCTGCAGCGTACGCTCGGCGCGCCGCAGGTCGGTGATGTCGAAGTGGGCGCCAACGATGATGGGATTGCCTTCCGCGTCGAGGCAGAAGCGCTTGTGCACGAGGCGGTAACGCTCTTCGCCGGTGTCGGGTGTGTGAGCGAGGTATTCCTTGAAGATGCTCTTGCCGGTGGCGAGGATCTCGGCGTCTTCCTCGGCAACCATGTGTGCAGTCTCGGGATTCGGCGCCAGGTCAAACGATGTCAGGCCCAGCAGCTCGGCCGCACTGCGGCGGCGCTCGCGTGCGAAGGCTTCGTTGACCATCAGGAACCGGGCATTCGAATCCTTGATGTAGATGGGCTCGGGCATCACGTCGATAAGACGCTGCATGTAGGCCTGTGTGCGTTCGCGATGGCTGCGCTCACGGTCCAGGGTTTCGTTGAGGGCGCGTTCGGTCTGACGCCAGCGCGTTACATCGAGGTTGATGCCGATGATGATCGGGATGCCGCGGCTGTCGTTCGACAGGGTCTTGGTCACGAGCTGGTAACGCTCGACGCCCGTGATGGGGTTGGGCGAGTGTTCCTCCTTGGCGACCTGCAGGCCTTCGAGCACGCGACGGTCTTCCTGTCTGACCATGTTGGCGTAGACGGGATCGACGAAAACCTGTTCCGGGGTCAGCCCGATAACGTCTTCCGGCGTCAGGCCATGCCGCGCTGCGAAGGCGCGGTTGGCGACGATGTAGTGGCTATCCGCGTCCTTGATGTAGAAGGGCTCGGGCAGGGCATCGACGATGCGCTGGATGAAGGCTCGATGGGCGTCGTCTCGCTGCGACTGGCGACGCAGCCCCCACACCGCGGGCGTAATGGCGGCCAGCGCGGTCAATAGCAGGGCGGCTGGCCCGGACATGGCCAGGGCTTGCGACAGCAGCGCGGCCAACAGGGCCAGGATTGCAGCCGCAAGGAGTTCCTGGACACGGTCTTTCATGTGGTCGATGTGATGCGGGGCTGATCGCGCCTCGTGGGACGCGATTCGGAATGGAGGCACATTGTCGCGACATTCCCTGCTCTTTGCCAGGGTTTGTTCTGTCGCTCTGCAGCACGATCCGTCACGATCAGCCCCTGGAGATGAGGGCTTCGAGCCCGGCACGCAGGTTGGGCCATTCGCGCAGCACGGTATCTCGGTCGTTGGCCATCACTGCGGCCTCCAGTGCTGCAGCGCGGGGTGCCAGGGTGTCATCGCCGCCGAAACTCACGTTGCCTTTGAGTCCGTGAAACAGGTGCATCAGCCCCGTCATGTCGTTACAGGTCAGCGCATCGTCGATGGCGACGATGCGCCCTGGCAGGCTGCGAATGAGCATGCTGCGCAGCCGCTGCGCCATGTCGGGCCGGGCGGCTGGTGCGGCACTATCGATAGCGGGAGATGCTGCAGGTTCCTCGCTCGCAGACAGCCGAGCCATCAGCTCGGTGAGCTGCCGGTCGTCGACGGGTTTGGCGAGAAAGTGATTGGCACCGGCTGCGCGGAAGGCCGCCATGTCTTCGTCACTGACGTTGGCGGTGAGGGCGATGACGGGGATGCGGGGATTGCGGATGCGTAGTGTGCCGTGGCTGCCAGCGCGGATGGCACGCGTGGTCTGCAGCCCGTCGAGTTCGGGCATGCGGCCATCCATCATGACAGCGTCGAAATCCTGTTCGGCCAGCTGTTGCAAGGCCTGCAAGCCGTTGTCGGCAAAGTGGACGCGGTGCCCCAGGTCTTCAAGCAGGCTACGGATGATGATCTGGTTGGTGGCGTTGTCCTCGGCGCACAGCAGGTTGAGGCAGCGCATCTGGATCGGCAGGGCCTCCGTCTTGCCGCTGGTGTTGCGCGCTTCACCGGCGGGAAGTGGCAACACGAAGCGGAAGGTGGTGCCGATGCCGATGCTGCTGTGCACGCTGATCGTGCCCCCCATGGCTTCGACGAGCTGCTTGCAGATTGCCAGCCCCAGCCCTGTGCCCCCGTACTTGCGTGTCGTCGAGCTGTCGGCCTGCTGGAAGCGCTGGAACATGCGTGGCAGGGCCTCGGCCGGTATGCCGATACCCGTATCGATGACCTCGCAGGCAAAGCCTGGTTGCGCAGCTGCGAAGCGCACGGTCACCGTGCCCTGCCGGGTGAACTTGAGTGCATTGCCGATGAGGTTGACGAGGATCTGGCGCAGGCGCGTCGGATCGCCGCGGAAGAAGTGGCCCACAGAAGCGGGAAGGTCGAGCGCCAGCGCAACACCACGCTCGCGGGCGTTGAGGGCAAAACTCTGCATGACGTCCTGTGCGGTTTCGACGAGATCGAAATCGATGGTTTCCAGTCTCAGCTCACCGGCTTCGATCTTGGAGAAGTCGAGCACATCGTTGAGGATCACGAGTAGGGCCTCGGCGTTGCGCAAGCCGATGTTCAGCTGCTCGCGCACGGCATCTTCAATGGGCTGGCGCAGGGCCAGTCGCAGCATGCCGATGACGCCCCCAAGTGGCGTGCGTATCTCGTGGCTCATGGTAGCGAGGAACACCGACTTCGCCTCGCTGGCTGCCGCCGCGGCACGCTCTGCCTGACGCAGTGGCGTGATGTCGAAGTTGGTGCCAACGATCACGGCGCGGCCTTCGGGGTCGATGCAGCTGCGCTTGGAGATGATGCGGAATACCTCCTTCCCCGAGTAGGGGTGGCTCATGTGCTCTTCCTTGTAGATGACTTCGCCAGCGGCAATACGCTGGTCTTCCTTCATCACAAGCGATGCATAGTCGGGGTTGGCGCCCAGATCGACCGGGTTCTTGCCCAGCAGATCGTCGGGCTCGCGATGCATGTCGTCTAGCATGGCGCGATTGACGAGCATGTAGCGGCTGTCGGCGTGCTTGACGTACACCGGCTGCGGGATCACATCAATGAGGCGTTGGGTGAAAGCGGCGACGCGTTCGCGCAGGGCGATTTCGCGTTCCAGCGCGGCGGCGGTAGCTTGTTCCGCGCGCCGCCATTCGGTCAGGTCGACGGTGGCGCCGACGAGTACGGGCTGACCGGTGTGGTCAACGCAGCGGCGTTTGCCGACCCAGCGATACCTCTCCTCCTGCGTTACCGGGTGGAGGCCGTGCTCTTCCTTGCTGATGACGATGTCGTTGTCGAGCACTTCGCGGTCTTCGGCGATGACGAGGGCCGCTTTCGCATCGTCCTGGGTGAGATCGTTGGGCGCGCGGCCGATCAGCTGTTCGGCTGAGAGCATGCGCAGCTTGCAGAAGGCTTCATTGACGATGACGTAGCGGCTTTGCGCATCCTTGACGTAGACCGGTTGTGGAATCGCGTTGATGAGGCGCTGCGTGTAGGCGGTGAAGCCGGCGTGCAGCGACTTTTCCCGCTTGAGCGTCTCTTCGATTTCGCGTCGTACAAGATTCAGTTCTGTTGTGTCGAACTGGGCGGTGACAATGACGGGTTCGCCATACAACCCCGTGCTGCGGCCCTTGACGATGACCTGGAAGAGCTCTTTGCCGGTGGCAGCATGATCTGCCACGTGCTCCTCCTTCCAGATCGGCAAGCCGGCCAGCACCATGCGGTCTTCTTCGAGGCGCTGTCTGCGCAGTTCGGAGTTTTCGTTGTCGAGGTGGCCTTCAGTGCCCAGCAGGGCTTCGCGCGACATGCGCTTGTACTCAGCCATGGCGTCATTGACGACGCGCAAGCGGCTATCTGCGCCCTTGATCGATACGGGGTAGGGAATCACGTTGAGGATGCGTTGGCTGTAGTCCAGCGCCAAGTTGCGACCGTTGATCACCATGAGCGGGTACATGACCACCATGGTGAGCAAGGTTGCGCCGGCAGCGGCCCAGGGGGCTGGCAGGCCTAGCAGTCCGGCCAGCAAGGCCGATAGCACCGGAAGTGCAGGGCAGACTGCAAACAGGATGAGGCGCGATTTGCTCATGAAACTCCCTTGCAGGGGCTGCCGGCAACGGCCGGACGAGGCCCCGCCGGTTCTACCGGCAACCGAAATATCGACATCTCAATGCACTGGCTTTAACCAGGCGCGGTCGGGGTTGGCAACGTAGAATGTCGGCCTGCCAACTGCCCTGATGCTTTGCTGCAATGTCCCGCCTGCTCGACAACCTGAATACCGAACAACTCGCGGCAGTGACGCTGCCTGCGCAATCCGCACTCATTCTCGCGGGCGCCGGCTCGGGCAAGACGCGTGTGCTGACCACCCGCATCGCCTGGCTGCTGCAGACGGGGCAGGTCAGTCAATCCGGCATCCTTGGCGTCACTTTTACCAACAAGGCCGCCAAGGAGATGTTGACACGTCTTGGGGCCATGTTGCCGATCAATACCCGCGGCATGTGGATAGGCACCTTCCACGGGCTGTGCAATCGCTTCCTGCGGGCACATTACCGCGAGGCAGCACTGCCGCAGACCTTCCAGATTCTCGACACGGCTGATCAGCTGGCCGCCATCAAGCGCCTGCTCAAGGCTCTGAACGTCGACGACGAGAAGTTCCCGCCACGCGAACTGCAGCATTTCATCAATGCACAGAAGGAGGCGGGCTATCGTGCGAACGCTGTAGAGGCCTGGGACGAATTCACGCGTCGTCGTGTCGAGCTGTATGCCGAGTACGATGCCCAATGCCAACGCGAGGGGGTGGTCGACTTCCCCGAACTCTTGCTGCGCGCCTATGAGCTGCTGGAGCGCAACGAGCCGATCCGTCGCCATTACCAGCTGCGTTTCCGCCACATTCTCGTCGACGAATTCCAGGACACCAATCGCCTGCAGTACCTGTGGCTCAAGCTGATTGCCGGTTTTGCTAGCGAAACGCCAGCTGCCGTGTTCGCTGTCGGTGACGATGACCAGAGCATCTACGGATTCCGCGGTGCCGAGGTCGGCAACATGCGCGACTTCGAGCGAGAGTTTCGCGTTGCCAATGTTATCCGCCTGGAGCAGAACTACCGCTCGCACGGCAATATCCTTGACGCAGCCAACGCCATCATTGCCAACAACAGTCAGCGTCTCGGCAAGAATCTGTGGACGGACCAGGGGGCGGGCGAACCGATCCGTGTTTACGAGGCCGTGGCGGACATGGACGAAGCGCGCTGGGTGGTCGAAGAGATCCAGCAACTGGTACGTGAGGGGGCTGCGCGTGGTGACATCGCACTGCTCTATCGCAGCAACGCGCAGTCACGTGTGCTCGAGCACCAGCTGTTCTCGACCGGTCTGCCATACCGGGTGTATGGCGGATTGCGCTTCTTTGAGCGTCAGGAGGTCAAGCACGCACTGGCCTACCTGCGGCTGATCGCGAATCCGGACGATGACACGGCGTTTGCGCGCGTCGTCAATTTCCCTACGCGTGGCATTGGCGCCCGTTCGCTGGAGCAGCTGCAGGATGCGGCGCGCATGTTCAACACCAGTCTTTATGCGACGGTGCCACACCTCAACGGCAAGCCTGCTCAGAGCATCGGTGCCTTCGTGAAGCTTGTCGAGGAGCTGCGGCGCGAGACGGCGGACCTGTCCCTGCCCGAGATGATTGATCACGTGCTTGAGGTGTCGGGCTTGCGCGCGCACTACCGTGCCGAGCGTGAGGGACAGGAGCGCCTGGAAAACCTTGATGAGCTGATCAGCGCCGCGACCGGCTTCCTGCATGATGACAGCGCGCCGGTGGAGGGTGAAGAGAGCTTGCCCGGTGACCCGTTGTCGCGCTTTCTCGCACACGCCTCGCTGGAGGCGGGTGAGCATCAAGCCGATGCGGGACAGGATGCGGTACAACTGATGAGCGTGCATGCGGCCAAGGGCCTGGAGTTTGACGTGGTGTTCATCACGGGCCTTGAAGATGGCTTGTTCCCCCACGAGAACAGCATCCAGGAGCATGAGGGGCTGGAGGAGGAGCGACGCCTGATGTACGTCGCGGTGACGCGCGCCCGCAAGCGCCTGTACCTGTCGCTGGCGCAGAGCCGCATGCTGCATGGCCAGACGCGTTACGCCGTCAAGTCACGGTTCTTCGACGAGATTCCCGAGGGCTTGCTGAAGTGGCTGACGCCGCGTGTGCAGCAAGGCTTCGGTCAGCACTACACGCCCTCGCGTGGCGACAGTTTCACGACGTCTGCTCCGCGCCAGCCCTCGCGTGACCTGATCGGATTCCGCATTGGTCAGCAGGTGCGCCATGCCAGGTTCGGTGCCGGGGTGATCGTGTCGGCCGAGGGCAGCGGACAGGACGCACGTGTGCAGGTGAACTTCGGCTCGGGCGGGGGCATGAAGTGGCTGGCCTTGTCGGTGGCCAAGCTCGAAGCGGCGTGATTGCCGCTCAGGCCGCGTGTGTCTGCACGTCGGCTTCGGCGCTCAAGATGGCGTTGCGTCCGCCAGTCTTGGCGCGGTAGAGCGCAGCGTCGGCACGCGCAACCAGCTCGTCGAGCGACTCGCCAGCATGCCATTGGGCGAGGCCGCCGCTGAGTGTCACGGATACGGCACCCGCACTGGTGGCAATCGGGTTGGCGGCAAGCAGGATGCGCAGGCGCTCGCTGACCTGCAGGGCATCACGGATACTGGTCTGTGGCAGCAACACAACGAATTCTTCACCCCCCCAACGACCCGGCATATCGCTCTGGCGCAAGGTTTCGCGACAGCGGCGCACGGTTTCGACGAGTACTTCGTCACCGGCCTGGTGACCAAAGTGATCGTTGACGTGCTTGAAGTGGTCGAGGTCGAAGATCAGTAGCGACAGAGGTTGCGCATGGCGCGCTGCGAGTGACAGCGCGCGCTCGGTTTCCTGGCGGAAGTGACGACGGTTGGCAATGCCGGTCAGTACGTCCTCTGCGGCGAGGCGCTTGAGCTCGCGTTCGGCTTGCCGCCAGCGCGTGATGTGATGGTCGATACCGACCACCACGGGGTCGCCATCCACATAGACGCTGCGGCGCTTGGTGACGATGCGGAAGACCTCTTCGCCCGAGGCGCGGCGTACCGTGTGCTCTTCCTTGTTGATTTCACCGCCGGCCAGCACGGCTTCGTCTTCCTGCATGGAAATGAGAGTGGTGGTGGCGGGTGAGGTGGGTAGCGGAACGGGGGCCTGGACAATCTGTTCCTTCTTGCGGTCGTGGTAGTCGGCAAAAGCCTGGTTGACCATCACATAGACGCCGCCACCCTTCTTGATGTACATCGGGTCGGGGATGACGTCGATGAGGCGCTGCACGAATTCCTGGGTGCGTTCGCGAAGCTGGACTTCGCGCTCCAGCGACGATTTCAGCTCGTTTTCGGCTTTGCGCAGCTCAGTCAGATCAATGTGGGCGCCAACGATGACCTGGTTGCCTTCTGGGTCGAGGCAGCAGTCTTTGGACAGCACGTGCCAGTACTCGCGGCCGGTGTAGTCATGGATGCCGTTTTCTTCGCGCAGAACATGCTGGCCCGCGAGCACGGCGCCGTCTTCTTCGAACAGCCGGTATAGCGCTTCGGCGCCACTTTCCTCGGGCATGCCGGTGCGCCCCAGCAGCTGTTCGCGCGGTATGGCGCGGTTGCGGACCATGGCTTCGTTGACCATCTGGTAACGGCTCTGTGCGTCCTTGACGTAGAGCGGGAAGGGCACGAGGTCCATGATCCGCTGCACGAACTCCTGGGTGCGGCGGTGCTGTGTTTTCTCTTGTTCCAGCTTGGCCTCAAGCGCCTGCTCGAAGAGGCGACGCTGGGTGATGTCGAAGTTGGCGCCGATGATGACCTTCTGGCCCTCGGCGTTCATGCAGCTGCCCTTGGTGACGATGCGGTAGCGAGGTTCTCCGGTGATCGGGTGGGGGGAGACGTCTTCCTTGTACACGCTGGCACCGGCCAGTACGCTGAGGTCTTCATCGCTGACGGATCGTGCGACGTGGTTGTCTGGTGCCAGGTCCTTGGCTGTGCGCCACAGGATGTCGTCCGGGTTCTGGCTGCGCTGGCGGGCGAAAGCTTCGTTGATCATCACGTAGCGGCCGCGTTCGTCCTTGACGTAGACGGGCTCGGGAATTACGTCGATGAGACGCTGCACGAAGTGATTTGTGTGCTGCAGGAGCTCCAGCTGCTGCGCCAGTACGGATTGCAGGCGGGCTCTTGCCTGGCGTTCGGCAGTGAGATCGGTAACGGTGACCAGCACGAGGGGCTCGTCATCGACGTGGATGCATTGCTTGCGCACAAGGTAGTAGCGACCTTCCATCGTCGAGGCGCCGGCGCAGAAAAGCTCCGACTCGACCAGCTCGCCGTTCAAGGCGCTGGTGTCTTCGATCTGGTTGCGGCGCAGCGCGGACGCGCTATGGATTTCGGCCTGGTTTTCGGTGACCCAGGCGGCGTGCAGCGCGTTGGCAAAGCGCTCGCGGCCAGCGGCGTCGCGCATGGCGACAGGAAAGGGAAAGGCTTCCAGCATGGGCCGAATTTCGGTGAGTCCGGGCGCAGGGCGCGGGCGCAAACGCTCGATGGTGCCGCTGTTGAGCAGGGCGGCGACGGTGGTCGAGAGCACGACGGCGATCACCGGGGATGCAGTCTCGCCAGTCAACAGCAACAGACCGGCCAGTAGCCCGGCAAGGGGGCCGATGAGATGAGAGGGGCGTCTCAGCAGGAAAGGGCGTTTGGCTTGAGGGCGCATCCCCCTTTTACGGCAGCCAGTTTCCTGAACTGGAGGCGTTGTAAGGCAGTGGTTGCTGGTGGCGTCTTCAGCCAGGCAAGCCGGCCATGCAGAGGTATTTCAGGGATACGTACTCTTCGAGACCGTAGCGCGAACCTTCGCGCCCGAAACCGGACTGTTTGATGCCGCCGAAGGGTACCGTTTCGTAGGAGATGGCTGCCGTATTGATGCCGATCATGCCGTATTCGAGCTTTTCAGCCACCTGCCAGACCTGGCCGAGGTCGCGACTGTAGAAGTACGCCGCCAGACCGGATTCGCTGGCGTTCGCCAGTGCGATAGCTTCCTCGACCGTTTCGAACTTCATGATCGCAGCCACGGGGCCGAAGGTTTCCTCACGGGCGATCAGCATGTCCGGGGTGACGCCGGACAGGACCGTGGGTTGAACGAACCCGGTCCCCGAAGTCTTGCCGCCAGTCTCGATACGGGCCCCCATTTGCCGTGCGTCTTCGATATGGCGCATGACCTTGGCGACCGCAGCGTCGTCGATCAAAGGCCCTACCTGCACGCCCGGTTCGTAGCCGGCGCCCGTGATCAGGCGAGCCGTGCGTTCGGTGAGGCCACGTACGAAGGCGTCGTGCAGGCCGGCCTGAATCAGGAAGCGGTTGGCGCAGACACATGTCTGGCCGGCGTTGCGGTACTTGGCGAGCATGGCCCCGTCCAGTGCGGCTTCGAGGTCTGCATCATTGAAGACAATGAATGGGGCGTGACCGCCAAGCTCCATGGCAAGGCGTTTCACGGTCGGTGCGCATTGCGCCATCAGCAGGCGACCGACTTCGGTTGAGCCCGTGAAGGAAAGGTGACGGACCACCGTGCTGGCGCAAAGCAGGCGGCCGATTTCTACTGAACGTGCGCTGTCTGCAGGCAGTACGTTGAAGACGCCGGCCGGAATGCCTGCCTCCAGCGCCAGTCTGGCGAGCGCGAGGGCGCATAGAGGGGTTTGCTCGGCAGGCTTGAGCACAATGCTGCAGCCTGCAGCCAAAGCTGGCGCAATCTTGCGGGTGACCATGGCAACCGGGAAGTTCCAGGGCGTGATTGCCGCGCAAACCCCGACGGCCTGACGCAACACCAATGTGCGGCGGTCGCGGCCGGCGGATGGAATGATGTCGCCTTCGACGCGACGTGCTTCTTCGGCGAACCACTCTACGAAGGCCGCACCGTATCGCACTTCGCCGCGCGCTTCGGCCAGCGGTTTGCCTTGCTCGCTGGTCAACAAGCGGGCGAGCGCCTCCTGGTTGGCGATGATCAGGTCGAACCAGCGGCGCAGCAGTGCAGAGCGTTCATGCGCGGGGCGATCACGCCAGTCGGGCAGGGCTCGTTCTGCAGCGTCGATGGCGGCTTGCGCTTGCGCGAGGCTGGGCTGTTCCACGCTGGCCAGTCTTTCGCGGCTGGCCGGGTTGATCACGTCGAAGGCACTGTCACCGGGCTGCCAGCGGCCGTCGATAAAAGCCTGGGTGCCTAGAAGCGCCAGGGTAGCTTCAGTGCTCATCACCGTTCTCCGCGCTGGCTTCCGGCTCCTTCCCTGCGTCGGCAGCGTCGAACAAAGCTGCGGCGCGGTGGGCGCTGTTGCTCAGGTGCAGCTGCATGGCCGAGCGCGCTGCGTCGGGATCCTGGCGTTCGATGGCCTGCACGATCATAAGATGTTCTGTACGGATGATCTGCACGCGCTTCTTGCGTGCTTGCAGGCTGTCGGTGCGGCGCAACGGGCGGTCCGCGCGCAGTTGCAACAGGGCGCCGAATACGTCTTCGAAATAGGCATTGTGCGTGGCGCGCGCAATGGCGAGATGAAAGTCGACGTCCTTGCGGCGCAGGTTGCCGCCGCCGTCCAGTGCGATCGACAGCGATTCGCGCGCTTGCTCGATGGCCCGCATTTCCTTGTCGGTACGGCGTCGCGCCGCAATGGCGGCCGCCTCGGCTTCGACCGCATTGCGGACCTCCAGCAGGTGCAAGTGGGTCTGGCGGGAGGTGGCCCGCTCCGTGGTCAAGGGCAGTTTGCGTACCATCAGGCCGGTCGTCGCCAGCACAAAGGCGCCACGACCTTGCTGGGTTGCCACGCGGCCTGAAGAACGCAGGCTGGAGATCGCTTCGCGCACGACGGTGCGGCTGACGCCGTAACGCGCCATCAGCTCCCGTTCGCTGGGCAAGCGGGAGCCGGGTGTGAGTTCGTTGCCTTCGATGCGGCGCAACAAGTCTGTAGAGACAAGTGTCGCCAGGCTGTCATTCGGACTTCTTTTCGCCTGGAGGCTTTCCTTGGGATCACTCACGGATGCCCCTTTGGAGCAGGTTATGCAGAAAGGAACGCAGCACAAACAAAAAAGCCGGCCAAGAGGCCGGCTTTTTTCTGAAACCAGATATTACTTGGCTGCAGATTGGTCGGCGGGAGCCGAAGCGTCAGCCGGAGCCGAAGCGTCAGCGGGTGCCGAAGCGTCAGCGGGGGCGGAAGCCTCAACAACGGGAGCCGAAGCCTCGACGGGAGCAACGGGAGCTTCTTCCTTCTTGGAGCAGGCGGAAGCAGCCAGAGCGATCAGAGCAGCAACGAGGAGAGACTGTTTCATCGTGAGTTTCCCTTACGAAATATCGTGAGTTCAGTGAAGTGCACAAGCCAGAATTTTTGAATCGGCTTCGCGAGCCGATTTCACATCATAACATTCAATCTTGAAGAACGGAAGTCGCTTCAGGCTTTCCGCCCACCGCCTTGCAAGTGGAGAAAACCCTCGTCATACCACTCCCAGAGCAGCGACCAGCTGTTTACGGAGAGGCCATCAAGCTCCGTCGCCGTGCGTTCGTTGGCAAGCCGGCGGAACAGTTTTGCGTCGTTTTGAGGCACGACAAAGATCTCGCCGTTGAGATAGAAACGCCCCGGGCGATAAAGCATCTGGCTACGCAGGTCGAGACGGATGCCTCGCTTGAGTGCTGCGCGCCGGAATGCGGTGGGCGAGAGTTCTTCGCGCGGCGGGTCGAAGAACACATGTTGTTTCGGTTCCGACAGGTAGGTGCCGAGGAAGTCGCCGACGTCGCGCTGCGCCCACTTGATGCGGGCCAGCATCGCCGCGACACGTTCGCTCATCTGCTCCGGCAGTTTGGCGGGCGTGGCTGTCGCGCGCAGATCAGGGTCGCTGTACATGCCTTCCTGCGAGAGCTTTTCTTCCAGGTAACCGAGAAAGGCTGTTGTCAGCTCGCGCGCCGATGGCGCGCGGAAGCCGATCGAATAAGTCATGCATTCGCCGATGGCAACGCCGTCGTGCGCATATTTTGGGGGCAGGTAGAGCATGTCGCCCGGCTCCAGCACCCATTCTCGTGTCGCCTTGAAGTGCTGGAGGATGCGCAGTGGCGCATCTTCCACAAGTGTCAGATCAGTCTGCGCGCTGACGCGCCAGCGTCGCTTGCCCATGCCTTGCAGCAGAAATACGTCGTAGGAGTCGAAGTGTGGCCCCACGCCGCCGCCGTCCGTTGCGTAGGAGACCATCAGGTCATCGAGCCGGGCGTACGGAATGAAGCTGAACTGACGCAGCAGTTCGTCCGCTTCCGGCAGGATCAGGTTAAGGCCTTGTAGCAGCACCGTCCAGGGACCGGATTTCGGGAAGTCACGCTTGCGCAACGGTGCGTGCAGCATGTGCCATTGGCTCTGGTCCTTCCACACAAGCCGCGCCTCCTGATCCTCCTGACAGGCAAAATTGCGGGTATCGGCAGGGCTGATCAGGCCCTGGAAGCCCGGGACAGCCTGACGCACCAGCAGCGGTTGTTTCTGCCAGTATTCATCAAGAAATTGTTGGGGCGAGATGCCGCCCAGCAGTTGTGCATTCATGGCTCGATTGTAGCCTGCACGGTAAAATCCGCGCCCTTTACCCTGTTTGTCACGAAAGCTGCATGACCACCGCCTCCATCGCCACTATCGAATCCCTTGAGCACGAAGGCCGTGGTGTGGCGCGCGTCGACGGCAAAGCCATCTTCATCGAAGGCGCTTTGCCGCGCGAGACTGTCGAATATTCCAGCTACCGCAAGCGTGAGCGCTTCGAGCAGGCCGGTACCGTACGCGTTATTCGGGCGAGCGCACAACGTGCTGTGCCGGGCTGCAAATACTATGGCGTGTGCGGTGGTTGCAGCATGCAGCACGCCGAGTTGGGGCTGCAAGTGGCGACCAAGCAGCGCGTGCTGGAGGACGCCTTGCGGCATATCGCCAGGGTGCAAGCCGACTGTATTTATCCCGCCATCTACGGACCAGCATGGGGTTACCGCTATCGTGCGCGCATAGGCGTGCGTGTGGTTCCCAATAAAGGCGGCGTGTTGATCGGCTTCCACGAAAAGAAGAGCAGTTACATAGCAGACATCGATAGCTGCGCGGTATTGCCCCGACACGTATCTGATTTGTTGCCGTACTTGCATGAACTGATTGCGGGGATGTCCGTGCCTGATCGCATTCCGCAAATCGAACTGGCGGTCGGGGATGACCGGACGGTCATCGTGCTGCGCAACCTGACACCATTGACTTCAGCCGACATTCATTTGCTTCAGGTATTTGGCGCGCAGCATCGCGTCTCGATGTGGCAACAGCCCGGCAATCCGGAAACCGCGCGCCCGGTGCGCAGCGATGAACCTGCTTTCCTCGAGTACAGCCTGCCTGAATTCGATATACGTCTGAAGTTCCGCCCCACCGACTTTACGCAGGTCAACGTGCATACCAACCGTTTGTTGATACGGCGTGCGATGCAATTGCTCGACCCACAGCCGGGCGAGCGCATTGCCGATCTGTTCTGCGGCTTGGGCAATTTTACTTTGCCTATCGCACGCTGCGGAGCGAAGGTCGTTGGTGTGGAGGGGAGCGCAGAGCTCGTGCAGCGTGCGCGTGACAACGCTGCCGACAATGGTCTCGCCAAATTGTGCGAGTTCAAGGTCGCCAATCTGTTTGAAGCCAGCACGGCCAGTCTCAACAAACTGGGGCGGCTGGACAAGATGCTTGTCGATCCGCCGCGCGATGGCGCCATGGCTGTCATCAGGGCGCTGGACGAGCATGCGCCAAAGCGCATTGTCTATGTCTCGTGCAACCCGGCGACGCTGGCGCGTGATGCTGCCATCCTGTTTCACGAAAAGGGTTACATCATGAAAGGTGCGGGCGTGGCCAACATGTTTCCCCAGACTTCCCACGTCGAGTCCATAGCCCTGTTCGAACGCGCATGAAAGTGACTCAAATGAAAAAGCCCGCATGCGCGGGCTTTTTCACTGAGGGGGAGGATACTCAGTCGCGTTCGCCACCAAAGATGCCCAGCAGCGAAAGCAGACTCTGGAAGATGTTGTAGACGTCGAGGTAAATAGCCAGTGTTGCGGAGACGTAGTTCGTTTCACCGCCCGTCACAACACGATTGATGTCATACACAAGCCAGGCGCACGAGAGGCCAAGCAGAACGACAAGAATGGTCAGCGTCAGCGCCGGAACATTCAGGAAGATGTTGGCGACGATGGCAGCGAGCAGGAGCAGGGAGCCGATGGTCAGGAACTTGCCCATGCCCGACAGATCGCGTTTGGTCGTACTGGCGACTGCAGCCAGACCGAAGAATGACAGGGCTGTGCCACCGGCGGCCAGACCGATCAACGACGCGCCGTTGGAGTAGCCCAGGACTGCGCCGATCAGTCGTGACAGCATCAGGCCCATGAAGAACGTGAAGCCCAGCAAAAGTCCAACCCCGATGCTGCTGTTCTTGAAGCGTTCAATCGCGAACATGAAGCCGAAAGCGACGGCCATGAAGATCACGAAGCCCATGATTCCGGACAGCTTGAAGCCCATCTGGACGCCGACAAAGGCGCCGAGGATTGTGGGCAACATGCTCAGTGCAAGTAGTGCGTACGTGTTGCGCAGAACCTTGTTCTGTACAACGGCCGCATTGCCGCCAAACGTGTCTATGCTGTAGGTCCTGTTGTCCATTTCAGAGTCCTTGAAGTAGAAGCGCCGCTGCGCCAGTAGGTGCTATGACTGATAATCGTGCCGTGGGTTCCCCTTGCTGGCAAGTGCTTGCGCCGGCCTCTGCGGGCACGTACACTCCGCGACCTGCCCTGCAAGCCTTATCGTTACCGGGTTGCGGGCTCAGGGAGGTGTGGCCGAGTGGTTTAAGGCACCGGTCTTGAAAACCGGCGATGCAGCGATGTATCCGTGAGTTCGAATCTCACCGCCTCCGCCAGATCAAGCTCCATGAGCTTCCAGAGAAGGCTGGAAACGCCCTGCCAATACAATCAAGGCTCCGCGGGGAGCCTTTGTTTTTCTAGTCATGGACAGGCTTTATTGCGTCAGCCAGGCCCCCTGTGTCTTGCCGTGTTCCGTTTGCTGGTCATACGTCAGGTTCCTGCTGTTGAAGCCGGCAATCAGATCTGTCGCCCGTTGGTTGATCGTTTGCTCAAGCAGCTTGCAGGTGCGCATTTCAGGTTGGGAGAGAATTTCCTGTTCCACGGCCTTTGCTGCATCCCGGCCGATCTGGTGATGCCCCAGCTCATGCTTGCGCAATGATTCCAGGTAGCGATCAAATAGTTGCTGGCGCTTGAGCGAATCGGCTCGCAGCAGGGGTAGGCGGATCACGCTCTTGAGCGTCACAGTTGCAGCCGTAATGTGGCAACGGCCATCGGATTCGTTCGCCCACCGGAAGTGCCAGGTCACGTCCCAGCGTGTATGACCATGGAACACCAAGTCGTTTTCGCGAATGGGCGATGCCGCATCAAGGGCTCCGTGGAGCGGCTGACCGGCCGTGGCGACAGCCGTGTAGTAGTTATATGTCAGTTCTTCGAGGATCTCGGCATGGGCAGTGATTGATGCAGCGATAGCGAAGGCTATTGTTGCGAGCCGGAGACTCATCGACAGGCAGATGCCAGAGGCGACATCCCGTGTCTTCATCGCGTGACCGTCAGATCGTGGTGTAGGCCGCCCTTGTTGCATCCGCCCAGCAGTTGGGTGTTTCGAAGATGCGCACGTTTTCCAGGGTCAGCGTCTTGTCGCACAACCCGGCAATGCCGGGGGCCAGCAGTCGGAATGCTTCGGCGGCGAGATTCTCGGCCGTGGGGACAACGTTCAGAACCACGGTCCGGTGGTCCGGCATGCTGTCTAGGAATTGCCGCACTGTCAGGTCGCCGCTGTACACGAGAAAGGCGTGGTCCCATACATCGACAATGGTGCTACGGACGAGTGTCTTGATTTCAGAGAAGTCGAGCACCATGCCGTTTCGCGGATTGCCATCCTGGCGCGTGATGTCGCCGGAAACCGTGACTTCGATGGCATAGCGGTGCCCATGCAGGTGTCGGCACAGGCTGCGATGATCCGGAATGCGGTGGCCCGCATCGAATTCGAGTCGTCTGGTGATAAGCACGAAGTGAGAGCGGCGGGGCTGTTCGGGCGCCTATTGTAGCGATACCGCCTGATGTTCGCCGGAAGACTGGCGCGTGCGATCGGATGGAGGCCCGACCGCACGAAGAGGAAATTACTTTTCCTTCTTCTTTGCCTTGGCTTCTTTCTTGAGGTTCTTGTACAGCTCGGACTTGTGCGCGCGCAGGTATTCGATGACTTCGAAGTCATCCTTGCGAATCTTGTTCAGATCAATCTGCTCGATATGAACAATGCGCAACAGTGCTTGCACCGGGCGCGGCACGTTGCGGCCGCTTTCGTAGCGGGAGCCGCCGCTCTGGGTAACGCCGATCTTCGACCAGAACTGGGATTGGTTCAGGCCAAGCTTGCGGCGGATTTCGCGGACGTCCACGTTTTCAAGTGTTTTCATGTCTCATTTACCTATGAATAGCAACAGAACCTTCAAAAGATCTTGACCTCGGCTCCCGCATGCAGGCCTGAGCATGTCCTGAAATCCTGATCTGTCGTCCAGCGCAGGAAGTTTGCCCCCGGCAGGAACCGGCTTTTGGCTGGTATTCCTCCCGGCGTCTGGCGGGGTTTATAGAATTTTATCCCTATAACTTTAGTTATAGGTGCTTAAAGTATAGATCAATATTTCGGCAACATACAACGTTGCACAACGCGGCTTGTGAAGTGGTTGACACAAGTTTGCAGTGCTTGGTTCTTGGCTACGACATGCTGCACACCGAGGGGCTTTACCGCAAAGTGGATGCTGCAGTCGGTGCGTCTAATCAGCTAAAATGATCGGCTTTTCAACCCTAGGCAGGTTCCAGCAAGATGGCCCTGATTGTTCAGAAATACGGCGGTACCTCGGTCGGCAACCCCGAGCGCATCAAGAACGTTGCCCGGCGTGTGGCGGCGGCGCAGGCTGCGGGTGACCAGATCGTCGTTGTAGTGTCGGCCATGAGTGGCGAAACCAATCGCCTGATCGCGCTGGCCAAGGAAGTGCAGGCCAACCCAGATCCGCGCGAGCTTGATGTCATCGTGTCGACCGGTGAGCAGGTCACCATCGGTTTGCTGTGTATGGCGCTGCTGGAGATGGGCGTCAAGGCGCGCAGCTACACAGGCGGTCAGGTGCGTATCCTCACCGACAATTCCTTCACCAAGGCGCGCATCCTCAAGATTGACGAAGACCGCATGCGCCGCGATCTGGAAAGTGGACACGTCGTCGTGGTTGCAGGTTTCCAGGGTGTGGATGACGCCGGCAACATCACGACTTTGGGTCGCGGTGGTTCTGACACCACGGGCGTTGCGCTCGCCGCAGCGTTGCGTGCCGACGAGTGTCAGATCTACACCGATGTCGACGGGGTCTACACCACGGACCCGCGGATCGTGCCGGAGGCGCGCAAGCTCGATCGCATCACCTTCGAAGAAATGCTGGAAATGGCCAGCCTCGGCTCCAAGGTGCTTCAGATCCGCTCGGTCGAGTTTGCTGGCAAGTACAAGGTCAGATTGCGGGTGCTGTCCAGCTTCCAGGAAGGCGGCGAGGGCACCCTGATTACTTTCGAGGACGACATAAAGATGGAACAACCGATCATTTCCGGCATCGCATTCAACCGCGACGAAGCCAAGCTCACCGTGCTGGGCGTGCCAGATCGCCCGGGTATCGCCTACCAGATTCTTGGCCCGGTGGCAGAGGCGAACATCGATGTCGACATGATCATCCAGAACGTCAGTCACGATGGCACGACCGACTTCTCGTTCACGGTTAACCGTAACGAGTTCGACCGTGCGACCAAGATCCTCGAAGATGTCAAGGCGCATGTCGGTGCCCGTGAGATCCGTGGTGATCGTTCGATGGCCAAGGTGTCTGTGGTGGGTGTGGGCATGCGTTCGCATGTGGGCATCGCCAGCAAGATGTTCCGCACGCTGGCGGAAGAGGGCATCAACATCCAGATGATCTCTACCTCGGAAATCAAGATTTCCGTGGCCATCGACGAGAAGTATCTGGAGCTCGCCGTGCGCGTACTGCACAAAGCGTTCGAACTGGATCAGGTTGGTGCCTGACCCGGCGCAGACCGGTTGCGGCAAAGGAAGCAGCCGGTTTGACGCAAGAGTGTGCTGTGTATAGAATGCGCGCTCTTCGCGGAGAGTTGGCCGAGTGGTCGAAGGCACTCCCCTGCTAAGGGAGCAGACGGGCAAAACCTGTCTCGAGGGTTCGAATCCCTTGCTCTCCGCCATAGAAAACAGTTGCAGCATTGGTTTGTTGTGATTACAATGCTGCTCCTTTAGCGCCCGTAGCTCATCTGGATAGAGTACTTGGCTACGAACCAAGGGGTAGGAGGTTCGAATCCTTCCGGGCGCGCCAGATGTGTGAAAAAGGGCCAGTCGAAAGACTGGCCCTTTTTCTTTACCCTTTCTCTTTGCCCTCTCGCCCCTTTTGTTTTCTCTGCGCGGCAGCCCTTGCTTCTACGGGGTTGTCCGTGACGTGTGGCACGCCGTTGCCGGGGCCCGTCTCAAGATTTGTCCTGCAAGTGACGTAGACCCCGCTGTGAGTGCGAATTCGTCGCACGTTAAGAGGGTCTGTCATGCACCGCAACAAGGGCTTTACCCTTATCGAACTCATTGTTGTCATTCTGATTCTCGGCATACTTGCCGCGGTGGCCTTGCCGCGCGTCGTCAATCTGCAGTCGGATGCCCGCATTGCCAAGCTCAATGCCGCACGCGGTGCGGTGGCAGCGGCGGCCGGCATGATCAACGGCGCAGCCCAGGCACGCAGTGGCACTACCCAGCCGACCTGTCCTGCCTCCGGTACCGTGCCGAACGTGACGGCGGCGGGTACCGGCACGCTTTGCACGCAATCGGGCCTGATCAACATCATCAACTGGAACGCTACGGCGAACCTGCCCGCTGCGAGCCCGGGCGGCATCGTGGATGCGGCCGGTTTGACGAGCACGTTCCCGGCTACGGCAGCACAGCTCACTACTGACGGTTATGCCGTGACTGGCGGCGGCACGCTGATTGGAAGCACGCTGACCATCCAGGTCACTGGAGGCACGAATGCGGCCAACTGCTCTTTCACCTACACGCCCTCGACCGGCGGCGGAGCAGGAACCTCGGCAACGGTCAGCGCAGTCGTCACCAGCGGCTGTTGAGCGGGAGAGCGCAGTCCGAAAAAAGGCCGACGGTATGTCGGCCTTTTTGTTTGTCAGAATTTCTCGTGATCACCGAGATAGCGCCACTGCCCTGGTGGCAACTTGGCAAGATTGATGGAGCCGATGCGGATGCGTTTGAGTGCGGTGACGCGGAGTCCGACCAGTTCGCACATGCGGCGGATCTGACGCTTGCGGCCTTCGCGTAGCACGAAGCGCAGCTGGTGTTCGTTCTGCCAGCTGACCTTGGCGGGTTGCAGTTCGACGCCGTCGAGCATCAGCCCGTGGTTGAGCAGGGCGAGGTCGTCGTAGGAGAGTGGGCCTTCGACGCGCACCAGATACTCTTTTTCGATGTCGCTGTCTTCGCCGATGAGGTGCTTGGCGATGCGGCCGTCCTGCGTCAGCACGAGCATGCCGGTTGAATCGATGTCCAGACGGCCGGCGGGCGCGAGCTTGCGCATCAGGCGGGGATCGAAGGGGCGCTTGATCGGATCTTCGCTCCAGTGGTTCTCGTTGGTGATCAGCACGGCGGCGGGCTCGTAGTCGTCTTCGGCCTGGCCGGAGACGTAACCGATCGGCTTGTTGAGGATCACGGTGACGCGTTTCTGCTGCGTATCTTCTGCTTGGCGATTCAACTCGATCTTCTGGGTCGGCAGGATTTTGCTGCCCAGCTCATCGACGACCTTGCCATCGACCTTGACCCAGCCGCGCTCGATGTACTCGTCGGCTTCGCGGCGCGAGCACAGGCCCAGTTCGGTCATGCGCTTGGACAGGCGCACGGCACCGTCGGCGTCGCGCGGTTCGCTCTTCTGCATGCGTGGCTTGAAGGCCGGGCGTTCGCTGCCGCGTGCCGGGCCACGGCTGACGCCATCGGCGCCACGTGAGCGGCGCTCGTAGGGTGCGTCATTGTTTGCATCGTCGCGGCGTGCGTAGTCGGCCCGTGGCGCACGCTGCGGACGTTCGCTGTGGCCGCGATCAGATTCGAAGCGCGGGGCGGGTCTGCGTGGCGCATCACCGTCATCACGTCGCGGCGCGCGCGGGCGCTGCGGCGCGTCGGCATCGTTGCGGCGCGGACGGCCCGCGTCTGTGCGACGTGGCGGGCGATCGTCGTCGCTGCGTGGGGTGCGTGCTTCAGTGTTGCGGCGTGCCGGTCTGGCAGGGGTGTCCGTTTCGGGAGTTGCAGGGCGTGCCTTGACGCGTGGCGTTGCGGCACTGGTGCTACGCACGGGCGGACGTTTGGGTTCGCGTACGGGCTTGCTGCCGGTTGTGGTGCTGGGCAGGCTGAGTTTCTTTTTCGATTCGGTCATTTGCTCTGCTCCGCAGCGTTGTAGCCCAGCAGGGCGAGGTGTTTCGGTCGCAGGTAGCACCAGTCGCCCGGCTCCATTTCGGGCAGGCTGCCGTCTTCAAGCGAGAGGGCGCCGACCCCGGTGCGATGCAACTGGCTGACGTGGTTGCCTGCCGCCGCGATGATACGTTTGACGAGGTGGTATTTGCCCTGGTCGACAACGAGCTCAATGAGTTTGTCGTCCAGCTTGCGCGCCTGCAGGGCACTGACGGGTTCACGCTCGTCGACAAGCATGACACCAGCCAGCAATTTTTCAATCTGTTCAGCGGTAACCTCTTCGGCCGTGGTGGCGCGATAAGTCTTGGTGACCTGGCGTTTGGCAGACGAAATGGCGTGGATGAACATACCGTCGTCCGAGAGCAGTAGCAGGCCGGTCGTGTCGACGTCGAGACGCCCGACACTTTGCGCACCGCGTGCCACCACCGGATCGGGAAGCAGGTGATAGACGCTTTCGTTGTGCTTCGGCTTGTGCGAACACTCGTAGTTCGCCGGCTTGTAGAGGGCGATGTACACCAGATCGCTGTACTCCCATTCCCACTCGTCAATTTCGAACGTCAAGCCCGCCGGGTCGTATTCGGCAAACGGATCGTCGACGACAACGCCGGCAATTTTCACGAGACCGTCGCGCACCATGGCGCGGCATTCCTTGCGCGAGCCGAAGCCCTGGGACTGGAGGAGTCTGTCGAGTTGCATGAGTCAATCAGATAGCGAGTTTCGCAGCCCAGTACGTAACGAGTACGCCCAGCGCAGCGGGAAAGTTGATGCCACCAAGTCGCCGCAGCGCGCGTTGCAGGGTGGCTTCATCGATGTGTTGGTCACGGGCGCGCTGGATGCCGGCGAGCGCGGCCTTGTGCAGGAGCACGTCTGCGAAGCTTGCAGCGCCAAGGCGCACCAGCAGCAGGAACATGAGCAGGCGCTGCGGGGTCAGAGCCGTGTCGGCTTCCGGTGTGAGGGCGCGTTGTGCGAACGCCAGCAAGCCGATTTCCAGAAGCAGAAGCAGAGCGCCTGGCAGGTAGAGCTTGCGGAAAAAGAACCAGGTCGGGCCGAAGATCAGTGGCTGCAGCATCAGGTCTGGCCAGCGTGGGCTGCGGGCAAGCCAGCGCCTGGCGATCTGAGGATCACCGGTCCAGGCGGTGAAGCGCTGCTCTTCCAGACTCACCGGCGCCTCCGAATCATCGGCATCAATCAGCGTGAGTTTGCCCTTGCTGAATTCCTGCAGGATCTCGCGAGCCGCCAAAGCCTGGCTTTGCGGAACGCGAACCCGGACGCCCTGGATGGTGATTGCCAGATGGCCGAAGGCATTGGCCGTGTTGAAGTCGTCGACAAGAGCTGGAATATTTTCAGACTCCAGCAGGGAAAACAGGACTTTGGCTTCGGTGGCGTCCAGGTTGTTCTCCAGGATCACCCAATCTTCCGCTTCCACTGATGGATCGACTTCCGCAGAGGGTGGCTCCGCCGGCAGAGGCACGCCACGGGCGCGCAATTCGTCCCGCGCTACCTCAGCGGCCTGGTCGCTGAACTGCGCAGCGCGCAGGCGAGCGAGGATGTCGTCCGATTCCATGCCATGCAAGTTCTGCCGTACGGTGTCCAGATCGCTCTGCATTTATTGCCCCCGCATGAAGAGCTTGTCGAGATCGTTCATCGTCAGTTGCACCCAGGTTGGGCGGCCGTGATTGCACTGGTCAGCGCGTTCGGTGGCTTCCATGTCGCGCAACAGGGCGTTCATCTCGGGAATCGTCAGCTGCCGGTTGGCACGCACGGCGCCGTGGCAGGCCATGGTGGCGAGCAATTCATTGCGACGCGCGGCGATGACTTCGCTGGCCGGAAAATCTCGCAGCTCGGCGAGCAGGGCGCGCAACAGGTCAGCGGTATTGGCACGGGCGAGCAGGGCCGGAACGCTGCGCGCCGCGAGTTCGCTGGGGCCAGCCGGTGCGACGTCGAAGCCCATGCGCATGAGGACGTCGGCCTGTTCTTCGGCGGTCGCCATTTCCATCTTGCTGGCATTGAACACGGCCGGGATCAGCAGGCGTTGTACGCCTGGCGTGCCATCGAGAACAGCTTTCAACTGTTCGTAGAGGATGCGCTCGTGGGCGGCGTGCATGTCGACCAGCACGAGGCCGGCTTCGTTCTGTGCCAGTACGTAGACGCCATGCAGCTGCGCAATGGCATAGCCAAGTGGCGCACCCTGCGTGGTTTGCGGCAGGCCTTGCGGTGCGTACTGTGCGCTATTGAAACGCGACGACAGATTGCTCAGCGCGTCCAGACTGGGCGGACGCTGGCTCGCTTCATGGCGCGGCTCGAAGGGCGTGGGGGCAAAACCTTGGATCGGCAGCGTGCGCGCGAAACCGTCTGTCCTCGTGTAAGCAAACGTACCGGGTTCTTCGACAGCCAGCGCCGTCTGCTCGGTCGGACCGAAGTAGCGCAGCGCTGTTCCGACCGGCGCGATCACGGCCGCCTGTACGGGCGAAGCCAGGGTGTGCGTTACAGCGTGGAAGACGAACTGATGGATGGCCCGGCCTTCGCGGAAACGGACTTCGGTTTTTGCCGGGTGTACGTTCACGTCGACACCGGCCGGATCCATGTCGAGGAACAGTGCGAAAGCCGGGTGGCGGCTGCCATGCAGGATGTCAGCGTAAGCCTCGCGAAGTGCATGCTGGATCAGCTTGTCGCGCACGAAGCGGCCATTCACGTAGAAGTACTGGGCGTCTCGATTGCTGCGCGCATAGGCAGGCAGCGAGACGTAACCGGACAGGCGAAGCGGGCCGGCTTCAGCGAGCAAGGGGCGTGCTTGCGCCATGAAGTCATCGCCGAGAATCTCGCGTGTGCGGCGCTCGGTGTCGCCCGCAGCAAGACGCATGTTTACGCGGCCGTGGTGGCTGATCTGGAAGCCGATGCTCGGCCGAGCGAGTGCCACGCGACGGAAGACGTCGTCGCAATGCCCATACTCCGTGCTGTCGGATTTGAGGAACTTACGCCGTGCGGGCGTGTTGTAGTAGAGGTCTTCAACCTCCACGACCGTACCAGTATTGAGCGCAGCCGGTGCAGGTTCGCGTTCGCGTTCGGTCACTCGCCATGCATGCTCGGCGCCTGTGGCGCGGCTGGTAATGCGGGTGCGGGCCACCGAAGCGATGGCGGCCAGCGCTTCGCCGCGAAAGCCCATGGTGCCAACGGCTTCGAGGTCTTCCAGCGTGGCAATCTTGCTGGTCGCGTGCCGCTCCAGCGCCAGTGCCAGATCGTCCTTGTCGATGCCACAGCCATCGTCACTGATGCGCAACTGCTTCACACCGCCCTGCATCAGCTGTACTTCGATGCTCTGGCTGCCGGCATCAAGGCTGTTCTCCATCAACTCCTTGAGTACCGAGGCCGGGCGTTCGACGACCTCGCCAGCGGCGATCTGGTTGATCAGGACTTCGGGGAGTTTATGGATGGCGGGCATGCGGGGAGGGGTAACTGCGGCAAGCCGCAATTATCCCGGAAAGCGCTCCCCACAGCCTAGTGCAACTTTATCGCCGGCTATCTATCAGTTCTCTTTGAAGATCGCCACGATTTTTCCGTCGCGTACTTCATAGACCGTAGCCGGGCAGTACGGCAGGCGGAAGGCCAGGCACTGGAACGTGTAGGACTTGATGACCGGAGAGCCGGGTCTGCTTCGGGGCTCATCGATATCTGCGTCTTCCGACGGGAAGGCTGCGAGCAGGGCGCATTCGCTCATGCCGACTTCAACGCTGCGGCGATCCACCTTGTTGAGTTCCTCGGGGGTGAAAAGCTGCCTACGCAGCATCTCGGCGCGGATCTCAGCGACGCGAATCTGGCGCATGCCGTAAGTCTCACAAAGTTCGTTGGTTGGCGCTTGCTTGAGGTCGTCGGTTTCGATGTCGTACTTCGGCTGCCTGGAGCCTCTGCTTGCACAACTGGCGGTCACGACGGCGAGGGCAAGAAACAGCAGGGCGGAACGGATCATTGTGCGCGTCCTTGTGATGTAAGCGGCGAGCATTATGGCATCCGGGCAATGTGCGTCTCCAGCCTTGCGCAAGATTTGCCGTTATCATCCCTCGTCGGACGGCTGACAATGGCTTCCGGACGTCTCATGCAAACTCATCGAGAAAGGGAAGGGATGAAGATCTTCAACAAGAACGTGACGAGGACGATTGGCTTGCTTGCCGCGGCCTTGCTGATGCAGGCGTGTAGTGGCCCTTTGACGCTGGTGGCGCCTACGCCACCCATGAAGTATGAAAAACTCGGTCGAGTGGAGGGCACTGCTTGCGGGGTCATCCTGGGGCCGCTGATTCCCATCACCCTCAATGGACGTGTTGGCGAGGCGCAACGTCTGGCGCTCGAAAAAGCTCCCGGTGCCAGCTCGCTGATCAATGTAGACATCAAGGAAGAATGGGCCTGGTTCGGGATCGGGATTTCGCGTTGCACGACTATCAGCGGTGATGCAATCAAGGAGGTGAAGTAATGAACAAGTTGATCACTGCATGTGCTGTCGTTTGTGTGATGCTGCTCTCTGCCTGCAGCAGCGCGCCGGTGCGTCTGGGCAATGTGACGGATGCATCCCAGATTGATTTCAGCAAGGGGGGCGAGCGTATCGAGGTTTTCTCGCGCGGCTTCCAGCTTTTTGGCTTCATTCCCCTCAACATCAACACCCGTCACGAAGTGGCGTATGAGGAGCTGAAGCAACTCGCCGGCGACCGCTTTATTACGGACGTGCGTGTAGAGGAGAGCTGGAAATACGCCATCGTGGGCACCTTCTTCACGACGGTGATTCGTGCGACGGTCTATCCGCGGCTGCCGCAAGCGGCAGCCCAGTCGGCGCCCGCCAAGTAGTCGGTACGGTAGCCACGAAATGAAGAAAGCCCGGCGAAAAGCCGGGCTTTCTTCATTCCAGCATGGCCAGTTTCGACTTCGCCAGCGGCGGATTCTTCGCGAAGTATTTCTTGATGCCGCGCAGCAGGGCATCGGCCATCTTGTCCTGGTAGGCCTCGTCGGCGAGCTTCTTTTCTTCTTCGGGGTTCGAGATGAAGGCGGTCTCGACGAGGATGCTGGGGATGTCAGGCGCCTTGAGCACGGCAAAGCCGGCTTCTTCGACGGCGTTCTTGTGCAGGGTGTTGATGTCGCCGATCTCTCCGAGCACGGCCTTGGCGAGCTTGTTGCTGTCCTTGAGCGTGGCAGTCTGCGAGAGGTCGAGCAGGGTGCGGGCGAGGTGGGCGTCGCGGGTTCTCACGTTGATGCCGCCGATGAGGTCGGACGCGTTTTCCTTGTTGGCGAGCCATTTGGCTGCCGTGCTGGAGGCGCCGCGCTCGGACAGGATGAAGACCGAGCTGCCGCGTGCTTCGGGCTTGATGAAGGCGTCGGCATGGATCGATACGAAGAGGTCGGCCTGCACGCGGCGGGCCTTGTTGACGCGCTGGCCGAGCGGGACGAAGAAGTCGGCGTCGCGGGTGAGCATGGCGCGCATGTTGGGTTCATTGTCGATGCGGGCCTTGAGGCGTTGGGCGATCGACAGCGTGACGTCTTTTTCGAGCGTACCGGCGCGGCCAACGGCACCGGGGTCTTCGCCACCGTGACCGGGGTCGAGGGCGATGGTGATCATGCGCGTGACCTTCGGCCTCGTCAGGCCGTCGCGGTCGGTTGGCGGTGCCTTGTCGAGCGCACGCGGTGGTGTGCGGGCGAGCTCGGGCTGGCGTTCCGAGCGGGTCGGCGTGGTGTCAGGGGCGTCGGCTGTCTGGCCGGCCGCGGCACTCTCAGGGCTGGATTTCTGGATCAGGGCCAGCAGGGGGTCGACCTCTTGCACGGGGAAGAGATCGAGGACCAGTCGATGGCCGTAGTTGCCTACCGGGGGCAGAGTGAAGAGCTGGGGCTTGATCTCGGTCTTGAGTTCGACGACCAGTCGCACGACGCCGGGGCGATTGCGGCCGGCGCGGATCAGCTTGATGTAGGGGTCGCTGTCGAGGATCTTGGAGGGGAGGCTTTGCAGCACGCTGTCGAACTCGATGCCTTCGAGATCGACAACGAGGCGTTCGGGATTCTTGACGATTTGCGAGCTGAACTTGAGGGCGTCGGCGCCTTCGAGGGTAATGCGGGTGTAGTCCTGCGCCGGCCAGACGCGCACAGCGAGAATGCGCGTGTCGGCGGCCAGCGAGACGGGCGAGACGAGCAGGGTCATCAGTGCGCCGCCGGCTTTCAGCAGCTGGCGACGTGACATGGATTCGAGCAGGGGATGAGTCAAGTTTGGCGGGCGCTCAAACATGTACGCCCTCGTTCGGTGAGAGCCTGGATCTGGGCCAGACGGCCAGTGCCTGCAACGCTGAGATGGATGTCGATGTCGGGCTGAGGGACGTAGGGCAGGGCCTTGTCGGCCCATTCGACGAGACAGATGCCTCCATCGGCGAAATACTCTTCCAGTCCGGCTTCGAGGAATTCGTCAGGCGCATTGAATCGATAAAAATCAAAGTGATACACCGACATTCTAGAAACTACATAAGGTTCAAGCAAGGTGTATGTGGGACTTTTGACGCTGCCGGTGTGGCCCAGTGCACGCAACAGGCCGCGCGTGGTGGTGGTCTTGCCGGCGCCGAGGTCGCCCGATAGCCAGATGACGAGGCCGGTTGCGGCGGGATGGGCGAGGACCGGGGCGAGCGAGGCGCCAAAGGCTTCGGTGGCGGCGGCGTCGGCCAGATCAAGGCGCAGGAGCGCGTCGTGGTGCGGGTTTGGTGGCATATCAGGCATATCATCCGCAGCGTGACGGGACATGCGGAAAACTCTCTCGATCTGTTGGCGCTCAAGGCGCGGGTGAAGGACTGGGCGCGCGAGCTGGGCTTCGCGGCCTGTGGCGTGGCGGGCATTGATCTGGGCGCAGCCGAATCCCATTTTCTCGACTGGCTGGCCGCCGGCTTTCACGGCGAGATGGATTATATGGCGCGCCATGGGGTGAAGCGGGCGCGGCCGGCCGAACTGGTGCCGGGTACGCTGAGCGTGCTGTCGCTGCGCATGCCGTATTGGGCTGAGCAGGATCGTGCGCAAACCGAGGCAGCGCTGGCCGACGGTGAGCGGGCCTATGTTTCGCGTTATGCATTGGGGCGCGACTATCACAAGGTGTTGAGGGGGCGCCTGCAGCAGCTGGCAGATCGCATCGCGGGCGAGATCGGGGCCTTCGGCCATCGGGTGTTCGTCGATTCGGCCCCGGTGCTGGAAGTGGAGCTGGCCAGGCAGGCAGGGCTGGGCTGGCGCGGCAAGCACACATTGATGCTGACGCGCGAAGCGGGCTCGCTGTTCTTCCTCGGCGA
The DNA here is from genome assembly GCF_039544165.1 of Viridibacterium curvum. Classification (NCBI taxonomy): domain Bacteria; kingdom Pseudomonadati; phylum Pseudomonadota; class Betaproteobacteria; order Rhodocyclales; family Rhodocyclaceae; genus Viridibacterium; species Viridibacterium curvum. Next base: position 91,421 of record NZ_BAABLD010000001.1, read on the forward strand.
GTTGTATGTAGACCTGCCACTGCCGCCGGATGAGCCGGTCACGGAACACTGTGGCGACTGCACGCGCTGCATCGATGCCTGTCCCACGCAGGCCATCGTGGCCCCGTACAAAGTGGATGCGCGGCGCTGCATTTCGTATCTGACCATCGAGCTGAAGGGGGCGATTCCGGAGGCGTTTCGGCCACTTATCGGCAACCGCATCTACGGTTGCGACGACTGCCAACTGGTGTGCCCCTGGAATCGATTTGCGCGCGTCAGCGAGGATCCGGACTTTGCGGTGCGCAATGGGCTGGATGCGGCCACGCTGGCGGCTTTGTTTGCCTGGACGGAGGAGGAGTTCGTCACGCGCATGGCGGGCAGCGCGATCTACCGCATCGGCCACGAGCGCTGGCTACGCAATCTGGCCGTCGGTCTGGGCAACGCGCCGTCAACGCCGGCTGTGCTGGCTGCGTTGGAGGCGAGGCGCGAGGATGCGTCGGCCCTCGTGCGCGAGCATGTGGCCTGGGCTCTGGCGCGTCATGCAGGACGTTGAAATTTCTGGCAGTGTGAGGCCCAGTGCAAGATTTTCACTTGGCGAGCCGATATTCCATGAGGCACGGAATAATCCGGCTCCGCATGTGTTTAGCAGTGTGTTGTACCGACCAATCCCGAAATGGAGATCAGAATATGAAAATCCGCAACGTCGTCGTGGCTGCCCTGGCAGCTCTTACCGCTTCGGCGGCATTTGCCCAGGCAAAGCCTGAAGACCAGATCCGTCTGCGTCAGGGCGGTCTGCAACTGCTGGCGAAAAACGTGGGCGCACTGGCCGCAGTTGCCAAGGGCGATGTGCCGTTCAACAAGGAAGCCGTGACGGCACGTGCCGAGTACGTGAACATGCTGGCGCAGGACATTACCAGCTCCGGGTTTGGCGCTGGTTCTGACAAAGGTTGGCAAACGCGAGCCAATCCCAAGATCTGGTCTGACGCCGAGGGCTTCAAGGCTGCAGCAGGCAAGCTGACGGCCGCTACCGCCAAACTGGCGACCGTGGCAGACCTCAATGGCCTCAAGGCCGCCGTGAGCGAATTGCAGGGCACCTGCAAGAACTGCCACGACAACTATCGCGACAGCTCGTATCACTGAGCCGCGACAGCGGAACAACAAAAAGGCCAGCGCATGCGCTGGCCTTTTTGTCTGGTTCAACGGTAGTTCAAAGTCCGGCCGTGATGTACCAGATGACGCCCAGCCCAACCGCCAGCGCGATGAGTCCTAGCCACCATCTGCCGCCCGTTGCATCAGGGGTTGTGGCGTCGGCCGGGACATCCTTGCTGCCCGTGATCATCGGTTTGACCAGGTTGTCGCGTTTGACAAACCGGTAGAACAAGATGGCTGCAATGTGCAAACCGATCAGGGCGAGGATGACGACTTCCAGAATTTCGTGAACTTCGTTGAGCTGACCGAACAGCTCGGAACCGATCTTGTTGTACAGCGGGCCATCGAAGAAGTAGTCGTCGCTGTGGTTGAACAGGCCGGTGATGGACTGCACCAGCAGCACGCCAAGCAGGCCCAGCACGGATAGCGCGCCCAGCGGGTTATGGCCGGTGGCGTTCGGGTCCGTCTTGCCGCGCAGGTAGGCGAGGATGGCGCCCGGACCCTTGATGAAGTTGAGGAAGCGAGCATTGCTGCCGCCGATGAAGCCCCAGATGATGCGGAAGATCAGCAAGGCCAGAACGCAGTAGCCGGCCTTGGCATGTAGTTCGATATTGTCGGTCTTGATGGCGTAGAACGCGGTCGCCACAGCCGCCAGCAGCAGCCAGTGGAAGAAGCGCAGGGGCAGGTCCCAGACACGGACGCGGCGGGTGGGAACTGACTTGTCTTCCATGTGTACTCTCCTGGTGACTGGCGGCGGTGCCGCAGAGCGCTGCGTTACACTGCCGATTTTTATCGGTGACGAATGATGGCATTTTCCGACAACCTCAAACAACTACCGGGCGTCTCGCATCTTGCCGGCCTCTATCTTGTTGACCAGACGGATGCGGTGATCGCCACAATCGAGAACAAGCCGGGCCAGGCGGGCTCGCTGGCGGTGTACAACCACCTTGCGCAGACGTTCGGTGCCATCACGCCGGAAGCAGCGCAGCGAGGCCTTGAGCTGTACGCCGAGCACACGCTGGATGCGCAGACCAACCCGGGCAAGCACCCGAACATTGATCGGCTGATCGGCTTGCGCGAGCGCGGGGAAACCTTGCGCGTCAAGCAGCTGTTCGCTGATTGACGTTCGCTGACCGAGTCGCCTCCTCATATGGAAAGCAGCCTTGCCATACTCATACCTGTCTCATTGGTGCTGGTATTCGTGATCGGTGGCGTGCTGTGGTGGTCGGTGCGCAGTGGCCAGTTCGAGGACCTTGAGGGTGAGGCGTTCCGCGTGATCATGGACGACGACCGCACGCCTGCAATGTCCGATAAGAAGACTGAGCAGACAGCAGAACAGGAAACTCCGAAAGATTGACTGCGATCAAGGCCCGCCGCAGTGTCGGCGCGTATAGTGCAGCCATGCCAGTGATCAGCGCTGGCGACAGAGCAGATCCGGGAACGCCGGGTTTGATCTGTGCAGTCTCTCTGTTGGGGTTGGGGGTGCGCGTGCCGCACCCTTTTTTTTGCCGTCGATTGCCCTCGCCCCGGCGAGACGGCTTCGGTTGGGTGAAATGCGCCGCGTTGTGCCCTCCGACGTATCCCAATTGATATACATCAAGTGCTCCGGCCATAGGTTTAACTAATCTGCGCCCTGAGCGGCGATTGTTTGCCGTGCGGGCTCCGCACGGGCGCATCCATGCATCCGCAGCCTATTGATCCAGGGAGTGCTTAATGCAAACCACACAAGCCACAACGACATACAGCTACCAGGTCGTCCGGCAGTTTTCAGTGATGACGGTGGTGTGGGGGATAGTCGGCATGCTGGTCGGCGTCATCATCGCTGCCCAGCTCGTCTGGCCGGAACTGAATCTGGCCGAGTGGTTGCACTTCGGGCGCTTGCGCCCGCTGCACACCAATGCCGTTATCTTCGCCTTCGGGGGCTGTGCGCTGTTCGCCACGTCTTACTACGTGGTGCAGCGTACCTGTCACACCCGGCTATTCGCGCCATGGTTGGCCAGTTTCACGTTCTGGGGCTGGCAGGCTGTCATCGTGGCTGCGGCGATCACCCTGCCACTGGGCATCACGACCGGCAAGGAGTATGCCGAGCTGGAGTGGCCGATCGACATCCTGATCACCCTGGTGTGGGTCGCCTACGCGGTGGTGTTCTTCGGCACCATTGCCAAGCGCAAGACGCCGCATATCTACGTGGCGAACTGGTTTTACGGCGCCTTCATCCTCGCCGTGGCCTTGCTGCACCTCGTCAATTCGGCCGAAATTCCGGTTAGTCTGTGGAAGTCCTACTCGGCCTACTCTGGCGTGCAAGATGCCATGATCCAGTGGTGGTACGGTCACAACGCAGTGGGATTTTTCCTCACCGCAGGCTTCCTGGGCATCATGTATTACTTCGTGCCCAAGCAGGCCGGGCGGCCCGTGTATTCGTATCGGCTGTCGGTGGTGCACTTCTGGGCGCTGATCTTCACCTACATGTGGGCCGGCCCCCACCATCTGCACTACACCGCACTGCCTGACTGGGCGCAGTCGCTGGGCATGGTGTTTTCGCTGATCCTGCTGGCACCGAGCTGGGGCGGCATGATCAACGGCATCATGACCCTCTCGGGCGCCTGGCATAAGTTGCGCACCGACCCCATCCTCAAATTCCTCATCACCTCGCTGTCTTTCTACGGCATGTCGACCTTCGAGGGGCCGATGATGTCGATCAAGACGGTCAACGCCTTGTCCCACTACACCGACTGGACCATCGGCCACGTGCACTCCGGCGCGCTGGGCTGGGTGGCCATGGTGACCATCGGTTCGATCTACTACCTGATCCCGCGCATGGTGGGCAAGACCGAGATGTATTCGACGAAGCTCATCTCGATGCACTTCTGGATCGCCACCATCGGCGTTGTGCTCTACATCGCCTCGATGTGGATCGCCGGCGTCATGCAGGGCCTGATGTGGCGTGCGACGAATGCGGACAGCACGTTGACCTATTCCTTCGTCGAAAGCGTCAAGGCGAGCTATCCGTTCTGGACGATACGTCTCGTAGGTGGCGTCCTGTTCCTCGCGGGCATGTTCATCATGTTCTACAACATGGTGCGCACGATGGCAGGTTCAAAGGCAGTGGATGCGCCGGTCCTGGCGCCGGCAGCGGCTCACTGAGAGGGCAGAGGCGATGAAACTCAACAATGAACTGATTGAAAAGAACGTCAGCCTGCTGATCATCTTTACGCTGCTGGTTGTCAGCGTAGGCGGGTTGGTCGAGATCGTACCGCTGTTCTTCCAGCATTCGACGACGACACCTGTCGCAGGCGTGAAGCCTTACGAGCCCTTGCAGCTTGCTGGACGCGACATCTACATCCGCGAGGGTTGCTACAACTGTCACTCGCAGATGATCCGTCCGCTGCGTGCCGAGACCGAGCGCTACGGTCACTACTCGGTTGCAGGTGAATTCATCTATGACCATCCCTTCCAGTGGGGGTCGAAGCGCACGGGTCCGGATCTGGCGCGCGTCGGTGGGCGCTACTCGGACCAGTGGCATCGCGTGCACCTTCTGAACCCGCGTGACGTTGTGCCGGAATCGAACATGCCGGCCTTCACCTGGCTGAATCGTCCGCTGAAGAGTGATGACATTGGCAAGAAGATGGCCGCGCTGCGCGCTGTCGGCGTGCCCTACACCGACGCACAGATCGCTGAGGCACCCGCCGCAGTGGCCGGCAAGACGGAACTTGATGCGCTGATTGCTTACCTGCAGGGTCTGGGTACGGCGCTCAAGGGCGTCAGGTAAGGGGGCGACGATGGAAGACACATTGCATCTGCTGCGCTCGGTGCTGACGGCACTGGCCTTGCTGAGCTTTCTGGGCATCGTGGCCTGGGCGTATAGCCGGCAGGCACGCAAGGGCTTTGAAGAGGCCGCACAACTGCCCTTCACCGAAGACGGTGAAGAAGGCATCACGCAACAGGACAGGGGGGCAGCATGAGCGATTTCGTCAGTAGTTTCTGGCACTACTACGTGCTGGGGCTGGTGATCCTGAGCCTGCTCTATTGCGGCTGGGTATTGGTGTCGAACATGAGCCGCCGCAAGCCAGGGCCGGTCGAATTGCATGATCACGTGTGGGACGAAGACCTGCAGGAGTACAACAATCCGTTGCCGCGCTGGTGGTTGTACCTTTTCTGGGCAACGTTGATTTTCGGTGTTGTGTACTTCGTGCTGTATCCCTCGCTGGGCAATCTGCCGGGCAAGGCGGGCTGGACCTCAGCCAACCAGTACGACGCTGAAGTGAAGAAGGCCGAAGAGCGGTATGCCCCGTTGTTCGCCCGTTTCGAAAAACAGGATCTGGCCGAGCTGGCCAAGGACCCGGAGGCGCAGGCGACGGGGCAGCGACTGTTTCTCAACTACTGCGCGCAGTGTCATGGTGCTGACGGGCAGGGTTCAAAGGGTTTTCCCAACCTTACTGACGCGGACTGGCTCTACGGTGGCGAACCGGCAACGATCAAGACGACCATCCTCGGTGGGCGTCAGGGTGTGATGCCGGCGCTGGGCGCAGCCATCGGCAGTGATGGCACCAAGGATGTGGCGAACTACGTGCGCTCGCTGTCCGGACTGGCCAATGATTCGCTGCGCGCGGCGCGCGGGCGCGAGATCTTTGCTGCCAATTGCGTGGCGTGTCACGGGCCCGAGGGCAAGGGCAATCCAGCGCTGGGTGCGCCGAATCTGACGGACAAGACCTGGCTGTACGGATCGTCGGAAGCCACCATCGTCGAGACCGTGACCAAGGGGCGTCAGAACCAGATGCCGGCATTCAAGGATCTGGTTGGCGAGAGCCGTGTGCATGTGCTGGCTGCTTATGTACTGAGCATCAAGAAGCAGTAGGCCATCGGCAGCAGCAGAGAGCAGGGCGGCGGCATCGCCGCTCTGGATAGCGGCAGAAGGGCAGAGCGCCAGTGAGCGACGAGCAGATCGAGTACAACGCGGTCGGCAAACCGAAGATCCGGGCCAAAGCCCGAGTCGTCCCCATCACGCCGGCCGAGGACGATTCGCTGTACGAGGTGCGCCAGAAGGTGTATCCCCGTGCAGTGAGCGGTGTCTTCGCCAACTGGCGTTGGGCCATGGTGTGGCTCACGCAGATCGTGTTTTACGGCTTCTGCTGGCTACCCTGGAATGGTCGTCAGGGCGTGCTGTTCCACCTTGCCGAGCGCAAGTTTTACATCTTCGGTTTCGTATTCTGGCCGCAGGATGTTTTCTATCTCGCGGTGCTGCTGATCATCAGTGCCTATTCGCTGTTCCTGTTCACAACCGTGGCGGGGCGTTTGTGGTGTGGATTCACCTGTCCGCAGACGGTCTACACCGAAATGTTTCTGTGGATAGAGAAGATCGTCGAGGGGGACCGTGCCAAGCGCATGAAGCTTGATCAGTCCGGTGGCGCGCGCAAGTTTGGCCTCAAATCGCTCAAATACTTCCTCTGGTTCGTCTTGTCGGCGTGGACGGGCATAACCTTCGTCGGCTATTTCACGCCCGTGCAGGGCTTGATGCACGACATCGCGAACTGGCAGCTCAGCGGTTGGGAAATCTTCTGGGTGCTGTTCTACGGCGGCTTCACTTACCTGATGGCTGGCGTGATGCGCGAGCAGGTGTGCAAGTACATGTGCCCCTATGCACGCTTCCAGAGCGTGATGTTCGACCAGGACACGCTGATAATCACCTACGATCAGGAGCGCGGGGACCCGCGCGGCAGTCGGCGCAAGGGCGAGGACTACAAGGCTGCGGGCAAGGGGGATTGCGTCGATTGCGGCATCTGCGTTCAGGTATGTCCCACAGGCATCGACATTCGCAATGGCCTGCAGTACGAATGCATTGGCTGCGCGGCTTGCATCGACGCCTGCGATCAGGTGATGGAGAAGATGGATTACCCGAAGGGGCTGATCCGCTACTCGACCGAGAACGCTGTGCGCAAACATTGGGTACGTGCCGACATCCTTCGTCATGTCATGCGACCGCGCGTGCTGATCTACTCGGCCATATTGTGGGCGATCATTGGCGCCTTCATCTGGGGGCTGGCGACACGTTCGCCGGTGCGCGTTGATGTCATCAAGGATCGCACGACGCTGGCCCGCGAAGTCGAGGGCGGCTTCATCGAGAACATCTATGTGTTGCAGCTCATGAACACGAGCGAGATCGCGCGCGAGTTCCGCATCAGTGTCAGTGGCCTGTCCGATATCCGGCTCGATGGCAACGCCAGCCAGCTTGTGCAGGCTGCCAGCAACCGCACGCTGACCGTGCATGTGCGGGCGCCGGTCGAGGCGGCCGAGCGCGGCTCGCATCCCATCTACTTCGACGTCAATCTCGACGACCCGGAAATCCGGCCGCTGCGCGAGAAGAGCGTCTTCATCATGCCCTGAGGGAGAGCCCATGAGCGCCACATCGCCCCTGCACCATAGCGCCGCGACGAAGCCCTGGTACCGCGAGCCCTGGCCCTGGTTTCTCATGAGCCTGCCGGTCACTGCCGTGCTGGCGGGCATCGTGACGACGGTCTACGCGGTTCGTACCAACGATGGCGTGGTAGCCGACGACTATTACAAGCAGGGGCTGGCTATCAACCAGACACTTGCGCGTGACGACATGGCGGCGCAGTTGGGCCTGCGAGCCAGTCTCGACGTGGTCGATGGCATGGCGCAGGTGAGCCTCAGCGGCAAGGATGGTGTGACGCTGCCCACCGAATTGCGCCTCACCTTGAGCCATCCAACGCGGCAGGGCGGTGACCAGCAGGTGGTACTGAAGCGCACGGGGGCTGCCTATCGGGGCGAGCTCGTGCTGCAGGGCAGCGGGCTGCGCACAGTGATTCTTGAGGACGCCATGCGCAGCTGGCGTCTCAGTGCCGGCGTGCAGTTGCCTGCCACAGGCACTGAGCTGTTGCCGCGTACGCCCGCTACGGCATCTGTCGTCACAGCGCCCTGACACAGGAGGGCCGAATGCGCCGCTTGATCCTGATTTTCTGGCCGTCATTTCTCGCCGCAGGCGTGGCAGAGGTGGTCTTCTTCACGCTCATCGATCCGCAAACGCTTTACCTCTTGGGCGAGCCGGTGCATGCATCGCGGATTGCGACCTATTCGACTGGTTTCTTTGCATTCTGGGTGCTTTGCGCGGCGTCAAGCTGGGCAACGCTTTTCTTTGCGCGCGGTCGCGACGACATCAATCAGCCGCACTGATCACGCGGCACTCATTCAGGCTTCGCGGTACACCAGTACCGGGATGGTGGTGTGGGTCAGCACCTTGTGTGTCTCGGATCCGATCAGCAGGCCAGCTAGCCCACGCCGGCCATGCGAAGCCATGAAAATCAGGTCGCAGCCGGCCTTGGAGGCCGTGTCGATGATCATTTGCCAGGGCGTGTCGCTGATGTCGGTGTGCGTCTCGGCGATCAGGCCAGCGGCGACAGCTTCGGCGCGTACCTTGCCGAGAATGGTTTCGGCCATTTCACGGGTGTCGCGCTGGAAATCGTCGCGGCTTTCCGGCGCAATGAGGGCGCCTTCACCAACGATGGGCAGCGGATAGTCCGGCTGCACATGCAGAAACGTGATGCGTGCCGCGAGTGATTGAGCAAAGGCAACGGCCTTGCTGGCTGCGTGGGCCGACAGGGGTGAGCCATCGACCGGTACGAGCAGGTGTTTGTACATGATGCTTACCTCCTGCATGAAACCATGAGGGAACCCATGGTTCATGCTAGACCCCGGCAAGGCATCCTGCCCGCATGGCGGCGGGCATGTTTGATGCAGGTAAAACCCGGGGCGGGGGTCAGCAGTTATTGTGGTCCAGCAGTTTGCGCAGACCGTCGCCATCCAGGATGCGGATGTGCTTCTGCTGCACGCCGATCAGCCCTTCGTCGTGGAAGCGCGAGAAGGCGCGGCTGACCGTTTCGAGCTTGAGACCGAGGTAGGAGCCGATTTCCTCGCGCGTCATGCGCAGGTGGAATTCGGACGAGGAGTAGCCGCGCAGCTTCATGCGCTGCGACAGGTTGATCAGGAAAGCGGCGATGCGTTCTTCGGCGCGCATCGAACCGAGCAGGATCATGAGGCTCTGGTCGCGCACGATCTCGCGGCTCATGAACTTGTGGAACTCGCGTTGCAGCGAGCGGATCTCGTGTGAAAGCACCTCAAGCTGGTCATAGGGCATGACGCAGACTTCACTGTCTTCCAGCGCGGTGGCGTTGCAGACGTGGGTGTCGTTGCTGATGCCATCCAGACCGAGGATCTCGCCCGCCATCTGGAAGCCGGTGACCTGTTCGAGACCTTCCTCGGTGAGGATGTCGGTCTTGAAAAAGCCGATCTTGATGGCGTAGAGCGCGTTGAAGGGATCGCCTGCGCGGTAGAGCGGTTGGCCACGCTTGATCTTGCGGCGTGCCACCAGGCTGTCGAGCTTGTGCAGGTCGTCGTCTTCGAGTCCGACGGCGAGGCAGAGCTCACGCAGGTTGCACTGGGAACATGCGGTACGCATGTTGTTCGCGGTGATGGGGATGATTTGCTGATCCATTTTGCTTTCCTGCGTTGCTGATCAGGAGCTTATTGGCAATAGCTATCAAGTCTCTTGATCGTCATCAAAGTTTCAGACTGGAAACTCTGCAAAGGTCCGATACAGATGATCGTAACAGAGGCCGCAGCATGCCGAAGAATATTAGTTTCAACCCCGACCTGATCCGGCGCTACGACCTGCCGGGTCCTCGTTATACCTCATTCCCGACTGCAGACAGGTTTGTCGATGTTTTCGACTCGACCGCGCTGGAGCAGCATCTGGCCCGTCGCGCCAGCGACGGCGTTCTGGGCGGCATCGAGCGAGGGCTGTCCCTGTATTTCCATATCCCGTTCTGCAATACCGTCTGCTACTACTGCGGCTGCAACAAGATCGTCACGAAAGACCGCTCGCTTGCGGACCGCTACATTTCGTATCTTGATCGCGAAATGTCGATGCAGACGGCCTTCCTGTCCGGTTCGCGCCAGGTTTCGCAAATGCATTGGGGCGGCGGCACGCCGACTTTTCTCGATGGTCGCGAGATCGTGCGTCTGATGCGTGCCATCCGCGAGCACTTCCAGCTCAAGCGGGATGGCGAGTACTCGATCGAGATTGATCCGCGCAAGGTCAGCAACGACAAGGTCGCCCTGCTGGCAGATGAAGGCTTCAACCGCATGAGCATCGGTGTACAGGACTTCGATCCGCTGGTGCAGATGGCAGTCAACCGGGTACAGAGCATCGCAGAGACGCGTAGTGTGGTTGATTCGGCGCGCACCAACGGTTTCCGCTCGGTGAGCATGGACCTGATCTACGGTTTGCCCTTGCAGGATGTGTCACGTTTCGCCAATACGCTCGATTCAGTGCTGGAGATGCAGCCGGATCGCCTGGCGCTGTACAGCTATGCCCATTTGCCCGCGCGGTTCATGCCGCAGCGGCGTATTGATGCCGGGCAGCTCCCGGCGCCGGAGGAAAAGCTGGCCTTGCTCGCGCTGGCCATCGAGAAGCTGGGCGAGGCGGGTTACGTCTATATCGGCATGGATCACTTTGCCCGCCCCGACGACGAACTGGCGGTCGCCCAGCGGCGTGGCAGCCTGCACCGCAACTTTCAGGGCTATTCCACGCATGCCGAGTGTGATCTGCTGGCGTTTGGTGTTTCTGCCATCAGCAGTGTCGGCGGCGCCTACAGCCAGAACGAGAAGGATCTTGCCCAGTACTACGCAGCAATCGACCGTGGCGATCTGCCAGTGATGCGCGGGTGGGTGATGAGTAGTGATGACATGATGCGCCACGCCATCATCCAGTCGCTGATGTGTCACTTCGAATTGTCGCTGGAGGCGATAGAGCAAGCTTTTGGCATCAACTTCCGTGAAACATTCGCGTATGAGATTGCGGCTTTGCGGCCGCTTGAAGATGCGGGACTGGTACGTCTCGATGGCGACTGGCTGAGCGTGACGGAAGCCGGGCGCATGCTGGTACGCGTAGTGGCCATGGTGTTCGACAACTACCTGCGGCGCGACAGCGCCCAGCCGCGCTATTCGAAAGTTATCTGAGCCTTGTCGGCGCTAAGATCGGCGTTTTGATACGCGGGGCCTGACATGCCGGACGCCGGGTTGCTGGCTGTATTCCTGATTGGCCTGCTGGGTGGCACGCACTGCGTCGGCATGTGCGGCGGCATCGTCACGGCGCTCAGTGGCCCGGTCATCCAGCCGGGTACGCGGCTTCGTGCACGTCCGGACTGGCGTTTGCATCTGGCATACAACGGTGGGCGCATGCTGACGTACATCTTGCTGGGTGCGGTGTTCGGTGCGCTGGGCTCGGCCACTTTGCTGTTCAACCATGTGTTGCCGGTGCAGCTTGCCCTGTACGTGCTGGCCAACCTGCTTTTGCTGGCGCTTGGCGCCTATCTGCTGGGCGTGACCGCTTTGCTGGCTCCGCTGGAACACATCGGCGGCAAGCTATGGCGGAGAATCCAGCCGCTGGCAGCGCGGTACCTGCCGGCACGCAGCTGGCAGCAGGCCCTGCCGCTGGGTATGCTGTGGGGGCTCATTCCATGTGGGCTGATTTACAGCGTGCTGTCGACGGCCTTGCTGAGCGGCTCGGCGACGCAGGGGGCCTTGCTGATGGGCTGCTTCGCGCTGGGCACTCTGCCCAACCTGCTGTTGGCCGGGCTCGCGCTGGCGCGTTTCCGCGAGGTGTTGCGGCGGCAGTCTGTGCGCTGGCTCGCCGGTTCGCTGATCATTGCCTTTGGCCTGCTCGGCTTGTGGCGTGCGCCGGATCTGGGTGGCCGGCTGTGGCAGGGCATCATTTGCGAGGTGTGATCATGATCGAGACGAAACTGGCCGTGAAAGGCATGACTTGCGGGGGCTGCGTGCGCTCGGTGGAGCGTGTGCTGACGGCCTTGCCCGGTGTGACGCGGGTCGAGGTTTCGCTGGAACTGGCGTCGGCCACCGTGCAGCATGATGAGGCGCGTAGCGGCAAGGCCGAACTGGCGCGCGCCGTGCAAGAGGCGGGCTTCGAGGCCGCCTGATTGCGGGTGATGGGCGGATCGGGCCAGATGGGCTATCGGTTTTCCGCAAGCCTGTCGTAAGGACCGGGCCGATATAATCTGCCCGGACTTCCAGATAAGCAGAGAGAACCCATGAGCTTCAAATATGTGACGCCCGGCGTCGACGTGCCCAATGACATCCATGTGGTCGTCGAGATCCCGGCTCGCGCCGACCCCATCAAGTACGAGATCGACAAGGACAGTGGTGCGGTGTTCGTCGATCGCTTCATGGGCACGACCATGTACTACCCTTGCAATTACGGTTACGTGCCGGGCACGATCTCTGGCGACGGTGACCCTGTGGATGTGCTCGTCGAGGCGCCATTCGCGCTGATTCCGGGCGTGGTGATCCGCTGCCGGCCGGTGGGTGTGCTGCACATGGAAGACGAAGCCGGCGTGGACTCCAAGGTGCTGGCCGTGCCCGTGGCCAAGATTTCACCGCTCTACGAGAACGTGAATACCTACACCGATCTGCCGCCGCTGCTGATCCGTCAGATCGAGCACTTCTTCCAGCACTACAAGGATCTGGAGAAGGGCAAGTGGGTCAAGCTGCTGGGCTGGGAAGGCCCGGACGCCGCCAAGCAGGAAATCTACGCCGGCGTGGCGGCCTATCAGGCCACTTCGGGCCACTCAACTGACTGAGCCCGGGGCAGCCTGCGCTGATGATCAGGCGCACGCCAGTTCCACGAGCGCGCTGACCTGATCGCGTATCGGTTGCGGCACGGGCTGCGTACCGTCGAGCATGGCGCGAATCGTTGCGACGTTGTTGGCAATGCTGCAGGCGTCTTCGGCGATTGCTTCGGCTTCGAGGCTTTCCTGTTCGCACATTTCGCGCATTTCGCCGCGCACGAATCCCAGCATGCGCGGGCGACGGCGCGGTGCCGCGTACGCTTCACCTTCGGTGCCGCGCATCAGCATGCCGGTAGCTTGTTCAGCCTGCAGCAGGGTTTCCATCGTCTGCAGGTACTCGGGGTGGGTAACGGCGACGACACGCACACTGCGGCCCGGGGCGGGATCGAGCAGCTTGGCCACGGTATGGCCGCTGTTGCGGACTCCCAGGCGCGGTCGCAGAGCCAGCAGGCGGTCGAGACCCGGACACAGCACATCGACGGGCAGGCTGGCGATGCGGCGTGTCTGCAGTTGTTGTGCTGCCTCACCGAGTGTTGCCGCAGCAGGCAGATCGAGTGCAGCGAGCAGTTCGAAGGGGCTCACGCGTGACTCGAAATCGTGCCTGCCCTGCAGCAGTACCGGTACGCCCTCGCGAGCCAGCAGCAGCGCCACCAGAGGCGCAAGGTTGGCCTGCTTGCGTGCGCCGTTGTAGGTCGGCAGCACCACGCAGCGTGGACCGGCCGGGACGATGATCTGACGACAGCGTGCATTCAGTGCGCTGAGGAAACCGCGCAGTTCGCCTGGGTCTTCACCTTTCACCCGCATCGACAGCAGGATGGCGCCCAGCTCCATGTCAGGCACGACGCCGTCCAGGATGTCGGCAAACAATGCCTCGGCTTCGTCTTGCGGGAGTGAGCGTGCGCCCTTGGCGCCGCGTCCGATTTCCTTGATGATCCGGTCGTACTTCATGCTGCGATGATCTCTGTGTGCCCTGTTCCGGGCCTTGAGGTGAAGACAAATATTCTGCAGGAGGCACTTTATCTTGTTGCACGCCGTATCGGGTCGCTTCAAACGTTGGTTCCAGCCAATTCTTTGTGCGGTGCTGGTGATTACCATGGCAGGTTGTGCCAGCCTGCGCTGGCAGAAGCCGAAGATCGCGCTGGAGAGTGCCCGCGTCGCGGGCGGCAATCTGCAGGACACGCGCGTTCAGCTGACCCTGCGCATCACTAATCCCAATGCGCGCGAAATCATTGTGGACTCGGTGCGTTTCGACGTGCTGGTGGCAGGTGAGAAGGTTGGCAGTGGTCAGCGCGTGGAGCCCGTGACGATCGCGGCACAAGCTGAGACGCGCGTCGAGCTCGACACGCGATTCCGCACACTCGAACTGCTGCAGTTCATGCGTCAAGCGATGCAGGCGGACGGCACGCTGGCGTACACCGTGGTGGGTGAGGCCGAGGTGCGCGACTTCGGCCGCCAGTCCTTCAATCAGCCCGGCAGCCTTGCCGTGCCCAGATTGCTCCAATCGAAGTAAAGTCTTGCCTCCACCGCTATCGAGCTGCGCATGCGTAATCTTTTCCTGTTCCTCCTTCTGCTTGTCGCTGTCTACCTCGTCCGCCGCGCGTTGAGCCGCGCCGACGACGCAGCGGACAAACCTGCCGCCCAGCCGGAGGCCGCGCGTGATGCCGAGCAGGTGCTGCCCTGTGCGCAGTGCGGAGTCCTGGTACCGGCCAGCGAGGGAGTGATTCGCGGCGCCGGGTTTTTTTGCTCGACTGAACACGCGGACCTGGGGCCGCGCGCCGGATGACCCTCAGTCTGTCGCGTCTCGAAGGCGATACGACTCGCAGCGTCTCGCTGCGTTACTTCAATTTCTACCGTGTCGTCATCGCCAGTTTGCTGGCGATCTTCGGCAGCGTCTTCAGCATCGGCTCGTCGGCACCCCAGGCCTATGCTGTGGTGGCCATCGCTTACTGGTTTGCGGCGATTGCCTTCGCCGTCCTCACCCCGCGTTCCGGCACCCAGCTCAAGTTTCTGCTGACCTGGCAGGTAGCGCTGGACGTCGTCGTGCTGACCGGCATCATGTTCATCAGCGGCTCGCAGCGTGGCACTGTGCCTTACCTGCTGATGAGCACGCTGGCAGGTGCCGCGCTGGTCGCCGAAGGGCGGCTGGTGCTGGGTTTTGCGGCGATGACGACCATTGCCGTGCTGACCGAGCAGGGGCTCCAGGTCGTGCTGTTCGGCGTGAACGCAGACGACATGGCGCGCACCGGCATCATCTGCCTGGGCTACTTCGCCGTGGCACTGGTGGCGCGGCTGCTGGCACGCCGTGCCATCGAGAACGAGTTGCTGGCGCAGCAGCGCGGTCAAGCCTTGCAGCGGCAGATGCGCGTGAACCATCGCATCATCGAAGACATGCAGGACGGCGTGATCGTGCTCGACATCGATAACTGTGTGCGCCAGAGCAACCCGCGTGCGGTGGACCTGGTGGGCGTCGAGCTGGTGGAAGGCGAGCCGCTGGATCTGCGCGTACCGGCACTGGGCGCAGCCCTGCGAGCCGGTCAGCACTCGGTGCGTTTCGAGCAGACCGGCAAGCTCGTGAGCCTGCGCAAGGTGGAAGTGGAGGTGGAAGAGGGCGGCGATACCGTGCTCTACCTCGAAGATACCGACCGTATCGAAGCCCAGGCGCGTCAGCTCAAGCTGGCCGCACTGGGACGGCTGACGGCCAACATCGCACACGAGATCCGCAACCCCTTGGCGTCCGTCTCGCAGGCTGCCGAACTGTTGGTGGACGAGAAACGCGCCGCCATGCAGCAGCGCCTGTCACGCATCGTGCTCGACAACGCAGGGCGAATCGACCGCATCGTGCGCGACGTGCTGGAGCTGGGGCGGCGGGACCGCACGACGCCGGAGCTGCTGGACGCGACCCTGTTCGTGCATAACTGCGTCGAGGAGTTCGCGATGCACACCGAGTCTGCGCGTCGCTGCGTGGTCGTACAGAGCAGTGAACAACCACGCATACATTTCGACCGCGTGCATCTGACGCAGATTCTCGGCAACCTGCTAGGCAACGCCTTGCGGTATTGTCGCCAGGAGCCCGGTTCGGTCGAGATCCGCATTGCGCCGCTCGCCGAGGGCGTCGTGTTGATTGCCATCCGCGATGACGGACCGGGGATTCAGGAAAGTCAGCGCGAACAGGTGTTCGAACCTTTCCACACCACGGATCCCAAGGGCACCGGGTTGGGCTTGTATGTGGCTCGTGAGCTGGCCGTGGCCAATGCCGCGAGCCTCTCTCTGGTGGACTCCGCCGCGGGGGCCGAATTCCACCTGATTGCCAGGAGTGAAGAATGAGCGTTGCCCAAGAGCGTCGCAGCCGTCAGCGGGACGCTGACGTCCTCATCGTCGATGACGAATCCGATATCCGTGAATTGCTGGAACTCTCCCTGCTACGCATGGGGCTGGGCGCCGACAGCGCCGCCACCGTGGGCGAGGCGAAAGAGAAACTATCCAGCCGCCAGTACCGCCTGTGCCTGACCGACATGCGACTGCCCGACGGTGAAGGCCTGGAGGTCGTGAAGCACGTCGCTGCGCACTGTGTCGATCTGCCGGTTGCCGTCATCACGGCGCATGGCAGCATGGACAACGCGGTGGCCGCGCTCAAGGCCGGTGCTTTCGACTACCTCTCCAAGCCGGTGTCGCTTGAACAGCTGCGCGCGCTGGTGAAGTCGGCGCTCGATGTGTCATCGCCCAAGTCGGCCGACGCACCGAAGGACGGTGGCTTCCAGTTCACCGGTAGTTCGGCGGCGATGGATCAGGTGCGCGGCATGGTTGAGCGTCTCGCACGCAGTCAGGCGCCGGTTTATGTGTCAGGCGAGTCCGGCAGCGGCAAGGAACGCGCGGCGCGCATGATCCACACGCTGGGCCCGCGTTCCGCCTTGCCTTTCGTAGCCGTCAACTGCGGTGCGATTCCCGAGAACCTCATGGAGTCCGAATTCTTCGGCTACCGCAAGGGCGCTTTCACGGGCGCGGAGAGTGATCGGGACGGTTTCTTCCATGCTGCCAATGGCGGTACCTTGTTCCTCGACGAAGTGGCCGACCTTCCGCTGGCCATGCAGGTCAAGCTGCTGCGTGTGATCCAGGAGCGTCGTGTGCGTCGTGTGGGTGATACGCAGGAGCAGGCCGTCGATGTACGCATCATTTCGGCGACCCACCAGAACCTCAAGGAGCTTGTCGACAACGGGCGGTTCCGTCAGGACTTGTTCTACCGGCTCAACGTCATCGAGCTGCACATGCCTGCGCTGCGCGAACGGCGTGAGGACATTCCCGAGCTGGCCCAGGGCATTCTCGGGCGACTGGCTGGTGAGGCAGGCATGTCGACCCCGCAGCTCACTCAGGCAGCGATGGCCACGCTGCGTAACTACGCATTTCCCGGCAACGTGCGCGAGCTGGAGAACATCCTGGAGCGTGCGCTGGCCTTGTCACTGGGCGAGGATATTGACGCCGCCGATCTGCGCCTCGACCCCGAGCCGGGCAGCGTACCGACGCCGGTGTCGGGCGAACTGGCCGTGGCGGGTGGCAACCTGCAGGACCACCTCGACCATCTCGAAAAGCTCGCCATCCAGGAGGCCCTCAACAAGACCGAGGGCAACCGCACCCGCGCTGCGCAACTGCTGGGCGTGACCTTCCGCTCGCTGCGTTACCGCATGGAGCGGCTGGGCATGAAGGACAACTGAGCCGCAGTGCGCTCAGCGCAGGTGCTTGCCACCTGCGCCGATCATCGTCACATCGACGAACTTCGACCCCGCGCGTTGTTGCGGGCCGAAGGCGACCTTGAAGCCGCTGATGTCGGCCGTGGTGCTTTCCAACGCCTTGATCAGCGAAGCGCGCGTAGCAGCGCCGCCGGCTCTCTTCAGCGCAGAGATGAGCACGCGTGCGCCGATGTATTCCTCGAAGCTGGCGTACGACGGGGGCTGGCCCGGGGCGTGTGTTTTCAGCGCGTCCTGGTATTCGCGCACGACTTTCTGCGTGCCCGAGAAAGGTGAGGGCATGACTTGCGTAATGCCCACTCCACGTGCCGCAGACTCACCGGCAATGCGGTAGATGTCTTCACCACTGACGACCGAGATGGCGAACACCTGCAAGCCCGGCGAGCGTTCGATCATCTGTTTGACGAACAGCGCTGCGGGGCGTGTGATGGCAATCATGATGACGGCTTGCGGATTGCCCTTGAGGATGTCGTCGACGGCTTTGCCCACGTCTTCCGTGTTCTTCTCGTAGCTGCCGCGGCTGACAAGCTTGATGTCATGTGGGGCGAGTGCTTTTTCAACGCCCGCGAGGCCGGACTGACCGAAAGCATCGTTCTGGTAGAAGACGGCGATGCGCTTGACGCCCGTGCTGACGAACTGATCAACCATGGTGCGGGTTTCGTCGTCGTAACCGGCGCGAATGTGGAAGATCCAGGGATTGAAAGGCTCACGCAGCGCTGCGCCGCCGGTGTAGGGCGCCACGAGCGGAATGCCTGCGCTGCCCAGTACATTGCGCTTGAGCAGTTCGGCGATGTTGCCCGTGCCGGCATAGCCGATCAGGGCCACAGCCTTTTCCTTGTCGACGAGCTCCTGCGTGCAGCTCACGGTCTTGGCCGTGTCGTAGCCATCGTCTTTTTGTACGAGTTTGATTTTCTGTCCGTTGATACCGCCAGCGGCGTTGGCGGCCTCGACAGCGATGCGGACTCCCTGCGCCATGGCTTCACCGGTCTTGGCAAGCGAGCCAGTCAGCGGTGCGCACTGACCGATGACAACCTGGGCCTGTGTGGTACCGATGGACAGGGCGCAAGACAGCACCAGCAGTGCGAGATTCTTTTTCATGTTCCTCCCCCTTTGTTCTGTTTGCCGCAATGCAAAGATGGTAGCCGCATGCTGCAATGCGGCACCCGCGACTTTCGGGCAATACCGCACGCTGTGGCGGCCTCGCTGGAAGCCCGGCGGGAAGAGAGGGGCTGCGTGCTACAATTCATAGCGGCGGGTCTCCCCGCATTGCAGCGTGGGAATCTGGTCAGGTCCGGAAGGAAGCAGCCATAACCGCTCCCTGCAAGTGCCGGGGGTCGGGCTCGCCGCCTCGAACAAAAAACGGCGCACAGTCTTCTGGACTGTGCGCCGTTTGCTTTTGCGCGTGCTGCCTTGTGGGCGGTGGCGGGCGGGGGCGTTACTTCAGGTCGAAGCGGTCGAGGTTCATGACCTTTGTCCAGGCGGCCACGAAATCCTTCACGAAGCGTTCCTTCGCATCGTCCTGCGCATAGGCCTCGGCAAGGGCACGCAGCTGCGAGTTGGAGCCGAACACGAGGTCGACACGCGTTGCCGTCCACTTCACGGCGCCGCTCTTGCGGTCGCGACCTTCGAATAGCTGGGCGTCGGCAGAGGTCGGCGTCCAGGCCGTGGCGATGTCGAGCACGTTGCGGAAGAAATCGGTGCTGAGGGTGCCGGGCTTCTGGGTGAAGACGCCATGCTTGCCGTCGACTGTTGCGCCGATGGCGCGCAGACCGCCGACCAGCACCGTCATCTCGGGGGCCGTGAGCGTGAGCAGCTGTGCCTTGTCGACCAGCAGCTTCTCGGCGGGCACGCTGTACTGTGCCTTCTGGTAATTGCGGAAGCCGTCAGCGATGGGTTCGAGCACGGCGAAGGACGCAGCGTCGGTCTGCTCGGCGGTGGCATCGGTACGGCCCGGTGAGAAGGGCACCTCGATGCTCACGCCACCTGCCTTGGCGGCTTGCTCAACGGCGGCGTTGCCAGCGAGCACGATGAGGTCGGCGAGCGAGACCTTCTTGCCCCCCGTTTGGGCGGTGTTGAAGTCGCGCTGGATGGCGCCGAGCGTTTCCAGCACCTTGG
This sequence comes from Viridibacterium curvum, assembly GCF_039544165.1. Taxonomy (NCBI): domain Bacteria; kingdom Pseudomonadati; phylum Pseudomonadota; class Betaproteobacteria; order Rhodocyclales; family Rhodocyclaceae; genus Viridibacterium; species Viridibacterium curvum. The sequence goes on from NZ_BAABLD010000001.1 coordinate 111,060, forward strand.
CAAGCTGCGCGGGCTGGTTGGCTGCCCAGTCCTTCTGCGGCGCGAGGCGGATGCGTGCGCCGTTGGCGCCACCGCGCTTGTCCGAGCCACGGAAAGTGGACGCAGAAGCCCAGGCAGTCGACACGAGCTCGGCGACGCTGAGGCCCGAGGCCAGCACCTTGGCCTTGAGCGCGGCCACATCAGCCGGGCCGACGAGGGCGTGATCGACGGCGGGTACGGGGTCTTGCCAGATGAGGTCTTCGGCAGGTACCTCCGGGCCGAGGTAACGCACCTTGGGGCCCATGTCGCGGTGGGTCAGCTTGAACCAGGCGCGCGCGAAGGCGTCGGCGAAGGCGGCCGGGTCCTGGTGGAAGCGGCGCGCGATCTTTTCGTAGGCCGGGTCCATGCGCAGCGAGAGGTCGGCCGTCGTCATCATCGGCGGATGCTTTTTCGACGGATCGTGTGCGTCGGGAATCATGTGTTCAGGCTTCACGTCCTTCGCGACCCATTGGTGTGCACCGGCGGGGCTCCTGGTGAGTTCCCACTCGTACCCGAAAAGCATATCGAAGTAACCGTTGTCCCACTTGGTGGGGTTGGGTTTCCACGCGCCTTCGATGCCGCTGGTGGTGGTGTGCACGCCGTGGCCCGAACCGAACTTGTTGATCCAGCCGAAGCCCATTGCTTCAAGTGGCGCCGCTTCGGGCTCGGGACCGACGAGCTTGGCGTCGCCCGCGCCGTGGGCCTTGCCGAAGGTGTGACCGCCAGCGATGAGGGCGACGGTCTCTTCGTCATTCATGGCCATGCGGGCGAAGGTTTCGCGCACATCGCGGCCAGAGGCGACGGGGTCGGGGTTACCGTCCGGGCCTTCCGGATTGACGTAGATGAGGCCCATCTGCACGGCAGCGAGCGGGTTTTCGAGTTCGCGATTGCCGCTGTAGCGGCTGTTGGGCTTGTCACTGGTGGCGAGCCATGCTTTCTCTGCGCCCCAATAGATGTCTTCCTCGGGTGCCCAGATGTCCTCACGGCCGCCGCCGAAGCCGAAGGTCTTGAAGCCCATGGATTCGAGCGCGACGTTACCGGCGAGGATCAGGAGGTCAGCCCAGGAGAGGGCGTTGCCGTATTTCTGCTTGATCGGCCACAGCAGACGACGCGCCTTGTCGAGGTTGCCGTTGTCGGGCCAGCTGTTGAGCGGCGCGAAGCGCTGGTTGCCGGTGCCCGCACCACCCCGGCCATCGGCCGTGCGATAGGTACCGGCGGCGTGCCAGGCCATGCGGATCATGAGGCCACCGTAGTGGCCCCAGTCGGCTGGCCACCAGTCCTGCGACGTCGTCATGAGTGCTTTGAGGTCCTTTTTCACCGCCGCGAGGTCCAGCTTGCTGAAGGCGGCGGCGTAATCAAAATCTGCGGGCAGGGGGCTGGACTCGGACGTGTGCTGATGCAGGATCCTGAGGTTCAGCTGGTTGGGCCACCAGTCACGGTTGGATTGTGTGGCGGCCGTCGCGGCGCCACCGTGATGGAAGGGACATTTGTTTTCGCTGGACATGACTGACTCCTGAGAATGGGGGTGTGGTGGGTGCGGGGTTGGCGGTGTTCAGTAGCGACCGGCCTGGAAAGCCATGACTTCCCGGAGCAGATCGATGCAGGCTTGCAGGTGGTGTTTCATGCGCGTTCTCCAGAGGTGATGGAGGCACTTTAGTGAGCGCTGGTCGATCAATCCAATTGATTGCCGGAACAATGGTGATAGCAAATGACAATCGTCGAGCGAGGGGTGGCAGGGCGCGACGGCGGGGAGCGGCGAAGGTGACGGTGAGGCGGCGGTGAGCCGGGGCAGGGCGGTCAGGCGGCGCTTCCGGGCTACAATCGCGGCCATGAGTTACCAAGTCCTCGCGCGAAAATGGCGCCCCAAGAGTTTCGAGACCCTGGTGGGCCAGGAGCACGTCGTGCGGGCGCTGTCTCACGCCCTGGCGACCGGGCGTTTGCACCACGCCTACCTCTTCACCGGCACGCGCGGCGTGGGCAAGACGACCATTTCGCGCATCCTCGCCAAGAGTCTCAACTGCGAGACCGGCGTGACGGCGACGCCCTGCGGCGTCTGCACTGCCTGTACCGAGATCGATAGTGGGCGCTTCGTCGATTACGTCGAGATGGACGCGGCGTCGAACCGCGGTGTCGACGACATGGCCAACCTGCTCGAAAAAGCCGCCTATGCGCCGGCGCGCGGGCGCTACAAGGTCTACATGATCGACGAAGTGCACATGCTCACCGGGCATGCCTTCAACGCCATGCTCAAGACGCTCGAAGAGCCGCCCGAGCACATGAAGTTCATCCTCGCGACGACCGATCCGCAGAAGATCCCGGTCACCGTGCTGTCGCGCTGCCTGCAGTTCAACCTCAAGCAGATGCCGCAGACGCATATCGTCGATCACCTCTCGCGCATCCTGGGCGAAGAGCAGGTGCCTTTCGAGCCGGGTGCTTTGCGCCACCTCGCCAAAGGTGCCAGCGGCTCGATGCGAGACGCGCTGTCGCTGCTCGACCAGGCCATTGCGCATGGCGCCGGCAAGGTCGAGGAAGAGCAGGTAATCGACATGCTCGGCACGGTGGGCGATGACCACCTGTACGCCTTGCTCGACGCCCTTGCGGCGCAAGACATCGACGCCATGCTCGCAGCGGCCGACACCATGGAGGCGCGTGCGCTGTCCTTCGACGACGCGCTGCAGACCTTTGCCAGCCTGTTGCATCGCATCGCCCTCGTGCAGTACGCGCCGAGTGCGGTCAGCGATGCGTTCGAACGCGAGCGCCTGCTGGGCTATGCCGCGCAGTTCGATGCCGAATTCCTGCAGCTGGCCTACCAGATCGTTGTGCATGGCCGCGATGAGCTATCCATCGCGCCGGATGAGTTGACCGGCTTCTCGATGACCCTGCTGCGCCTGCATGCGTTCCGCCCCGAGACGGGCGCTGCTGCAGGTGGCGCATCGAGCAGTGGCGCGGGTGGTGGGCAGGTGCGTGTCATGCCTGCACTGCGTCCGGGTGCACCTGTTCAGGCTGCACCGGCGGGGCTCAAGCCTGCTGCCGCGCCCGCTGCTGCACCGCTCGCGCGCCCGCAGGCTGCAACGCCTGCAGCTCCTCCGGCTTCGGTCGCAGCAGAGCCCCCAGTGCGTTACGACGCTGAGCCTGCCAACTTGCCTGCTGGCAAGCTTGACTGGCAGGAACTCATCAGCGCCATGCAACTCGGTGGCCTCGTGCGCGAACTGGCGCAGAACTGCGAACTGGGGGTGACGGATGGGCAAACCGTCAACCTGCGTCTCGCGCCCTCGCATCGTCACCTGCTGGCGGTACCCGGTACGCAAGCCAAGTTGCAGGAGTCGCTTGGCAAGCATTTCGGTAGCGCCATCCGCCTCAACATCGAGATTGCGGAACCCGCATCGCAGACCCCCGCGCAGCGCCAGGCGGAAGCCCAGCGCCAGCGCCACGGTGATGCCGTGGCCGCGCTGGAGTCAGATCCCTTCGTGCAGGAAATGATCCAGCGCTTCGACGCCACGCTCGTCGAATCTTCGGTCAAGCCGCTCTGAGCGCAGACCTGACACCCCTTACGAATCAACCCGAACCAAGGAGTAACACCATGATGAAAGGCGGAATCGCCGGCCTGATGAAGCAGGCTCAACAGATGCAGGCCAACATGCAGAAGGCGCAGGAAGAACTCGCGCTGATCAACGTTGAAGGCCAGGCGGGCTCGGGCGCCGTCAAGGTCACTCTGTCCTGCAAGCACGAGGTCAAGCGCGTCAGCATCGACGCTTCGGTCATGGACGACCGCGAGATGCTCGAGGACCTGATCGCAACGGCGATGGGCGATGCGCTGAAAAAAATCGAATCGACCACGCAGGAGAAAATGTCCGGCTTCACCGCCGGTATGCCGCCCGGCTTCAAACTCCCATTCTGAAACATGCCGCCGAAGCTACTGCGCAAGCCGGGACTGCTTCTGCGATGCTCGTCGTACCCGGTGCACGACTGCGCTTCTCGAAACAGTCGCGACTTGCGCGCTGCGTTTCTGCGGCACGTTTGAACGTTCGGAAAAATTCACTTCACTCCGATGTCGCCGCTAGATCAATTGATTGAAGCTTTGCGCGTGCTGCCCGGTGTCGGGCCGAAGTCCGCGCAGCGCATGGCCTATCACCTGTTGCAGCGTGACCGGCAGGGCGCTGCGCGGCTTGGGGCCTCCATCGTTACTGCGATGGAAAAGCTCAAGCATTGCCAGCGTTGCAACAGCTTCACCGAGGCCGATGTGTGTGAGCGCTGCCTCAATGCGCAGCGCGACCCTGCTTTGTTGTGCGTGGTCGAGATGCCCGCCGATCTGGCGATGATGGAGCAGACGCATACCTACAAAGGCCTTTACTACGTGCTCATGGGGCGAATCTCGCCGCTGGATGGCGTGGGGCCGCGCGAGCTGCAGCTTGAAAAACTCATCGACCGAGCTTCCGATGGTGTGGTTAACGAGGTCATTCTCGCTACCAACTTCACCAACGAGGGCGAGGCGACTGCGCATTACGTGGGCGCCGTCCTGCAGGCGCGTGGCATCAAGGTCAGCCGCATCGCGCGTGGCGTGCCAGTCGGCGGCGAGCTGGAGCACACCGACATCGGCACCATCGCACAGGCGCTGGTGGAGCGACGCAGCTTGTAGCGTTGCGAAGTCTGACAACAAAACCAGCCAACAAAAAAGCTGCCCGTGGGCAGCTTTTTTGTTGATCAGAGGGGGCACATGGCCCCATCTTCTGAAGAGCCGATCAGGGCACCGGGTTCCAGCTGATGGCCGAGAAGGCCGCAGCGCGCGTTGCGAACACGGCGGCTTCGGTATCGGTCAGGATGCGGCCACCAACACGGCCACTCAGGCTCACGGCGTTACCCGCCGTGTCCATCGTGCCGTATTCCTTCCAGCCGGTCGTTGCCGTCGGCGTGGTCGGGTTCGGCGCGGGTTGGCCATTCACACCCAGGCCGGCCCAGCCGATGGTGGCAACGTGTGTGTCCATCTTGCAGTTGATGAACGTAACGTTGTCCCACGATGCCGTGCCGCCCGGGCTGCGCGCGAGGTAGGTGACGCCCAGGGGCAGGGCCACACCGCCGGGGCCGACCCCATTGGTCAGCGTGCTGTTGAGGAAGATGAAGCCCTTGTCGGTCGAAGCGACCGTACGAGCCTGCACCACGTAGCCGCCGGAGCTGGTGTTGGAGGTATCACCCACCGAGCGGATTTCGCTGTTCTCGAACAGTGCGACGCGGTTACCACCCCAGATGAAGTCGACGTTGCCGGCAATCAGGGTGTTGTAGAACCACGTGTAACCCTTCACCTGGATCGTGTCCTGCTCGCTGTAGAAGTTGGCGTTCTTGGCGATCAGGCGGCCCGTGTCGTTGTTGAAGTAGATCGTTTCGGCCTGGGCGCTGATGCTGGAAGAGCGCAGCGTCGTGTTCTTCAGCGTCAGATTGTCCAGCGTCAGCAGATCGGAGGTTTCGATCATGAACACCGCGCGACCACCAGCCGGCGAACCCGAACCGGCAGCCTGGCTTGCGCCCGAGCCGCTGTTGAGGGTTTCGTAGTTCTTGAACTGGATGATTGTGCCGTCGCGGCTCTCGCCGACGATGGTCAGGTTGTTCTTGCCGCGCAGGTACAGTGCTTCGTCATACACACCATTCTTGACGTTGACCGTTGCAGCCGTTGCGGCAGCCACGTTCTGCATTACGTAGTTGAGCGCGCCCTGCACGGAACGGAAGTCGGCGGTCGTGCCGTCGTCATCCACCGTCAGCGTGGTCAGGCCTGCAGCAGGCGCAGCCTTCGTGGTGAAGGACCAGTTCCCCGCTGCGCCGATACCCACGAACGGCGTGCCGCCAAGCGTGGTGCCCGTGAAGACGCCATCGGCGACCGCCACGTAGTACTCGGTGCCGTAGGCCAGCTTGCCCTGGTGCGGGGTGATGACGGCCGTATTGCCGCTGATGCTGATCATCGGCGTGTTGATCACACGCACGTTGCTCTGGCCGCTGTAGCCCAGGGTATTTGTTTCGCCGGTGGGCTTGATGACGTCGATCAGCGCGTTATCGCTCTTGCGGAAGATGCGAACCGAACCGCTCGTGGTCAGAGTGGGGGCCGAGTCAAACGTCAGGCTCAGCTTGCCGTCGACATAGGCCGTCGCATCGCCTGCGGCGGGCACGACGCTGCTGCCCAGCGAATAGGTCTGTGTGGGTTGCACGAAGGCCGGCGCGATGGTGGCGCTGATCGTGCGCGACAGGGTGGCGTCCGAACCGCTCTGGAACACGATGTTGGCGCTGCCTGCAGCCAGCGGCGTCAGGGTCACGGTGTTGCCGCTGACCGAGACCCCAACGACGGCGGGATTGCTCGACACCACGCTGAAGGTGTCGGCCGTGACGCCATCGCTCTTGACGGCGGTGACCGTCACCACGCGCGCTGCGTCACCCGCTTCGGCCGACCAGGTGGTCGAGGGCGACAGGGTGAGCTGCACCGGTTTGATGTTGGGGTCGCCAACACGGATGTCGTCGATCTGGAACGACTTGTTGGCCGTGTAGAGGCCGATCAGGCCGCGTGCCGCAAAGGATGCGTCGGTGACCGAACCGATTTTTTCGCCATCAAGATAGACCGTCAGCGTCGTGCCGATCAGCTCGAAGCGCACCGTGTACCAGGTGGTGTCCATGGAGATGGGCTTCTTGACCTGCTTGGGACGAGACAGGGAGCCCGCCAGCATCTTGGCGATTTCGACCTGCGTGCTGGAGGTCGAGCTCTGCACGTTGAGGCCGGCACCGTACCAGTTGTTGCTGTCAACGTAGCGCGTGACGAGGAACAGGAACTTGTTGCCCGTGGTGCTGTTCGTCTGCGGCTTGATGCGGGCTTCGAGGTAGTAGTCAGGCGAGGTAACGCCAGTGAAGGCCGAGGACTTCACGAGGGCCAGGATACCGCCCGTCGATACGGCGGTGTATTGCAGCACCTTGTTGCTGTTGCTGGCGCTTTCGGCATTCACGGCAAACGAGCCGTTCGGGCCGGCGACGGGGAGCAGGTCCCACTTGTCAGCCGTGCCGGTTTCGAAGTCGTCGCAGAAGTAGAGGCCGCTCGCAGGGCACCCAGCGTTGGCTGTGCTGGAGCTGCTGGACGAGCTGCTGCTGGAAGTCGAGCTGCTTGAAGAAGATGAACTGACGTTGCCCGTTCCGGTTACTGCAGTGGCAAGCTTGCCGCTGCCCGCTTGAGCCAGCGCCAAAGCCTTGACTCCGATGGTCGCGCGGGGCGTAAAGGAATAGGGAACCGTCCAGGTGACTGCATTCGACAAGGAGCACCCTGTCAGGGCTGTGCCATTAAGCGTGGAGCCGGTGTCCTTGAACAGACCTGCGGTAGAGGATGATGTCGGATTGACGATGATCTTGTCGCACGTGGCCTTGCCACTGAACGTGATTTCAAAGGCGTTGTAGTCCGAGATGATCTGTGAGCTCTTGCCGGCGCCGATGCTGTAGTCGTTCGGGTAGACCGGATGTGTCTGGCTGCCGAGGTAGTAGTTGTTGTAGAGGTGCACCTGACCAAAGCGTATGCGCGGCGAGCGCTGTGTCAGCTGACTGAAGATGTTGTTATGGAATGTGACATGCAGCTTGCCACTGTCGCCCGTTGCGCTGTCGCTGTTGCCGATCAGGAACGACTTGTTGTGCATGCCGAAGTTGTTATACGACAGCGTGACGTAGTCGGATGCATCGGTAATGTCGACCAGGCCATCGTGGCACTGTTTGAGCATGCCGTTTTCGATGGTCAGCGTGTCGTCAGTCTTGGGCGCGTCTGTAAAGGTATTGTGGTCGATCCAGATGTGATCGGAGCCCGATATCGAAATGCTGTCGTAGGCCGCGTTCCAGTTCCCGCTGGAGCCGTCAGTCGGGTCCCACACCGGTGCGACGTCGCAGGGCGTGACGAACTTGAGGTTGCGGATGATGATCTGCGAGACATTGCTCAGAATCACATGGCCGTTGATGAAGCCGGAGCTGGTGCCGTCGCCGATGAGTGTCGTGTTGCTCTTCAGGCGGATGGCCCCGCGCGTGCTCTGGTCTGAAGCGCTGGTATAGGCCGTGCCATTGCTCATGTCGATGGTGCCGACCACCTTGATGATCTTGGGCAGGGTGCCGCCGTTGGCGATGGCATTCAGCAGCTCTGTGCGGTTGGTGACGGTGTAGATCTGCGAGCTGGCGGCTGCAGAGCCACCCAGCGTGCCGCCAGCCATGCCGGCAAAGCCGTTGGAAGGCGCAACTTCGAGTGCCGGGTCGACCGCTTGGGCGGACGGGCCGGCGAGGCCGAGCGCCATAAGGCCGGCGCACAGCAGGGCCTTGATGAATGAAACATTCATTCCTGTTCTCCTTGATGAGAGCGGATGCGTTGAAGCCCCGGCACCACGTACCGGGAACGTTTTTGCAGAGAGAGGGGGCTAGCGTTTGCTGCGTCGGAGGGCAGCGGCAGTAAGACCGAGTCCGGCGAGCAACATGAGTGCGTTGGTCGGCTCCGGCACCGGGCTGACAGTCAGTTGCGCTGTATAGCCATCAACGCCGTTAGTCCAACTGACGTTGCTCAGATTCACGCGGATAGAGTTGCTACCAATGATGTTTAACACTGGCGTGCCCGAGATGCCGGTCAGGCTGGTCGAAGAGAGACTGGAGATGACACCGTTCAGGCCACTGAAACTGAAATCGAACACATAGCTTGAGGCCGTCGCGTCTGGGAGCCCAAAGAACGTGATGCTGCCGGACTCGCTGAAGTCGATCATGAACAGGAAGTCGGAGCTCAGATACTCGACCGTCGAACTATCGAGGTGCGTGATGTTCGATCCCACAATGGTGTCAAAGCCAGAGTCCACACCTAGCAAACCGGAGGCCGAGCCGTTATAAGTCCCCGTGATTGTCACCCCCGTGAGCGTGGCCGCTTGCAAGGAGCCGGCCGCCAGCCCGGCGCACAGGAGCGCGCCCAGTACTGCTGTTTTCATATCTCTCTCCACACTTGGTATTGTTCGTTCGCACAATGTGACCGGTCGAATCCGGTTCCGCTGTGCTTAAGCAAAAAAGGCGCCGTACCTTGCGGGCTTTGATTTTGTGAGAAATATTTAACGTGTTACCGGTCTCCTGTCAAACGAATCGACAGCTGCGGCGCAGCAAAATCCCTATTGTGTTTTTTCAACTTACTGATTCAGCCGGAATGAATTGCCGCTTCGACGGAGTACTCGGGCGCAATGACCGTTGCACTACCCGTCGTAACCACCTCACCGTTCTGGTTCCGTACTTCGCAGTCGAGCGTGACGCGTCGCTTCTCGTGTTTTTCGCGGCAGGTGAGGGTGACGGTGAGCGTGTCGCCGACCTTGACGGGGCGGCGGAAGCGTAGTGACTGGTCGAGGTAGATGGTGCCGGGACCCGGCAGCTGCATGCCCAGCACGGCGGAGATCAGCGCGCCGCTGAACATGCCGTGGGCGATGACTTCGCCGAACGGGGTGCTGCGTGCGTAGTCATCATCGAGATGGGCCGGGTTGCGGTCGCCTGAGATGGCGGCAAAGGCTTCGACGTCGGCACGCGTGACGGTACGGGTAAGGGTGGCCGATTCGCCGACCGTGATCTGGTCGTAGGTGCGGTTGTGGATGGTTGTCATGCAGCACCTCACCCGAGGATGTTCACGCCGCCATCGACGTGGAGTGTGCCACCAGTCAGTGAGCGGGCGCCGTCGCTGACGAGGAAGGCGCACAGCGCGCCGACGTCGTCGATGTTGACCAGACGGTGCAGCGGTGCGCGCTGCGCGGCGCTCTCCATAAGCCCGTCAAACCCCTTGATGCCCGAAGCAGCGCGGGTGGCCAGCGGGCCGGGCGAGACGGCGTGCACGCGGATCCCCTTGGGGCCCAGCTCGGCGGCGAGGTAGCGAGACGCAGACTGCAACGCTGCTTTGACCGGCCCCATGATGCCGTAGTTGGCAATCACCTCGTCGGCTCCCTGGTAGCTCATGGTGAGCAGGCAGCCCCCATCGCTCATCAGTGGTTCTGCGAGGTGGGCCATGCGCACGAAGGAATGGCAGGAGATATCCATCGCGCGCGCAAAGCCGGTGCGCGAGCTGTCGGTAACGCGACCGTGCAGATCGTCCTTCGGTGCGAAGGCGATGGAGTGAAGCAGGAAGTCCAGGTGACCCCAGCGTTCGCGCAAGGTAGCGAAGACGGCCCCCATTTGCGTGTCGTCCTCGACGTCGAGCGGCAGCGTTACGCTGGCGTTCAGTTGCTCGGCCAGTGGCCGCACATGGGGTTCTGCCTTGGCATTGAGCCAGGTGACGGCCAATTCGGCACCAGCAGCGCGAAAGGCTTTGGCGCAGCCCCAGGCAATGCTTTTGTCGTTGGCGATGCCGACGACAAGGCCGCGTTTTCCTTTGAGGTCAAACATGATGTACTCCAACTAGGCTGTGCTGCGATGCAGCGTTGACGCTCAGCCTAGTTGAAGGACATCCAGGGCGCCGATTGATCGCGGCGATCTTTGATGCGGCGCAACGGCGCGCTTAGAGCGCGGCCAGATCAATCTCGCCGACGTTGTTGAAGACGTGGTCCGGCTTGTAGGGGAAGTGCGTCATGATCTCGGGTGTTGTGACGCCAGACAGAACAAGCGCCGTGGTCATGCCAGCCTCCATGCCACCGACGATGTCGGTATCCATGCGGTCGCCAATCATCACGGCGTTATCCGGGTGCACACCCAGCTTGCGCGTCGCGAGGGTCATCATCAGCGCGTTGGGCTTGCCGACGATATAGGGCCTCTTGCCGGTGGCGGCCGAGATGGCAGCCAGGATGGTGCCAGCGGCGGGTTCGTTGCCGCCTTCGACAGGGTCGATCATGTCCGGGTTGGTGCCGATGAACTTGGCGCCGCCGTCAATGAGGCGAACGGCCTTCTTGAGCTGCTCGAAGTTGAAGGACGTGCTTTTGGCCACCACGACGTAGTCCGGATTGGTCTCGGACAGCGAGAAACCGACTTTGTAGAGCTCGCTCATGATGCCGCCGCCGCCGATCACATAGGCCGTTGCCGCGGGCTTCTGGGCCTTGAGAAACATGGCCGTGGCCATGGCGGCCGTGATGAAGTTCTCTTCCGTCAGGCCGCTGATGCCCAGACCTTCGAGCTTGAGCTTGAGATCGAGCGCGGTTTGTTCCGCGTTGTTCGTCAGGAAGAGGAATGGCGTCTGTGTGGACAACAGGCGCTGGACGAAGTCATTGGCGCCGGGGATCAACTGCTTGCCCCGGTAGATGACGCCATCCATGTCGCAGATGATGCTCTTGCTCATGAGGCGGTTGTTCCCTAGGTGGATTCGGTGCCAAGTGTACGCGAAAGGGGGGTGCTCCGGGCCCCCGGCGTGGCGTCGCAGCAAACTATCTGCTGCCCGCAAACCCAATGTCGGCGCGGCTTTCGGCGTATTGACGCGAATCAAGGCTTCTTTTTGTGGTGCGACTTTCGCTATACTCCGCGAGTTTCGCGAATCCAATCAGCGGGGTTTTCATAAATGAGCAATGACAAGAGTGCTGACGCTGGCTGCGCAGATTGCAGCCGTCGCAGCCTGATCGCGGCGACAGCCGTGGTCGGCGGCGCAGCGGGCATCGGGGCAGCAGTCCCGTTTGTGGCCAGCTTTACGCCCTCCGAGCGCGCCAAGGCGGCCGGAGCACCGGTCGAGGTGGACATCTCGGGAATGCAACCTGGCGAGAAGAAAGTGGTGGAGTGGCGCGGCAAACCCGTGTGGATCATCCGCCGTACGCCGGAAATGCTCGCCTCGCTGAAGGCGGTCGAGGCTTCACTCGCCGATCCGGACTCCAAGCGCTCCGAGCAGCCCACCTACGTCAAGGGCGCTGCCCGTGCGATCAAGGAGGAATACCTTGTCTGCATCGGCATCTGTACCCACCTCGGCTGCTCGCCCAGCGACAAGCTGGCCCCTGGTGCCGAAGGTGGCATGACCGCGGACTGGAAGGGCGGCTTCCTTTGCCCCTGCCACGGTTCACAGTTCGACCTCTCCGGCCGCGTGCTCAAGAGCATGCCGGCTCCCGATAACCTGCCGATCCCTCCGCACACGTATCTGTCGGACACGCGGATCCTGATCGGCGAAGACGGCAAGGGAGCCTGATCAATGAACGCACTGTTCCAACAACTGATGGGCTGGGTCGATGACCGCTTCCCGGCGACCAAGCTGTACAAGGAGCACCTCTCCGAGTACTACGCGCCCAAGAATTTCAACTTCTGGTACTTCTTCGGCTCGCTGGCCCTGCTGGTGCTGGTGATCCAGATCGTCACCGGCATTTTCCTGGTCATGCATTACAAGCCGGACGCTTCGCTCAACGCAGCGGGCATCCCGGTGGCGTTCGCCAGCGTCGAATACATCATGCGCGACGTGCCCGGCGGCTGGATCATCCGCTACATGCACTCGACGGGCGCTTCGGCCTTCTTCATTGTCGTCTACCTGCACATGTTCCGTGGCCTGCTCTACGGTTCATACCGCAAGCCGCGCGAGCTGGTTTGGCTGTTCGGCGTAGCGATCTTTCTGTGCCTGATGGCGGAAGCCTTCTTCGGCTACCTGCTTCCGTGGGGGCAGATGTCGGGCTGGGGCGCACAGGTGATCGTGAACCTGTTCGAAGCGATCCCCGTGATCGGCAAGGATCTGTCGATCCTCATCCGTGGCGACTTCGTGGTGGGAGATGCAACGCTCAACCGCTTCTTCAGCTTCCACGTCATCGCCATCCCGCTGGTGCTGATCGGTCTGGTTGCCGCACACATCATTGCGCTGCACGAAGTGGGTTCGAACAACCCGGACGGCGTCGAGATCAAGAAGCACAAGGACGCAAATGGCATCCCGCTCGATGGCATCCCGTTCCATCCGTACTACACGGTGAAGGACATCTTCGGTGCCGTGGTGTTCATGATCGTCTTCTCGGCCATCGTGTTCTTCTGGCCCACGGGCGGTGGCTACTTCCTGGAGTTCAACAACTTCGTGCCCTATGACGCGCTGAAGACGCCGCCGCACATTGCGCCGGTGTGGTACTTCACGCCGTTCTATTCGATCCTGCGTGCGACGACTTCGGACTTCCTGCCGTTCCTTGGCATCCTGGTTGCCGCTATCGGTGGTCTGACCTTCGCGACCGCGCGCCTGAGCATCGTCAAGATGCTGGCCGCTGCCGTGACGGTAGTGCTGCTGGCTGGCTTCTACTTCCTTGACGCCAAGGTCTGGGGTGTGGTGCTGATGGGCGGCTCGGTGCTGCTGTTCGCACTGCTGCCCTGGCTGGACCAGAGCCCGGTCAAGTCGATCCGCTACAAGGGGGGGCTGTTCAAGAGCATCCTCGCCGTGTGGGTGGTGTGCTTCCTGATCCTGGGGTATCTGGGCGTGCTGCCGCCGACCAAGCTGGGCACCATCGTCTCGCAGATTTGCTCGATCCTCTACCTCGCGTTCTTCGGCTTCATGCCCTGGTATTCGCGCATGGACAAGACCCAGGCTGAGCCGGAAAGGGTGACCTTCTGATGTTTTCCATGAAAAAGACTTTCCAGTTCTTCGCGGCTGCCGCACTGAGCCTGAGCCTGCCGCTGTCGGTGCACGCGTCCGGCGACGTACTGCGTCTGGACAAGGCGCCGCTGCAGTTCGACAACGCCTCGCTGCAGAACGGCGCCAAGCTCTTCGTCAACTACTGCATGAACTGTCACGGTGCCAGCGCCCTGCGCTACAACCGCATGCAGCAGATCGGTCTGACCGACGAGCAGATTCGCGACAACCTGTTGTTTGCCGGCGACAAGGTGGGCGACCTCATGAAGGTGGCCCTGCGTCGTGAGGACGCCACCAAGTGGTTTGGTGCTGCGCCACCCGACCTTTCTGTGATCGCCCGTGCACGCGCCAGCGAGTTCGGTAGCGGCGCCGACTGGCTCTACACGTACCTGCGTCAGTTCTACCGCGACGAGTCGCGTCCGAGCGGCTGGAACAACACCGTGTTCCCGGGTGTCGGCATGCCCAACGTGCTGTGGGAGCTGCAGGGTGAGCAAACCGCGCACTTCGTCGAGAAGGACGATGGGCATGGTCACAAGGCGCAGCACCTCGAAGCACTCGAAATCACCAAGCCGGGCAAGCTTACGAAGGATGAGTTCGATGAAGAGGTCGCCGACCTCGTCTCGTTCATCACCTGGATGGGTGAGCCCGCACAGGAATTCCGCCAGCAGATTGGCTGGTGGGTTCTTGCAGTCCTGTCTCTCCTGGCCGTGCTGAGCTATCTGCTCAAGCGTGCGTTCTGGAAAGACGTCCACTAAGCGCCTACACGGGCCATTTTAGGTTGCAGCCGAAATGATGCTGTTATCCAGTCGCGATCATGATGTGGCGCCTTCGCGCCGCATCGTGCGTGACGTTGAATATTCCTGGAGCAATTCCGCGATGATGAACCTTTATTCCGGGACGACGGACCCGTTCTCCCACCGTTGCCGGATCGTGCTATTCGAGAAGGGCATGGACTTCCAAGTGGTCGATGTCGATCTCTTCAACAAGCCCGAAGACATCGCAGTCATCAACCCCTACAACCGCGTGCCGGTGCTGGTGGATCGCGACCTCGTCCTGTATGAAGCGAACATCATCAACGAGTACATCGATGAGCGTTTTCCGCACCCGCAACTGATGCCGCCGGATCCGCTGATGCGTGCCCGTGCCCGTCAGCTGCTGCACACCCTGGAGCTTGAACTCTTCTCGCACATTGAAGCACTGGAGAAGAACCAGAAGGGCGTAGACAAGTCGCGTCAGCATGTCCGCGATCAACTGACCCAGCTCGCGCCGATCTTTGCAAAGCAGAAGTTCATGCTGGGCGACGAGTTCTCGATGCTCGACGTAGCGATCGCGCCGCTGCTGTGGCGTCTCGAACACTATGGTATCGAGCTGCCGAAGGCGGCGGCGCCGATCTTCAAGTACGCCGAGCGCATCTTCTCGCGCCAAGGTTTCATCGACGCGCTGACGCCTTCGGAACGGGCAATGCGTCGCTGAGCCGGCCTGGTGCCTTGATATCGCGAAGCGCTGCCCCCATCAAGGCGGCGCTTTGCGTTTCTGGCCCCGCTATTGCTTCTGGAACCGGAACCTGTCTTCTTTCGTCTGATCTGGCGTGATCCGTCGCAAACATGAGTACGAACGTCATCCCTTCGACCAAGCCTTACCTGATCCGAGCGATCTTTGAGTGGTGCGTGGAGAACAGCTTTACGCCGCACATCCTCGTCCAGGTGGATGGCAGCGTGCGCGTGCCCATGGCTTTCGTGCGTGACGGGCGCATCGTGCTCAACATTGCGCCTTATGCGACGCACCAGCTCAACATCTCCAACGACGAGATCACCTGCCAGGCGCGTTTCGGTGGCGTGGCGCATTCGCTGTTCGTGCCTGTCGGCAACGTGATGGCCGTGTATGCGCGCGAGAACGGGCAGGGCATGGCTTTCGAGGCAGGTCCCGGCGCTTCGGATGCAGGTGTCGAACTGCATGCCGGTAGCGACGAGCAAGCCGCTGACGACGATGCCATGGGCCAACCGCCCGAAGATGTAGCCCCCGACGCGCCGCAACCGCCAGATGAACCCACCCCTCCTGTTGCGCCGGCTGGCGGGCGTTCGCATCTGCGTGTCATCAAGTAAGCCGCATCCGCAAGGGTGCAGCATCAGCGCGATCTGATGAACCCTCACAAGCATTCCCCGACTCCGCAGTCCGCTGATTTGCCGCATCGCTTCGATGAGGGCAATCCTGCCGCTGAGCGCGGCACTGGCATCGTTTTGTGGATAACGCTCGCCATGATGGTGGCGGAGATTATCGGTGGCTGGTGGTTCAACTCCATGGCCGTGCTTGCCGATGGCTGGCACATGAGCTCACATGCCGTGGCAATGGGCGCTGCGTGGCTGGCCTATGTGCTGGCGCGGCGGCATGCCGACGACCCACGCTTCGTGTGGGGCACCTGGAAGATCGAGATCCTCACGGGCTACACCAGTGCCTGGCTGCTCATCGGTGTTGCCGTCGTGATGCTCTGGGAGTCGCTTTCGCGGCTCGTTTCGCCCTTGCCCATCCGTTACGGCGAGTCCATAGCACTGGCTATCGTGGGACTGATCGTGAATCTGGTCTGTGCCTGGATCCTGCACGCTGCGGGCCATCATCACCATCATGCCGAGCACGCGCCTCATCACGATGACGATCATGATCATGAGCACAATGAGCACGATCACCATCATGCGCATGATCTCAATCTGCGCGCGGCTTTTGTCCATGTGCTGGCCGACGCACTGACTTCAGCGCTGGCCATTGTGGCGTTGCTGGGAGGCAGTGTATTTGCGTGGGACTGGCTGGATCCTGCTGCCGGCATTCTCGGCGCAGTCATGGTCGCAATCTGGGCCGTCGGCCTGATCCGCCGCGCGGGTGCGATCCTGCTTGATCGCCAGGCAGACGACAGGCTGCCACAACAGATCGCCCGGCTGCTCGCTACACACGTACCGGACGGGAGCTTGTCAGTGACCGATCTGCACGTCTGGCAGGTTGGCCGCTCACGTTACGCCTGCGTCCTGCATCTGGAAACCACGGATTCCGCACTGCAGATTGAGCAGGTGAGTGCCTGGCTCGCTGAAGTGCCCGGGCTGTATCACCCGAGCATCGAGATCCGCTACAGCTGAACAGTCGCGCTAGCGACGAGGTGTTGCAGTCTGCGGCACTTTCGATTCCGGGTAGTCGGGGTCAATGGGGGTCATCGTGACACCGACCTTGACTGTGTGATCGCCGCCCCCCTGTATGACGCCACGCAGGGGCGACACATCGGTGAAGTCACGGCCCCATGCGAGCGTGACATGGCTGTTACCCGGCACCATGTCGTTGGTCGGATCGAAGTCGAGCCAGCCATGCTCCGGCACATGCAGGGAGACCCAGGCATGCGAGGCATCGGCGCCGATCAGGCGCTCCTGTCCCGGTGGTGGCTCGGTCAGCAGATAGCCCGACACGTAGCGCGCAGGCAGGCCCAGCGAACGCAGGCAGGCGATCATCAGGTGGGCGAAGTCCTGGCAGACGCCGCGCCGGATCTCCAGCACCGTGTCGATTGGCGTGGCCACGTGGGTGGCGTCCGGATCGAACTCGAAGTCGGCGTGTATGCGCGCCATCAGGTCGGCCGTGGCTTCGACGACAGGGCGCTCCGGCGTGAAGCTTTCCAGCGCATACAGACGCGCACTGGCAGATTGCGGCACATGCGGCGACGGGAAGAGGAACTCCGCGACATCGGCGTCGAGGCCAAGCCCCCAGATTGTGCGCGCAAAGTGGGCTCGTACGTCCTCCCAGGGCTGGCTGGTCTCCGGCAGGCTGGCGTTACGCTCGACAGTGACTTCGCTCTCTGCCGTGATGATGAGTTCCTGGTGCGCGCGTGCGAGTTCGAAGCGCGTCACCGGATTGCCGAAGTAATCGGTGTCCTCGCGGATTTCGGCCGGCTGCGGCGATACATGCAGCGCGTGACCTACCGTGCGTTGCGCGTCGTCTTCGCGCGGACGCAGGTGGGCCAGCTGCAGGCTCAGGCCGACGGTCTGGCTGTAGGAGTAATGCGTGACGTGTTCGATGTGATAGCGGGCCATGATGCTCAGCTCGCAGTGGCGCGCGTGGCGACCAGAGTGAAGTATCGATCGTGCAACAGGTCGGACACCGTGTTGCCGGCTTGCCAGGCTTGCGCCAGCAGGTTGCGCAATGCCGCCAGATCGGACGGTGTGCGCACCCAGTCTCCTGGACGGCGTGCAGCCAGGCGCTGCGACAGGATCTGCAGCGGTGCTACCGCGCCCGGCAACTGCCCCGGCAACTGGGCAATGTGATCAGCCAGAGATTCAATCTGGTACAGAAAGGCGCGCGGGTTGTCATGATCGATGAGCAGCAGCTCGGCGACCGGGCCCAGCTCTGGCGCGCGCTGGTAACGGCGGCGGTAGGTCAGCACCGCATCGGCAAGGTCAATGAGGCTCGCCAGCCCCGGCACCTGATCGCCTTCGGGCGTTAACAGCAGCTGCTGCGCGGAGGCGAGGAATTGCATGCGTTCGAGACGTCGGCCGACGGACTGGAAGCGCCATGCCGCGTCGCGCGTCATATGCTCCATGCTGTAGCCGGACAGGGTGATCAGTGACTGCAGGCACTGATCGATGAACTCCAGCGCATCCGACAGGCTGTGCGTGCCGCGCGCCCAATCCTTGGCGAGTCGTTCGAGGCGGTTATAGATGCGCCAGCTGTCGGGCGCGAGGCGGTCGCGCAGGCTGCGCGCGAGGCGCAGCAGGTTGAGCAGGTTCCATTGGGGGCTGCCGGGCAGGCTGGTGTCGCGCAAGGCAGTCAGCAGAGTGGCTTGCGGACTACCTACGTCCTCGACCGGCAGGATGCCGAGTCGCCGGCCCGCCGCCAGCAAGGCGGGCCATTCCGCATCGTCGGCGGCCAGTTGTTGGCGCAAGCCACAGCGCAGGAGGCGCAGGCTGCAATCAGCGCGCTCCGCATAGCGAGCCAACCAGAACATCGCCTCGCCCGTGCGGCTGGCCAGAGTGCCGTGATCGTGCTCGGTGACGATGGTTGCACTGACGCTGGCGTCGCGCGCACTGAATGGCAGCTCTTCCTGTGCGCTGCCTGTGATCCAGGTGTCCTTGCTGCCGCCGCCGCGCTGGATGGTGATGACGCGTGCGTCGCGGAGGCCTGCCACGCGGGTCAGGCCGCCGGGCATGACGATGTAGCCATTCGGTGTCGCTGCAGCATAGACACGCAGGCCGGTCAGGCGCGGTTCCAGCGCCGCGTTGGCGACGCCCCAGACGGGGCCGCGCGACAGGCGCACCATTTCCTGGCCGACGAAATGGCGCGGTTGCTCGCGGATGCGCTGGATCAGCGCGGCGCGGCCCGCCTCGTCGAGGTCGCCCCCAAAGATCGGACCTTCGGCGGCAAAGCCGTAGGCGGGCTTGAGCACAAGGTCGTCGAGGCGGGCGATGACCTCTTCACGAGCATCCTCCTCGCCGCACCACCAGGTTGCGACTGATGGCAGGGCCAGTTCCTCACCCAGCAGGTGCTTGCACAGTGCAGGCAGGAAGCCCAGCAGGGCGCCCGATTCGATCACGCCGCTGCCCAGCGCGTTGGCAATCAGCACGTTGCCACGACGTGCGGCATCGACGAGGCCCGGCACGCCCAGTGCCGAGTCGCTGCGCAGTTCCAGCGGGTCGCACCACGAATCATCGACGCGGCGCAGGATGGCATGCACGCGGCGCAGGCCTGCGAGGGTCTTGAGGAAGACGCTGCCGTGGCGCACGGTCAGGTCTTGCCCCTCGACCAGCGGGATACCCATCATGCGGGCGAGGTAGGCGTGTTCGAAGTAGGTTTCGTTGAGCGCGCCCGGCGTCAGCAGCACGATCAGGGGCGTCTCATCGTCGCGTGGCGCCCAGTGGGCCAGCGCATCGTGCAGGGACTGGAAGAAGCCCCCCAGCGGCTGCACGCGCAACTCGCGCAGCAGTTCGGGGAACTGGGCGCCGATCAGTGCGCGGTTTTCCAGCGCGTAGCCGGCACCGGACGGGCCTTGCGTGCGGTCAGAGACGACCCACCAGCGGCCGTCCGGCGAGCGCGCTATGTCGGCAGCGTAGAGATGCAGGTGGATGTCGCCGGGAACTTCGATGCCGTGGCAAGGGCGCAGGAAGCCTGGATGGCCGCGCAGCAGGCTGGCGGGCAGCAGGTTTTCGGCCACCAGGTTCTGCGGGCCGTAGAGGTCGCGCAGGGTAGCGTTGAGCAGGGTGGCGCGCTGGCGGATGCCGGCCGCGATCTGCGCCCATTCCTCGGCGGGCAGCACCTGCGGCACAAGGTCGAGGTCCCACAGGCGGTCTGCGCCACGCGGGTCAGCGTAAACGTTGTAGGTCACGCCGTTATCGCCGATCTGGCGCTGCACAGCTTCGCGGGCGCTCTGAAGGGCGCGCGGCCCCAGCTCTTCGAGGTGGGAAATCAGCGCGGTCCAATGCTCACGCGGCGTCCCGGTCGGCCCGAGCAGCTCGTCGTAACGGTCGGCAGGGCTGGTATAGCGGTCAAGCAGGGACATGGACGGCGAGGCTGGACTGGAGGACGAGGGCAAGCGGCTGAACCCGGCACCAGTACCGGCACAAGGGTGGGGCGAGCGTAGCCGAAAGCGGACGATACATACAGGCGATTGAAAGCGGAAATACGTAGTATTGCGCACACGTCCGGCGCCGCCGGCGGACTATCGGTCGCCCGCAGCGACGCGTTTTGCTTGATGATTCGCTAGCTTGCTATGTCAATGTCAGTCGGGGGACAGCCCATGCGGCACAACAAAAATTCACACAAAACGCCCGGGAGCCTCTCCAGCGGGCTGTTCGTTCTTTTCGCTGCTTTGCTTCTGCTCGCAGCTTGTGGGGGTGGTGGTGGGGGAGGTGGTGGGGCTGGCAGTGGGGCTGCCGCGTCGTCAATGGCCAGCGTCTCCAGCGCTGCCAGTGTGTCGACGACCTNTGTGTCGACGACCTCCAGCTCGGTCAGCTCGACAGCGCTTTCTTCCGCCTCGTCATCGGTGGCCTCGTCCTCCTCGTCTGCGGTCAGCTCTTCGATCGCCTCGTCGGCATCATCGTCCAACTCGTCAGTTTCCGACCTGCTGGCAGCGCCGTTGCCTCTGGATGAACAGCCCTTCGGCACACTGGAGCTGGTCGATGAGATCGACACCGCCACCGTCGCGCCAAACCAGCAATACCCCCTGGCCATCAGCAGCGTTCAGACCGTGCTCAGCCGTTCGGCGCGCACCATGAGCATGGGCGACACGGCGAGCTACTTCAGCTACCGCATCGGCGCTGGCAAGGGGCTGGTGGCCAAGCAGGCTTACGTGCTCGATATCGAGTACCCGGATGATGTCGCGCGCGCCATGTTCGTCGCCAACCGCGGCGCCGACTTCGTGCGTGGTTTTGCGACCGGTACGGCCATCGGTGACGTGCGTCGTACCTACACCCCGGCCACGCTGGAGTCGCTGGCCTACCCGCACAGCGCCGCCTGGAAGCGTTATCGCAGCCTGTTCTACCTGCACGAGCGCTTCAGCCCGCTGATTGCCCAGCGCAACGCCGAATGCGCCAACCGCAGCCTGCTGCCGGCCGATGGTTTCGATGTGACGCTGTTCCAGGCGCGGGCCTTCAATGATCCGCGCGCCAACGGTGTCGCAGTCGGCAAGATTCGCCTGTACAAAGTGGTGGGTGACGCCAATGCGATTGCCGCACCGATCAACTACCCCGGCAGCCTGCCGCGTCGTCACGTCTACTGGCGCGAAGAAATGGCCGACGAAGCTGTGATGGGCAGCACCACGGCCAAGCGCGCCGTCGCCAGCCCCATCGACTGGTTCGTCTTCAAGATGGACATGGGCCGCGCACTGGGTTTCAACACGGTCGGCAAGGACATGATGGAGTGGGGCTTCAACCAGGGCTTCGATTCGGGCGACCAGACCTGGATCTACAACGCCCAGGGCCTGATGACCAACATCTGGGCCGACATCGTTGCCAAGGCCGGACAACGGGGACTCTACGTGTTCCCGTATCTCGAGTACGGCGGCAGCCTGGGCAGCAATTGCGCAGCCGGCAACAGCTGCGACAAGACGGCCGGCAACTACAAGAGTCTGGGCTTCCAGCGACGTACCGAGAAGCTGTTCCACGGTGTGTATGCCGGGGACGGCGAAGCCAGCAAGTCGCAATACACCAGCGTCTGGTGGACCGAGGACAAGTCGGCGGATCTCACTGATCCCGATACCCTCACCGACATCAAGAAGGTGATGGACAAGCTCATCGTCCAGTACAAGACCTCGGCCAACTTCCTCGGCGTATGGCTGCGCATGCGCCAGACCAAGCTGCCGATGAGCTTTTCTGCAGCCACCATCGCGCGTTACAACGCTGACAACCCCGGCAACACGCGCACACTGAACCAGCTGCAGACCGACGAGACCTCGCGGGCCGCCTATTACGACTGGTGGTATGGCAAGCGGCGCGCCTTCCTGACGGCCATCCGCGACTACATCCGGGCCGGCACGGGCGACAGCACCCTGCAGGTGCACTTCACGCCCTATGCCGACGAACCCGTACCGCGCGCCTATGCACCGAGCCCGACCGAAACCTCGACGCCCCTCAACCTGGTCAGCGACGACCCGAGCTGGTGGACGACCTATGCCAACGGCTTGTCGAGCAGCGGCGACAATGGCTGGTACAAGTGGCAGTGGGGCGCGACGACGCCCGCCAATGCTGTCAGCCAGCGGATTCATCGCAACGGCCTCAATCTCTTCAAGCGTCCCTACAACAACTGGAGCACGAACTGGCCAGAGCTCGGCCACAGCACGCCGCCTGCCGACCCGCTGCGCTACAGCAGCGACGATGGTCTGGCCATGACCCTGTCGTTCGGCAACGGCTTGCACACCGTGGATGACGCCGCTGCGCTGAGCGAATACAACAACGCTGCCGGCGCCAGCCTCGTGCATCACTTCCCGCTCAATGAAGATGACGGCAACGGTTACGTCGACAACACCTGCACCAGTCTGCGGCCCGTTTCCACGTCCGATGCCTTTGATGCCAAGTTCGGCTACCTGTCGGTCGCCGTCGAACGCGCCGGGCCCTACAGCGTGCTGGCCGAAGCCCGCGCGCTCGCCAATGGCAATCCCATCAACATCGGCTATCTCGAATCGTCGAGCATGAGCCGGGGCTTTCCGGCCTGGGTGCGGCGCTTCAACCAGGCCTTGTTGTCGCTACCCGCATCGACAGCCGTTACCGCTGCCGGCATGAGTAGCGACGCCAATGTTGTCGTGCGACGTTTCAGCACGGCCGGCGGCACGTATTACGCCGTGATCAATCCGACACTCAACAGCCGCAGCGCTGTGGTGATCGACTTCGGCGCAGGTACGACGAGTGTCGAGGACCGCATTGCGGGCACGACCTATGCGGCCCGCAAACTGCAGTTCGATCTCTACCCGGGGGAAGTGCGGACGTTCCGTCGGCCGTAATTTTTCGCCCGGATCTGTGGCAGATGTCACAGTTTTCCGGGCGTGGCTGAACAAAATCCAACCTTTGCTGCGACACGGCTTTTTTTGTCGAAATCGCCAAGCTATATTCCCGTGACCGGTCAATCCGAGAAAATAATCAGATACCGGTAAAGCGATGCAAGCACTCGCCAGCTTCGCAAGAGCACACAACAACAGCACCATCGAGGAGTCGATATGAAACTGCACGCAATGGTCGTGGCTACCGCCATGGCATTCGCTTCCCCCGTTTTCGCCCAGGCTGACGCTGCCCTGCTGACAGCCAGCTTTCAGTCGGAAAACGTCTTCACCGCCGCCTTCAAGGCTCTGCCGAATGACGCAGCAAAGCCCTTTTTTGTTGTTGCAGGTGGCACTGCCCAGGTAGAAGCCGGCAAGCTCGTGTTGGCCAACGGCCGCATCACCATGGGCGCCGTAGCTGATGCAGACGGCAAGGTCGCCGCTTCGACGCCGGACGCCCGCCCTGCTGGCGTGCTGGACCTGTCCAAGCCCTACAAGGTCATCGTCAAGGTTTCCGAAGCTCAGTCCCTGAACCCGGGTAAGGACACCTTCACGATCTACGTCAACAACAGCACCGCCAAGCAATCCGATTCGCCGCTCGGCAAGGACTCGCAACTGGTCAAGGTGTCCGCCAGCACGCTGAAGGTCGGCGACAACGTGTTCGAGGGCAAGGTGGGTGACGCCAAGTCCTTCCTGCAACTGCGCGCCGAATCCGGTGCGTCGGTCAAGATCGAATCGGTGCGCGTCGTACCGATGTGATCAGGATCTGCCCGCCTGAAAAAAGCCCGCACCAAGCGGGCTTTTTGTTTTTCAGGCCAGCGCGGCCTCGATGCATTGCGCCAGCGCAAAATCCAGCGTGGTGAGTCCGCCGGCGTCGTGTGTCATCAGTTCGATGTCGACCGTGGCGTAGCTGTTACGCCAGTCAGGGTGGTGATCCATCATGTCGGCGGCCATGGCCACGCGTGTCATGAAGGCAAACGCGGCGTTGAAGTCGGCAAAGCGAAAGTGCTTGCAGAGCTTACCGCTGCTGATCTGCCAGGGCGCCGGCAGCGGGGCGTTCAGTGCGAGCAGCGCTTCCAGCGCGGTCTCGTCGCTCATTTTCGGGGGGCGCATGGTGTCCTCCAGCAGACAGCGCAGATCAATCAGGAATAGTAGCGCCAGAAGTAGTACAGGCTCAGCACCGTGCCGGTGGCAATGACAATGCGGCGCAACCATTGCGCAGGCAGCACGCGCGCCAGCCGTGTGCCGGCAACGCCACCGACCAGTGCCCCGCAGAAGGTCACGAGGGTGTGCGGCCACGACACCAGCCCCGAAACGGACAACACCACGACTGCAGTGCTGGTGGCAATCGAGGCGAGCAGATTCTTCAGCGCGTTGTTGCGTTGCAGGTCGTGCACGCCCATCAGCATCAGGCTCGCCATCAGGATCACGCCCAGCCCTGCAGGAAAGAAACCGCCATACACGCCAATGGCGAACTCCATGAGGCGCGCGACGACGGGAGGGCGTTCGAGGGTGGTGCCGTGACCCAGTCCATCGGCCCAGCGTCCGAGGCGTTGGGCGCTGGCAAACAGCAGGGTGGCGAACAGGATCAGCCAGGGCACGGCATACGAAAACGCAGCGTTGCCGATCAGCTTGACGAGCACTGCGCCCGTAGCCCCGCCCAGCAGGGCCAGCACGGCGGACACCTTGAGCTGACGCACATCGCCAGCCAGCTCACGTCTATAGCCCAGCACCGCCAGGGCGTGACCGGGCCACACAGCCACCGAGTTGGACGCGTTTGCCACCTGGGGCGGCAGCCCGGCAGCGATGAAGACAGGAAAGGTGAACAAGCTGCCCCCGCCTGCCAGTGCGTTGAATGCACCGCCCAGCACACCGGCGCAGGCGAGCAGCAAAGCCATGGCGGGCGTGAGTTCGGGCAGGGGCATGGCGCTGTGCGAAAGCTGTCTGGAGCGACATCGTACCGCGGCCGGGCGGGCCCATCGTCGGAATGTCCTGTATCGCCAGCGGCATATGCCGCTTGATGCCTGCACCGATGACCATCTGTCGGCGCTGCAGGCTGCTGAAATGTTTGCTGACACTTCGCACAGGTTTCACAACAATTTACCCGCTGCGCGTGGTCACACTGGGGTCATTGCTGCAACGGGGGTGAAGCATGGAAGCGAATCGACAAAAGACCGGACCGGGCTGGACGCCACTGCTATGGACGGCGCTGCTGACTGCGGCGCTGGCAGCCTGTGGTGGAGGTGGTGGGGGCGGTGGTGGTGGTGGTGGTGGTGGGGGATCATCCAGCAGCGCTTCGAGTGCGTCGTCATCTGTCGCCGCCTGTTCGGTCAGTGACGCCGAGACGGCACTGAGCAATGCCTTGTCCAGCGCGCCGTCTTCGGTGGACTTTTCGCTGTCACTGGAGCGCAGCGACGGACGCCGCTTCACCTACCAGCGTGGCAGTTCGACAGCGGATACGGTCTATGAGTCGGCGTCCACTTCCAAGCTGGTCACCTCGGTCGTGATCCTGCGTCTGGTCGAGCAGGGCTATCTGAGCCTCAACAGCCGGCCGCAGGACTTCATCAGCGACTGGCCCATCCCGACTTCCGACCCGCTGCGCAACGCTACGCTGGCGCAGCTGCTCAGCTTCACCTCGGGCATCTACGACGAACCCGTCTGCCTCAACAACCCGCTCGCCAACTTTGCGACCTGCGTGAACAGCATCGCCACAAAGAACGCTGGAAACGGCGTCACGCCCGGAACACAGTTCTACTATGCGAGTACTCATATGCAGGTGGCCGGGTTGATGGCGATTCGCGCGCGCGGCTTTACGGGTTGGCAGCAAGTGTTCGACGAGTTCAAGACGCAGACCGGCCAGTTCGCCGGGCGAGACTACGACCTGCCGTCCCTGCAGAACCCGCGTCTGGCCGGTGGCATGCACTGGAGCGGCACACAGTACCTCGACTTCCTGCATGCCCTGCGCGCCGGCAACCTGCTGGGTTCGAGCATGATGAACGCCATGCTGGCCGACCACTCCGGTGCAGGCGTCACCATCGTGGCCTCACCGGCATTCGATCTCAACGAAGAGTGGCACTACGGCCTGGGCTTGTGGCACGAGTGCCAGAGCAGCACCTGGAACTGCACGCCGGGCACGCGCATCTCCAGCCCCGGCGCCTACGGCGCCTACCCGTTCTGGGATCGCAGCAAGAACTACATCGGCATGCTGGCACGGCAGGGCGGGCTGGGCTCCTACGCCAGCGATTCCGCCACGACAGAGCGCGCCGTGCGCCCGCAGATTGAAGCCTGGGCGGCATGCCAGTGACGGAGCGGCGCAGAATGCGGATTTTGCATCCCGAGGGCCGTATGCGCCGCCTGCTAGCTGTCTGTCTTGTACTGAGTTTGTGCCTGACCGGTTGTGTCAGTGCGCCACCGCCCGCCAGCAGTGAGGCGGCGCCAATCCCGGTGCGTCGTTTGCAAGCGGCTGAAAAGCGCGACGGCGGGGTGTTCCTGCGCAAGCACGCAGCTTTCCTGCAGCGTGCGCAAGAGGGGCCGGTGGATCTGCTATTCCTCGGTGACTCGATCACCGAAGGCTGGGGCAAGGCGCCTGCCGTGTGGCAGCAGCATTACGGCAGCCTGCGCGCCGCCAATTTCGGCATCGGCGGCGACCGCGTCGAGCACGTGCTGTGGCGGCTCGACAACGGCGAGCTGGACCGCATCCGGCCGCGCGTGATCGTGCTCATGATCGGCACCAACAACAGCGCCAGCCAGCGAGGCGAAGACATTGCAGCGGGTGTGCGCGACATCGTCGCCACGCTGCACGCCAAGTCGCCGGTCTCGCGCGTGCTGCTGCTGGGCATCTTTCCACGCGGTCCGCGCAAGAATGCGGACGGCAGCCCGGACGACGCAGTGCGACGCATGGAAGCCATCCGCACAGCAAACGCCAGTCTTGCGAAGCTGGACGACGGCCAGCGCGTGCGTTATCTCGACATTGGCGAGCGCTTCCTGGTCGATGGCCGCATTCCGTCCGACGTCATGCCCGACCAGTTGCATCCGGCGGTGAAAGGCTACGAAATCTGGGCCGCGGCCATGCAGCCCCTGCTGACGCAGATGCTGGCCGCGCCAGTCGGCCCCGACTGAGGTCCGCCGCCAAGGCTCGGCTTGCCCGGGGCAACGCGGTACAATCGCGGTCTTGCTGCGTTTTGCCCAGCTATCTTTCATTTTTCGCAGAGAAATCCCCGTGGCTGCAACCATTCTCCAGAAGATCCCCGCCGGCGAACGCGTCGGCATCGCCTTTTCCGGCGGTCTCGACACCTCGGCCGCCGTGCACTGGATGCGCGGCAAGGGCGCCGTGCCCTGTGCCTACACCGCCAACCTCGGCCAGCCCGACGAATCCGACTACGACGAAATCCCGCGCAAGGCCAAGGCCTATGGCGCCGAGATTGCCCGCCTGATCGACTGCCGCCCGCAGCTCGTGGCCGAAGGCATTGCCGCCATCCAGTCCGGTGCCTTCCATATCAAGAGTGGTGGCGCGACGTATTTCAATACGACACCGCTCGGCCGTGCCGTGACCGGCACCGCCCTGGTCGTCGCGATGAAGGAAGATGGCGTCAACATCTGGGGCGACGGTTCGACCTACAAGGGCAACGACATCGAACGCTTCTACCGCTACGGCCTGCTCGCCAATCCCGCACTGAAGATCTACAAGCCCTGGCTCGACCAGAGCTTCATCGACGAACTCGGCGGCCGCAAGGAGATGAGCGAATACCTCATCGCCAATGGCTTCGACTACAAGATGAGTGTCGAGAAGGCCTATTCGACCGACTCCAACATGCTCGGTGCCACGCACGAAGCGAAGGATCTCGAATTCCTCAACGCCGGCATGCACATCGTCAAGCCCATCATGGGCGTCGCCTTCTGGCGTGAAGACGTGGTCGTCAAGCCCGAGACCGTTACCGTGCGGTTTGAGGAAGGCGTGCCCGTTGCCATCAACGGCCGCAGCTTCGCGAACGCAGTGGATCTCTTCGCTGAAGCTAATGCCATCGGCGGCCGTCACGGCCTCGGCATGTGCGACCAGATCGAAAACCGCATCATCGAAGCCAAGAGCCGCGGCATCTACGAAGCCCCGGGCATGGCCCTGCTGCACATCGTCTACGAGCGCCTCGTTACCGGCATCCACAACGAAGACACGGTCGAGCAATACCGCATCAACGGCCTGCGCCTCGGTCGCCTGCTGTATCAAGGCCGCTGGTTCGACCCGCAATGCCTGATGCTGCGCGAAACCGCCCAGCGCTGGGTCGCCCGCGCCATCACCGGCGAAGTCACGCTGGAACTGCGTCGCGGCAACGACTACAGCATCCTCAACACCGAGAGCCCGAACCTCACCTACGCGCCCGAGCGTTTGTCGATGGAGAAGGTCGAGGACGCCGCCTTCACGCCAGCCGACCGCATCGGCCAGCTCACCATGCGCAACCTCGATATCAGCGACACGCGCCAGAAGCTGGGCATTTATGTGGCCAGCGGCCTGCTGGGCTCGCAATCCGAAGGCAGCATTCCGTTGCTGACGGGGGGCGACGAGAAGTAACGGGTCGGTTGTTCAGTGCATGAAAAAGCCCGCTGCGAAGCGGGCTTTTTTCTGGCGACTACGCTCTCAATTTCTAATGGGGCTGTCATTCCCGCGAACGCGGGAATCCACGGGCTTGCCGCAGGCGAGTGCCTTGCGTCATACCAGCGAGAGAACCGCTTTTGCTAAAGCAAAAGCCCTCTGGATTCCCGCGTTCGCGGGAATGACGGCGCCACGTAAAGTAGGTGTTTGCCATCATCGCAGCGTGCCGCAGCCGCAACGACGCTGGATCGATGCAGCCGCTACAGAACAGCGCAATGCGCAACTCGTGCTCCTGCTGCGCCATCCAACGGTCCAGCACCTCTTCTCCGGCCAGCGCTGCTTCCAGTGCTGGGCGTGCATAGCCCACGCGTTCGGCGCCGAGGGCGATCAGCTTGGCGGCGTCCAGCCCCGAGCGCACACCGCCCGATGCCCAGCATTCGACGCGGGGCAGGGTGCTGCGTGCATGGATGACGGATTGTGCTGTCGAGACGCCCCAGTTGCGGAAGGTCTCTGCAGCCTGCGCCTGCATGCCGGCACCCGGTGTGTTCGCTGCGCGTGCGCCTTCGATGCGGCCCCAGTGCGTACCGCCGAGTCCGCTCACGTCCACAGCGGCGAGGCCAATACCTTCCAGCGAGCGCAGGGTGCGCGCCGAGAAGCCGCAGCCAGTCTCCTTGAGCACGACTGGCACGCCCAGCTCTGCGCACAGCGCCTGCAGTGCCGCGCGTCCGCCTCGGAACTGCGGCGTGCCTTCGGGCTGCATGCATTCTTGCAGCGGGTTGAGATGCACGGCCAGTGCTTGCGCGCGGATCGATGTCACCAGATCCTGCAGGTAATGGATGGGTGTTCCGATGATCTGGCTCAGGCCGATATTGCCGAACAGCACCAGCGCGGGCGCTTCGGCGCGCAGCTGCGCCCACTGGTCGAGCTCGGCATCGGCGCGCGTTGCAGACAGCTGACGGCGTTGTGAGCCGACGCCCATGGCCCAGCCACGTCGTTCGCAGGCGCGTGCCAGCAGGCGGTTGATCTTCGCTGCGTCGGGGTGACCGGCGGTCATGCCGGCCACATAGAACGGCGTGGGCGCGGGCTGGCCCAGCAGGCGCGAAGCCAGCGTCACTTCGTCGAGGTCGATATCGGGCAGTGCCTCGTGTTCGAGTTCGAAGTCATCGAGTCCGCTCAAGCCTGTTGCCTGACAGGCGTCGTCCAACGCGCGCAGGATGTGCTCGCGCTTGCGTGCCACAAAAGCTTCGTATCGCGACATCGTCACGGACGCTGCTGCCACGGATGCCTCCATTGTTGAACTCACCAGACTTGCCATGGCTGTTTGCCCTCCGCTTTGAACGTCCGATACAGCAGCACGATGTAAATCGCACCGAACACGATGAAACCGACATAAAGATAGTTAAGCAGCAGCGAGTCTGGCGAGATGCGTATCTCGAACGGCACCAGAGCGATGCTCGCCAGCCAGGTCAGCACGGCGACGTACATCGACTGCCCACGCGTGTTGCCGCGTCTCAGCAGCATGGCGATCAGCGCGCAGGGGATGAGGAAGTTGTCGCCCCAACCGGTGTAGCTGCCGGTCCAGTCGTTGAAGTGATACGTCACCGCGAGCACACCCGCGAAGCTCATGGCGAGTACCAGCAGGAAGGCCGGGATGAACAGCGCACGTGGCAGCAGAGCGGGCATCTCCTCGCGGCCGTATTTGAAGTACGTCCACACGATACCCAGGTCGAGAACAAAGTAGGCCATACATACGTAGTTGGCCGGTGGCAGGTCCGGGTGCATGAAGCCGAAGATGAATTCCCAGGACAGGTTTATGCACAGGGGTACGAGGGGCATGCCGCAAGCGCGATCCTTAATGCCGCGGCGGATGATTACGACATAGCTGATAAGCCAGCCCAGCATGCAGGTGAGAAGCAGGAGTTGGTAGAACGGGTGCGTATAGGCATCCATGATTTTTGACTTTCAGAGAATGGCGTTGGCGACAATCAGGTAGAGCGGCCACAGCAGCCATTCGGCATCCGCTGTTACGTTGCACAGCAGCTCGGCATTGATCTGCGCATGTCGCGCTGCGTTCAGATAGAGCTGCGTGTAGACAACCGTGGCGCTCAGGAAGAGGGCCGACGCGGGCAGTGCGCCGATGCAGACGGCCATGGCCAGAAGGAGCGGCGTCGTGAGGTTTAGCCCTGCGAGAATGCGCAACGCCCTGTCGCGCCCCAGCGTTACAAAGGGCGTCACCACGCCAGCTGCGCGATCACGTTCGATGTCCTTGAAGTCGCAGAACACGGTGTTAATGAACAGGCGCTGCGCAAACAGCACGAAGACCAGCAGAGCGCCGCCGACTGCGCAAGCGGGATCGACATAGACCAGCGAGAAAACGCCCAGCAGCCCCCAGAAAAACGCGGTGTAGAAAGACTTCGCATAGGGGATGCTCTTCACGCAGTCGAAGGGGATGAGGCCCAGCGACATGCGACGCAATACCGGCATGCCGTACAGCACTACCGAAGCGGGGAAGATAAGCAGCGACAGGGACATCCAGACTCCGGCGTGCAGGGCCGTGACCAGCATCGCGCCCAGGAAGGCTGCAACCCCCTGTAAGACCACGCGACCTTTGCGCGCCTGCAGGTAGCGTGAGCGGGACGAGGCTGTGCTGGTGTCGAAATTCTTGAGTTCACCGAGCGAATCGATCTGGTAGCTGGCGTAAACCAGCAGCCACACAGCGACCAGCAGCGACCACACGGGCCGATTCACTGCCAGTAGGCTGACCGTCAGTGCGCCGCCCACGCCAAGCTCCGTGGGAACCAATACCCCACTACTTGCCAGCCAGTGCCGGAAGCTGATTGCTGGGCCACGCTCTGCTATCGACAACATGTTCGTTCCTTCCAGAGGGAGTCTGTCTGGAACGCATCGTCGTTTCTGCGCGTATCAATTCCGTTTCGCAGGAGGCGGGATTGTGTTTCATCTGTTTCATTTGCCCGGACGGGCAGGGAGATTCAGTCGAGTGCTGCCTCGAAGTCCTTGAGCACCTGCTCGCATTGCGCTTTGTCGCTGCCCTCGGCAATCTCGACTGACCACCCTGCTGTCACTGCAGCGCGCACGCTGAAGTAGGGGGCACCTTCGGAATCCTTTGTTTCCACCAGCTCCGCCGAGGCGATGTCCTGTCGTTGCAGCGTCTGGCTGCCCCGCCGGAACAACCAGCGCCGTTCGATGTGGAAGCTGCCGGCATGGTCGCCCTCCGCCTTGACGCAGGGAACGGCAAGGAAATGGCTGGCCATGCCGAGACCGGCTGCCCAGAAAATGCTGAGCACCGTGGGCACGAACCATGGCGGTTAGTACTCGGCAATGTCCGCGCTGTAGATGGGGACGTGCGAGACACCGTCGCGAAAGAAAATCCAGGTGAAGGCGGCGCAACCGAGCAGGAAGAACAGGCTGAACCCCCAGCCGAAGCGGGCGAAGTTGTTCCTGCGTTGCATGGTGATCTCTTGCCTCAGACGGGTTGCAGGTAGGACTTCTTGGGCAGATCGACAAGGTTGGACCACATGTCATCGGTGGGCAGGCGATTGGCGATGAGGAGTCCGCTATAGCGCCAGTTGCTCATCCGGGCGCGCCAGCGTGCCGGATAGTCACGGGCGGGGCAGGCGATGTCGGCCCAGACGTCGCAAATGGCGGCGTCGGGGTCCCACGCATTGAAGTCGGTCGGGAAGTCGCCGTTCCCGTCGCTGGTCTGACCGATGGCCACGAAGATGTGGTCGCGCACCCCTTGCCCCGGCGCGTTGTGGCCGGGGTAGTAGACCATGTCGTAGTTGAAGCGCCCGCTCTCGTTGAGGTACCAGACCGAGGCGCAGGACATTTCGAGGCAGTTGCCAGCGCCAGCGGCAATCGCGAAGGCGCCATACAGCACGACGTTCTTCGGCGTAGCGTCTTGGGGGCGAGCCGGGCAGCGATGGTGGGCGCGGATGCTGTCGACCTTGTTCTTCTTGGCTTGTTGCCTGTCGCGACGATCTTGCTGGCTTTGCGGATCCTGTGCGATCAGATCGGGGCGGGTGCTCTTGTTGTCGGAGCTGTCGAGGGGCATGCGCCCCTTGACGTACTGCAGAGTGGTGAGGGCCTGTACGAGGTTGCTCATGGGGATCGGCTCCGTGCGCTGGTTGTTGTGACCAGCAGAATATCCAAGTCGCTTTGCGGCAGCACTACGCCATGAGGGCAGTAGTTACAGCCGATGCACCGTGACATTCGCCGGTGTCGAAGGCGCCGCAGCCGCATCGAACGCCGCCTGCGCTGCGAGCACGGCCTCGATGTTGTGCTCGGCCCAGTGGGCGAGGCCGGAGATGAATTCGTTAAGCGTTTCGCCGAGTGGCGTCAGCGAATATTCGACGGTGACCGGCACGGTAGCGAAGACCTGTCGTGCGATGAGGCCGTCGCGTTCGAGTTTGCGCAGCGTCTGCGTCAACACCTTCTGCGTGATGCGCTTTATGTCGCGCTTCAGGCTGTTGAAGCGCAGCGGACCTTGCTGCAGGCGGTCGAGGATCAGCACGGCCCATTTGTCGGCCAGGCGGTCGAGCACAAGACGCGTGGGGCAGAGGTCTTCGAACACGCTGTAGAGCATGTCGCCATCGCTCGGCGGGCTGGTGTCCAGTGTGGTGTCATCGGTTTTCTTGCGGGGCATGTCGGGCTCCTTGCCGGTTTCCTCGGGGAAACCTGGTTACGTCGAAGTGCGTTCTTTGCGGCGCATCGCATAGTTTCTAGTATGGCATCAGGTATCAATCAGATACCAGTATCCATTTGAAACTGGGAGCTGCACATGAGTGAAAAGATTCTGGTCCTGGGCGCCAACGGCAACGTCGGTCGCCCCCTCGTCCAAGCACTGCTGGCCAAGGGCGAGCGCGTCAAGGCAGCGAGCCGTTCAGGCACGGCGATCGGTGGCGCTGAAGGCGCTGTGTTCGACTACGACAAGCCCGAGACCTTTGCCACGGCTTTTGACGGCGTCGATCGCGCCTACGTGCTGTTGCCGGGTGGCAACGTGAATTCGCGCGAGTTGCTGACGCCCGTGATCGAGGCGTTGGCGGCGCGCAAGGTGAAGGTGGTGCTGCAGACGGCGCTGGGCGTCGATGCCGATGACAGCATTCCCTACCGTCAGGTCGAACTGGCACTGGAGCGCTCCGGCACGCCCTGCGTGATCCTGAGGCCCAACTGGTTCGCCGACAACTTCCACAACTTCTGGCTCGGCGGCATCCTGCAGGGGAACATCGCCTTGCCGGCCGGCGAGGGCAAGACCAGCTTCATCGACGTACGCGACATTGCCGCGAGTGCGGCTGCGGTGCTGACCACCCACCGTTTCGATGGACAGGCGTTCAATCTCACGGGCGCAACAGCACACAGCTACGCCGAAGCCGCCACACTGATCGGCAGCACTATCGACAAACCCGTGCGCTACACCGCCATCGATGACGAAACCTTCGTGCGCAATATGGTGCAGATCGGCCTCAGCGAAGCCTATGCACGCTTCCTTGCCATGATTTTCTACCCCGTGCGCGAAGGCTGGACCGCTGCCGTCAACGACACGGTGCAGACACTGACCGGCCAGCCGGCGCGTTCGCTGCAGGACTATCTGCGCGATCATGTTCGCGACCTGAAGGGCTGAACGTCGCCGCTCCGATGAGGGCGGCCGGCGCAAAGCAGAACGCCCGGAGATTTCTCTCCGGGCGTTCTGTCATTTGCAGCCTGAGATTTGCAGCCTGAATACGTACGGTGATCAGTACGTCCAGCTCAGTGCGTGCAACTTAGTACGTCCAGCTTTCCTTCACGCGGTTGACCGGTGCAGGATCCACACCGTTGCCCGGAGCGATGCCGGTCTTCTTCGTGCCGTTCAGTTGATCGACGGCGAAGATGTCGGTGTAGCTCACGTTACACGTGCTGGTGCTCCACTCCGGACCGATGTTGCTCGACGAGCCCGAACCCTTCTCGACGCCCTTGAAGGTCGAGCAGACTTCGATTTCGCCGTTCCAGCGCAGCAGATAGAGGTTACGCAGCGTGGCCTTGTCAGGCGTCGAGCCGTTCGAGTACGAGCTGTTCACACCCACGATGGTCTGGTGGTTGTGGACGCGCGAATTCTCGATGATCACGTTGCGCGGACCCTTGTTGCCCGTGCAGTCGCCGCAGGAGCGATAGAACTTGCCGCCCTTGCTCTTCCAGTTGTCTGCCACAAAGCGGGTGATGTGCAGCGTGCCCTGGCCGTTGTGCTGGAAGGTCTTGTCGGTGCCGAGGAAGGCGCCGCCGCAGTCCACACGCATCGTGGTGCCCGATGCGCCGAGTGCTGTGGCAGCGTCCTCACCGATGTCTTCCCACCACACGTTGTAGACCGTGCAGTTGCCCTTGCAGTGCACGCCGTCAGCGGCGAGATCACCGATCACGGCATTGCGCAGGGTCGCGCCTTCTTCCAGCAGGAAGACCGGCGGCTGACCTTCAGACTGGCCAGCGTTCGACAGCTGGAAGCGCTTGCCGCCGCCGTCATAGGTCGTGCCGGCGGGCACGGTGATCGATGCCGTCAGCGGCTCGACGCTGCTGGGTGCCACGTAGGCCGGGCAACCCTGCCATGCCGGCACCGTCACATTGGCGCTCAGGCTCGATCCGGCGGAGCTCGAGGACTTCGAGCTGCTGCTGGACGAGGAGGGCGTGCTGCTCGACTTCGAGCTGCTTGAGCTCGACGCAACGCTGCTGGACGCAACGCTGCTCGAGGCCACCGACGAGGCGCTCGACGATGCGGTGCCCGACGGTGCCGAGCACTCGTTGGTGCCGCCGGCGACCTTGGTGCCGGCGCCGAAGGTGGCTTCGGAACAGACGAAGCTGCCCGAGAGAACCTTGTAGGTGAACTTGTCAGCGCGGCCGAAGGCCACGTTCGTGTTGGCTGCTACAGAGCAGGTCTTGCCCTCGGTACAGATGGTGGTGTAACCGGCGGGGCGGTTTGCCGCGCTGGCATCGACCATGACGCCAGCCAATAGCGCCAACAGCGCGAGTTGCTTGCTTCTCATGTTGTCTCCTGGATTTGTAATCGAACCGGACTGCGGGAACGGAGCGGATCGTCCGGTGTTTTGCTGTGTGACATATTCCCGGTGACGGGATATTAGGAACATTAGTGTGACCGGGCAACAGGGAATTTGTGCTGCATTGCGGCGAGTCAGACCCCGCGCGGGCCGCGCCACGGCACATCGGCGCGCGGACGCTGACTGCACGCCGACCTGCCCCTCGTTTGTCAGATAAGCATTGCAGCATTTGCATTGCAGTATTTCTTCGTTCCGCACCCCATGGGGCCGCTCATAAGCTGTGCGTCAGCCTTCACCGAGACGTCACAGGAGACCCCGAATGTCCAACGCCGCGCTTCAATCCGTCCCCCTGTCTCGGGGCGCGCCGCTTGCCGATGCCGCGCCCTTGAGCGCTGGCGCCATTGCCATCCTCGACCGCGCTCGCCAGCAGGCTGCCGAAGCCGCGCTCGGCTATGCCGGCGGCATTTCCCCGCAAGATGCCTGGACCCTTTTCAGCAACGGGCATGCCGTGCTGCTCGACGTGCGTACTGCCGAAGAACGCAAGTTCGTCGGCTACGTCCCTGACAGCCTGCACGTCGCCTGGGCTACCGGCACCTCCATGACCCGCAACCCGCGCTTCGTGCGCGAGGTCGAGGCCAAGCTCGGCAAGGACCGCGTCGTGCTGCTGCTGTGCCGAAGCGGCAAGCGCTCGGTCGATGCTGCCGAGGCGCTGACCAAGGCGGGCTACACGCAAGCCTTCAACGTGCTCGAAGGCTTCGAGGGTGACCTCGACGCGCAACAGCGTCGCGGTGCGCTCGGTGGCTGGCGTCACCACGGTTTGCCCTGGTTGCAGGACTGAGCCGGTGCAAGCTGGCAGGGCAGGGCGTGAGCCTGCCCGGAGTTGTATCAATCGTGGAGCAGGGAATGAGTGAGAGTGGATCAACCCGCGAGTTGCTGACTGCAGTACCCAACTGGGAGCTGGACCAGGTCGTCACCCAACTGCGCGCCGTACGCGAACAATGGCGCGACGGACAACAACGCAACAAGGAATCCGGCGGCCGCGAGCTCCCCTCGCGCGAAGCACTGGAGAGCATTACCACCAGCCTCTGCGCCGCGCTGTTCCCCATGCGCCTCGGGCCTGCAGACCTGCGACAGGAGAGCGAAGACTTCTACGTCGGCTACACGCTGGACGCCGCCTTCAACGCCCTGCTCGCGCAGGTGCGCCTCGAATTGCGCTACGCCGCGCGCCACGCCTCCGCCAGCGCGATTGAAATTGAACTTGCCGCCATTAGCATCGTGCGTGGCTTCGCCGCCACGCTGCCCGACGTGCGCGCACTGCTCGACACCGACGTGCAGGCTGCCTTCAACGGCGACCCCGCAGCGCGCAGCGTCGATGAAGTGCTGCTGTGCTACCCCGGCATCGTTGCCATCATCCACCACCGCCTCGCGCACCAGCTCTACCGCCTCGGCGTGCCGCTGCTGGCCCGTATCGTGGCCGAGATCGCCCACTCCGCCACCGGCATCGACATCCACCCGGGTGCGCAGATCGGCGCCGGCTTCTTCATCGATCACGGTACCGGCGTCGTGATCGGCGAGACCGCTGTCATCGGTGAACGCGTGCGCATCTACCAGGCCGTCACGCTGGGTGCCAAACGCTTCGAGAAGGGCGAAGACGGCAAGCTGCAGAAAGGCCAGCCGCGCCACCCGCAAGTCGAAGACGACGTGGTCATCTACGCCGGCGCCACCATCCTCGGCCGCATCACCATCGGCAAGGGCTCCAGCATCGGCGGCAACGTCTGGCTCACCCACAGCGTGCCGCCCGGCAGCCAGGTCACGCAAGCCAGCCTGCAAAGCCAGCCCAGGCCTGCCTCCGAGGCCGTTGCCTCCAGCAAAGGCGGTGTGCAATGAGCGCCGAGGTCTCCGTACGCTTCGGCTCCGTGGTGCGCAACCTGCGCGAGTCCTGCAGCCTGTCGCAAGAGCAGCTCGCCGAGCGCGCTGACCTTAACCGCTCCTACGTCGGCGAAATCGAGCGCGGCGCTGCCATGCCTTCGCTGGCCACGCTGATCAAGTTGTCGATTGCGCTGGATGTGACAGCGAGCTCCTTGCTGGCGCGATACGAGCGGAGTGGCGGGCACCTCAGCACCGACACCGTCACTCCCGCGCAGGCGGGAATCCAGCGACTTTGATGCTTGGGGTGGGTGCCATCATTTTCCCTCTCCGGCCCCCGTCCACTCCGCGCCGCGCCCCATGGTTGTCATTGCACTGCCAACCGGCTGCGCAAGCGAGTTGCATGCAATGCGGAACCCTTGCTTCGCCCCGCAAGCGGGAGAGGGGGGCCAAAGCAGGCCCACGCAGTTGATGGCTATAGCATGTTGAGTGCAGTGCACCACTCCACGAGACTCGCTTAGCTGATTTTCCGCTAACCAATTGCAATCTTTTCATCAGGAGTCGAACGTGGCAGACACTGCACCCACACAACTGGCCCTGGGCGATAACGCCGCCCGCCAGCTAGCCAACGCAACCAAGACCGTCCCCCAGCTTTCCATCATCACCCCCCGCTGGCTGACGCATCTTCTGCAATGGCAACCGGTCGAGGCCGGCATCTACCGCCTCAACAAGGTGAAGAACCCGCAGGACGTGCAGGTCGCCTGCACCCAGCGCGAGGGCTCCAATGAGCTGCCCAACACCTTCGTCGACTACGAAGAACAACCGCGCGAATACTTCCTCAACGCCGTCAGCACCGTGCTCGACGTGCAGACGCGCGTCTCCGACCTCTACAGCAGCCCGCACGACCAGATCAAGGAACAGCTGCGCCTGACCATCGAGACCATCAAGGAGCGCCAGGAGTCCGAGCTCATCAACAACCCGGACTACGGCCTGCTCGCCAGCGTGCATCCCGACCAGATCATCTACCCGCTCACCGGCGCCCCCACGCCTGACGACCTCGACGAGCTGCTCACCAAGGTCTGGAAAGAGCCCGCCTTCTTCCTCACCCACCCGCTCGCCATCGCTGCCTTCGGTCGCGAGTGCACGCGCCGTGGTGTGCCGCCTCCCACCGTCTCGCTGTTCGGCTCGCAGTTCCTCACCTGGCGCGGCATCCCGCTGATCCCGTCGGACAAGGTGCCGGTTGCCGATGGCAAGACCAAGATCCTGCTGATCCGCGTGGGCGAAAAGCGTCAGGGCGTCATCGGCCTGTTCCAGCCCGGTCTCGCTGGCGAACAGAGCCCCGGCCTGTCGGTGCGCTTCATGGGCATCAACCGCAACGCCATCGCGTCCTACCTGATTTCGCTGTACTGCTCGCTCGCCGTCCTCACCGACGACGCCCTCGCTGTGCTTGAAGATGTGGAGATCGGCAAGTTCCATGACTACCCAGACACCTACAAGTAATCCTGCGGAAGCAGGCGGCTTGGGTGGTGTGGGTTCGGGTGCGAATCCCGGCGTGAGTGGCTTGACGCCACCCATCGCGCAGTTGCCGGATATCGTCGACATCGCCAGGCTGGCCGGCGAGTTCTTCTCGGCCTTGCCCGGCAGCACGTCGACGACGGCGGCACCCGGTGGCGTGGCCAACGGCCTGCCGCTGGGGCTCAGCCACATCGGCGGCCCCTCGCAGCTCGCCACCCCGCCGCAGCCTCCCGAGCCGGTGCTCGCACTCGGCGCCCGTGCCCCGTCGCTCGCGCCTGCCGCAACGACGCAAACCGGCGTGCCCGAGAAATTTGCGGATAGCAGTGGTGCGTCCAGCCGTGGTCAGGCCCAAGGCGTGCCCGAAGCCTACGCGGCCTCGCTGCCCAGCATCGATGCGCCGCAGCCGCCTTTACACGCACCTGCACAGCCGCCCAGCTCGCCGTACTACTTCCTCGGCGAGAAGAGTGCGTATCCAGTCGCTGCGCCCGACGTCGATGTGCCGCGTGAAGACCGCGTCACCGCGCGTTCCTTCGGCCTGCCCGGCGAAGACGAACTGCGCGCACTGCTCGTCGGCACGCCACCCACGGCCGCTGCGGCGCCCGCTGCACCGTCGACTGCGAAGAAAGATCAGTGGTACTACTTCACCGATCTGACTCGTAATGAGACAGGCAAAGCCCCCGCACACCAGCAGGACGCCAACCCGGCTTTCGACGTCAACGCCGTGCGCCGCGACTTCCCCATCCTGCAGGAGCGGCTCAGTGGACAACATGGTGGCAAGCAGCTCGTCTGGTTCGACAACGCCGCCACCACGCACAAGCCGCAGTCCGTCATCGACCGCATCTCGTACTTCTACGCGCACGAGAACTCCAACATCCACCGCGCCGCGCACGAACTCGCCGCGCGCGCCACGGATGCCTACGAGGGCGCACGCAACAAGGTCGCACGCTTCATCGGTGCCGGCTCCGCCGAAGAGATCATCTTCGTGCGCGGCACCACCGAAGCCATCAACCTGATCGCCAAGACCTGGGGCGTGCAGAACGTCGGCGCCGGTGACGAGATCGTCGTCTCCAATCTCGAACACCACGCCAACATCGTGCCCTGGCAGCAACTCGCTGCGCAGGTCGGAGCCAAGCTGCGCGTGATTCCCGTGGATGACAGCGGCCAGATCCTGTTGGATGAGGCGCGCAAGATCATCACCGACAAGGTGAAGATCGTCGCCGTCACGCAAGTCTCCAACGCACTCGGCACCGTCACGCCGATCAAGGAAATTGTCGCCATGGCGCACAGCGTCGGCGCCAAGGCCCTGGTCGACGGCGCGCAGTCCGTGTCGCACATGCGCGTCAACGTCCAGCAACTCGATGCCGACTTCTTCGTCTTCTCCGGCCACAAGATCTTCGGCCCCACCGGCATTGGCGTGGTGTACGGCAAGCGCGACATCCTCGAACACATGCCCCCCTGGCAAGGCGGCGGCAACATGATCGCGGACGTCACCTTCGAGCGCACCATCTACCAGCCGCCCCCCAACCGCTTCGAAGCCGGCACCGGCAACATCGCGGACGCGGTCGGCCTGGGTGCAGCGCTCGATTATGTGGATCGCATCGGCATCGAGAACATCGGCCGCTACGAGCACGACCTGCTCGAATACGCCACGCATGGTCTCAAGACGATTCCCGGCATCCGCCTCATCGGCACCGCAGCCGACAAAGCCAGCGTCGCTTCCTTCGTGCTCAAGGGCTACACCACCGAAGAAGTCGGCAAGGCCCTCAACCGCGAAGGTATCGCCGTGCGCACCGGCCACCACTGCGCGCAACCCATCCTGCGCCGCTTCGGTGTCGAGACCACGGTGCGCCCTTCACTGGCCTTCTACAACACCTGCGAAGAAGTTGATCGCATGATTTCGGTGGTGTACAGGTTGGCGACGGCGAATCGCTGAGCGGTACTGCAAGTCTGAAAGAGGAAACGGCCGCGTAAGCGGCCGTTTTCACAGGAGCATCCATGAGCGATCTCACCCGCAGCATCCTCGGCACGCTCACCCTCATCGTGCTCATCGCCGCCATCCTGCATCCACTGCCTTCACATCGAAACGAGGACGACGAACAGTCAAAGTAGGAAGGGCGGAGGGAAGCGACAAGCCACCATCCCAAGCGTGACGGAAAGCGGTGGGTTGCGTAGCGAATCCAACCAATGGCCACAACACCGAAGAGGTCGGCAAGGCCCTCCACCGCGAAGGCATCGCCGTACGTACCGGCCACCACTGCGCGCAACCCATCCTGCGTCGCTTCGGTGTCGAGACCACGGTGCGTCCGTCACTGGCGTTCTACAACACCTGCGAAGAAGTTGATCGCATGATTTCGGTGGTGTACAGGTTGGCTATGGCTAATCGCTGAGTGTTACCGAAGCAACCCAAAATGAAACGGCCGCGCAAGCGGCCGCTTTCGCAGGAGCATTCATGAGCGACCTCACCTTTATCATCTTTGAGACCCTGGCGCTTACCGGGCGCACCTTACATAACTTATCCGTTGACAGGTGTAAGGTCACGACGGCTAGCTAGGATCGCGACGTCCTTTGAATAAGTGCTTCGGCTGAGGCGCTTTAGAACACTCTGCTGCGTCTCAGGTGTCCAGAATATCCGCAAGCGCTCACGTGCCCGAGTTACGGCTGTGTAAAAGATACTGTGTGTAATGTCGTCTTCATTCGCATCGGTGATGACGATCTTGACGGAGTCGTACTCTAAACCCTGCGCTTTGTGGATCGAAACGGCGTAGGCAACTTGGAATGGCACGGTCGTGTTCAGTGAGTCGTCGTCCTCGTCGCTGGTATCGGCTTCGTAGACGGAGAAGCGCACTGTCGAGCCCTCTATCCATTCGAGCTCATCAATGTCGACGTCGAACTCGCTGAGCGGCCGATCAAGCTCTACATCGAATTGAATCCGACCGCGTTCGTGGTCGATGCCGACGATCCTGCCCTTGAGGTTGTTGTAGATCACAGGTCGGAACCGATCGGTATCATTGAAGAGAACAGGGTCACCGATCTTGTATGTGGAGACGCGCCAAGTAGTCGCCGCGCCGGGATTGCCACTCTGGAGGAAGCGGTTGATGTTATTGATGCCGTAGAGACCGTCGTAGTTTAGGCACAGAATGATCTCGTCCTTTCCTTGGGGTTCGAACAGTGTTTTGTCGAGGACGGTCGAGTACCCGTTGCGCGCCATGATCTCAGTGAGATCGTCTTCGATGGCTCGAACCTTGTTCCAGAAGCTCAAGAGCGAGTCATTCTTTGTTCTGTAGGGCGTTGTCAGCTCGAACACCGAGGTGCTTGGGATGAATGAGCGGATGATCTCAAACCAATTGCCGAACTGGATCGATTCGATCTGGTAAACGTCACCAACGAGCACAAGTAACTTAAAGGATGTTTTCTCCAGCACTGCGAGCAAATCTGCGTTACTAACAGTGCTGCATTCGTCGATAACGAGAAGGTCATACTCCGTAGCTGAGGCTCTCCTGCCAATCTGGCTGCTGATTGTGCGGAAATCAGAGTTCTGCGCGGTCACCTTGCGTTGGAGGTTGTCCTTCGCTGGATTTGTATGCGCAAGGAAGAGCTTCTCCTTGTCGTTGAAGTAGTGCGCGATGTGGTCGACCATCGTTGATTTTCCTGTGCCAGCCGCTCCATAGACCAAGGCGACGCGCGACTGGCTGAATAACTGCTTGAGTGCATTCTTCTTTGCCGGATCGTCGATGCTACGAGGTGTTTCGTTGAGCCAGCGCTCGACGGCTTGAGTGTAGCCTTCGATCTTGGACGATGCGTACCCTTGAAGCTTCTCGACGATTGAGACAGTTTCATTCTCATACCCACGGACAAAGACATGCCCCTTGTCGAGCACGAGCTGACGCTCCGTATGCGTGTAGTAGAGCTTATTGTTGTAGCTGTTGATCAAGCCTTTGACGTCTCCAAACTCCTCGAGGTCAGCCACGGGCGTGTAGAGGTTTCCATGGCGCTCCACGTTGTTCTTCACCCTTCGAACGAGCAGTTCATGGGTCCTGCCGGTCGTATCAAGGCTTTCCACAAGATCCCAGTACCGCGGGTTGTGGCTAGGTAGGGAGGTGCAGAAGGGCATGGTGTCAAATGGAATGCAGCTGTACGGAAGCTTCATGCCAGAAAGAAGCTTACAGCCGTCCCGGTGATACTGCGACTTCAGTATCTGGTTCTGCATTCGCAGCATGAGATATCGAATGACGTTGTGACCAGGAGCGCCAGACCTCACTATGCGACGCGCTTCATCTAGTGCCGGGAAGATTAGCGGTTGCGCGCCGCCAGCCGTAGCTTCTGCTCTTGTCGCCGCGTACTTGTCATCCGGGAGGTCAAGCAGGTCAAGCAGTGTGCCCGAGCCAGTCGTTAGCCCGTACATTAGGTAGCGATACTCCGTGGAGGCAGCCCGTACTTTAGAGGCGAAGCCAAAAAGACGCGCGAAGTTGTCGAACTCGCACGGGCGTATTGAGACATCCCACTCGCGAATGATCGTGATCGGCATCGTCTGTCCAAGCACTTCGATCGAATCTCTTCGGAGTGTCAGCATGGCCGCGTACTTATCGGTCATGTCGATATCGGTGAAGGCGATGATGCGGTCGAATTTGCTAACTTTGTTTACAGCGCGATATAGGGTCGCCTCGTAGTAAATCCGACCCCTGACGAAAAACGGGCGAGTCTTGTGGATGTAGTACCGATCGCGAGGGC
Source organism: Viridibacterium curvum (assembly GCF_039544165.1). Taxonomy (NCBI): domain Bacteria; kingdom Pseudomonadati; phylum Pseudomonadota; class Betaproteobacteria; order Rhodocyclales; family Rhodocyclaceae; genus Viridibacterium; species Viridibacterium curvum. The sequence goes on from NZ_BAABLD010000001.1 coordinate 154,796, forward strand.
TGTTGTCAGGCGAAGATGAGCGGGCTGCATCAATCCTTGCGCTGATCTTCTCGTGGTACTCACGCAGAGACGGATCGAGGTCGACCGGAAAGTCCTCAAGGTTTGCCAACACTACCAATCCACAGGTGTCTTTAAGCAAGCTGCGGATACGATAGAGGTACTCGTAATACTTGAGCATCAAACGCTCGGAGGCATCCCCGTCCCAAGTGTAGTGAGAAGCACTTTGCTGAATTAGTTTGTGAAACTTGCCAAGGAAGTTGAACCTTCCCTTGCTCTTAACGAAGGCTAGCCCCGGTTCTACCGCGGGATAGTTGAATTCGGCGTCGGGTGAGCCCGTATGGAGACGAACTGCTACGCCCTCGACGAGGTTCCGTAGCTGCGAGAGTACGTTTTGCGAAAGCAACGCCCGCTGGTCAGCGAGCGACTCGATATTTCGACAGATTGCCTCATCAGAGTTCTGGATCTGCTGACTAACCGTTGCCATGAGTACTTAGTTCCTCCGAGTAAAAGCAAGTAGCCCGGATGCAGCGTAGCGCAATCCGGGACGGAACGCCCCGGATTCCGGCAAGCCTGCATCCGGGCTACGACACCGTTTGTTGATGCATGGATTCGACATATCGGCATGCCCTGCATGCATGGGTGTTTCTGCAGTGCGCTTGCTACATTGGCACATCATCTCCGGATCCCCACCATGCCCATCGTCGATGCCAACTACCGTTTCATCGCCGCAGCCCAGGAAGTCAATGCGCGCATCGCCCACCGCCAGCAGGCGCTGAGCCTCTACGTCACGCTCGTCGTGAGTCTGCTTGCCGCGCTGGTGGCGCTCAAGCCCGGCGCAGGCGCTGTGGCCTTGCCGGTGGAATGGCTGGTGCTGGGCTTCCCGGTGGCATCGACCTGTCTGGCCTTTCTCAATTACAAGACCGAGCGTGCGCTGAGCAACCTGCGTGCGTTTCTCTCTGCACTGGAACGACTCGACAACGCGCATGAGCGCCTGCCCAGCTACAACACGGACCCGCGCTGGTCGCAGACGGCCAATCTTGCGCGGCGTTTCCATGACTACGCTTCTGCCGTACTGGTGGGCGCGAGCAATCTGGTCGCCATCGCCGCCTTCATCCACATCTACCCCACGCGCACGGCAGACCTGCCGCCCGCGCTGTGGATCACGGGCGTGGTCGCGCTGCTGTGCATGGTCTTCCTGCTGTGGTTGCCGCGCCTGAGTTACGAGCCGGGGCAGGTGTAGGCGTAGGCGGTTTCAGATTTTGATGATGGTGTCGCTGTAGCGTGCGACCAGCGCGTCATGCGTCATCAGGCGCATGGGTTCAACGAGTGCCTGGGCGATAAGGATGCGGTCAAATGGATCGCTGTGATGCGCGGGTAAATCTTCCACGGCGACGGCGTGCTCTGGCTCAACAGACAGGCACCGATAGCCGGATTCCGTGAAATAGCGCAACGCGTCTTTGCCGGACACCGGCATGTCGCCGCGCCCCAATGAATGTTTGATGGCGATCTCCCAGATGCTGGCGACGCTGATCCAGACATTCGTTCTGGGCGCGGCAATCAGCTCGCGCGCCTTCTGCGGCAACTTCGGGCTGTCGGCGATTGCCCACAAGGCGACATGCGTGTCGAGCAGGAGGTTCAAGGCTGCGCCCCGCCCATGAAGAGCTGGGCCACTTCGTCGTTGTGCGCGTCAATGTCGTCCGGCACTTCGAACAAGCCCTTGGCGATGCCGATGCGCTGACCGGCCGGGGCAGCATCTATCGGCACCAGCCTGGCGGCGGGGCGCCCGTTACGGGCAATCACGATTTCCCGCTCCTGGCCTTGTTCAATGGCCTCGACCAGGCGGGACAACGAAGTTTTGGCTTGAAGCATGTTCACGGATTGCATGGCGACCTCCACAAATGACGAAGTTAGTCTAGTCTGGCTAACCTGCGCTGTCAAAGTGCAAGGCTGCCGTTTGCACGCGGAGTGGGGTAGTGGGTGGCAGCGTGCGTTTCTTTTGCCTGACGCTACGCCTTCGCCAGCCTGAACGCCGCCGCCATGCGCTCGCATTCCGCACGCGGCATCGATAGCGCCGCCGCCACGCTGCGGGCGAGTGCGAGGTCGAGTTCGTTGCGCTGTTCGTCGACCAGCAGCTTCAGGCCATTGCCGCGCGGGTCGAGAATGCTGTCACCCGGACAGACGCCTGTCATGATGCATTTGAATGCCTTGTCCATCACTGAGCGATACAGATCGCAAGCCGTCTTTGCCGAGGCTATCTCCTGTTGGTGATTGACAGTCGTAACCGGCGGAGCATGCCGGGCGTGTCGAAGGACTGTACTGGCCGGACGGGTGCGGTCCTCCCGGCTTGCTGACGCTCACTGCCCCCAGAGAGTCCAGGCCAGCGCGAGGATGGCTGAGGGGACGACGCCGAGGATGTAGCGCGATGACTTGGTGATCTTCAGGCGTACGAAGAGCAGCAGGGTGCCGAATGCGGCACCGAATGCTGCGCAGGCTGCGTAGGGGATGAGGGTGGAGAGCCACATGCCCTGGAAGGCGAGTGTGGCGCCCACGTCGCCGCGCCAGGCGCCGAAGGCGTTGAAGGCGTAGAAGAGCAGGAAGGGTGTGACGGCGCCGAGCGGGACGACGAGCCATCTGCGCGCACGGGGCCAGAGGGCCAGCAGGCCAAGGATGGCGGGCAGACCGAGTTCGAAGGCGATGGCGAGGTAGAGCGAGGTGTTGTCGTTCATGCGCTGTGCGTGTTGTGTGCAGGGTGTGGAAGCGGCATCAAAGCGCATTCCGTCAAGCGCGGCAAGTGCGGCATGCGATGAGGGGTGCAGTGGTGCGTCATCAGACCGAGGCACTGACACAGCGCTTGCGATGCGTGTCGGTGTTCTCGGTTGTGCAGTGCTTGCTCACCTTGCAAACGCACGCGGGGCAAGACCGTTGCCGGTTTTGCCCCGCGTGAGGTGTTGCGAGTGATGCGTGCGTCAGCTGCGGCGCAGGTCGAGCGTGAAGGGGAAGTTGGGGTTGAGTGGTTCCGGCTTCGCCTCGATCTTGCCCGGCGTATGGCCCATGCGCGCGTAGCGTGCGAGGCGGCGGCCTTCGGCTTCGTAGGCGTTGATGGGGTAGGTCTCGAAGTTGCGGCCGCCGGGGTGGGCGACGTAGTAGGTCGCGCCGCCCATGGATTTGTTCATCCAGGTGTCGACGAGATCGAAGACCAGCGGGTTGTGCGAGGGAATCGTCGGGTGCAGCGCACTCGGCGGGGCCCAGGCCTTGTAGCGCACGCCGGCGACTGACTCGCCGACGTTGCCGGTGGGCGCCAGCGGCACGGGGCGACCGTTGCAGGTGAGGATGTAGCGGTTGGAGGCCAACCCTTTTGCATGCACCTGCAGGCGTTCGACTGAAGAGTCGACGTAGCGCACGGTGCCACCGACGGCGCCTTCTTCACCCATCACGTGCCAGGGTTCGAGTGCGAAACGCAGTTCGAACTCGGCGCCGCGCGAGGCGAATTCGCCGACCTTGGGGAAGCGGAACTCCATGTGCGGGGCGAACCACTCGGTCTTGAGCGGGTAGCCGAAGTCGTTCAGCTCGGTCATGACGTCGTCAAGATCCTGCTGCACGAAGTAGGGCAGCATGAAGCGGTCGTGCAGCTCGGTGCTCCAGCGTGTGAGCTTTTCGGGCGCGTAGGGCTGTTGCCAGAAGCGCGAGATGAGGCTGCGCAACAGCAGTTGTTGCGTGAGGCTCATCTGCGCGTGCGGTGGCATTTCAAAGGCGCGCAGCTCCAGCAGGCCGAGGCGGCCGGTGGGGCCGTCGGGCGAGTAGAGCTTGTCGATGCAGAACTCGCTGCGGTGCGTGTTGCCGGACGAGTCGATGAGCAGGTTGCGCAGGATGCGGTCGATCAGCCAGGGCGGGGTGTAGCCACCTGGCTCGGGGATCTGGCGCATGGCGATTTCCATCTCGTAGACGGAGTCGTTGCGTGCTTCGTCGATGCGCGGGGCCTGCGAGGTCGGGCCGATGAACATGCCCGAGAACAGGTACGACAATGACGGGTGGTTGTGCCAGTAGGCGATCAGGCTCTTGAGCAGGTCGGGGCGACGCAGGAAGGGGGAGTCCTGCGGGGTCTCGCCGCCAAGCACGAAGTGATTGCCGCCCCCGGTGCCGGTGTGGCGGCCGTCGAGCATGAACTTCTCGGTGGTGAGGCGCGAGTAGTGGGCTTGCTCGTAGAGGTGCGTGGTGCGATCGACGAGTTCTTCCCAGCTCTTGGAGGGGTGGATGTTCACTTCCAGCACGCCGGGGTCGGGGGTGATGCGGAAGCTTTGCAGGCGCGGGTCGCGCGGCGGCTCGTAGCCTTCGAGGATGACCGGCACGCCAAGCTTGGCCGCGACCGACTCGATGGCGGTGGTGATTTCGAGGTAGTCCTCCAGCGCCGAGACCGGCGGCATGAAGAGGTACAGCCGGCCGTTGCGCGGTTCAGCGCACATGGCGGTGCGGGTGATCCAGCCGGCGGATTGGCCGAAGGCGGGCACGCTGTTCTTGTCCAGCATCTCCTTAATGTGCGGCGGCGTTTCACGCTTCTTCGGCTTGTCCAGCCCGGCAAGCAGCGCATCGCGTTCGGCCTGCGTCACACCCGGTGTCTGGAACAGGCGGCGGATCGCGTCGTAGGCCGGCAGCGGCGGGAAGGGCGCGCTCTGGTCGATGTCGTACTGCCAGGGGTAGTCACCCTTGCTGACCCAGGGTTGCGAGTCCAGCGGCAGGCGGTAGCCCACGGGGGAATCGCCTGGCACGAGGTAGCAGCGCTCGGCGCGCAGGAACCACGGGCCGGTCTGCCAGCGAGAGTCAGATTGCGTGCCGTAGTTTCGTGCGATGGGCAGCACGCAGCCGACAACCTTGTCGAGGCCCTGGTGGAACACCTTGCGCAAGCGCTCGCGCTCCATCTCGTCGCCGAGGCGTGCGTCGAACGGGTCGACGTTGATCGGCAGCTTGCGTTCCTTCCACAGGTAGTACCAGACGTCTTCATACGCCGGGAATACGTACTTGGGGTCGAGGCCCAGCGATTCGGCCAGCGCCGCGAGGAAGGTGGCTGCGGTCTCTTCGTTCGCGCCGTAGTCCTTGTGCTCGTCGGCGTAGAGGCCGACATCGTTCCAGATCGGCTGGCCGTCCTTGCGCCAGAAGCAGGAGAGCGACCAGCGCGGCAGCTGCTCGCCCGGGTACCACTTGCCCTGGCCGAAATGCAGCAGGCCTTGCTTGGCGTACTTGTCCTTGAGGCGGTAGAGCAGGTCGGCGCCGAGCAGGCGTTTGCGCGGCCCCATGGCCTCGGTGTTCCACTCGGCGCCGTCACGGTCGTCGAGCGACACAAAGGTCGGCTCGCCGCCCATGGTCAGGCGCACGTCGTTGGCGTTGAGGTGGCTGTCGATGAGGTGGCCCAGCTCTTCGATGCTGGCCCACTGCGCTTCGGTGTAGGGCTTGGTGACGCGCGGGGCTTCCCAGACGCGCTCCACCTTCATGGTGTGCTCGAACTCGCATTCGGCTTCGTCGGCGTAACCGAAGACGGGCGCGGCAGACGAGGGCTCGGGCGTGCAGGCCAGCGGGATGTGGCCCTCGCCCGCGAACAGGCCCGAGGTGGGGTCCAGCCCGATCCAGCCCGCACCCGGCAGGAACACTTCGCACCAGGCGTGCAGGTCGGTGAAGTCGGCCTCGGGACCGCTGGGGCCGTCGAGCGACTTCACGTCGGCGGTGAGCTGGATGAGGTAACCGGACACGAAACGGGCGGCGAGGCCGAGGTGGCGCAGCAGCTGCACCAGCAGCCAGCCGGAGTCGCGGCACGAGCCCGTGCCCTTGACCAGCGTCTCTTCCGGCGTCTGCACGCCGGGTTCCATGCGGATGGTGTAGCCGACCGCCTGTTGCACCTTCTGGTTGATGGCGACGAGAAAGTCGACGGCGCCAACAGGGTCGAGGCTCACGCTGTTGAGCAGGTCGTTGAACTTCGGTGTACCGGGCAGTTTGATGAGGTAGGGCGCGAGGTCCTTGGCAACCTCAGGCTCGTAGTTGAACGGGAATTTTTCGGCCGAGGGCTCGAGGAAGAAGTCGAAGGGGTTGATGACCGACAGCTCGGCAACCAGGTCGATCTCGACCTTGAACTCGCGCGTTTTTTCCGGGAAGACCAGGCGCGCGAGGTAATTGCTCTGCGGGTCTTGCTGCCAGTTGATGAAGTGTTCGTTGGGGGTGATGCGTTGTGAGTACGCCAGGATGGGCGTGCGGCAATGCGGGGCCGGACGCAGGCGGACGATTTGTGGGGAGAGACCGACGAGGCGGTCGTAGCGGTAGTGGGTAACGTGGGTAAGCTTGACGTGGATCGACACGAAGGACTCCGCTCTGTTCGTTCAACTACAAGGAATGCGCCAGTTCCTCTAAGCAAGATATGTGCAGCGCACAACAATATAGCGGAAGCAGCCCTCCGGCACTGCTATGGATCATGACCGCAGGGCCGCAGGCACCGGAACAGGGCTTGTGGCTGGCGTGGTGACGCCGGAAGCCAGATTGTCTGCGCGCTTGCGTTACCGGGGTTTGACAGGGGAAAGCCTGGGTGCGGCTCAAATGCCGCCATGCCAATGCAGGCGCGCTGCCGCGCTGTGAAGCCGGATTCCGCAGGTGCGGTTGAAACCGCACAATCCCGCGTCGCAAACCGCCCAGCCACGTTGGGTGAGCGTGTTGACGGGTTGAAACCCGTCCTACAGCTATCAGGGGAAATCACCGGGAGGAGCAAAGCAGGCGTCGCATCGTGAAGCCAGATTCCGTAGGTGCGGTTTCAACCGCACAACCGCGTGCCGCTAACCGCCTGAGCAAGCTGCGTGAGCGTGCTGACGGGTTGAAACCCGTCCTGCAGCTATCGGGGGAAATCACCGGGAGGAGCAAAGCAGGCGTCGCGCTGTGAAGCCAGATTCCGTAGGTGCGGTTTCAACCGCACAACCGCGCGCCGCAAACCGCCCGACAGCACTGCTTCAGGAATGCTCGGAGGCTACCCCGAACAGCTCCCCGCAAACGGCTGCTGCCTTGGCAGCCGCTGCAGCGGGCACGAAGACGTAGAAGCGCCACAGGCCGGCGTAACGCGCCTGCAGGGCACGGATCTCGGTGTGGGCGTCGTCGTCGGGGTCGTCCAGGTGGGCCAGGCCGCGGCTGTTCTCGATGGGCACGGCGGCTTCTTTCATCACCGTGAGGGCTGGGCAGTAGAGCACCACGTCTTCGAACGGCAGGCCCAGCGCGTCGGCGATCTGGCGCTCCTTCTGTGCGCGTTCCAGCCGGCCGTGATGGAGGCGCGTGACCCAATCGCTACGCTGTGCCTCGGGCACGCTGCGGCCGGAGACGACGTAGCCGCGCTTGAGCAGCTGACGTGACTGCACGCGCTGGGCAAGCGCTGAAGCGCCCGGCACCGGGCTGTGGGTCAGGCGGTCGAGCAGGGTCCAGTCGTTGAGGGCCAGCAGGTCGCCCTCGGCAATGGCGTTGTGGTCAAGCGCGAGTTCGACGGCCTTGGAGATCATCGCGCCGGCGACGACCTTGGTGTGGTGGTAATACACGCGCTCGGTGAGGAAGTAGCGCAGGCGCAGGACGCGCAGGATTTCGGAGCGGGCGTCGGGGCGGTCCATGCCGTGCTTGACGAGGCGCACGACGAGGCGATCGTCGTGCAGGGCGAAGGCGCGGAAGATGCGGTCGTCGTAGTCGTGCGAGAGGCCGGCGAAGAAGCTGTCGCGGCGCAGGTAGTCGAGCAGGTCGGCGTCGATGGCGCCGGACACCATGTCCTGCATCCAGCGTGGTGAAGTGAGCGGTGCGGCGCCCAGCAGGCCGGCCACGGTGTCGTGCAGGTCCAGGCGCGTCAGCGCTTCGCCGAGTTCGCCGGCCATCAGCTGTGCCAGCCGTGTGCCCTTGTCGTGGCGCGGGAACAGGCGGCGCTCGTCTTCCAGCGTGTGACCGTAGGGCACGTGCGTAACGTCGTGCAGCAGGGCGGCGGCGCCGATGGCGGCCTCCTGCGCCATCGAGACGGCACAGCCTGCACGGCGCAGGCCTTCGACGAGGCGATGTGACAGCGCGCAGACGCCGATGGAGTGGTCGAAGCGCGTATGCAGTGCACCGGGATACACGAGGTTGGCTGTACCCAGCTGCTTGACGCCGCGCAGGCGCTGCATGACGGGCAGGTCGATCAGCTGCGTTTCGAGCGGGCTCAGCTCGATGTCGCCGTGGATGGGGTCGCGCAGGAGCATGGGGTTCTCTTGTGAAGGGTCAGACTGCGACGCGGGATTCTTTGGCCAGCGCGACGAAGGCACGAATGTAGTCGATGTCGGCATCTGCTTCGCGGTAGCCGAGGAAGATCTGCTTGGCCACGCCCTGCTTGCCGAGGCGCACGGGCGTGACGTCAAGCTTGGCTGCGTATTCCTCGACCAGCCAGCGCGGCAGGGCTGCAACGCCACGGCCGCTGGCGACCATCTGCAACATGATGTCGGTGGTCTCGATGGGCTTGTGGCGTTGCGGGGCGATGCCGGCAGGGGTGAGGAACTGGGTGTAGATATCGAGCCGGTCGATGGCGACGGGGTAGGTGATCAGTGTCTCGCCGGCCAGTTGCTTCGGCTGCACATGGGTGGCGGTGCGCAGTGGGTGTTGCGGGCCGACGACCAGCACCTGTTCGTAGTCGAACACGGGTTCGAAGCTGAGGCCGTTCTTGTAGAGCGGGTCGGGCGTGACGAGCATGTCGATCTCGTAGCCGAACAGGGCGCCGATGCCGCCGAACTGGAATTTCTGCTTCACGTCGACATCGACAGCGGGCCAGGCTGCGAGGTAGGGCGAGACAATCTTGAGCAGCCACTGGTAGCAGGGGTGGCATTCCATGCCGATGCGCAGCGCACCGCGCTCGCCACGGGCGAACTGGCGCAGGCGTTCTTCGGCATGGCCGAGTTGCGGCACCAGGCGGTTGGCCACCGCCAGCAGGTATTCGCCGGCCTGCGTGGGGCGCAGGCTGCGGCCTTCGCGGTACCAGATCGCAATGCCGAGCTGGTCTTCCAGCTTGCGCATGGTGTGGCTCAGCGCGGACTGGGTGAGGTGCAGTGTGTCCGCGGCAGCCGTCAGCGAACCATGCTGGTCGACGGCGCGGATGATGGCGAGGTGCATGCGTTCGAGGATGGCCATGCGGGCGGGTCAGGCGTGAATGCTGTTCATGATTGGATGAAACAATACCATTTTTGTTCATGTATCGAAGTGCCTAGGATGGCAGCACTTTTCATCCACGCAAGGCAATCGTCATGGCACGCACGCATAACCTCGGCTTTCCGCGCATCGGCGCAAAGCGCGAGCTGAAGTTCGCTCTGGAATCCTACTGGAAGGGCCAGTCCTCACGCGACGAGTTGAAGACAACCGGCGCAGCGCTGCGCAGCCGCCACTGGCAGGATCAGGCGGCGCTGGATCTCGTGCCGGTTGGTGACTTCGCGTTCTACGACCAGGTGCTGGACATGAGCTTCACCCTGGGCAACCTGCCCGAGCGCGTGCAGGACTTCCATGGTGATGCGCTGGACAACTACTTCCGCGTGGCGCGTGGTCGGTCGGCACAATCGGCAGAAGATCACGCGCATTGCTGCGGGGGTGTGGCCGCCGGCGAGATGACCAAGTGGTTTGACACCAATTACCACTACATCGTCCCCGAGTTCACGGCGGGCACGCAGTTCAAGCTGGATGCCTCGCGTCTCATCGAGCAGTTGCAGGAAGCCCGCACACAAGCGGTCAAGGCAAAGCCCGTCATCATCGGCCCGGTGACCTATCTGGCACTTGGCAAGGCCAAGGACGAGTCTGACCGCCTCGCGCTGCTCGACCGTCTGCTGCCTGTCTACAGCCAGCTGCTTGCCGCACTGGCCGCCGAGGGCGTGGAGTGGGTGCAGATCGATGAGCCGATTCTGGCAACCGAGCTGGAGGCGGATTGGCGCCATGCGTTCAGCACGGCCTACCACGCGCTGAAGACGGCGCCGGTGAAGCTGCTGCTGGCGAGCTACTTCGGGCCGCTGCGCGCCAACCTGGAGTGGGCAATCAAGTTGCCGACAGCGGGCTTCCACCTTGATGCTGTGAATGCGCGCGACGAGTTGAACAGCGCGCTGAACTACCTTGCTGCGCACAAGGTGTTGTCGCTGGGCGTCATCAACGGCCGCAACATCTGGAAGACCGATCTGAACGGCGTGCTGCAATGGCTGCAACCGGTGGCTGAACGCCTCGGCGAACGCCTGTGGATCGCGCCGTCGTGCTCGTTGCTGCATGTGCCGGTCGACCTCGACAGTGAAGAGCGACTCGATGCCGAGGTGCGTTCCTGGCTGGCCTTTGCGAAGCAGAAGCTGGTCGAGCTGAATGTGCTGGCGCGCGCCTTGAATGAGGGGGTCGATACGGTGCAGGCAGAACTGGCTGCCAATCGCGCGGCGATTGCGGCACGACGCGTGTCGCCGCGTGTGCACAACCCCAGCGTCAAGGTGGCCCTCTCCCGGATCACGCCCGAGCTTGGCCAGCGCAAGAGCCCCTATGCCGAGCGTGCGGCAAAGCAGGCGGCGTTGCTGAAGCTGCCGAAATTCCCGACCACCACCATCGGCTCGTTCCCGCAGACGGCGGAGATCCGCCATGCGCGCAGCGAGTACAAGGCTGGTCGCCTCGACCGGCAGGGCTACCTTGCGGCAATGCGTACCGAGATTGCGCGTAGCGTGAAAGAGCAGGAGGCGCTGGGGCTGGATGTGTTCGTGCATGGCGAGGCCGAGCGCAACGACATGGTCGAGTACTTCGGCGAGCAGCTTGATGGCTACGCCTTCAGCCAGTTCGGCTGGGTGCAGAGCTATGGGTCGCGTTGCGTCAAGCCGCCCATCCTTTTCGGCGACATCAGCCGCCCGAGGGCGATGACGGTGGAGTGGATCAAGTACGCCCAGTCGCTGACCGACAAGCCGATGAAGGGCATGCTCACCGGCCCGGTGACCATCCTCAACTGGTCCTTCGTACGTGACGACCAGCCCCGCTCGGTGTCCTGCCAGCAGCTTGCACTGGCGATCCGCCAGGAGGTGCTGGATCTGGAAAAGGCCGGTGTGCGCGTGATCCAGATCGACGAAGCCGCGCTGCGCGAAGGCTTGCCGCTGCGTCGTGCGCAGTGGCAGGAGTACCTCTCGTGGGCAGTCGAGTCCTTCCGCATCACGGCCAATGGCGTGGCGGACGAGACGCAGATCCACACCCACATGTGCTACTCGGAGTTCAACGACATCATCGATTCGATTGCCGACATGGATGCGGATGTGATCACCATCGAAACATCGCGTTCGGACATGGAATTGCTCGATGCCTTCGAGGACTTCCAGTACCCGAACGAGATCGGGCCGGGTGTGTACGACATCCATTCGCCCAACATTCCGAGCGAGGAGCACATCGTGCAGCTGATGCAGAAGGCAGCAGAGCGCGTGCCGGCGGAACGGCTCTGGGTGAATCCGGACTGCGGGCTGAAGACGCGGCAGTGGAACGAGGTGATTCCGGCCCTGACCAACATGGTCAAGGCTGCGAAGACCTTGCGCAGTCAGTTGGCCTGATACATCACTACAATCCACAGTCCCGGCCGCGTGCCGGGACTTTGCATTGCAAGTCGATGTTTCACACCACCCGGCGCCCGGAGCCCATGAAGATATTCAACCGCAGCATCCGTATCCGCGAGTACAGCCTGCCTGTCTCGATCGGCTTCTACGAAGTCGAGAAACAACGCCCGCAGCGGGTACTCATCGACATCGACCTGCGTCTGGCACCGCTCACGCAAGAGATGCCGGACGACGTGCACGCCACCGTCAACTACGATCTCGTGCACAAGGCCATTCCTGGCCTGGTCGCCGGCCGTCACTTCAATCTGCAGGAAACCCTCTGTCACGAGCTGCTGGCGCTGTGCGCGAGTCAGCACGGTGTGGTCGGCGCACGCGTCTGGGTGCGCAAGCCGGACATCTATACCGATTGCGAGAGCGCAGGCTACGAGGCCGAGGTGGAAGTGGCGGGCTGAAGCGGGCCGGTCAAGAGACCGGGGGCGCAGCGGCGGGGCGGCGGGGGCAGGGAACTGGTCCCCCCGACAGGAATCGAACCTGTATCTGCCGCTTAGGAGGCGGCCGTTCTATCCATTGAACTACGGCGGGAGCGGGGCGTATTGTAGTGCATGCCATGTATGACTTGGCATTCCACGATACGTCCCGGTAAAGGAGCCAACCATGTTACGAATGCTTTGTCTGAGCTTGTTGCTGGGCCTTGTCGCACCGGTCATGGCGGATACGCTGACCGTGGGGCAGCCCGCGCCGGTTTTCGCGTTGAAGGATCAGAGTGGTGTCATGCGCTCGCTCGAGCAGTTCCGCGGCAAGTGGCTGGTGCTGTACTTCTATCCCAAGAACGACACGCCGGGCTGCACGACCGAGGCCTGCAACTTCCGCGACGGGCAGGCCTTCATTACAGGGCTTGGTGCGCAGGTGGTGGGCGTGAGCATTGACGAGTCCGCCTCGCACAAGGCGTTTGCCGAGAAGTACAAGCTGCCCTTCCCGTTGTTGGCGGATGCCGAGGGAACTGTGGCTGACAGGTACGGCGCTTTGTCGAATTGGGGCGTGGTGCGCTTCGCGAAGCGTCAGACCTTCATCATCGACCCGCGTGGGGTGTTGCGGAAGATCTATCGCGATGTGGATGCGGACAAACACGCACAGCAGGTGCTCGATGACCTCAAGGCGCTGACGACCAGGGGTTAGGCGCGCGTTACGGCTGTTTCAGGCTGCGTGCTTTTCGAGCGCGGCCGCTGGCGGGTTGAGCGGAATCTGTACGACGAATTCGCTACCGCCCGCGTCACGCTGGCGCGCAAAGATCCGGCCGTGGTGGCGCAATACGATTTCGCGGCAGACGGGCAGGCCCAGACCGCGGCCACCCGCGTTGTTGCGTGTCTTGCTACCCTGCTCGAAGGTTTCGAAGATGTATTCGAGTTCGTTGGCAGGAATGCCGAGCCCTTGGTCGGCGACGATGAGCTCGAATGCTGCAGCACCCGAATCGGCGAAGTGCGTGTGGTGCAGGCTGACGAGGATCTCGCTGCCCTCGGGCGAATACTGGATGGCATTGGAGAGCAGATTGCGGAGCATCTGGCCCAGGCGCAGGGCATCGCCCTTGAGGATGGCATTGCTGATCTCTGTCTCCAGCCGCGTACGCAATGAACGCTCTTCCAGCGCGGGTGCCGCCTCCCGCAGTGCGACGCGGGTGATGTCGAGCAGGTCGACGTTGTACTGATGCAGCACCATGGTATTGCTGCTGCCCGTACGTGACAGGTCGAGCAGATCGCTGAGCAGGCTGTGCAGGCGCTCACCGCTGGTGCGGATGTGCTGGAAGTAGCCGGCGATCTTCTCGGGCGTGGCGCTGGCTGAGCGTTCGTTGCCCATCTTCGCGAAGCTCAAGATGGCGTGCATCGGTGTGCGCAGCTCGTGCGACATGTTGGCGAGGAAGCGGCTCTTGGCCTCGCTGGCCTGCTCGGCGGCATCCTTGGCGGCAACCAGATCCTGCGTTTGCTCTGCGACCAGCTTGCTGAGCTCGTCGCGGTGCTGGCGCAGCTCTTCCTCGGCCTGCTTCTGCCGCGTGATGTCGGTGAACATGCCGATCATGCGGCGTGGTTTGCCGTCGGTGCTGCGCTCGACGACCAGGCCGCGATCGAGCATCCACAGGTATTCGCCGTGGCGACCGAGAATGCGCAGTTCGCAGACGTAGATCGGCACGATGCCTTCGAGGTGCACGTCCATGGACGCTTGCACGCTCTCGACGTCGTCGGGGTGGATGCGGCGCGTCCGTTCTTCCGGCGCATCGCCGATCTCCTCCTCGCCGTAGCCGAGCATGGCCTTCCAGCGCGCGGAGTAGTAGGTGGTGTTGTTGGCGATGTCCCAGTCCCACATGCCGTCGCCGGTGCCTTCGAGGGCGAACTTCCAGCGCGCTTCGGCGAGGCGCTGGGCCGTCAGCTCGGTGAGCGCGCCAATGATGACTTGCTGACCGGAGGGGTCGATGGCCATGGTGTTGCGCTTGATCGTGAAGCGCGTATTGCCGCCCGGCGATACGGACTCCTGCTCACCTTCGAACACGGTGCCGGACGGGGAGCCCAACAGGCGCGCTTCTTCAGCATCGATCTGCGCACCGAGCTCCGCCCCGACAAAATCCGCGGCACGGCGCCCGATGATCTGCTGGCGGGGCAGCCCTTCGTGGCGGGCGTGCGCGAGGTTGGACATGATGAAGCGGTGATCGGCGCTCTTGACGAAGAGCGGAATGGGCACCGCGTCGAACACCACCTGCAGGAAGTCGCGTTGCCGCGTCTGGGTGTCCAGCGCATGGATGGCTGCCTGCTCGGCGCGGCGCAGAGGTGTGATGTCGAAAAAGCCGCCGATGATCACGGGATTGTCGTCTTCGTCGAAGCAGCGTGTCTTGGTGACGATCTGGTGCAACGGTTCGCCGGAGACCGGGTGCAGGATGCATTCTTCCTTGCGTACTTCCTGTCCACCGAGAACGATTTCGTCCTCGTTGTCTATCCGGGCGCCTTCGGCAAAGTCGGGTGCAAAGGCTGAAGCGCAGCGGCCGAGGATTTCGTCGCGGCTCATCTGGCGCTGGGCACAGTAGGCGTTGTTCACCATCACCAGCTGGTGGTTCTGGTTCTTGACGAAGACGGGGGCGGGCATGGCGTCGATGGCGCGTTGCATGAACGCGCGAGCACGCTCGCGGCGGGTTTGTTCGCTGATGCCGTCAGGGCGGGAGCGGGCCCAGGTGATGCCTGCCGCGATGCCGGAAAGCAGGGCGAGCGCCAACACGCTGCCGGTCAGCCAGTTGCCGAACTTGAGGCTCAACAACAGGGCCCCACCCCCCGCGCAGAGACAGACGAAGATCAGCCATTGCTGGCGTCGGGCGTGGGCTTGAGGCATGTCGTGCGGTGTCCTCTGCGGGTTGTCCGGGCTCTGGCTGGTGCGGCCGGAGCTCAGGCCCCGGTCTTCTGACAGCGTTGGGGCTTGTCAGCTCTTTACGGCAGAAAGGCGCCAGCCTTGACCCTTGGCGACGCCGGGCCCCTTGCGACTCGCAGCCCTTGGCAGGGCAGGGGCGGCGTAAAATCGCGGCTCTTTGTCTTCCCTTGCCGCTCGTGCTTTTGCCATGCCCTTGATTCAACTGGATAACGCCTGTCTCGCCTTTGGCGACGTCGCCCTGCTCGACCACACGGCCCTGGTGCTGGAGCCCGGCGAGAAGCTCTCGCTGATTGGCCGCAACGGCGCCGGCAAGTCCAGCCTGCTCAAGGTACTGGCGGGTCAGGCGAAACTCGACGACGGCACGCTGTGGACGCAGCCCGGCCTGCGCGTGGCCTATGTGGCGCAGGAGCCGGACTTCGACCTCGATCGCGATGTGTTTGCCACCGTGGCCGATGGCGTCGGCGGCGCCGCGCGCCTCATCGCCGAGTACCACGCGGCGGCGCTGCAGCTCGAAGGTGGCGACGAGACTGCGCTCTCGCGTCTCGAAACCCTGCAGCACGAGCTGGAGGCCAGCAATGGCTGGGCCGTGCATCACAAGGTGGAGCAGGTCATTGACCGTTTGAAACTCGACGCCAAGGCGCGCGTCGGCAGTCTTTCGGGTGGCGGCATCAAGCGCGTGGCGCTGGCCCGCGCGCTGGCCGGTGAGCCCGACCTGCTGCTGCTCGACGAGCCGACCAACCACCTCGACATCACCGCCATTGGCTGGCTCGAAGAGTTGATCCGCGCTTACCGTGGCAGCGTGCTGCTGATCACCCACGACCGCAGCTTCATGGACGCGGTCTCGACGCGCATTGTCGAACTCGACCGTGGCCGCCTCGCGAGCTTTCCCGGCAGCTTCTCCGCCTACCAGACGCGCAAGGCCGAGATGCTGGAGATGGAGGCCAAGAGCAATGCCGAATTCGACAAGGTTCTGGCGCAGGAAGAAGTGTGGATCCGCAAGGGCGTCGAAGCGCGCCGCACACGCAACGAAGGCCGCGTGCGCCGCCTCGAAGCATTGAGACGTGAACGCAGCGAACGGCGCGACCGCATGGGCAACGTCGACTTCAAGCTGGAGCGTGGCGAGCAGAGCGGACAGCTGATTGCAGAGCTGACCGATGTGAAAAAGGGCTTCGGCGACAAGACCGTGATCCGGGATTTCTCGGCGCGTCTCATGCGTGGCGACCGCATCGGCCTCATCGGCCCCAATGGTGCGGGCAAGACGACGCTGCTCAAGCTGATTCTCGGTGAGCTCGAAGCCGACAGCGGCAGCATCAAGCGCGGCACAAAACAACAAGTTGCCTACTTCGACCAGTTCCGTACCGCGCTCGACCCCGAGGCCACGCTCGCCGACATCATCAGCCCCGGTTCGGACTACGTCGAAATCGGCGGTACGAAAAAGCACGTCGTCGGCTACCTCGGCGACTTCCTGTTCGCGCCGCAGCGTGCGCGCTCGCCGGTCAAGTCATTGTCAGGCGGCGAACGCAACCGTCTGCTGCTCGCGCGCCTGTTTGCACGGCCCGCCAACATCCTCGTGCTCGACGAGCCGACCAACGACCTCGACATCGAGACGCTGGAGTTGCTCGAACAACTGCTGCAGGAATTCCAGGGCACGCTGTTCATCGTCAGCCACGACCGGACCTTCCTCGACAACGTGGTGACGCAGACCATTGCGTACGAAGGCGACGCACTGTGGCGCGAATATGCGGGCGGCTATCAGGACTGGCTGCGCGCCAGCACCGCATCGCGTGAGGCTGCAGCGAAAGCGGCGGCGCCCGTGAAGCCGGCTGCTGCGGCGCCTGCTGCGCCAAAAGAGGCAAACAAACCCGCCAAGCTCAGCTTCAATGAAAAGCGCGAACTCGACGCCCTGCCGGGCAAGATCAGCAAGCTCGAATCCGAACAGGCTGCGCTGCAGGCGCAACTCGCCAACCCCGACATCTACCGCGACCGCCCGACCGAAGTGCCCGTCATGAACAAGCGGCTCGAAGCGATTGAAGAAGAGCTGCTGGACCTGCTCGATCGTTGGGAAAAGCTCGAGGCCAAGGGCCAGGCTGCCGGGTAGGTCCGCCTTCAGGCGGACAGCAGGTTGTGGAGCGGGGCTGGGGTTGTGCGACTGAAGTCGCACCTACAGCGCCACCGATGGTGCAGCCTGAATGAACATTTCGCTGCAAGGAGCTTGCATGAAGTGACGACAATCCGCACGTGGCTCGATGTGATCGACGAGGGATCGCTGGAACAGGCTCAAGGCCAGGGGCCAGGCTGCCGGGTAGGTCCGCCTTCAGGCGGACTGCAGGTCGTCGAGCGGGGCTGGGGTTGTGCGACTGAAGTCGCACCTACAGCGCCACCGGCGGCGCAGTCTGAATGAACATTTCGCGGCATGGAGCCTGCATGAAGTGTCGTCAATTCACACGTGGCTCAGAGTGATCGACGAGGGATCGCTGGAACAGCCTCAAGGCCAGTGGCCAGGCTGCCCGGGTAGGTCCGCCTTCAGGCGGACTGCAGGTCTTCGAGCGGGGCAGGGGGTTGTGCGACTGAAGTCGCACCTACAGCGCCACCGGCGGCGCCTGAATGAACATTTCGCTGCAAGGAGCCTGCATGAAGTGTCGACAATCCACACGTGGCTCGAAGTGATCGATGAGGTGTTGCTGGATCGCTGGAACAGCCTCAAGGCCTGGGGCCAGGCTGCCGGGTAGGTCCGCCTTCAGGCGGACAGCAGGTTGTTGAGCGGGGCTGGGGTTGTGCGACTGAAGTCGCACCTACAACGCCATTGGGCGCGCGGACTCAGTGAGCTTTTCGCTGCAAGGAGCCTGAATGAAAATCGCGTTGCTCGTCATTTCGCACCTCATCGCCATCGCGTTTGGCTTCGCTGCGGGCATCTACGCGCTACCCATTCTCGTGGCGCCCGCCGCGCCTACGGCCAGCGAGCTAGCCACACACGCCGCCGGCGCACAGTACAAGGCCCGCTTTCGCCGTGACCTGCAGGATAGTGACGCGCTGCACTGGGGTGAAGGTGAAGTCTCGATCAGCGCACAGAGCATCGCCTTTGCCGGCGAACTCGCCCCCGGCCCCGACTACAAGCTCTATCTCTCGCCGGAGTTTGTCGAAACCGAGGCAGATTTTCTGCGACTCAAGGCTGGCATGGTACGTGTCGGCGACGTGAAGACTTTCCGCAACTTCCTGTTGCCTGTACCGGCAGGCGTCGGTATCGAGCGTTACACCACGGTGGTGGTGTGGTGCGAGACGTTCGGGCAGTTCATTACGGCGGGGAAGTATCGCTAGCATGGGGGTGGCCAGCCGCAGGCTTCACTCATCCACAACCACAGTCCCCTCACCCCGCAGCACGCCGCTGATCACGCGGCCATTTCCCATCTTGACCCGTACCAGCTCGCCTTGCCCGGCGGTGTTGAGTGCGCGGCCGTTGTTCTGCACGGAGAAGCCGTTGCCGCGTGCGACCACGGTGACGTCCTGCCCGGCGCGGATCTGGATGCTGCTCAGCAGATAGCTGGCGCGTAGCGGCTGTGCGCGGCTGATGGCCTGTCGGGTGTTGCGGCCTATGGCCTGCTCGGGGCGCGTGAGCAGGTCGGCCGGGTGGCGCGTGAGTTCGCCTTCGGCCCATTGCAGATCGGCCTCGACCACATCTTGTCCGCCGGAGAGACCGCGGCTGGCGACGAGGTAGCGGCCGGTGACTTGTACCTGAGCGTTCAGCATGACGGGCAGCGCACGCGGGTTGCCGCTGCAGCGCACGCCCACGGTGAAACGCCCCCAGGCTTGCTGTCCCTGCGGCAGAAAGACTTCCGGCGAATCGCAGCGAGCGAGGAATTGCTCCTGATCTCGCATGGGGGCCACGCTGACGCGCACCTGACCCGGCAATTGGCGTGTGTGTTCCTGCAGCCAGTTCTGCGCAAGGTCGCGGATCTGTTCTGGCGTGACGGCCCGCGCCGGAGCAATCAGGGCGAGCAAGGCGGCGAGAAGCAAAGTTTGGCGGGTTGTCATCGAGAGATGCGGCGAACGGGCAAATGCACGGAGCGTCAGGAACAGGTCGCGGGGGACATTGGAGCACGCGCCGGCCACATCGTTCGGCAGGATTACGTCGGGCAATGCAGGCCAGTTCGTGTGACCGGCAATGTTTGCCGCCGGCAGGGCGGCGCGCTGCCGCTGCCGCTTTTCTGCTTGCCGCTTTTCTGTTCGCAAGTCTTTGATTTGTCGTTGTCTTTGTTGTGGCACGGAAGCTGCAAAGGGTGGTCATCTGCCATTGGCGTGTTTTCCGGAGCAAGCAGGATGTCCCGACTTGATGATTCTCTCGGCTTCCACCAGACCGCACTCGGTCTGCGTGCGCAACGCCAGTCGATGATCGCATCGAACATTGCGAACGCCGATACGCCCAACTACAAGGCGCGTGACATCGATTTCCGCACTGCGCTGTCTGGCGCACTGAATGGTCGTGTGGGCCCGCTGGCCTTGTCGACCACCGCGGGTGGCCACGTGGGTGGCATGGCTGCAGCCACCGTGCCGCAGGTGATGTATCGCAAGGAGTCGCAGTCGAGCGTGGATGGCAACACGGTGGACATGGATGCCGAACGCTCCGCGATGGCCGAGAACACGCTGTACTACGAAGCCAGCATCACATTCATTAACGGACTGCTGAGAACCATGCAGTCGGCCATCAGCGGTCAGTAACGGGCTGAGGGAGAGCGGTTATGAGCATGTTTGACGTGATGGGCATCGCCAGTTCGGCCATGCACGCGCAATCGAAGCGACTCAACACCACGGCCAGCAACCTGGCGAACGTGGATTCGGTCGCCGGGCCGGATGGCAAACCCTACCGCGCCAAGCAGGTCGTCTTCCAGGCACAGCAGATGGCGGGAGCCTATTCTCAAGGAGTGGTCGTAACGGGGGTGGTGGAAAGTGCCGCGCCGCTGCGCATGGTGTACGACCCGAAGAACCCGACGGCTGACAAGGATGGCTACGTGGCCATGCCCAACGTCGATGCAGTGGAAGAGATGACCAACATGATTTCGGCATCGCGGGCATATCAGACGAACGTCGAGATGCTCAACACCGCCAAAGCGCTTTTGCAGAAAACCCTGACTATCGGTAGTCAGGGAGCCTGATGACAGGAGAAAGTCATGGCCACCGCCAGTTCCCTCACCACTGATACCAACGCCTCTGCGCTCTACCAGTCGCTGTCTGCCAAGACGGAGACGAAGACCACGAGCAAGACAGATGAGGCGCAGTCGCGCTTCCTGAAGCTGCTGACGACGCAGCTCAAGAACCAGGACCCGCTCAACCCCGTTGATAACGCGCAGACGACTTCGCAGCTCGCGCAGATCAGTACGGTCGACGGCATTGAGCGTCTGAACGATACGCTGACGACGCTGGTCGGCAGCTATCGCAGCAGCGAGACTTTGCAGGCCGCTGCACTGGTGGGCCATGCCGTACTGGTGGAAGGCAATCAGATGAAGCTCAGCGAAGGCTACAACGCCTACGGGGGCTTCGAAATCGACAAGTCGGCCGACCGCGTAACCATCTCGATCCGCGACAGTAACGGCATCGAAGTCGCCAGCGAGCAGATGACCAACCTGGAAGCTGGCGCGCACGACTTTGCGTGGGACGGCGTAACCAGCGATGGCAGCAAGGCCGCCAATGGCACCTACACGATCAAGGTCACGGCCACCAAGGGGACGGCTGAGGTCACCAGCACGGCACTTGAGTTCGCCACGGTTACTGGCGTTAACAACAGCACTTCCGGCATCACCATCGACGCGGGCCGCTTCTCCAAGCTGTCCATGTCCGACGTTCGTCGCATCATCTAGGAGTCATCGTCATGGCATTCCAACAAGGTCTCTCGGGTCTTAACGCAGCGTCGAAAGCGCTGGACGTCATCAGCAACAACGTCGCCAACGGCAGTACCGTGGGTTACAAACTCGCTGGCTCGCAGTTCGGCGACGTGTTTGCGGCAGCGCTCAATGGCGCCGCTGCGGGGGTTCAGATCGGGATTGGTACCTCGATGACGGCTGTTGCACAGCAATTCACGCAGGGCAACATCACGCCGACCAACAATCCTCTGGATGTTGCAATCAACGGTGATGGCTTCTTTGTCGTGCAGACGGCGGATGCCGCGGTGACGGCTTATACGCGCAACGGGCAGTTCGATATTGATGCCAATGGCTACATCACCAACTCGGGCGGTTATCGCCTGATGGGTTTCCTGCCCGGCGGTGGTACCGCGACCGCATCGCCGATCCAGCTGTCGGCCAGCACGGCTGCACTGACCGGTGCGCCGGCTGCGACGACGACGATGGACATCGGTCTCAACCTCGATTCGCGCAATACGACGCCGACCATTACGCCCTTCGACTACACCGATTCGGACACTTACAACGCCTCGACTTCCACCACAGCATACGACAGCCTGGGCAACCCCCATGCGGTCAGCATGTACTTCGTGCGCAGTGCGACTGCGCCCACCATGACCGGTGCAACGAGTCGCTGGGATGTCTATACCTCGATCGATAATGGGGCGCCCAGCGCAACCGCCTCTCACATGGAATTCAGTGGTACAGGTCAGTTGGTTGGCACCACGGCCGCCGGCACCTACACGTTGGCGCAGAGCTATGCCGTGACGACAGGTGCCGTGAGCCCGTTGGCTTTCACCATCGACTTTGCAGGCAGCACGCAATTCGGTTCTGCCTTCAACGTGACCGAGCAGTCGCAGGATGGTTATGCGCCCGGCGTGCTGTCGGGCATCACCATCAGCAAGGATGGCGTGGTGCAGGGCCGTTACTCCAACGGTCAGACCAACGATATCGCCACCATCGCACTGGCAACCTTCCCCAGCCCGGGTGGCCTGCTGGCCGTTGGCGGCAATAACTGGGTGGAGTCCGCCGAGTCGGGCGCTGCACAGCTCGGTGCGCCGGGTATCGGCAAACGCGGTCTGCTGCAGGCGGGTGCAGTCGAAGAGTCGAACGTCGACCTCACGGCGGAGCTGGTGAGCATGATTACTCAGCAGCGTAACTACCAGGCCAATGCGCAGTCGATCAAGACGCAGGACCAGGTGATGCAGACCCTTGTGAATCTGAGATAAGGCGAGTGAGGAGTAATGAGTGAGGAGTAAGGAGTGAAAGTCACCGGACGGCTTGGCCGTCCGCATGAATCAACTCCTCACTCATGACTCCTCTCTCCTCACAGGAAAAAATATGGACAAGCTGATCTACACGGCAATGAGCGGTGCCAAGGCGACGATGGGCCAGCAAGCGGCTGTGGCCCACAACCTTGCGAATGCCACAACCAATGGTTTCCGCGCCGAGCTGCACAAGTTCCGCTCGGTGCCCGTGCAGTCGCCGGCTCTCGCAACGCGAGCCTTCGTGGTGGACGCCAGTGTGGCCAGCGACATGAAGCCGGGTCCCATGATCCAGACCGGTTCCCCCTTCGACATGGCCGTGCATGGCAGCGGCTGGTTCGTCGTGCAGGGCGCGGATGGCAAGGATGCCTACACGCGCAACGGCGCTTTCACAGTCGATGCCAATGGTGTGTTGCGCACGGCCAATGGCCTGGCCGTGCAGGGTGATGGCGGCGAGATCACGGTGCCGGAAGGGACGCGCATCGAGGTAGGCAGCGACGGCAGCATCTCGGCCACTCCGACCACCGGCAACGCTACGACGGGCTCCGTGATCGGTCGCCTCAAGCTGGTCAATCCGCCCGAGGCCGATCTGCGCCGCGGTGAGGATGGTCTGTTCCGCACGGCGAGCGGGACGCCGGCTGCGCAAGACGACAGCGTGCGCGTACATGGCGGCTTCATTGAAGGCAGCAATGTGAATGTGGTCGAACAGATGGTGACGATGCTGAGTCTGGCGCGTCACTTCGAAATGAATACCAAGTTGCTGGAAACAGCAAAAGAAGATGACCGTGTTGCGACGGCCATCCTTGCGCGGTGACGACAATCCGAGACATGAAGTGAGGAACGCAAAATGATTCGTGCAATGTGGGTTGCCCGTACCGGCCTGGATGCGCAGCAGACGCAACTGGACATCATCTCGAACAACCTGGCCAACACCAGCACCAACGGCTTCAAGCGCGCGCGTGCGGTGTTCGAAGATCTGCTCTATCAAACGCTGCGTCAGCCAGGTGCGCAGAGCAGTCAGAGCACCACGATTCCCGCTGGTCTGCAGGTCGGCACCGGTGTGCGCCCGGTGTCATCGGTACGCATCCAGACCCAGGGCAACCTGCAGCAGACCAGCAACAGTCTCGATGTGGCCATCCAGGGCAACGGCTTTCTGCAGGTGCAGTTGCCAGATGGCACCACGGCCTATACGCGTGATGGTTCGTTCCAGCAGGATGCGCAGGGCCAGCTGGTGACATCCAGTGGCTACCCCCTTCAGCCTGCCATCACGGTGCCGGCCGACGCGCTGAGTGTCACCATTGCCAAAGACGGCACGGTCAGCGTGACTCAGCCGGGCGTGACGGGTTCGACGCAGATCGGCAGCATTCAGGTAGCGACTTTCGTCAATCCGGTTGGCCTGCAGGCCATGGGTGAGAACCTTTTCACCGAGACCACGGCCAGCGGTGCGCCGACGCCGTCGACACCGGGCACCAACGGTGCGGGCAGCGTGGCGCAGGGCTATGTCGAAACCTCCAACGTGAATGTGGCCGAAGAGCTGGTGACCCTGATCCAGACCCAGCGCGCCTACGAATTCAATTCGCGCATCGTGCAGACCGCTGACCAGATGCTCGGTCGCCTGTCGCAACTGTGAGGAGTCGTTACATGCGTGCTTTGCATCTTGCCCTGCTTCCCGTTCTCCTGCTGTCGTCGGCCTGCAGCCTGCTGACGCCGCCAACCGCCGTGCATCAGCCGATGACGGCCCGGCCCGCGCCAGGCGCCGCACCCGTCGACAGCGGCGGCTCCATCTACGGTTCCTCTTCGCGCCCGCTGTTCGAAGATCGCCGCGCGCGCCTGGTAGGTGACACCATCACGGTCAACCTCGTCGAGAAGACACAGGCCAGCAAGAGTGCCAATGCCAGCACCGAGCGCAAGAACACGACGGATGTCGGCTTCTCGACGGCGGTAGGCGTGCCGGGCAAGTTCCTCGCGCCGCTGGCAGTCGGCGCTTCGAACGACACCTCGTTCTCAGGCAAGGGGGCGGCGGCGGCCAACAACGCATTCACAGGCACGATCACGGTCACCGTCATCGAAGTGCTGCCCAACGGCAACCTGCTGGTGTCGGGCGAGAAGCAGATAGCCATCAATCAGGGGCAGGAATTCATCCGTTTTTCGGGTGTGATCAATCCCAACAACGTGACAAGCTCCAACACAGTCCAGTCGGTACAGGTCGCCGATGCACGGGTGGAGTACAAGGCCACAGGCATCATCGACGAAGCGCAGACCATGGGCTGGCTGTCGAGGTTGTTCCTGAACGTCCTGCCTTTCTGAAATTCATGAATGAAGCTAATTCGCGACCCGATCTCGAACCTGCGATGCTCCACGGACATGCGTACGCATGCGCTTCCCGGTTCGACCTTGAGCCGCTCGCCACGATTCCTTCACGAATTTTGGTCGGCTGATGATTCTGGTGTCTGGAGTGCTGTGATGAAGCAAAAGCTTTTCTCTTCGATTAAGACATGCTTGCTCGTATTGGGCGTGCTGTCGGCTTGCTCGCTCCTCACGCCTCACTCTTCCCTTCTCACCGCAGCAAACGCCGAGCGCATCAAGGACATTGCGTCGATTGCCGGTGTGCGCAGCAACCAGCTGGTGGGTTACGGTCTGGTGGTGGGGCTGGATGGCACGGGTGACCAGACTTCGCAGGCACCCTTCACAACGCAGAGCCTGATCAGCATGCTCGGCAACCTCGGTGTGACGGTGCCGCCGGGCACGACGCTGCAGCTCAAGAACGTGGCTGCCGTGATGGTGACCATGAACTTGCCGCCGTTCGCGCAGCCCGGTCAGCAGTTCGATGTGAATGTGTCGTCAATGGCAAACGCCAAGAGCCTGAAGGGCGGCATGCTGCTGATGACGCCGCTAAAGGGGGCTGACGGCCGCGTGTATGCCATCGCACAGGGCAGCATCATTGTCGGTGGTGCCGGGGCTGCAGCGGGCGGCACCAGCGTGACGGTCAATCATCTCTCCGCTGGACGTGTGCCGGCGGGCGCTACTGTTGAGCGCGCTGTGGCAATGTCGGTGGGGCAGGGCGACACCATCGTCTATGAACTGAGCACGGCGGACTTTGGCACTGCGCAACGTGTCGCGAATGCGATCAACCAGGCCGCACCCGGTATGGCGATGCCGCTCGACGCCCGTCGCATCCAGGTGCGCGCTCCCGAGGCGATCTCCGAACGCGTGGCTTTCATCGGCGCCATAGAGAATCTGGATGTGACGACGCTGGCGGGTGCGGCACGCGTGATCGTCAATTCGCGCACCGGGTCGGTGGTCATGAATCAGGCTGTGGCGCTGCAGGAATGTGCGGTGGCACACGGCAATCTGTCGGTCACCGTGAGCGATAACGCTTCGGTGAGTCAGCCCAACGCACTGTCGGGCGGGCAGACCACGGTGGTCGAGAACGGCACGGTGGACATCAAGCAGGGTGGCGGTGGTCTGGTGCGCTTCAAGCCTGGCGTGACGCTGGCCGAGGTAGTGAAGGCGCTCAATGCCGTGGGCGCCAATCCGCTCGATCTCATCAACATACTGCAGGCCATGAAGGCGGCAGGTGCGCTGCGAGCTGAACTCGAAGTGATCTGAGCGCTGCGACGATGCTCGATCCGGTCAATATCTTCGATCCCTCCAGTCTCGCGACGCTCAAGACCGCCGCGAAGGATCAGTCGCCCGAAGCGATCAAGGCGACGGCCAAGCAGTTCGAGGCGCTGTTCCTGCAGATGGTGCTGAAGACCATGCGCGAATCGGTGCCGCAGGACGGCATGTTCAACAGTGATGCCACGCGTTTCTACCAGGGCCTCAGCGATCAGCAGCTGGCTGCTGTGATGGCGCACAAGGGTGGCATCGGTCTGGCCGCAGCGCTGGAGCGTCAGCTGATGCAGCAGGCCCTCAGCAGCGAGACGGATACCGAGCCGATGACACTGCGCATGCCGACAACACGTCAGGCGCAGCCATCCACACAAACACCGACGTCAATGTCCCTGCCGCACTGGACACCTGCTGCGACGGGCGCGACGGCGAATGCGCAGGCAGCCGGAGCGGGGACGCCACAGCAATTCGTCGACGCCTTGTGGCCACAGGCGCAAGACGCCGCGCACAAGCTCGACGTGCCGCCGCATTTCCTGATTGGGCAGGCGGCGCTCGAAACGGGTTGGGGCAAGGCAGAAATTCGCCGTGCGGATGGCCAGCCGAGCTACAACCTGTTCAACATCAAGGCCGGCAAGGACTGGCAGGGCGCAACGGTCGATGCACAGACCACCGAGTACGAAAACGGCCAGGCTGTGACGCGTACCGAACGTTTCCGCGCGTATTCGTCCTATGCCGAATCATTCGCCGACTACGCACAGCTGATGCAGAACGCACCGCGCTACGCCAGCGTGGCGGGGCAGGACAGCGCGTCTGGTTTTGCCCGCGCGCTGCAGTCAGCAGGCTACGCCACCGATCCGGCATACGCTGACAAGCTGACACGTGTCATCAATGGCACGACCTTGCGTCAGAGCCTTGTGGCCAGCGCGCGCTGATTGCGCGTGCGCGCCTGACCGGATGCTTCGACGCCCAAACGACAACGCACGGCCGAGACCGTGCGTTGTGGCATGCCTGACGGATGCGTATTACTTGGCTGCGGGAGCGGCAGTCTTGGCGGCAGACTTCTTGGCGTGATGCTTGGCCACTTTCTTGACGTGCTTGGTCTGCGGTGCGGCAGCGGTTGCTGCGACGGGGGCTGCGGCAGGTGCGGCTGCGGGTGTGGTTGCGGCGACGGGCTTCGGGGCATCGGCCGCGAAAGCGGCGGTGGTCAGGAAGGCGCTGGCAATCAGGGTCGACAGAAACTTGTTCATCTTGCTTCCTTTGCGGTGTAAGGCCGGGAAGTCCCCGGACGCTTCCATCAACGCGACAGGTTTGCCGGACGATGACACTGCATGTGTTGCAAGTTGTAACGGCCTGCGATCACAGGGAAACCTGCAGCGCGTCCAGGCTGACCTTGCCAAGCAAAGAAAACTCCGCCTCATCCAGCACATAAGGCGGCATCCAATACACGGTGTTGCCGATGGGGCGCAGCAACACCCCGGCTTCGCGCGCGGCGTCGCCATAACGGCGGGCAAAGCCGGACGATGCGCCCGAGACGTCGAACGCCAGGATCATGCCTTGCTGGCGCAGGTGCTTCACGCAAGGGTGCTCGGCGAGTGGCTGCGCAGCGGCGCGCATCGATGCAGCACGTTCGGCATTGCGTGCCAGCACATTCTCGTGCTCGAAAATCTCCAGCGTCGCGAGTGCGGCTGTGCAGGCCAGCGGGTTGCCGGTGTAGGAGTGCGAGTGGAGAAAACCGCGGGAGACGTCGTCGGCATAGAAGGCCTGGTAGATGCTGTCTCGACTGAGCACCAGTGACAGTGGCAGGTAGCCGCCCGAGATACCTTTCGACAGGCAGATGAAGTCAGGCCAGATGCCGCTTTGCTCGCAGGCGAAGAAAGTGCCGGTGCGTCCGCAGCCGACTGCAATCTCGTCGGCGATGAGATGCACTTCGTACTTGTCGCACAGGGCGCGGGCGAGGCGCAGGTATTCCGGGTCGTACATCGCCATGCCGGTCGCGCATTGCACGAGGGGTTCGACGATAAGCGCGGCCGTGCGCTCGTGGTTGTCGATGAGCCAGGCTTCGAGAATGGCTGCAGCGCGGCGCGCAACATCGACGGCGCTTTCACCCGCTTCGGCAGTGCGGGCATCGGGTGAGGGTACGGTGTCGGCAGCGCGCACCAGCGGCGCATACGCATCGCGGAACAGCGCGATGTCGGTGACAGCAAGCGCGCCTACGGTTTCGCCGTGGTAACTACCGGCAAGACAGACGAAGCGATCCTTGCTGCCTCGACCGCTGTTGCGCCAGTAGTGCAGGCTCATCTTCAGCGCGATCTCGGTGGCGGAGGCGCCGTCCGAAGCGTAGAACGCGTGACCCAGCGCGCCGCCAGTGAGGGCGGACAATTTTTCAGAGAGCCGTACCACGGGCTCATGTGTGAAACCGGCGAGCATCACGTGCTCAAGCTTTTCGAGCTGCTCTCGCAGGCGCTGGTTGATGTGGGCGTTGCAGTGGCCGAACAGGTTGACCCACCAGGAGCTGACGGCATCAAGGTAGCGCTTGCCGTCCGAGTCGAACAGCCAGGGGCCTTCGCCGCGTGCAATCGCAATCAGTGGCTGTTGCTCGTGCTGCTTCATCTGCGTGCAAGGATGCCAGACGGCAGCGAGGGAACGGTCGAGCAGGGACATGAACAGCGCGTCGGTGTTGGGCAGGAGTGCGATAATAAGCCTGCCAGCGCTATTGCGAACCGCGTTAATGAAGATCGTCATCTCCCCCGCCAAATCCCTGGATTTCGAATCCCCCGTCCCCAAGCTGCCGCATACGCAACCTGCTTTCCTTGATCGCTCGGCCGAGCTCATTGACGTGCTGCGCGAGCTGACCCCGGCCGAGGTCGGCCAGCTGATGGATATTTCCGACAAGCTCGCCGTGCTCAACGTGACACGCTATGCCGAGTGGTCGCCGCCATTCACCAGGAAGAATGCACGCCAAGCCGTGCTGGCCTTCAATGGTGACGTGTACGAGGGTTTGAACGCCGCCTCGCTGGCCGAGGAGGATTTCAAATGGGCGCAGAAGCACCTGCGCATTCTCTCCGGGTTGTATGGCTTGCTGCGTCCGCTGGACCTGATGCAGGCTTACCGCCTGGAGATGGGCACGCGGCTGCAGAATCCGCTGGGGCGCGACCTCTACGCTTTCTGGGGTGACCAGATCACCGAGGCGTTGAATGCCGAGTTGAAGAAGGGCGAGGTGTTGGTCAATCTGGCGTCGGAGGAGTATTTCAAGTCCGTGCGACCGAAGAAGCTCAAGGGGCCGGTGATCACGCCGGTGTTCCAGGAGGAGAAGGGCGGCAGCTACAAGATCATCAGCTTCTTCGCCAAGCGTGCGCGTGGCCTGATGAGTCGTTATGCCATCGAGCAGCGCGTCGAGGATGTGGCGCAGCTCAAGGCGTTCAAGGTCGAGGGCTATGCCTTCACGCCAGCGGTTTCGACCGACACGGAGTGGGTTTTTCGCAGGGAAGCACAGCAATGACAGCAGTACAGATCACCCAGCAGTTCGACAGCGGCAACATCGAGGTGGTCTCGCTGGCCGATCCGCTCAACCTGCGTCTGCGCATCCGCCACGACAGCAACGCCGATTTCTTCCAGTGGTTCCACTTCCGCCTACAGGCGCCAGCAGGGCAGCGGCTGCGCCTCGTCATCGAGAACGCGGGCGAATCCAGCTACGCCGATGGCTGGAACGGCTATCAATGCGCGGCGAGCGTGGATAGACAGGACTGGTCCCGTATAGCCGACACTTTCTACGACGGTCGTGCATTGAGCATCGAACTGACCATGCCGGCTGATGTGCTGTGGCTGGCGTACTTCGAGCCTTTTTCGCAGGAGCGGCATGCCGACCTGTTGGGCCGTGCCGCGAGCGACGAGCGCGTGCAGTTGCTGCAGCTAGGCAACAGCGTGCAGGGCCGTAGTATCGACTTGCTGCGCATCGGCAACCCCGACGCTGCACGCAAGGTGTGGATCATCGCGCGCCAGCATCCGGGCGAGTCGATGGCGGAATGGTGCGCCGAGGGCTTGCTCGACGCCTTGCTCGACAACGCCAATCCGCATGCGCGAGAAGTCCTGCAGCGCGCCTGTGTGCATCTGGTGCCCAACGTCAATCCGGACGGCAGCTTTCTCGGCAACCTGCGCAGCAACGCGGCAGGTGCCAACCTCAACCGCGAGTGGATGACGCCGACACCCGAGCGCAGCCCCGAAGTCCTGTGTGTGCGGCAAGCCATGCTCGACAGTGGCGTCGACCTGTTTATCGACCTGCACGGCGACGAGACGCTGCCCTACGTCTTCATCGACGGCAGCCACATGGTGCCCAGCTACGGTGAGCGCAACCAGAAGCTGCAAGCGGTCTTCCTCGATGAACTCAAGCTCGCCAGCCCCGACTTCCAGACCGCCAACGGCTACGCTGACAACCGTTTCGACGAAGAGCTGCTGACGCTGGCGTCGAAATGGGTGGCGCACCAGTTCAACTGCGTTGCGCTGACGCTGGAGATGCCCTTCAAGGACAACGCCGACGCGCCCGATGCGCGCACCGGCTGGAACGGCGCACGCAGCAAGATCATGGGTGCCGCGCTGTTGCAGCCCATCCTCGGCCACCTGCGTCGCCTGGAGCAGAAATGAGCAACGACAGCGCCAGCCTCTCACCGCTGGGCAAAGCGACGGCCTATCGCGAGACCTACGCGCCGGATCTGCTGTTTCCCATCCCGCGCAGCGAGAAGCGCACGGAGCTCGGCATCCTTGATGCAGCGCTGCCTTTCGTGGGTTACGACCTGTGGAATGCCTATGAGCTCTCCTGGCTCAACCCACGCGGCAAGCCCGTCGTGGCCTTGGCTGAGTTTCAGGTCCCCGCCACGACGCCGCGCCTCGTTGAGTCCAAATCGCTCAAGCTCTACCTCAACAGCTTCAACCAGACCGTCGTCGACGGCCTGACCGAGGTGCAGACACGAATTGCACGCGATTTAAGTGCCGCCGCAGGTGGGGCCGTGCAGGTTCAGTTGGTGGATATACGAGAGGCGAGCCGCAACTTTGCCGTGCCGGACGGCATCTGCCTCGACGATCTGGATGTCGCCATCGACCGCTATTCGCCGCAACCGCAGCTGCTGCGGCCCGACGCTGTGCAAACCGTGGCCGACGAAACCTTGTACTCCCACCTGCTCAAGTCCAACTGCCTGGTGACCGGCCAGCCGGACTGGGGCATGTTGGCCGTGCGCTACAGCGGCGCCGCCATCGACAGGGAAGGGCTGCTGCGCTACCTCGTCTCGTTCCGCCAGCACAACGAGTTCCATGAGCAATGCGTAGAGCGCATCTACACCGACATACAGCGCCAATGTGCGCCGGCGCGGCTGGCCGTATGGGCGCGCTACACCCGGCGCGGCGGTCTGGACATCAATCCGCTGCGCGCCAGCGATCAGGACTGGCTGGCAGGCTGCAATCCGGCGGCAGAATTGCGGCAGTAAGACAGGGCCTAAAAGACAGGGCGCAAAGGAAAAACGCCAAGGGTAAAACCCTTGGCGTTCTTTGTCTGGTGCTGCTGACCGGAATCGAACTGGTGACCTACTGATTACGAATCAGTTGCTCTACCGACTGAGCTACAGCAGCGAGGAGCGCGGATTCTACATGCAACCCGTGGCGCGATCAACGGAAAACCCGCCGTATCCAGTGCCTGCTTCCGTACCCATAAAGCCGGTTGTTTACTATGATGATTCTGCCTTGCAGACCATCTTTGCCCCGCCATCGATGAGGAGCCGTGAAGTGAGGCGCCAAAAGCTGTTTGGCAGCCCGGCGGATTGTCGCCAAATTCCGCAGTGCCGCTCACGGTGGATAAGCGACCTTTTGTCCAATGATATTGGGATCTGTGTCACATTTGCCGAATTTGCTGCCTAAGAAGCAGTTGTGAACGTGTTATAGAAAAGCTGGGTACCGGCGGCTGTGGGGCTGACGGAAACCCTTGAAACGCTCCGAAGACACCGCTTGTCGTTCTAGTCGTCGGAAAAGTTGCGCTGATAAGCCGACAATCAGCGTCTGTCCGGTGGTCCGGGCAGCAGAAAGTCGGACGGCTATACTCCGGAACACATAAAACAGCGAATCCACAGGGTTTGGGCCTTGTGGATCTTGCGGAAAAGGTGGATCAAATGACGCTGCAGTCACTCTGTCGCCGCGCAACCCGCGGTGCGCCCTTCGCTCGCCAATCCGGTTTCACGCTCATCGAGATCATGATCGTCGTCGCGATCATCGGCATTCTCGCGGCCTTCGCCATTCCGGCATATCAGGATTACGTGACCCGGGGTCGCCTGATCGATGCAACCAACGAGTTGTCGGGCTTGGCAACACGGCTGGAGCAGAGCTATCAGGACAATCGCACCTACGGCAATGCTGTGACCACGGGGATTTGGCCTTGCTCTCAGCTATCGGTCATCAACGCAAGGATTGCCAGGTCAGGTTTCACTGTGTCATGCAATGGTGCGGGCGGCACAGGCCAGCCTGATGCAACGAATTTTGTGCTGATTGCGAATGGCACCGGCATCAGTGCCGGATTTGAATTCCGCATTGATCAGAACGGGTCCCGCACAACGACGGGCCTGCCGGTGAAGTGGGGCACTGCCTCGGTGGGTTCACCGTTGAATTGCTGGATTACGACAAAGGGCGGCACATGTTGAGGAGGCGTATCCAGCGCGGATTTTCGCTGGTCGAACTCATCGTGGTGGTGGCCATCATGGCCTTGCTGGCTGCCTTGGCGGGACCGGAGCTCGCAGCGTGGATTGCCAATTCGCGCGTGCGGAGTGCTGCTGAGGCGCTGCAGAATGATCTGCGCAAGGCTCAGGCCGAAGCGCTTCGGCGCAATCACCAGGTGGCTTTCGTTCTGACAGAGACCCAGCCGGTTGCGGCGAACGTGGCTTCCGTTGTGGCGAACGCGGCGGGAAGGTACTGGATGTTGCGTGTCGTATCGACAACCGAGCAGGCTAATGCGGCGTCGATCGGCGGCAGTTACTTCGTCAAGGGCGAGACGATTGGTCGTCAGCTGGATGTAACCGTCAAGGCCACCAACGCCATGCTGTGTTTCAACACAATGGGGCGTCTCGCGGCGAACACGGCGAACACGATAGATGGCTTGGCTCTCTCATGCGCTGTGCCTGGCGCCACGGCGCCTGCGCAGTTCGATATTTCGCGAACCGGTGCAGACCGTCCTTTGCGTGTGACTGTCTCCCTTGCCGGGCAGGTGCGCATGTGCGATCCGTCTAAGACGCTTTCAGCGACCAAGCCCGATGGCTGCTAGGAGAGGCGAAATGTCATTGAATATCATTGCTTCCAGGAAGACCCGAGCGAGTAATTGGCCCCCGGTTTCTACGGGTAAGCAAGCAGGTGTTGCCTTGCTTGAGGCGTTGATTGCCATTCTCTTGTTCTCTGTCGGCATTCTCGGCATGGTGGCGCTCCAGGCACGCGCCTCGCAGATTTCCGTCAATTCCGAAGACCGCGCCCTCGCCGCGATGCTTGCCAACGAGATGGTGGCGGAAATGTGGGCACAGAATTCCGTGACGGCCAGCACGGCTGGCTGGCAGGCACGCATTGCTGCCAGCAAACTGCCTTCGGCCCAAGGTTTGGTCACAAAAGACAGTTGCGGCAACACGGAGGTCACTGTCGTCTGGACAGCGATCAATCGCGCAGAGAATGCCTCTGCCGCGGCCAGCACGGCAGCCTCTTCTGCCAGTAGCGGTTGTACTACCGGTGTGGTGAAGCCGGCCGGCGTCAACAGTGTGTTTACGACCAAAGTGGTGATCCCCTCATGAATGCCCACATTCATCCCTTCGGTACTGTGCGTGGGCGTCATGCCGGTATGACTCTCATTGAGTTGCTGGTGGCGATGATCATCGGCGTTGTGGTGTCCTTGGCGATTTTTGCCGTGCTGTCCGCCTCTGAAGGGCGCAAGCGCACCACAACGTCGGTCAATGACATCAACCAGTCGGGCAACTACAGCATGTATGTGGTTGAGAAGCTGCTTCGCAGTGCCGGCTCTGGTTACTCGTCCGGTGTGACCATTAGCGGTTTTCCGACCGCATACCCATTTGGCTGCGCTGTTTACAGCAAGAATGCCGCTGGCCAGGTTTTGCCTGTGCCGTCTACCTTGCCTGCGCCATTCGCTGCACTGGATTCCGGCACGGGTACCAAAGGCCTCTTTCGTCTAGCTCCGGTGTTGATTATTCCCGGCGGCACTACTCCGTCCATCAGCGGGGGGCAGTCGGACGTCTTGGTCATCATGGCAGGGGCGAGTGGCGGGGCGCAGGTGGCAACCAATTTCAGCAATTTCCCTACCGCGTCGTCTCTGCTGTTGGGCAATGTGATCGACTTCGCAGCGAACGATGTCGTCATGATTGCCGACGCGCAAGGCAAGTCGACCGGTGTTCGCCAGGACTGCATGATTCAGCAGGTGGCTAGTGGGACTCCCAGCGGGACGACGCTCAACTTGGGCGGTGACTATTACGGTGGAACCATCGGCACTGCCACGATTACAAATTACTCAGATCAGTCCGGTGTGTTCAACCTTGGCAACGTCAAGAACGGCAATCCACCAACATTCGCGTTGCTTGGTGTTGGTGACAACAACACCTTGTATTCGTATGACCTGATCCGGACCACGACTGACCCCCTCGTACCGGTTGCAGACGGCGTTTTTGAAATGCATGCGCGTTACGGTATCGATACATCGGGTGATGGAACGATAGATCAGTGGGTTGCGCCGGACGTCACCACTGGGGATTACACGATCGCGAATCTCATGGCAGGGAATGAAAAGGCTTCTGATTCCATTCGCCGGATCAAGGCGGTCAGGGTTGGGCTGATCCTGCGCACATCTCTGCCAGAGAGGACTGACGCGGCTGCGGGGGTCTTTGTTGCAGAGAACCAGGTGCAAATGTTCAAGGACTTGGCGACGTATTCGGCATCGTCGGCATCGTCGGCGTCTTCTGCTGCAAGCAGTGGGGCATCCAGTTCGTCGTCGAGCGCCGGAACTTGCGCGGCCTCCAAGACGGGTGATCTGATCTTTACCCGTTGTCTGACCGATGCCGAGCGTGCCTATAGGTATCGCGTTATCGAAGCAACCATCCCCTTGCGGAACATGCTCTGAGGACCCCCAAGAGGCGAGCCATGAAAACAATCCCCAAGACTCTGGCCCCTGCGGCGCGTGTCCGTCGTGCTGGCACGCAGCGTGGCATCACGATCATCATCGCATTGGTTGCGATGCTGATCCTGTTGTTCTCCGGCATGGCATTGCTACGGTCTTTTGATTCGACGTTGGCGCTGTCCGGC
Organism: Viridibacterium curvum; assembly: GCF_039544165.1. Taxonomy (NCBI): domain Bacteria; kingdom Pseudomonadati; phylum Pseudomonadota; class Betaproteobacteria; order Rhodocyclales; family Rhodocyclaceae; genus Viridibacterium; species Viridibacterium curvum. The sequence continues at coordinate 189,845 of NZ_BAABLD010000001.1, forward strand.
AACATGGCTTTCAAGCGGGACCTCGTCAATCAGGGCGAGCGTGGCATGCAAAGCGTCTGGACGATGCTCAAGACGACTACGCTGGTCGACGCCGCTACTCGCCAGAACTCTGTCAAAGCCAGCAATTATTCAGCGGTTCGATTGGCGACTGATGCCAAAGGCATTCCCCTTCAGTTGCTGGGCGACGACACGACTTTCGCGACAGTGGGGACAGTTTCGAACGATATCGTCGATACAAATTCCAGTGTCACGATTCGTTACCTCATTGACCGTTTGTGTACGAGCGTGGGTGAGGCAGTTGAGACCAATTGTTCGATGTCTGCGGCGGCCACTTCCGCGACGGGTGGTTCTGACTACCTGGGCAACAAGCGCGCAGGCTCTGAATCCAACGCTATCTACCGCATTTCTGTTCGTGTTATCGGCCCCCGCGGAACGGTGGCCTATCTCCAGTCCAACGTGGCACTTTAGTCCGTGCAGTACCAGCCCAATCCGCGTGCTGGTAAAGGAGTGTTGAAATGAGCAATCCCCGACTCAGCAATCGCCTCGCATCCTTGATGCGTGGTTTTGGTGCTGCCTTGCTGACAGCTGCGTCCTGCTGGAGCGGCACCGTACAGGCGCAGACCGCGGTAGATCTGGCCGATGTGCCCGTCTTCTCCACGGTTGCGGTGCCTGGCAACCTGATCCTGGCGCTGTCGGTGGAGTTTCCGACCGCCAGCACGCCGGCATATTTCAGCTCGATTGCCTACACGACCAGCAGCTCGGCGAGTTCTGCGGGTGCAGTGGTGTCACCCTATGTCGGATATTTTGATCCGTACAAGTGCTACGAGTACATCTACAACTCCACGACGCCTGAAGCGAGCTACTTCACACCCCGCACTGCCGTGAGCAGCACATTCGGTTGCACGCAGTCGAGCACTCTGCCGCTCTGGAGTGGGAATTATCTCAACTGGGCGACGATGCAGACGCTCGACGTGTATCGCTGGGCTTTGACAGGCGGGGCACGTGGCACCTACTCGCTCGACGATACGGCGGCTTCAACAATCATCCAGAAGACACGTCATTCGGGTCAGGGGGCGGGCTATTTTCCTGACAAGGACATCACGTCGGGCATTACTTCCGCTACGCCTTTCCCGTCTGCGTGGGGGACCGTCCGTATGCAGGCCAATGCAGGCACGGGTTGGGCTGTTTATTTCTTCAAACCGGGCGGCGCGACGGTGACCGACTACAACGGTCACAACGCTGCTTTGGGGGCTAGCGATCCAAAGTATCCCAGCACGGCAGCGAAGTACCGTGTGTGGATTCGGGTCAAGGTTTGCGATACATCCAGCGGGTTGGCGCTGGAGTCGAATTGCGTCAAGTACGGCAGCAATTACAAGCCAGAAGGGCTGATGCAGAAGTACGCGATGAAGTTGCGTTACTCGGCATTCGGTTACCTGAATGACGACAGCTCAACCCGAGACGGTGGGGTCATGCGTGCCCGGATGAAGTACGTCGGCCCGCAGAAGCCGGTGTCAGGTTCTACCTCGGTAACCAATAGCGCGACGGAATGGAGTGAGACTGACGGCACATACGTCAAGAACCCTGATCCGACTGACGCTTCCAGCACTACTTCGGCAACTGCCGCTGCAGGTTATGCATTCACGATCAGTAACAGTGGTGTTCTGAACTATCTCAACAAGTTCGGCACGGTTGAGACCGGAAACTACAAATCGTACGACCCGGTGAGCGAGCTGTATTACGCCGCGTCCCGCTATTACCGCAACAAGGGGAATGTGCCTGAGTACACCAGTCTGACCGGCGCGGGCAGTCTGGCGAACCTGAAGCGCTGGGTGGATGGCTTTCCCGTCATTACTTCGTGGGATGACCCGATTGAACATGCCTGCCAGAAGAACTTCATTCTGGGTATCGGTGATATTTACACCTGGCTTGACGGCAACCTCTATACCTCCACGCTCTTGGGTGGGCAGCCTGCCATGCCGGGTTCTGTGTCTGCGGACAAGGACATCGACATAACGAAAGCTACCAATATGGTCGGCGCTCTTGAAGGTAAGGGTACGCTCGGCACCTCGTACAAGGGTGGTCGCAACGACACCTGGTTCATTGCGGGTATGGCTTACCACATGCATACCAATGACATCCGCCCCGACCTGAGCGGTTCTCAGACGGTTTCCAGTTACTGGCTGGACGTCAAGGAGAATCAGACCTACGAATCGAAGAACGTTTATTACCTGATGGCGAAGTACGGCGGCTTTACCGTGCCGGAGAACTACGTTGCCTATCCGACGAGCCCGACCGCTTGGGGGACAGCACAGGAATCCTGGTGGTATCACACGACCGATCTTGTGGGGTCGGACAAGAGGCCTGACAACTACTTCGTGGCCGATCAGGGCACGGCAATGGTCAAGAGCCTCAACGATGCCTTCTCCAAGATGGCAGCAGAAGCAAGCACTACTGTCAGTACGGCTTTCACGGCGACCTCGCCGCGCCAGAGCACGGGTTCGGTGAGCTATTCGACCAACTACACCCCGACTGGGTGGACCGGTCAGCTGCAGGCCTCGACTGTGACTTATGACAGTTCGACCGGCCAGCCGACCTACTCGACCAAGTGGGATGCGCGTGATGCGCTGAACAGTCGCAGTCCGACGAGTCGCATCATTGTGACTTGCTGCGACAACGCGGGGGCAGGCATTCCGTTCCAGGCGGCTGACCTTGCGGGTACCTCATTCAGTCGTACCAACTATGCTTCGTTCTCCAGCGTTTCCGGGGTTGGTGCGGCTTCCTACACTCAGGCGGACTACGTCAACTACCTGCGTGGTGATCGCTCGAAGGAACAGAGCAGCGCTTCGTCCAGCGCAGCCAGCTCGGCTTCAAGCGCAGCGAGCTCTTCCAGTTCTTCGAAGATCTTCCGCTATCGTCAGCATCTGCTGGGAGACATCGTCGGATCGCAATCGATGGCTGTCGGCGCGCCGAACTATCCGTACTTCGAGACGACGAATCCGGGCTATACGGGCTTCAAGCGCAAGTACAAGGATCGCATCACCGTTGTGTACGCCGGCGCCAACGATGGCATGTTGCACGCCTTTGACGGTCAGGTCTCCAGCGCCAGCAGCTCATCAACTTCAAGCTCATCCAGCTCTTCATGTAGTTCTGGAGGCAAGTGCGGATACGAGCTTTTCGCTTATGTCCCCAGCTTTACCTACAACGGCAGTGGCGGTACATCGTCGTCCGCTCCTTCCACGGGCCTCGCCTCACTGGGCTCGGCAACATCCTTCTCGCACCACTTCCTGGTGGATGCCACTCCGCAGTACTTCGATATTGATGTCAAACGCGTCGGCACCACGCCGAATGCGGTTCCGACCGAGGATGACTGGCGCAGCATCCTGATTGGTGGGTTGGGCAAGGGAGGTAAGGGCTACTACGCGCTGGACATCACGAATCCGGCCGACTGGACTTCCGAGGCTGCGGTGAAGGGCAAGGTCATGTGGGAGTTCCCGTCTCCGTCCGACACGACTACGGTTGCCCGCATGGGTTACTCCTACGGTTCCGCCTCCGTGGTGAAGACCAAGAAGTACGGCTGGACTGTGGTCGTGACCTCCGGATACAACAACTCGGATGGTAAGGGGTACTTCTTCTTCATCAATCCGGTGACGGGCGCCCTGCTGGAAACCGTGCAGGTGAGTGATACCGCGACCGAGCCGCTGAATCTTTCGGGTCAGACCGTCTTTGTTCCTGACTACTCCGACTTCACGGGGGATGCGGTCTATGCCGGAGACCTGAAGGGCAATGTCTGGCGTGTCGACATCTCCGGTACGGGGACGTTCACAGCCGAGAAGTTCGCCGAGCTGAGCAATTCGGGGACGACGGGCTCTTCGGTATCGTCTTCGTCGGCATCGTCCGCGGCAAGCTCTGTCGCCGTGGCGGCTTCAGGCACAGCGTCGCGTCAGTCGATTACTGTGCGCCCGATGGTCGAAGTGGATCCGCAGACGCTGAAGCGCTATGTCATCGTGGGTACGGGGCGTCTGCTGGCTGATTCCGACATTACGGCGAACCAGATCCAGAGCCTGTACGCCATGATCGATGGCAAGCAGAGCTTCGGCGAATTCAACAAGCCAATCTCGTCGGTTTTGAAGCCTTCGGATCTGACGAAAAATACGAATCTGCTGACGGGGATCGGGAGCTCGCCTGCCAGTGACAAGGGCTGGTACATCGACCTGACGACTACATACATCGGCTCGTCGTCCAGCAGTGCAGCGTCGTCGAGCAGTACATCAACGTCGTCTTCGTCGTCGAGCAGCTCCAGTTCCAGCACCTCGTCTTCGGGTTTTGTCTATGCCCCGAGGGTCATTACCGAGATGACGGCCAATACGGGCATCATCGCGGTGCCGGTTGATCGTCCGAGTGGCGAGATTTGCGACATGAACGGGGACCACTTGGTGCTGGCTCTTGCCTTGGGTACGGGCAAGAGTGTGTTGAGAGACGCCAGCGGCAACGCGGTCGTGTCGTCTGGCTGGATCAAGGGTCTCTCGACCAACCTGGCCTTCATCAATGTGGGCGGCAAGATCAGATTGCTGGTGGGTGATACGACAGCAACCGTGACCAGCGTCAAGGGTGAGTTTGGTTCTGGTGCCGGTCTGCGCCGCCTCAACTGGCGTGAGGTTCCTGCCGTCGATTGATGAGATGGAAGCGTTTGCCAGCCCCGTCGTTGTGCGCAGCCCTGCTGCTGTCATGTGTAGCGCATGCAGGGTTGTTGTGGGCTTTGGCGCAAGTCGGGTCACGGGCTGACGGCAGCCCGAACGGGGCCGGTGCGGGAGGGCGACCTCGCGTAGCCTTGCAAGCCAGACTGTTGAGAACGGAAGCCTCGCCCTCGGGCGGGGCTTCTGCATTGTGGGCGCCCCCCATGCTGGGCGGGCCTGTCGTGCCGACACCGCAAGACGCCGGCCTGGGGCGAATGCCATGGGTTGGGGTCACACAGGGTGAATCCTTGCCGGGCCCTGCAGCAGCGGTCTGGAGTGCGGGGGCGCCTTCTGCGCTGGCGCAGTATCTGCCGGCCGATCAGCTTGAGTACACGCCGGTGCCGGTATCCGCGCCGGACTATGACTCCCTGCCCGGTGCGAATCCCTCGCAGACCGCCATGCGGGTCCGTCTGTACGTTGATGAAAGCGGCACCGTGCAGGCGGTGCACCCGCTGCGGCTAGACCCGCGTGATCGTGAGTTCCTGGTCAGCTTGCGTCGTATGTTCGAAGCCACGCGCTATCTGCCCGGGCGTCGTCAGGGCGTGCCTGTTTCCAGCTATATCGACCTGGAACTGGAGTTTGTGGCGCCCGAAGAGGTGGATGTGATCGAACCCAAGCACCGACGCTCGGAGTGACAGCATCCCTACGCGTTGCGCGAGGATGCGTATCGGGAATGTTGCTTATCACCCGGATGAGGGCTTCAACTGATTTGCTGCGGTAGGGGTTTTGCTATATTGCGCTGCAGCAGTACAAATATGTCCGCCGTACGTGTCGGACGAAGCCGGAGCGAGCCATGAACACACCCAATATTCCCGCAGGTCTGCAGTTGATGGGTGTTTTGCACCCCGGATTTGACAAGGTCCTGACCCCCGAAGCCTTGGCTCTGGTGACCAAGCTGCACCGCGCCTTCGAGCCGCGCAGGCAGGCCTTGCTGGCGGCTCGCGTGGCGCGCCAGAAGGCACTTGACGCTGGAGAGCGGCCCGACTTTCTGGCCGAAACGCGGAGTATCCGTGAGGGAGACTGGCGTATCGCGCCGCTCCCCACGGCGCTGGAATGCCGTCGCGTCGAAATCACCGGGCCGGTCGAGCGCAAGATGATCATCAATGCGCTGAACTCGGGTGCGGACTCGTACATGACCGACTTCGAGGACTCCAACACGCCCAACTGGTTCAACCAGATCCAGGGGCAGATCAACCTGATGGATGCTGTACGCGGCACGATCGCGCTTGAGCAGAATGGCAAGTCCTACAAGCTCAACGACAAGGTTGCAACGCTCATCGTCCGGCCGCGCGGCTGGCATCTGGATGAGAAACATGTGCTTGTCGATGGGCAACGCGTCTCTGGTGGCATCTTCGATTTCGCGCTGTTCCTGTTCCACAACGCCAAGGAGCAGATCGCGCGTGGCGCGGGGCCGTTCTTCTACCTGCCCAAGATGGAAAGCCATCTCGAAGCGCGTTTGTGGAACGACATCTTCTGCATGGCGCAGGATGAGCTCGGCATCCCTCGCGGCACCATCAAGGCGACCGTGCTGATCGAGACCATCCTCGCTGCTTTCGAGATGGAAGAGATTCTCTATGAGCTGCGCGAACACAGCGCGGGGCTCAATGCCGGTCGCTGGGACTACATCTTCTCCTGCATCAAGAAGTTCAAGACCGACAGGGACTTTTGCCTCGCCAACCGCAGCAGCATCACGATGACCTCACCCTTCATGCGCGCCTACGCGCTCAGCCTCGTCAAGGCATGTCACAAGCGTGGCGCGCCAGCGATTGGTGGCATGAGTGCACTGATCCCGATCAAGAGCGATCCCGTCGCCAATGAGAAGGCTCTGGCGGGCATCCGTAGCGACAAGACGCGCGATGCCAATGACGGTTTTGATGGCGGCTGGGTGGCCCACCCGGGCCTCGTGTCCATCGCCATGGAAGAGTTCATCAAAGTACTCGGCGACAAACCCAACCAGTGGGGCAAGCAGCGTGACGATGTGAGCTATGGCGCCGCTGACCTGTTGAATTTCGCGCCTGAGACACCCATTACCGAGGCCGGCCTGCGCAACAACATCAACGTGGGGATCCACTATCTCGGCTCCTGGCTGGCCGGCAATGGCTGTGTGCCCATCCACAATCTCATGGAAGACGCGGCGACGGCCGAGATCAGCCGTTCTCAGGTCTGGCAGTGGGTGCGCTCGCCCAAGGGCGTGCTTGACGATGGCCGCAAAGTGACGGCCGGGCTGGTGCGCAGCCTGATCGGCGAGGAGCTCTTCAAGGTAAAGGCAACCGTGGCGGCCCAGGGCGAACCTACGGACACTTACGAACAGGCGGCCGGCATCTTCGAGACCATGTCGCTGGCCGAGGATTACCCGGAGTTCCTGACCTTGCCCCTTTACGAGGCTTTGGCCTGAGTTGGTCGGGGGGCTTTGAATTTGCAGCAGAAAACGCTAGAATCGGCGGCTTTCCGCAGGCCCCCAGCGCGTTCCCGGTGGTCTGAACACTGACCCAAGAGATTGATTTTCAGGAGAAACCTCCATGGCCTCGACTACCACCCGTACGCGCCGCTCCTCGATCGAGCGTCGTTGCCTGTCCAAGTTCGCCAAGCGCCTTTACAAGGGCATGCCCCGTTCGGTGCTGCGCTCGGTCTACCAGGCTGAATGCCACTCCAAGCAGAAGAAGCCCCTCTGATCGCCGGCTCCCTGGCCTGCCGACCTCGGCTCGGTAAAGCATCAGTAAAAAGCCCCGCACTTGCGGGGCTTTTTATTTGAGCCAGACTGTGGATGTTGCATACCGGGGCAGGGCGATGACAGAAGCGTCGATGAGTAAGCCGTTGAGCGATGGGCCGCGGGAAAGTGAGCCCTTGTGGCGGCCCGGCGCGACGTCACAGATGGCCGCCTTCATGCAGGGCATGGGCTGCACGGACTACGCGGCATTGCATGCCGTGTCGATCCGTGAGCAGGAACGCTTCTGGCGCGCAGTCTGGGATCTTGGTGGCGTCATCGGCGAGCCCGGCGAGCTGGCGCTGCAAGGCGCCGATACCATGCTGGGCGCGCGCTGGTTCCCGGAAGCGCGCCTCAACTTTGCCGAGAACCTGCTGCGAGGCAATGACAGCCCGGGTGCCAATCCTGACGCTCTGGTGTTTCGCAGCGAAGACAAGATAGCTCGGCGCCTGAGCCGCGTCGAACTGCGCCAACAGGTCGCGCGCATGGCGGCGGCATTCCGCACCTGCGGCCTGCAACCCGGCGACCGCGTCGCGGCGTACCTGCCCAACGTGCCCGAGACGATAATCGCCATGCTGGCTGCAGCGAGCCTGGGCGCGGTGTTCAGCTCCGCCTCGCCGGACTTTGGCGTACAGGGCGTGCTGGATCGCTTCGGCCAGATCGAGCCTGTCGTTCTGTTGGCCTGCGATGGCTACTGGTACAACGGCAAGCGCATCGACGTGCAGCCGCGTCTCGCGGACATCCTCGCTGGCCTGCCAAGCGTGCGTTGCATGGTGCTGGTGCCTTGCCTTGGCGACGCACTGACTGTCAGTACCGAAAGCACGCTGACGCTCGATGAATTCCTTGCGCCTCACCATCGGGCTCAGGAGCCGGACTTCCTGCGTCTGCCCTTCGATCATCCGCTCTACATCATGTATTCCTCGGGCACGACAGGGGTGCCGAAATGCATCGTGCATGGCGCGGGCGGCACCCTGCTGCAGCATCTCAAGGAGCATCGCCTGCACAGCGACCTGCATGAAGGCGACCGGTTGTTCTACTACACCACCTGCGGCTGGATGATGTGGAACTGGCTGGCCACGGGACTCGCCAGCGGCGCCACGCTGATGCTCTACGACGGAAGCCCCTTCCTGCACCATGGGCGCGTGCTGTGGGAATACGCCGAGGCTGAGCGCTTTACGCACTTCGGGACCTCGGCCAAGTACATCGACGCACTCGCCAAGATCCATCTCAAACCGCGCGAACACTTTGGCCTCTCAGCGATGCGCGTGCTCATGTCGACGGGCAGCCCGCTATTGCCGGAAAGCTTCGATTTCATCCATCGCGATATCTCGCCCACCGTACAGATCGCTTCCATCTCGGGAGGCACCGACATCGTCAGCTGCTTCGTGCTCGGCAACCCGGCCTTGCCAGTGTGGCGTGGCGAGATTCAGTGCGCAGGGCTGGGCATGGCGGTCGAAGTATGGGACGAGGAGGGCCAAGCGATCAGCGGGCAAAAGGGCGAGCTGGTGTGCACGCGTCCCTTTCCCAGCATGCCGGTCGGCTTCTGGAACGACGCGGATGGCAGCCGCTATCGCGCGGCCTACTTCGAACGCTTCCCCGGGGTGTGGTGCCATGGCGACTATTGCGAACGCACGCTCCATGATGGTTTCGTCATACATGGGCGCTCCGACGCCACGCTCAATCCCGGTGGTGTGCGCATCGGTACGGCCGAGATCTATCGCCAGGTCGAGAAGCTCGACGAAGTGCAGGAGTCCATCGTCGTCGGGCAGGATTGGCAGGGGGACGTGCGCGTCGTGCTGTTTGTGCGACTGCGCGAGGGTTTGAGCCTTGATGCCACGCTCGAGGCGCGCATCCGCCAGACCATCCGCGACAACACCACGCCGCGCCACGTGCCGGCCAAGATCCTGCAGGTTGCTGATATTCCGCGTACGCGCAGCGGCAAGATTGTCGAGCTTGCCGTGCGGCGCGTGCTGCATGGTGAGCCGGTGAAGAATGTCGAGGCGCTGGCGAATCCGGAGGCGCTGGCGTTGTTCCGCGAGCGCGTAGAGCTGCGGGATTAAAGCGCGGACTTGCTTCAAGTATGTCGTTCCCGCGAAGGCGGGAACCCAGCGACTTTAGACACATGTTGAACGTCACTGGATTCCCGCGAATGCCCTCTCCCCCAACCCCTCTCCCGCAGGCGGGAGAGGGGAGCGTCGTGCGGCTGCGCCGGTTGTAAAGCTGGCGGGAATGACGGAGTCGGGATTACGTTGCTTTCTGCGCGCGCAGATGCGCTTTGTACAGATCGGCGGCACGCCACAGATACCAGGCCGCTGTCGAGCGATAAGGACGCAAGGCCTCCCCCAAGATGAGCATGTCGCGCGGTTTGAGCTGTTCTGGCAGGCCCTTGATCGCGCGCCAGCCCTCCCGCACCCCGAAGTCATCCACGGGCCAGATATCGGGTCGCCCCAGTGTGAAGATCAGCAGCATCTCCACGGTCCAGCGACCGACGCCTCGCAGCGTGGTGATGCGTGCGATCAGTTCTTCGTCGCTCAGCGTGGTGGCTTCGGCTCGCGTCGGTACGACGCCGACCAGCGTTTTGTCAGCGATTTCCCTGATCGCTGCGACCTTGCTTGCCGAGAAGCCGCAGGCGCGCATGTCAGCCACGTCGCAGGCCAGTACCTGTGCCGGCGCCGGGAAGGGCGTATCCGGAAAACGCGCGAGGAAGCGACCGAGAATCGTCTCTGCAGCCTTGCCGTGCAGCTGTTGATAAGCGATGGAGCGTACCAGGGCTTCGTAAGGCTCACGGTTGCTGCGCTCGCTCGTGCTTGCATCCAGCGCACAGGTGCCGACAAGACTGATCAGCGTGGCCCAGTCCGGGTCGCAGGCGGCGAGGTGTCGTGCTGCGGGGGTGTCGAGAGCCGTACTCATGCGTCAGCGTGCTTTGCGGAAAGTCAGGTTGTAACGGAACTCGCCAGTGGCCGGGTGATGCTGATGCGCGACGGGCGCGACGCCGTGAAAGGCCAGTCGCGACGGGCCGCCCCAGACGATAACATCGCCGTGTTGCAGGCGATGTCGTGCGGGACGCTGGCTGCGCGTCAGGCCGCCAAACAGGAAGGTGGCGGGCACGCCCAACGAGACGGAGACAATGGGGGCGGCCATGTCGCGTTCGTTGCGATCCTGGTGCAGCGACATGCGCGCACCAGGGGCGTAGCGGTTGATGAGGCAGGCATCGGGCATGAAGTCGACAAAGCCGGCTGCGTGTGCGGCGTCCTGAGCAAGTTGCTGGAAGAGGGCAGGCATCGCTGGCCATGCCGTGTTGCTGAGCGGGTCATGCGTTGCATAGCGATAGCCGTGTGAGTCGCTGACCCAGCCCGCTTTGCCACAGTTGCTCATGGCGACCGACATGCTGTAGCCGCCCGGCGTCTGCATCAGTCGCAGCGGTGCAGCCTGCGTCACGGCGAATATGAGGGACAGCAAGGCGTCTGCTTGTTCGAGGGCGAAGGCGTGCAGCAGCATCGCACCGGGAGCGATGGCTTCGTCATGACGCTGCGGTGGCAGCGCGGCGAACAGGTCGCCCGTCATGCGGGAGCAAGAGATGCAGAAGCGGCCACCTTCGCCTCGCGGTCGATCAGCATGCGTTTGCGATCAATACCCCAGCGGTAGCCTGACAGGCTGCCGTCGCTGCGCACGATGCGATGACAGGGGATGGCAATGGCCAGTGTGTTGGCAGCGCAGGCCGAGGCGACTGCACGTACGGCGCGCGGCGTGCCGAGCTTTTGCGCCAGCTCGGTGTAGCTCAGCGTGCTGCCGGGCGGGATCGATTGCAGCGCTTGCCACACACGTTGCTGGAAGGCCGTGCCGCGTACGTCCAGTGGCAGCGCCAGATTCGCATCGCGCCCGTCGACAAAGCCAATGACGCACGCCATCCAGTCTTCAAAGTCCGGTTCATCACCGCACAGCTCGGCGTGCGGGAAGCGTTCCTGCAGCGCCTCCAGCAGCGCCACCGGATCATCGCCCAGTGCGATGCTGCACAAGCCCTTGCCGGTCGCCGCGACGAGGATCGCGCCCAATGTGCATTGCCCAATGCCGAAGCGTATGCGTTCGCCTTCGCCACCCTTGCGGAATGCCGCCGGTGTCATACCCAGCAGTGACTGCACGCGTTCGTAGAAGCCACTGCTGGAACTGAATCCGGCTTCGAATAGCGCATCGGTGACTGAGCCAGACGTCGGCAAGGCTGCTCGCAGACGCAGGGCGCGGATTGCGTCGGCGTAGGCGCGCGGCGTGATGCCCAGCACGGCCTTGAACTGGCGATGGAAGTGATGCGGGCTCAGCTGCGCCGCCCCGGCCAGTGCAGCAAGCGGCGGCAGCGTGCTTTCTGCCTCGATGAGCTGGCAGGCGGCGAGGATGGCGGAGAGGTGGCGTGGGTTGTTGGGTGCCAAGTGCGGGCTTTCAATCCGTTGCCGGGCCACGAAACCCCTCCCCAACCCTCCCCTTGTCAGGGGAGGACGCTGCACGAGCCCGGGGTGATCTGCTCCTCCCCTGACAAGGGGAGGCCGGGAGGGGTTGCTTCGGCTATTGCAATACAGCGATACGCTTTGCAACAGCCTGTTATGCGACAGCGCCATTCTCGCGACTTTGTCCGGACGCCGCATCCGCTTTCTTGCTGTTCGCTTGTGCCCTGCATGATTGCTTTGCGCGCGGCTTGCCGTCATTGTTCGCCACCATGCAAAACGGCGCCTTCCGCCTCCTCCTTGTCTGTTGCGTCCTGCTGTTGGCGGCACCTGTGCGGGCCGACGTGCCGGTGCCCGGTGCGCGCATTTCCGCTTCGGGCGCCGCACCCGGCTACAGCGCGTCGCAGGCGGCGGACGCCAACCCCGATACGCGCTGGGTTGCCGAAAGTACAGAGGGTGGAAACTGGCTTGCGCTGGAATTCACTGCCCCCGTACTGGTAACCGCCTTGCGTGTCAGCGAGCCACAGCCGCGCATTCGTGTCTGGCGAGTGGAGGTGCTGCGTGATGGGCGCTGGCGTCAGGTGCAGGCGGGCAGTGGCATTCCGCAGGGCAAGCTGGTGATTCCGCCAAGTCTGACCGAGGGGGTGCGCCTGCACATCGACAGCACGCGCGGTGGTGCGGCACAGGTGTCGGAATTCGCGGCCTGGGCCAGCGGGCGCAGTGCCTGTGTGCCGCCGACGGGCGAGATCACGCTTAACGTGGCGCGCGACCTCGATTGCGCGGGCCTCGTCATCAGCCAGCCCTGCAATCGTCTGGGGCCGGCCGGGCCGCTGTTCATGCTCGCCGATGGCGCGACCCTGCGCAATGTGACCCTGATCGACAGCTACGTGAGTTGTGACGGTGCCTGCACGCTGGAGAACGTGCACTGGCGCATCAACTGTCCCTCCGTGGTTCAGCAATCCGCCGTCATCCAGAGTGCGTCTGAGAGTGGCGGGCGGGACGTCACCATCGCCGGCGGCAGCGCCTTCGGGCGTTTTGGCGCGCTGTTCCGCATCAACACCACGGCCTCGACGCTGAATCTGCGTCAGTTCGTTTTCTCGGGTTACGGCGAGACGATCAACGCTTTTGCACCCGACACGGCACGCCAGATGCGCTTGCGCCTCGATGAGGTGAGCCTGGCCGGCACGCTGCGTGGTGGTGTCGTGCAGGTGCGGCCAGACAAGCAGGACCATGCCTGGATACGCCGCTTGCGCATTGTGGGCTACCGCCGTGGCAGCCCGTTGGTGTGCAATCTGCTGGGGGTGCAGCAGGAGCGTCTGATGTCTTTCGGTGAGCAGTGGCAGAGTGATTTCTGCGATGTGGGGCCTGACGATGTGCAGGCCGCCAAAGACTGAATGCGACAAACAACAAGGCCCGCTTGCGCGGGCCTTGTTGTGCCATCAGTACCGATTCGCTCAGATGCTTGCCAGCACGGCGTTCAGCGTGGCGCTGGGACGCATGGCGGCGGAGCACTTGGCGGGCGACGGGTAGTAGTAACCACCGATGTCGTTCGGCTTGCCCTGGGCGGCGATCAGCTCGCCTGCGATCTTGGCTTCGTCGGCCGTCAGCTTCTCGGCGACGGGTTTGAAGCGCGCTTGCAGGGCGCTGTCTTCAGTTTGCGCTGCGAGAGCTTGTGCCCAGTACAGCGCGAGGTAGAAGTGGCTGCCGCGGTTGTCGATCTGGCCGACCTTGCGGGCGGGCGACTTGTCGTTCTCGAGGAACTTGGCATTGGCTTCATCGAGGCACTTGGCGATCACGGCCGCGGCCTTGTTGCCGGTCTTGACGGCGAGTTCTTCGATGGAAACCTGCAGCGCGAGGAATTCGCCGAGTGAGTCCCAGCGCAGGTAGTTCTCTTCGAGGAACTGTTGCACATGCTTGGGTGCCGAGCCGCCGGCGCCGGTTTCGTACAGGCCACCGCCTTCGAGCAGGGGCACGATGGAGAGCATCTTGGCGCTGGTGCCGAGTTCGAGGATGGGGAACAGGTCGGTGTTGTAGTCGCGCAGCACGTTGCCAGTGACCGAGATGGTGTCCTGGCCGGCGCGGATGCGCTTGACTGACAGCTTGCAGGCTTCGACCGGCGACAGGATCGGCAGCTCAAGGCCGCTGGTGTCGTGGTTCTTGAGGTAGGTCTTGACCTTCTCGATGAGGTTGCGGTCGTAGGCGCGGGCTTCGTCGAGCCAGAACACGGCGGGCGTGTTGGTGGCGCGGGCGCGGCCGACGGCGAGCTTGACCCAGTCCTGCACGGCGATGTCCTTGGTCTGGAACATGCGCCAGATGTCGCCGGCTTCAACGTCGTGCGAGGTGAGCACGGTGCCGTCGGCAGAAACGACCTTGACGGTGCCGTCGCTCGGGATTTCGAAGGTCTTGTCGTGTGAGCCGTACTCTTCGGCCGCCTGGGCCATCAGGCCGACGTTGGGCACGGTACCCATGGTCTTCACGTCGTAAGCGCCGTTGGCCTTGCAGTCGTCGATGACGGCTTGATACACGCCCGCGTAGCAACGGTCGGGGATGGTGAACTTGGCGTCCTGCAACTTGCCGGCCGCGTTCCACATCTGGCCCGAGGCGCGGATGGCGGCGGGCATGGAGGCGTCGACGATCACGTCGCTGGGTACGTGCAGGTTGGTGATGCCCTTGTCGGAATCGACCATGGCGACCGGCACGGCAGCTTCGGCAGCGCGCAGGTCGGCTTCGATGGCGGCCTTTTCGGCTTCAGGCAGGGACTGGATCTTGGCGTAGGCGTCACCGATGCCGTTGCGCACATTGACGCCGAGCTTGGCGAAGGTGTCGGCGTGCTTGGCGAACACGTCCTTGTAGAAGGCGCTGACGGCGTAGCCGAACAGGATGGGGTCGGAGACCTTCATCATCGTGGCCTTGAGGTGCAGCGAGAACAGCACGCCCTTTGCCTTGGCATCGGCAACCTGGGCTTCGTAGAAAGCCTTGAGGCTCTTGGCACTCATGAAGGTGGAAGCGATCAGCTCACCGTCCTTGACCTTCACTTCCTTCAGGGTCTTGATGTTGCCTTCTTCGTCGGTGAATTCAATCTTGAGGGTGCCGGCCTTGGCAATGACGGCGGACTTCTCGTTGCCGTAGAAGTCGCCCGAAGTCATGTGGGCAACATGGCTCTTGGAGTCAGCACTCCAGGCACCCATCGAGTGCGGGTGGGCCTTGGCGTATTGCTTGACGGCGTTGGCGACGCGGCGGTCGGAGTTGCCTTCGCGCAGCACGGGGTTCACGGCGCTGCCGAGCACTTTGGCGTAGCGGGCCTTGATGGCCTTCTCTTCGTCGGTCGTCGGGTTCTCGGGGAAGTCCGGCACTGCGAAGCCTTGCGATTGCAGCTCCTTGATGGCGGCCTTGAGCTGGGGCACCGATGCGCTGACGTTGGGCAACTTGATGATGTTGGCTTCGGGCGTCTTGGCCAGCTCGCCGAGTTCGGAGAGGGCGTCGGCCACTTGCTGCTCGGGCTTCAGGAAGTCACCGAAGTTGGCAAGGATACGGGCGGCGACCGAGATGTCCCGCGTCTCGACAGCGATGTTTGCCGTCTTGGTGAAAGCCTGAACGATGGGCAGGAAGGAGTAGGTGGCCAGTGCCGGGGCTTCGTCGGTCAGGGTGTAGATGATCTTTGCTTCGCTCATGGCTTTCTTTCGGGGAGTTCTTTTGAGGGGGGGCTGCGGGAGGCAGCTGCTGCCAGGACAAAGCTGGAATTATACCAAGCCAGCTCGGGTGGCGAGGATCAGCGATCGGTGGCGAGGGGCTGCAGGTCCGACTTCAGTCGGACGCGGGTCGTCGAGCAGCAGGTCTGACTTCAGTCAGACGCAGGTCGTGGAACGGGCTCTGGCTGTGCGACTGAAGTCGCACCTACGAAAGCATGGGCGGCTGGGCTACCGATGCGTCCCTCGATCTAGAACTCGTTGGACTTGATGCCGTGCTTCTTGAGCAGACCGTGGAAGTAGTTGGTGATGGCTTTGAGGCGCTCGTTGCCGGGGTCGGTCTTGCGCACGCGGTCGATGTAGGTGCGGGCGTCGGCAGCGAACTTGGGGTTCCAGCCCTGATTCTCTATGTGCTTGAGCAGGGATAGCGAGGCGTTGAACAGCACGTTGATGTTGCCAGGCAGCTTTTGTACCGCCTGCATCATCTGGCGCACAGAACCGTCGAAATCGCCGCGCTGGGCGAGGCGGGCGCCTTCGGACATGAGGTCCTTGACCTCGTCGCGGATGCGCGTGGCGAGCTGCTCGCCGAGCTCAGGCCGGCCCAGTTCGGCGAGCATGTTCTTGATGCTCTCGACGGCGTCGTCATCGGCGGCATGGCGCATGACGTCCATGATGACTTCGGCCGCGGCGTCGTCACGTTTGTGCTCGATGCAGATGCGGGCCAGATCTTTCTTCAGTGAGAGCGTGGCGCCAATGCGCGGATCGTTGTGTTTGACTGCGTTTTCCAGCGCGGCAATGGCGGCATCCGAGTCGCCGGCCTGGGTGGCGACCATGGCGGTGGACAGGGCCTTGCAGAGTTCGGTCTTGGGCAGGCCATCCATGCTGCGTTCGAGGTCGCGCAGGGTGGCGTTGGCGGCGATGGCATCGCCCTTGCCGAGCTGGGCTTTGACCAGTGCGACGTGGTCTTCGGGGTCGCGGAAGTCGGAATATTTGCCCTTGCGGACCACTTCGGACATGGTTTTGATGGCCGTTTCGTGGTCGCCCAGTTCGTTCGAGACTTCACCAAGCTTGCGCAGACGGCGTGTGGTGTGGGGAGAGACCTTGACGGCCTCTTGCAGAGTGTCCTGCGCCTGTTGCAGTTCGCCCATCGCCTCGCGCGTCTTGGCCAGCCAGTCGTAGGCGTCCATGTACTGCGCATTTTCTTCAATCAGGCTCTTGAATCCAGCCTCGGCCTCGTCATAGCGTTTCTGCAGGAACAGGGTTTTGGCCAGCCCCAGTTTTGCCCAGGGTACGGCTTTCTGTTCAAGGACTTGCTTGTAGATCTCCTGCGCTTCGTCGTTCTGTCCGGCTGCAAGATGCAGCTCGGCGCGCAGCCGCAGGAAGTCGATGAGGTACTGCGGGTACTGTTCTTCACCCCTGCGGCAGGATTCGATGGCGTCGAGCAGGTTGCCGGCCTCGATCAGCTTGTAGGTCGGCATCATGGCGTCACGCTTGGTGAGCACCTTGGAGAGCCGCTCCAGCAGCAGGTCGGACGAGAAGGGCTTGAGGATGTAGTCGTTGGGCGCCAGCTCTACGGCGCTGACAACGCGCTCGTAGGAGCTCTCGCCGGTGATCATGACGAAGACTGTCCACAGCGGGATGAGGTGGTGGCTGCGCAGGTCTTCGAGCAGGTGCTGGCCATCCTGCCCGTCCCCGAGGTGGTACTCGCAGAGGATGATGTCGAAGTTCAGCTCGCGCAGCTTGCGGATGGCCACCCCGGCGGTTACGGCCAGATTGACCTGGGTGATGCCGCACATGCTCAGCATGTTGCGCAGCTGGGTGCGCATGCTGGAGTTGGTCTCCACAATCATCACGGAGATGGTGCTGATGTCTTGGGGCATGTCGGGGCGACACAATTAGTTCGTGCAGATCCCTAGAAACGGCACGGGTGAGCGATTCCTTTAATGGCCGACCACTCCGCTGGCATGGGCAGTTGGCGGGGCGCTTCCCGGTGCTGTCCCGCGCCGGTTGGCGCTTCAGCTCTCGGACACGGGTATCGCGGCGAGGGCGAACGCCAGTTGGCGGGCGCGTTCCCGCAGGGCGGCGTAGCGGCCGGATGCACCACCGTGCCCGGCCTCCAGGTTGGTGACCAGCAGGGCCGGCGAGCCTTTGCGTTCGCGCAGACGGGCCACGTACTTGGCGGGTTCCCAATACATGACCTGGCTGTCGTGCAGGCCGGCTTCGACGAGCACGGGCGGGTAGGGGCGCTCGTCCAGGGTGTCGTAGGGTGACCAGGCGAGCAGGCGGTGGTAGTCGGCCTCTTGCTGCGGGTTGCCCCATTCTTCGTATTCACCGATGGTCAGCGGCAGGCTGGGGTCCAGCATGGTCGTCACGACGTCGACGAAAGGTACGTCGAGGATGGCCGCGCCGAACAGGGCCGGGTTAAGGCGAAGGCTGGCGGCGACCAGCAGTCCGCCTGCGCTGCCACCGTTGGCCAGGATGCGGCCGGCGCGGGTGTAACCCGCCGTCACCAGGGTTTCGCCGCAGGCGATGAAGTCGCTGAAGCTGTTGGGTTTGTCTTGCAGGCGCCCGCCGTCATGCCAGCACTGTCCTTTCTCGCCGCCACCGCGCACGTGGGCAATGGCATAGATCCAGCCGCGATCGAGCAGCGACAGGCGCGTGCTCGAAAACCAGGGGTCAGACGCGATGCCATAGGCGCCGTAGCCTTCCAGCCATAGCGGGGCGCTGCCATCCAGCGGGGTGTCACGGTGATGCACCAGCGAGATGGGGATGTGCGTGCCGTCTGCGGCGACGGCTTCGAGCCGGACGCTGGAGTAGTGGCTGGCATCGAAGCTGCCAAGGATGCGGACCTGTTTGACCAACGTTGCTTGCTGCGCGAGCGGGGCATAGTCGAACGTGGAGTCCGGCGTGGTGAAGGACTCGAATTCGTAGCGCAGGAAGGGGGATTCCCATTCCGGCAGGTCTTCGATTTCGACGGCGTGGGCCGGATCGGCAAAGGCGATGTCGTGCGTGGCGCCATCGCTGAGCGAGGTCACACGCAGGGTCTGCTGACCGCGCACGCGCAGGCTCAGCACCTGCCAGTCGCGCCACAGATCGATGCCTTCAATGACCACGTCGTCGTCATGGGGCAGCAGTTCGCGCCAGGCCTCAGGTCGCCAGTCGTCGGCGGGGGTGATGCAGAACCTGAAATTCGGCCCGGTGTCATTGATGCGCAGGAGCAGGAAGTCGCCCAGCGTGCCGCGATAGTGGTCGAGCTCGTATTCGATGTCCGGACGCCGCGCGGCGAAGCGCTGCCAGGGCGCGTCAGGCTGATCCGCCGGTAGCAGGCGCAGCTCGTTGGTAGTGTGGCTGCCGCTGGTGAGCACAAGGTAGCCGTTGCTGCGCGTACGCATCAGCGAGACCGAGAAACGTTCGTCCTCCTCGGTGTAGAGCAGGATGTCTTCGCGTTCGCCGAGGCGGTGTCGCCAGAGCTGGAAGGAGCGTTGGGTCTGCACGTCCTCGGTGGTGTAGAAGAGCGTGCGGTTGTCATTGGCCCAGGCCAGGCTGGTTATGCGGTCGCGGCGCAGT
Source organism: Viridibacterium curvum (assembly GCF_039544165.1). NCBI lineage: Bacteria > Pseudomonadati > Pseudomonadota > Betaproteobacteria > Rhodocyclales > Rhodocyclaceae > Viridibacterium > Viridibacterium curvum. Next base: position 208,968 of record NZ_BAABLD010000001.1, read on the forward strand.
CGCAGATCGCTGCCCTTGCCGAGGTCGCGCACACGCAAGCGGTACTGACGATTCCCGCGCGTGTCTTCGGCCCAGGCGAGCAAGCTGCCATCGGGACTGACTTCGAAGTCGCCGACCTCGTAGAAGGGCTTGCCCTCGGCTTCCGCGTTCTCGTCCAGCAGCACTTCTTCGGGCGAGGACGCCCATTGGCCATTCACGATGTGCTTGCGCACGTGCATGGGGTAGGCGAGGCCTTGTTCTGTGCGGCTGTAGTACATCCACTCGCCAAGCTTCACCGGCACCGACTGATCGTCTTCCTCGATGCGCGCCAGCATCTCGGTGTACAGCGTTTCGCGCAGGGCGGACAGCGGCGCCAGCGCCGCGTCGGCATAGGCGTTCTCGGCCTGCAGATGGGCCAGCACGGCCGGGTTCTTGCGTTGACTCAGCCAATGGTACGGATCGTTCCGTGTATGGCCGTGGGCAACGAGGCGTTTGGGTTTGCGGGCAGCGAGGGGAGCGGGGACGGAGAAGTCGAGCGCGGGGAGCGCGGTGCGGGTCAGCTTTGGCATCGTGGCGGGAGTGTAGCGGTTTCGCCGGGCGCCCCGGCAGGCTCAGGTGGCCGGTTTGAGCGGCGGCGCGGGAATGTACTCGGTCTCGCCGGGGACGACCGGGAAGCGACCCGCTTCCCAGTCTTCATAGGCCTGGGCAATGCGCTCGCGTGAGGTCGACACGAAGTTCCACCACATGTGTCGTGGCCCATCGAGGGGCGCGCCGCCGAGCAGCATGACGCGGCTGTCAGCGGTAGCCGTTATGTCGCCTTGCCAGTCGGCCGGCAGCACGACCAGGGTGCCTTCGCCTGCGCTGTCTTCTCCGAGCTTCAGCGCGCCGCTGACGACGTAGAGCGCGCGTTCGATCACGTGGGCAGGAAAGCTGAAACGGTCGCCGGTCGCAAGTTCTCCTGCGACATAGAAAGTGTCGGAGAGCTGCGTCACGGGCGAGCTGCGTTCGCCCCAGTGCCCGATCAGCAGGTGCCAATGCGCCCCTGCGTCTTGCCAGCGCGGCAGCACGTCAGCCGGGTAGTGCTGGAAACTGGGCTCGACCTCTTGCTTGTCGGCGGGCAAGGCCAGCCACATCTGGATGCCCTCGACCGTGGTGTCGCTGCTGCGCAGATCTTCCGGGAAGCGCTCCGAGTGCACCACGCCACGTCCGGCGCACATCCAGTTCACGGCGCCCGGTTCGATGCGTTGCACGATGCCCAGGCTGTCGCGATGCATGATCGCGCCGCTGAACAGGTAGGTCAGCGTTCCCAGCCCGATGTGGGGGTGCGGGCGCACGTCGTTCTCGGTGGAGCCCGCCTTGAAGCGGGCGGGGCCCATATGATCCAGAAAAACGAAAGGGCCGATGCTGCGTGCTTGTACTGCAGGTAACAGGCGACGCACAGTGAAGCCGATGTCGCGCGATTGCGGGTGGAGCAGCAAGGGGCGTGCGGCAGACATGGCAGTTCTCCATCGGGGTGAATGGTGATTCTATGTCCTGATCGCGCGTCTCACCGACAACAAGAAGGGCGAGCCGTGGCTCGCCCTTCTTGTGGCTGAGGGAACTGCCGATCAGCCAGCGGCTTCCTCGGTCTTGACCGGGTTGCGCAGGCGGATGTGCAGTTCGCGCAGCTGCTTTTCGTCGACGAAGCTCGGCGCCTGCGTGAGCAGGCACTGTGCGCGTTGCGTCTTCGGGAAGGCGATCACGTCGCGGATCGACTCGGCACCGGTCATCATGGTGACGATGCGATCAAGCCCGAAAGCGAGGCCGCCGTGGGGCGGTGCGCCGTACTTCAGCGCATCGAGCAGGAAGCCGAACTTGAGCTGGGCTTCTTCTTCGCCGATGCCCAGTGCTTTGAAGACTTTTTCCTGCACGTCAGCACGGTGGATACGCACCGAGCCGCCGCCGAGTTCCCAGCCGTTCAGCGCCAGATCGTAGGCCTTGGCGAGGCACTTGCCCGGGTCGGTTTCGAGGTATTCGAGGTGCTCGTCCTTCGGTGAAGTGAAGGGGTGGTGACAGGCGACCCAGCGCTTGTCTTCCTCGTCGTAGTCGAACATCGGGAAGTCGACCACCCAGGCCGGCGCCCAGCGACGACCATCGACATGGCCCTTCTCGTGACCGATTTTCGTGCGCAGTGCGCCGAGTGCGTCGGAGACGACCTTGGTCTTGTCGGCACCGAAGAAAATCAGGTCGCCAGTCTGCGCGCCGGTGCGCTCCATGACGATACGCAGCGATTCTTCAGACAGGTTGTTGACGATGGGGGATTGCAGGCCTTCCTTATTGAGCTTCGTGACGTCATTGACCTTGATGTAGGCGAGGCCCTTGGCACCATAGATCTTGACGAACTCGGTGTAGCCGTCGATCTCGCCACGAGTCAATGCGGCGCCGCCAGGAATGCGCAGGGCGGTAACGCGGCACGCCGGATCGTTGGCGGCACCAGCGAAAATCTTGAACGCCACATCCTTCATTGCGTCGGCGACGTCGACGAGTTCCAGCGTCACGCGCAGGTCGGGCTTGTCCGAGCCGTAGCGCGCCATGGCTTCCTGGTAGGTGATGCGCGGGAAGGGATTCGGCAGCTCGACGTCGATGGCGTCCTTGAAGACGTAGCGGATCAGGTTTTCCATGATGCCGGTGATCTCGTTCTCGGTGAGGAACGAGGTCTCGATATCGACCTGGGTGAATTCCGGCTGGCGGTCAGCGCGCAGGTCTTCGTCGCGGAAGCACTTGGTGATCTGGTAGTAGCGGTCGTAACCGGCCACCATCAGCAATTGCTTGAAGAGCTGCGGCGATTGCGGCAGCGCGAAGAACTGGCCGTCGTGTACGCGGCTGGGCACGAGGTAGTCGCGCGCGCCTTCCGGCGTGCTCTTGGTGAGCATGGGTGTTTCGATGTCGATGAAGCCGGCGTCATCGAGGAAGCGGCGGAAGGCGCGTGCGGTCTTGTAACGCAGCAGCATGTTCTTCTGCATCGCCGGGCGGCGCAGGTCGATCACGCGGTGCGTCAGACGAACGTTCTCGGAGAGGTTTTCGTCATCGAGCTGGAACGGGGGCGTCACCGAGGGGTTGAGTACTTCGAGCTCATGCGCCAGCACTTCGATCTCGCCCGATATGAGGTTGCTGTTGGTCGTGCCCTCGGGGCGACGACGCACCTTGCCGACCACCTTGAGGCAAAACTCGTTGCGCACGCCTTCGGCGACCTTGAAGGTGTCGGCACGGTCGGGGTCGCAGACAACCTGCACCAGACCTTCGCGGTCGCGCAGGTCGATGAAGATCACGCCGCCGTGGTCGCGACGACGATGGGCCCAGCCGAACAGGGTGACGGTCTGGTCGAGGTGAGCGGCGGAAACGAGACCGCTGTAGGTGGTGCGCATTGAAGGGCTCCAGAAAACTCTGATGCTGAAAGGGTCAGGCTTGTGAAGCGCTGCGCTGCGATGGCTTCACAAAGAAAACGGGCTGCCGTAACAGGGCAGCCCGCCATTTTACCGGATTCGCCCTAATGGGGCTCGCTGGTTTTTTCGGGCGGGACGACGCCCATGGAGATGATGTGCTTGAGCGCCGCATCGACACTGATGTCCAGTTCGATGATGTCCTTCTTCGGCACCATCAGGAAGAAGCCTGACGTAGGGTTGGGCGTGGTCGGCACATAGACGTTGACGCATTCTTCAGGCAGCAATGCGGCAATCTCCGGTGCCGGGCTGCCGGTGCGGAAGGCGATGGTCCATGAGCCTGCGCGCGGGTATTGCACCAGCAGCGCGTCGCGGAAAGCTTGGCCGCCGGGGCCGAGCAAGGTATCCGAGACCTGCTTGACACTGGAGTAGATCGACTTCACGACCGGGATGCGCGTCAGCACGCCCTCCCAGAAGCGGAGGATGCGGGCGCCGAAGAAGTTGGAGGCAATGACACCCGTCAGCAGCACTGCAAGGATGGTCAGCAAGGCGCCCAACCCCCAGATCTCGAAGCCCAGCCATTGAGTCGGGCGCCAGTGTTCCGGCAACAGCAGGATGCTGCGATCAAGGGTGCCAACGATGGACTGCAATACCCAGACCGTAATGGCGAGGGGAACCCAGACCAGCAGGCCGGTAATGAGATATTTCTTCATCAGGGGCTAATCAGTGACACGCGCAGCCGGGGTTGCAGGCGCCACCCGCACTTGAGCTTTCGGTGGTCGAGGCGGAAGATTTCTCTTCTGTCTTGGTGGTGTTGCCGCTGCCGCCGCCCTTGAAATCCGTGGCGTACCAGCCGCTGCCCTTGAGCTGGAAGCCCGCAGCAGTAAGGGCTTTGCTGTAAGCCTTGCTGCCACAGGCGGGACAGGTGTCGATGGGGGCGTCGCTGACCTTCTGCAGGTGATCCTTGCTGACACCGCAATCTGCACAACGGTATTCGTAGATAGGCATGTTGAAACTCCGGAAATTCGGGAAACAGTCTAGCGCATCGCAGCAAAAACCGTGCGAGCCAGCGCGTGGACGCAGCACCTGGATTGCAGATGTGGGTGCCGCCCGCGGAGTTCAAGCGCCGAAGATAAGGCGCGTCAGCGTGTCGCCGGAAAACAGGGAGATGACGCCAGCCGCTGCGAGATAAGGGCCGAAGGGGATGGGCATCTCGCGGCCATGCTTGGCAAAGACGATCATCGAAATGCCCACCACAGCCCCCACCAACGATGAGAGCAGGATTACTGCTGGCAGAACCTGCCAGCCCAGCCAGGCCCCGATGGCGGCGAGTAGCTTGAAGTCGCCGTAACCCATGCCTTCCTTGCCGGTAGTCAGCTTGAAGGCCCAGAACACCGACCACAGGATGAGGTAGCCGGCCACGGCACCGATGAGGGCTTCTTTCAGCGGTACGAAAGTAGCGCTGAGGTTGAGCAGCAGTCCCAGCCACATAAGCGGCAGGGTGATGTCATCCGGCAGCAGCATCGTGTCCAGATCGATAAAGGTCAGGACAATCATGCTCCAGACGTACAACAAAGCGCCCGCACAGGCCAGGCTGTAGCCGAAATGCCATGCCACGAGGGCGGATAGCGCGCCGGTGAGCAATTCGACCAGAGGATAGCGTTTGCTGATGGGGGCTTTGCAGCCGCGACAGCGACCACGTAGGACAAGGTAGCTGATAACCGGGATGTTCTCGAGAGCGCCGATTTTGTGGCCGCAATGCGGGCAAGCCGAACGCGGTACAGCCAGGTTGTAGCGTGGCTCTTTGGCGCTCTCTGTTTGCCACCAGTCCTGAAGGGATTTGCTCAAAGCCTCTGGCAGCTTTTCCGCGAGCAGGCCAACGGCGTCAGGCAGCCAGCCTTTCTCCATCATGCGCGGCAAGCGATGGATGACGACGTTGAGGAAGCTACCGACCGTCAGACCGAGAACGGCTGCGAGGAGCGCGAGGGCGATCGGGTCTTGCAGAAAATCGAGCATCAACCGATCGCCGCGCCCATCTTGAAGATCGGCAGATACATGGCGACAACCAAACCGCCAATGATGGTGCCGAGGAAGACGATGATCAGCGGCTCGATAAGTTGTGACAGACCGGCCACCATGTCATCAACCTCGCGCTCGAAGAAGTCGGCAACCTTGCCGCACATGCCATCGAGCTGGCCGGATTCTTCGCCGATGGAGATCATCTGAACCACCATGGCCGGGAAAATTTGTACGCCCTGCATCGCGACGGTCAGGCTTGTACCGGTTGCCACCTCATTCTGGATCACCTTGGTGGCAGCGTAATAGACCTTGTTGCCGGAGGCACCAGCGACGGAATCCAGTGCTTCGACAAGCGGGACGCCCGCAGCGAACATGGTTGACAGGGTGCGAGTCCAGCGTGCAATCGTGGCCTTGCGAATGATGTCGCCAATGACGGGCACCTGCAGGATAAGGCGATCTGTCGTCGCCTGCATCGCCGTAGAGCGTTTATGGGCATACAGGAAGCCAAAAACAATTGCCGCAATGCCCGGGAAGATGAAAATGGCATTGGCAACGAAAAAGTCCGAGATGCCCATCACCAGCAAGGTCGGAGCGGGAAGGTCGGCACCAAAGCTCGTGAACACCTTTTTGAACTCAGGAATCACGAACAGCATCATCACGCTGACCACTGCGGATGCGACCACCATCACGGCAATGGGGTAGAACAATGCAGACTTGATCTTGCTCTTGATGGCAAGAATCTTTTCCTTGTAGATCGCCAGTCGGTCCAGCAGGTTTTCCAGTGCGCCGGACTGTTCGCCGGCTCCAACGAGGTTGCAGTACAGAGCATCGAAGTAGTTGGGGCGCTTGCGCAGCGCCTGCGACAGGCTGGTGCCGGTTTCGACGTCGTTACGGATGTCATTCATCAGCCGCGCCATGGCGGGGTTGCCTGAACCCTTGATTGCGATGTCAAAAGACTGCAGCAAGGGCACACCGGCACGCATCATCGTGGCGAGCTGGCGCGTGAAAATGGCAATGTCCTTGTCCTTGACGCTGGACCCACGTGCGAAGGAGCGTTTCTTGACCTTGAGGACGGAGATGCCTTGGCGGCGCAGCGCAGCCTGGACAACGTTTTCGGTCGCGGCGCGCATTTCGCCGCGCACCATTTTGCCGGACTTGTCCTTGCCTTCCCAGGTAAAGAGTGCTTCCTGCGCTGGTGCTGCGCGACGACTGCGAGCGGTGGCTGTAGCCATGTGTGCGTCCTGTGGCGTTATTCGTTCGTAGTGGCGAGCACTTCAGTCAACGAAGTGACGCCTTGCTTGACCTTGAGCAGGCCGGACTGGCGCAGGTCCTTCACGCCTTCGATCTGGGCTTGCGCTGCAACATCAATGGAGTTGCCGCCAGTCATGATGATGCGCTGGATTTCATCCGACACCGGCATGACCTGATAAATGCCTACACGCCCTTTATAGCCTGATCCTTTGCAGCGGTCACAGCCGTTCGGACCGAAGGCTTGCCAGCTGCCGTCCAGATCCGCCTCGGTGTAGCCGGCTTCGATCAGCACTTCCATCGGGATATCGATGGGTTTCTTGCAATTGCACAGGCGGCGGGCCAGCCGCTGGGCGGTGATCATGATGACGCTGGAGGCGATGTTGAAGGGGGCTACACCCATGTTGCGCAGACGTTCCAGCGTGGTCGGCGCATCGTTGGTGTGAAGCGTCGACAACACAAGGTGGCCCGTCTGGGCGGCCTTGATCGAGATCTCGGCGGTTTCCAAGTCACGGATTTCGCCGACCATGATGACGTCCGGATCCTGACGCAGGAAGGATTTGAGCGAGGCGGCAAAAGTCAGGCCCGCCTTGTCGTTCATGGTGACCTGGTTGATGCCTGGCAGGTTGATTTCGGCCGGATCCTCGGCCGTCGAGATATTGACGCCCGGTTTGTTTAGGATGTTGAGGCAGGTGTAGAGCGAGACGGTTTTGCCGGAGCCGGTCGGACCGGTAACGAGCACCATGCCGTAGGGGCGATTGACCGCATCCAGTAGCGCAGCCTTCTGTTCCGGCTCATAGCCCAGTGCATCGATGCCGAGCATGGCTGAGCTGGGGTCGAGAATACGCATCACGATCTTTTCGCCGTGCAGCGTCGGCAGGGTCGAGACGCGGAAGTCGATAGCCTTGGTCTTGGACAGCACCAGCTTCATGCGACCGTCTTGCGGAATGCGTTTCTCGGCGATGTCCAGACGCGAGATAACCTTGATGCGCGCAGAAATCTTGTCGCGCAGGGCGAGGGGCGGTTGCACAACCTCACGCAGCACGCCGTCCGTACGGAACCGGATGCGGTAATACTTTTCGTAGGGCTCGAAGTGGATGTCCGATGCGCCTTCGTTGATGGCATCTACCAGCATTTTCTGGATGAATCGGACGACAGGTGCATCATCCACGTCCGCGCCTGTGCTGCCAACATCTGTATTGGCATCCCCGTCGGCAATTTCGACCCCGTCGTTAAGGTCACCCATGTCGAAATCGTCACCTTTGGTGAGATCGGACAGCGTGGTGGCCGTGCTTTCTGTCAGTCGGGTCAGCAGCGGGGCGAGCTTGTCGACTTCAACGATGACCGGGTCGACCACCATGCCGGTCTGGAAGCGGATCTCGTCCAGCGCGCGCAGATTTGTCGGGTCGGCCAGCGCAACCGTGACGCGGTTGTTGCGCTTGGCGAGCGGAACGACCTGGTGTTTTGTGACGAGCTTGGGGTCGATGGCGTCGCGCGGGATTTGCGAGTCGTCGACCGCCGCCAGATCAAGAATGGGGAAACCGAAAGTTTCCGAGCTGAACACGGCGATTTCTGAAGCCTTCATGAGGCCGCGCGACACGACTTCGCCGACGAATCCGCCGGGGTTGGTGCTGGGCGCCGAACAGGCGGCGGCGTCGGCTTCCGGCATGCGACCTTGCTGGACAAGAGCCCTGGCCAGACCGCTTAGCGCTGATTGTGGGGTTGCTGCCATGTGTTCAGATTCAAGATCAATGACTTACATGTCTTTGTTGATGTTGCACTTTACAGGACGACTTGTAAAGCCTTTGCCGCTGCGGCGAGATCGGCGGTTTCCCTTGCCCTGCCTCGCTTTGCGGCAAATGAGCGGTTATCGGGGCATGCCGTTCCCGGTTTGTAGCATGTCGCTGGCTGAACCGCCGCACTCCCTGTGTTTTCGGCCCACGCACTGACAGGTTGAGTGCGTCAGCGCTTGAACAGCACTTCCAGGACGAAATGCGTGCCTGCGTAGGCGAGCAACAGGAACGTGAAGCCGGCCCCGGTCCAGCGTTGTGCCACGCGGCCGCGCCATCCACGCAGATGACGCCCTGCGAGCAGGACGCCGAAAACCAGCCATGACGCTGCTGTGAAACCCAGTTTGTATTTGACCGTCAGAGGACGGGTCGTCGGGAGATCGGGGAGCAGCAAACCGGACGCCAGCGTCAAGCTGAGGAAGACGAAAGCGACCGCAATCAGGCGGAACAGCAGGTTTTCTACAGTCAGCAGGGGCGGTAGCCGATCAAGGTCGCCGTCGAGCTGCGCATGATGCAGGCGCCGTTCGGTGACGGCCAGCATCACGGCATGCAGCGCGGCGAGCGCGAACAGGCTGTAGGCCAGCATGGCTACCACCAGATGCAGGCGCAGTCCCCAGCCCGGCGTTGTGATCTGTACGTCGCCGGGCAAGGCCAGCGGCAGGAGGCAGCATACGCTGGCTACAGGCAGCGCCAGCAACAGCAGGCTATCCAGGCGCGTCACGAAACTCTCGGCGAAGTACAGCACGAGAGCCAGCCATAGCGTCAGCGACAGCGCCGGGGCGAGGCCAAAGCGCAGGGTTGCCCCATCCAGCATGTCGTAGCCGAGCACGAAGCCGTGTGTGAGCAGGCCGGCCGCCAGGAGGATGCGTGAGGCGGCTGCCGTGCTGGTGGCATCAATCCGTTTGGGCGCGCGCCATACCACAAGGGCCAGCAGTGCGTAGGCAGAGGCGGGAACCAGATGCAGTAGAATGGCGTCCATCCCGCGAGTGTAGCGCGGCACGCCTCCTGCGTGCCGGCAGCGCGATCCCGCCTGCTTGTTTCTTCGAGTCGTACATCCCATGCTTGATAACCTGACCAACCGGCTCGCCAAAGTCGTCAAGACCCTGCGCGGCCAGGCCCGCCTGACGGAAGACAACATCAGCGAGATGCTGCGCGAAGTGCGCATGGCCTTGCTGGAGGCCGACGTGGCGCTACCTGTCGTCAAGGAGTTCACGACGCGGGTCCGCGAGAAGGCGGTCGGTCAGGAAGTCGTTGGGTCTCTGACGCCGGGGCAGGCGCTGGTGGGCGTTGTGCATCAGGAGCTCACTGCCATCATGGGGGGCAGCCAGTCAGCACTGAGTTTTGCGACGCAGCCACCGGCCATCATCCTCATGGCGGGTCTGCAGGGCGCGGGTAAAACGACCACAGTCGGCAAGCTCGCCAAGTTCCTGCGTGAGAAGCACAAGAAGAAAGTGCTGACCGTATCTTGCGACGTCTATCGTCCGGCCGCCATCGCGCAGTTGCAGACGGTGACCCAGCAGGCTGGTGCCGAGTTCTTCCCTTCTGAGGCGACGCAGAAACCGCTCGATATTGCTGCCGCTGCCATTGATCATGCCAGGCGCCATTACTTCGATGTGCTGTTGGTGGACACTGCCGGCCGCTTGACTGTTGACGAGGCGATGATGGCTGAGATCAAGGCGCTGCACGCTGCGATTACGCCGATCGAGACCCTGTTCGTGGTCGACGCCATGCTGGGTCAGGATGCCGTAAACACCGCGCGGGCCTTCAACGAAGCCTTGCCGCTCACGGGCATCGTGTTGACCAAGCTCGACGGTGATTCGCGCGGTGGTGCGGCGCTGTCTGTGCGTCATGTGACGGGCAAGCCGATCAAGTTCACCGGGGTGGGCGAGAAGCTCACCGGGCTCGACGAATTCCACCCGGAGCGAATGGCCAGCCGCATTCTCGGCATGGGCGACATCCTGTCGCTGGTCGAAGAAGCGCGCAATATGGTCGACGAGGAGAAGGCGAAGGAGTTCGCCGACAAGCTCAAGAAGGGCAAGGGCTTTGACCTCAATGACTTCAAGGAGCAGATGAGCCAGATGCGCAAGATGGGCGGCATCTCGTCCCTGCTCGACAAGATGCCGGCGCAGTTTTCGCAAGCCGCGTCGCAGATCCAGGGCGATGCAGCAGAGAAATCCATGCGACGTGTCGAAGGCATCATCAACTCCATGACGCCGGCCGAGCGTGCCAACCCCGAACTCATCAAGGCCAGTCGCAAGCGCCGCATCGCGACTGGTGCGGGGGTTCAGGTGCAAGAGGTCAATCGCCTGCTCAATCAGTTCGAACAGATGCAGAAAATGATGAAGCAGTTTTCCAAGGGCGGCATGGGCAAACTCATGCGCGGCATGGGGGCCATGCGTGGCATGAAGGGCATGTTCCCGGGTATGTAAGGCCCGCTTCTGGAGATTTTGCATGACCCAGCCGATTGAGTTGATTGCCACGGCGCTCTTTGCGCTGGCCATCCTGCACACCTTCCTCACCAGTCAGTTCGAGCGCCTCGCGCATCGCGATTCGGCCCACAGCGGGCTGTGGCATTTCTTCGGCGAAGTCGAAGTGGTGTTTGGCATATGGGCTGGTCTGCTGCTGCTGAGCATGGGGGCGTTGCAAGGTGGCGATGCCGCCGTGAATTACCTCGAAGGTCTCAACTTTACCGAGCCGATGTTCGTGTTCGCGATCATGGTGATCGCGGCTTCACGGCCCATTCTTGATCTCTGTGCGGCCGCCGTGCGCCTGTTTGCGCGCATCCTTCCCGTCCACGAGAACCTCGGCATCTTCTTTGCGCTGATGGGCTTGGTGCCGTTGCTGGGCTCGCTCATCACCGAGCCAGCCGCCATGACGCTTGCCGCGCTCATGCTGCGGGACCGTTTCTACAAGAGTGGAATTCCGGATCGTCTGGCCTATGCCACGTTGGGTGTGCTGTTCGTCAATATCTCGATTGGCGGCACGATGACCAGTTTCGCAGCACCGCCTGTGTTGATGGTTGCCGGGGCCTGGCAATGGGATAGCAGTTTCATGTTCAATACATTTGGCTGGAAAGCCGCGCTGGCTGTCCTCGTGAACGCACTGGCACTCACCGTCTGGTTCCGCAAGGCGCTGACTCTGACCGTGCCGGTGGCTGGCGCAAGTGATGACGCGCGGCGCGTGCCATGGCTATTGACCTTGCTGCATCTGCTCATGCTTGCAGGGGTTGTGTTCTACGCGCATCACCCCGTCGTTTTCATGGCAATTTTCCTGTTGTTCCTTGGGTTGGCAGATGCCTATGCGCAGTTTCATCAGCGCATCATCCTGCGCGAGGGATTGCTGGTCGCATTCTTCCTGGCGGGCCTCGTCGTGTTGGGCGCTCTGCAGCGCTGGTGGCTGCAACCCGTGTTGTCTGACATGCCGGACGCCGCGCTGTTTTTTGGTGCGCTAGGCCTGACTGCGGTGACCGACAACGCTGCGCTGACCTATCTCGGCTCGCTGGTCGAAGGTGTGAGCGACGGCTTCAAGTACGCGCTCGTCGCGGGTGCCGTGACGGGGGGCGGTCTGACCGTGATCGCCAATGCCCCCAATCCGGCGGCGTTCGCGATCCTCAAGGAGCACTTCCGCGACAAGACGATCAGTCCGGTCGGTCTGTTCCTGGCAGCGCTGCTGCCCACGCTCGTGGCGACGCTGGCCTTTCTGTTGCTGTGAAGGCAGAGCTTGAGCAGGCGGCGCTGCAGGCCTTGCTGCAGACCGATCCGGCCGAGAAATGCCGGCTGACGTGCCAACTGGAGACGGACTGGCATGCTGCCGGGCTGACGCGCACGGGTAAGCTGCCCTTAACCGGGTTGCCGATCGCCGGGCGACCCGAAAAACCCGAACTTGTGGCACCCGATGCCGTGCCACGGCGCAGCGTGCACACCCCCCATGGCCACGCGGCCTTGATTCACGCTGTGGCGCACATCGAATTCAATGCGATCAACCTGGCGCTGGATTGCGTCTTGCGCTTTTCGGCGCGCGGTGATGCTTTCGTGACCCAATGGTTGTCCGTGGCTGCGGAGGAGGCGCATCACTTCGGTCTGCTCAGCGAGCGCCTGTCCGGATTGGGCCATGCCTATGGGGACTTTCCGGCCCACAATGGCTTGTGGGAAATGGCGGTTAAGACGCACGACGATTTTCTGGCGCGCATGGCACTGGTGCCGCGCTTGCTCGAGGCGCGCGGGCTGGACGCTACGCCCCTTATCCAGGCGCGTCTGCGCGAGATCCGCGACGAGCTTACGTTGGACATCCTCGACATCATCCTGCGCGACGAGATCGGCCATGTCGCCATTGGTGACCAATGGTTCCGCGCTGAGTGCGCGGCACGCGGCCTGCAGGCTGAGGACGAGTACGCCCGCCTGGTCGAAGTCTTCGATGCGCCAGTGCCCCGTCCGCCGCTCAACGTTGCAGCGCGCTTGCAAGCGGGCTTCAGTCCGGGCGAGCTGGCGCGTTTCGAAGCCCATCACAGCAGATTGGCGCAGCGCAAAACGGCGCGCTGAAAAACAAAGAGCCGCTTGCGCGGCTCCCTCGAACATGCGTGAGAAGGGATCTCAGCGCAGGCCGGCAGCGTAGTCGGAAACCGCTTTGATTTCGGCTTCCGTCATGCGCAGGGCGATGGTGCGCATCATGCCGTTGGGGTCGTTGGCGCGTACGCTATCGCGGAAGGACTTCAGCTGTGCCTCAGTGTAGGCGGCGTGCTGACCTGACAGGCGCGGGTATTGGGCAGGGATGCCGGCGCCAGCCGGGCCGTGACAGCCGGCACAGGCAGCGATGCCTCGCGAAGCATCACCGGCACGCCAGATTTTCTGGCCGAGCTCCAGCGACTCTTTCTTGCCGGCAGCCACTGCGGGCTTGAGCTTCTGTTGTGAGAAATAAGCGGCCAGTGCCTTGATGTCGTCCGCTGACAGCGGAGCCGCCATGCCACCCATGACAGGGTTGGCGCGTTCGGCAGGCTTGCCATTGATGGACTTGAAGTTGTTCAGCTGCTTGATGAGGTAATCAGGGTGCTGCCCTGCGAGGCTGGGGTTCACCGGGATGACACTGTTGCCATCGGCGCCGTGGCAGGCACCGCAAGTGGTTTCAGCCGTCTGCTTGGCTTTGGCCGGGTCCAGCGGGGCCTTGGTGGTCTCAGCCAGAGAGACTTGGCTGAACAGCAAACCGGCTGCAACCAGGGTCAGGGAACGCTTGATCATTTTTACCTCAGGAACTTTGGGCGGGTCGGACGCAAATCGGGTCAATTCGAATCGTTTTCTGGCGGGGTCCAGCGGGCAAACCCGTTACACCAAGCCACCCCCGAGGGGGTCAAGAGAATCTCGGGAAAGTCTGACGTTTTCCTGCCGGGAACCAGTGCTTCAAGTGAGCCTCCTGATCCTGGCCGTTCCCCCGGGGTGCCATGAAATTTCTGCGGGCCCCGGCGATTTCTTGAGAGAATCGCGCAATTCTAACGCACTGCCGCAGATCGCGGCACCCTCCCGCTCCGCAATGCCAGCAGCCTCCGTCTTCCGCCACGCCCATTTCGAGATCTCGATTGCCCGCCCCCAGGATCTGCCGCCCCCTGACGCGGCCGAGATCGCCTTTGCCGGACGTTCAAACGCCGGCAAATCGAGTGCCATCAATACCCTCGTTGGTCACACGCGTCTGGCCTTCGTGTCGAAGACCCCTGGGCGTACCCAGCTGATCAACATCTTCCGCATGCGCGACGGGGCCGCCCTGGTCGATTTGCCGGGTTACGGCTATGCCGAGGTGCCGGAGACTGTCCGCAAGCAGTGGGTACGCTTGCTGGAGAGTTATCTGACGAAACGGAAAAGCCTGATCGGGCTAATCCTGATCATGGATTCGCGCCACCCCCTGACGCCGCTGGACCAGCAGATGCTGGGCTGGTTTGCACCCAGTGGCCGGCCCATCCACGTGTTGCTCACCAAGAGTGACAAGCTGACGCGTTCAGCTGGAGCCCAGGTATTGGCTGCTGTGAAGCGCCAGCTGCCCGAATGGGAGGTAATGCCGGGGCAGATCACCGTCCAGCTCTTTTCCAGCCTCAAGAAGAGCGGCATCGAAGAGGCCGAGTCGGTTGTCGCGGGATGGCTGGCGCCGCCGCAGGGCTCGTCGGAGCCTGAGGCATTGGAATAGCTGCTGCTGGAGCAAGTGGAGCGAGCGGACAGCTGGCAAGGCGGCTCGCACAGCAGTACTGGCGTACTGCGAGCAAGCCAACGCCGCCAGATGTTCACGCTGCCCGCTTGATGCGGCGGCAGAAAATAAAAACCCCCGGCGTTGGCCGGGGGCAAAACAACCTGGAAGGCCCGGGGGAGCACAGCCAGGCGCCCGCTCAGGGAGGTGAAGCGGGAGACGACGCTGCGGGGGGCGGCGCCATCTGTTTGCATAGAGCGCTGGGCTTGAGGAAAAGTTCCGGCGGCAATTTGTAAAAAATCATGTGTGGCCAGCGCCTGTTGCGTGGGCCGCCGTTTCAGGATCTTTCACCATGAGTGCTACGTCCCGCTTCGTGTCCAGCCATTTTCCCGATACCCGCATGCGCCGCATGCGCCGTGATGATTTCTCGCGCCGCCTGATGCAGGAGCATCGTTTGTCAGCGGACGACCTCATTCTTCCGGTCTTCGTGCTCGACGGCAGCGGTCGCGAAGAGGCTGTAGCGTCCATGCCGGGGGTGAGCCGGCGCAGCATCGACGGCACACTGAAGATTGCCGAGCGTGCGCTGGCCCTGGGCATTCCCGCGCTGGCCTTGTTTCCAGTGATCGACACAAGCCTCAAGACGGCGGATGCGGCCGAGGCCTGGAACCCTGAGGGCTTGGTGCCGCGCACGGTGCAGGCGCTCAAGTCGCACTTCCCTGAGCTTGGTGTCATCACCGACGTGGCGCTCGATCCCTACACCAGTCATGGTCAGGACGGCCTTATTGACGACACGGGCTACGTGCTCAACGACGAGACCCTTGCTGCACTGGAAAAGCAGGCGCTGTGTCATGCCGCCGCAGGTGCTGATGTAGTCGCACCCAGCGACATGATGGATGGCCGCGTGGGCCGTCTGCGTGCGGCGCTGGAGTCTGGTGGGCACATCCACACGCGCATCCTGGCTTACTCCGCCAAGTACGCATCAGCGTTCTATGGTCCCTTCCGCGATGCAGTGGGGTCCGCCGGCAATCTGGGCAAGGGCAACAAGAAGAGCTATCAGATGGATCCTGCCAATAGCGATGAGGCCGTGCGCGAAGTGGCGCTCGACATCGCCGAAGGCGCTGACATGGTAATGGTCAAACCGGGAATGCCTTATCTCGACATAGTGCGCCGTGTGAAAAGCGAACTCGCTGTGCCGACGTTTGTCTACCAGGTGAGTGGTGAGTACGCCATGCTGAAGGCTGCTGCAGCCAATGGCTGGCTGGACGAACGTGCCTGCGTGCTGGAGTCCCTGCTGGCCTTCAAGCGCGCAGGTGCTGACGGCGTGCTCAGCTACTTTGCTTTGGAAGCTGCGCAGTGGCTGGTGGAGGGAAAGTAGTCTTTCTGTGTTGCATTTGGCATGGCAGCTGCTGCGTTGCCGCAGCTGCGACGCAACATCGAAAGTGCTCAACTCTGCGCCGATCCTGCCGTTTTCCGGATTAGCCGGATCGCATTTCTGGCCTCGCGGTGGCGATCCGGCAGCGAGGAGTCATCATGGATCGTGCGTCACGCTATCGCGCGTTTGTTGTCTCTCTGCTTGCTGGACTTGCCGGTTGCCTGAGCGGCTGCATCAGCATCCTGCCCTCGTCGGAAAGTGCCACGAAATCGGCGTGGCCAAACTTCGCCGAGGTCAAGCAAGCCTATGACCGCCTGGAGCCACAGGTCGCAACAGTTGACGACCTGAAGCGTGAGAAATTCCATCCTGGAGTGAACCCGCAGGTATCGACCTTGCCGCAGACAGAAGTCCTGCGTCGCTTCTACATCTCCAATATGCCTTCGGAATTCATAGACAAGGGTGTCTACGCCTGTCTGGCTGCGCATGGCCGGTGTGAGGTCTATGAAATCGAGATCCGGCAGATGAACAGGCAGCGCGTGGGCAATCCGGCGCTTGATGTGACAACCTTCAAGCGGGATACCGAGATCCGCGGCTGGCGCTTTACCGCTCTGTTCCTCGTGCACGATGGCGTGCTGGTCTACAAGACCTGGGGCGGCCAGGCCGAAGTGGCAGAACGTGAGAACGTAACCAATCCGCTGGGGCCGGTGCAGACCATCACACCGCAGCTCTTCGGGCTGTGAGCGGATGACTCAGACGATGGGCTGCGTACGTCGGTACATGATGCGGCGGCCCAGTTCGAGAACGCTGCGCAGCTTGATGTCGACGTAGGGTGGTTTGCCGCCGCCATGCTTGCCGTGACGTGTGATCCATACGGTTTGCATGCCCAGCTTCTTGGCGCTGGCAAGGTTGGCACAATCGTCTTCGACGAGAATGCAGCGAGATGCCGGTACCCGCAGATGTGACAATACTTTGCGGAAAGCCCGTGCTTGCGGTTTGGGGCGCAGGCCCAGTTGCTCGATGCCGAAGACTTGATCGAAGCAGAGCAGCACGCCCATTTCTTCAAGCACGGCAAGTACGTAGGCGAGCGGGCCGTTGGAAACCACAACCTTGCGGCCTGGCAAGCGCCGCAGCATGCCGCGTAACTCATTCTCGAAGACCAGCATGGCCGGTAGGTTGGCGAACTGGTGAGTGTGGTGAAGGAAGTGATGCGGGTCTGTGTTGTGGTGACGCATCAGCCCCAGGAGCGTTGCGCCATAGCGGTGCCAGTAGCTGACGCGCAGGTGTTCGGCTTCAGCAGGTTCGATGTCAAGGTGTTCGACGATGTAGCGCGTCATCGCCACATTGATGTGCGGAAAGATGTGCGCGCTGGTGTTGTGCAGCGTATTGTCGAGATCGAATAGCCAGACCGGGTTGGTGCTGCCCGCGGTGCTCATTTGTCACGCTTCCTGAACTGGATCACGGCGCGGCCATCATCCGTAGTCTTCGGCGCAGCTTTCCAGGCGTGGCCGTAAACGATCTCGAAAGTGGCCGGCAGACGGCCGTCGCGGCGCAACTGTTCGTAACGGTCGCGCGCGGCTTGCCACCCTTGCCTGCCGCTGAGTCCGCGCGGGCGCTGTGTCGATGCGTTGCTGGCGCCTGCCTGACGCAGGTCGCGCAGCAGGCCGTCAAGATCCTGGTACGTCAAGGTGAGCGTTTCCATGTCCATCACCGGTTCCGCAAAGCCCGCTTTGACCAGCGCATCGCCCAGATCGTGCATGTCGATAAAGCGGTGCACACGTTCGCCATGTCCGGCGGGCAGTGCCTCGCGCAGCTCGCGCAGCGTGTCTGGCCCCAGGGTGGAGAACATCAGCATGCCGTCGACTTCGAGCACACGGTGCATCTCGCGCAGCGCAGGCAGCGGGTCGTGCAGCCAGTTGAGCATCAGGTTGCTCCACACCATCTGCATGCTGGACCGTCTGACCGGCAATTGCTCTGCGTCAGCGCAAATACTTTGTGGTCCAGCGCCGCTCCCCAGCATGCGTTGCAACCAGCCCGAGCGCGCCGGGCGAGGCAACAGGGCCTGGCACAGGTCGATGCCGGTGAGGCTGGCGTTGGGGTAGCGCCCGGCCAGCAGGGCGAAATCCGCCCCTGTACCGCAGCCGATGTCGAGGATGCGTGCCGGCTGGTTGCGTATCAGGGCCAGACGCTCTGCCATGCGGCCGGCTACCTCACGACTCAGGAAATGCGGATCGCTGGCCGGTTTGTCGCGCCCCGCCAGCGCTGCAGCGGCATGGGCCCGCGCATGGCGGCGGACGGCTTGACGGTCTAGCGTGAAGTCCCGGTCTGTGCTCACTGCGAGGGTTTGCTGAGCGTCTGTTCCGCCAGTGCAGGCTCGGCCTTGTGTGGCGCATGCGGTTGCCAGCCCAGCGTGAACAGCATGACGAAGAATCCGATCACGTAGGCCAGTGCGATGTGCCAGCCGTGACGCAGCCAGAGGGCGACCGAGCGGGCCTCTGGGAACTGGTTGGACAGCGCGACACCGGCCGAAGAGCCGAACCACAGCATTGAGCCGCCGAAGCCGACCGCGTACGCAAGCATGCCCCAGTCATAGCCGCCCTGCTTGATGGCCAGGGCAGTAAGGGGAATGTTGTCAAATACCGCCGAGACGAAGCCCATGCCCAGCGCGGTCTGCCAGGAGGCGAGGGGCAGGCGCTCAACCGGCATCAACGATGCAATGAGCACCAGCGAGAGCAGGAAGATCGAGCCCTTCAAGGTTTCGGGCAGGAGTTCCCAGTCGTGACGGCGCAGCGGGATTGCCAGCAGCAGCACTATCCACACGGCAGCGCCCAGCCAGGGAAAGGCGTTGGAGTATTCGTTGAAGCGCAGGTTGACGGTGATGTTGGTGAGCATGGCGCCGATCAGGATGGCGGCGACGATGCCGACGCGCATCCAGTCGACGCGTGTGTGCGCATGGGCATTCTTGAGGATGGGGCTGAAGGCCTGCTGCTGGCGCGCGGCGATGACGCCGAATACGCACAGTGCGGTGCCAGCCGCGACGTAGCCATGTACGACGTCAAGCGGCGAGATACCCGCCAGCCATATCATGGTCGTCGTCGTGTCGCCGACTACCGAGCCCGCTCCGCCTGCATTGGACGCGCCGACAATGGCAGCGAGATAGCCGATGTGCACGCGTGCGCGGAACAGCTGGTGGGCCATGGCGCCACCGATCAGCGCCGCCGCAATGTTGTCGAGGAACGCAGAGATGACGAACACCATGACCAGCAGCACGAAGCCGCCTTTCCAGTCGTCCGGCAGGTAGTTGGGCAGGACAACGGGCACGTGGCTCTTTTCGAAGTGGCGAGCTAGCAGTGCGAAGCCGGTCAGCAGGCCCAGCAGGTTGGTCAGCGTGACCCACTCGTGACCAAGATGGCTGAGGAACCCGCCAATTCCCGGGCCGTGTGCAAAGCCGGTGAAGAGCAGCTTGTAGCCAACCACGCAGACCAGACCGGTCAGCGCGACACGCAGCGCATTGCCGTGGGAGAGTGCAATGCCGAGCAGGGTGCCGGCGAAGAGGAAGAATTCGAGCGGGATACCGGCAAGTTCGATGGGCGTCATGATTCAGTTTTGTAAAAAGCGCCTGATGGAGCGTGAGGGATCCCGGCTGGGCCGCAATCCGACAATTACGACAGTGATCCACTCCGCAAGCGCGTTAAAGAGCGGGTCGGAGGCTTTTCAGCAAGTCCCGGGCCGCCCTGCATCCTTATACCGAACGGATGCCCAGCTTCTCCAGAAGCGCTGCGTCGCCTTCCACATCGGGGTTGCCCGTGGTCAGCAGTTTGTCGCCGTAGAAGATGGAGTTCGCACCCGCGAGGAAACACATGGATTGAGCCTCGTCAGACATCTCGCGACGACCTGCCGAGAGGCGCACGTAGCTGGTCGGCATGCTGATGCGCGCCGCAGCGATGGTGCGGATGAATTCGAAGATGTCGATCGCAGGGGTGTCAGCCAGTGGCGTGCCTTCGACGCGCACCAGGTTGTTGATGGGCACGGATTCGGGCGGCGGTTCCATACTGGCCAGTTGTGAGATCAGTGCGGCCCGTGCGCGTCTGGACTCGCCCATGCCGATGATGCCACCCGAGCAGACGTGGATGCCAGCGTCGCGCACCTTGTCGATGGTGTCGTAGCGGTCCGCCTGAGAGTGCGTGCTGATGATGCTGTCGTACATCTCGGCGGCGGTGTCGAGATTGTGGTTGTAGTAGTCCAGACCGGCGTCGGCCAGCTTCTGCGCCTGACCTTCACGCAGCATGCCCAGTGTCACGCAGGTTTCGAGGCCCAGTGCCTTCACCTGTTTGACCATCTCGATGACGGGTTCGAGATCCCGGTCCTTGGGGCCACGCCAGGCGGCGCCCATGCAGAAGCGTGAGGCGCCGTTTTCCTTGGCGATGCGAGCCTTGTCGACGACTTCTGCGACGGCCATCAGCTCTTCGGATTCGAGGCCGGTCTGGTAACGTTTGGCTTGCGAACAGTAGCCGCAGTCTTCCGAGCAGCCACCGGTCTTGATCGACAGCAAGGTCGAGCGCTGCACGGCGTTGGGGTCGAAATTTTCGCGATGCACCTGCTGGGCGCGGAACATCAGATCGTTGAACGGCAGCTCGAACAGGGCCATCACGGCATCCGTGCTCCACTCACCGGCTGCCTCCTTCCGGGTGTTGAGATGCAGCCGGACGGGTTGGGCGGTCTGGGCGGGCGTGGCAGCGGTCTTGGTCGAGCAGGAGGTCATGTGTTCGAAATGCCTGAAATGAAAAGAAAAAATTGCCGCTCAGCGGGCGGCAACCGCGAATGATCCCGGAAAGCCAAAAGCCTTGTCAAACCGCTTGGTCAAATATGGTCGTACCCTGATGACTGCCGTGTGGCCGCACGAATGCTTCGTTTGTGCGGCCAGGACGCGACATGGCGTGCTGTGCGCCGCTTGTGACGGGGATCTGCCGCAGGTGGGAGCGGCTTGCCCCGTGTGCGCCAATCCTTCTCCGGGTGGGCAGCGCTGCGGCAGTTGCCTCAAGCGCGTGCCGCAGTTCGATGCATCGCGGGCGCTGTTCGAATATCGCCATCCAGTGCGCGAGATGGTGCTGGCACTCAAACACGGGCAGGGCTTTGCGCTGGCCAACTGGTTCTGTGAAAAGGCCCTCCCGCTGGATGATCTGCAGCCCGATCTGGTGGTGGCCATGCCCTTGCACCCCAGGCGTCTGGCCGAACGAGGCTTCAATCCAATCATGCTGGTGGCGCGCGAGTTGAGCCGACGCAAGGGCTGGCGGCTGGACATGCAGGGCGTGGTGCGCGACAGCGACACCCCGCATCAGGCCGGTCAGGGCCTGAAACAGAGGCTTCGCAACGTGCGCGGGGCGTTCCGCTGTACAACGCGGCTGGACGGCATGCACGTCTTGCTGATGGACGATGTGATGACCAGCGGCGCAACGCTCAACGAGCTGGCCCGTACCGTCAAGATTGCCGGTGCTGCGAAGGTCACCAACCTCGTGCTGGCGAGGGCCGTCATGTCAATGCACGGACGCTGACTGGCCTGGCCGAGTGGCGTAGCATTCGGCACCCGCGCCTACCTGCGACGCCCTTGCGCCATGTTCCACATCATTCTGTTCCAGCCCGAGATTCCGCCCAATACCGGCAACATCATGCGCCTGTGTGCCAACACAGGCACCCGTTTGCATCTGGTCAAGCCACTTGGGTTCGAACTGAGCGACAAGAACCTGACACGCGCGGGCATGGACTACCGCGAGCGCATGGTATTTACCGAGTACGACAGCTGGGAGGACTGCTGTGCGGCTTTGCCCGGACAGCGCCTGTTCATGCTCACCACGCATGCCAGCGTGCCGCACGTGCAGCCGGCCTATCAACCGGGTGATGTCTTCGTGTTCGGTCCTGAGTCGCGTGGCCTGCCGGTCGCATTGCGTGAAAGCGTGCCGCCGGAGCAGCGTTTGCGCATTCCCATGCTGCCGGAGAGTCGTAGTCTCAACCTGGGTAACAGTGCGGCAGTGATGATTTACGAAGCCTGGCGGCAGCACGGCTTCGCGGGGGCCGCGGGGTCTGGCGCATGATGGCTAGTGACCCGTTTCGGTCTGTGCTTCGAGGCGGGCAACTCCCTTCTGCAAGTGGGCTTTGAGCGCAACCTGACGTTCGCTGGGTTGTCCCGGGGTACGTTGCTCGTCTGTCGCAGCAGCTTTCTCGGCCTCTTCCAGACCGGCCAGTTCCGGCCTGAATACGGCGCACTGGTTACGCCCGTTGTGCTTGGAATAGTACAGCGCCTGGTCAGCCTGTTCGATGAGCTGCGCGGGGGACTCGGGTGCCAGGCTAAGGCCCGAGACACCAAAGCTCGCTGTGATGAAAGGGCGGCCTTCCAGTTGCAGTGTGAAGCCAACCTCGGCTTCAACGGTTTCACGCACGCGCTCGGCAAACTGCAGGGCTTCGTCGACGCTGGTGTTGGGCAAGGCGATACAGAACTCCTCGCCACCGTAGCGGCAGACCACGTCGTTGTCGCCAACAGAGCGCAGGATGATGGACGCAAACTTCTGGATCACCTTGTCGCCGACCGGGTGGCCGTAGACGTCGTTGATGGACTTGAATTTGTCGATGTCGCACATCACGAACGACAGCGGCATCATGCGCTGCTGGCTGCCCGTGAAGTGTTGTTCGAGGATGGGGAAGAAGGCGCGGCGGTTGAGCGCGCCAGTCATCGGGTCGGAGCTGGCCAGGCGTTGCAGTTCGAGGTTGCGCACCTGCAGCTCTTCGCGCGAGTGGGTCAGCTCGGTCATCAGCAGCACCAGTTGGCGGTTGGCTTCGTCGAGCTCGGTCACGTCGGTGAAGGACACCATGCAGCCACGCACCATGTCGCGAGCATCCACGACGGGCGAGCAGTTGCAGATGAGGTGACGGATACCTTCATCAGTGTGTGCTTTGAAGGCCTGATCTTTGACCGGCGCCTTGTCACGCATGCACGTCTGCCAAGGCTGGATCGCGTTGTCTTCCTCGCCAGCCAGCTCCAGCCAGCTGAAGCTCTCTGGCAACTTGCCGATCAGCACCGGATTACGCTCCGAGAGAAAGCGGACGAAGGTGTCGTTGGCCATCACGATGCGGCCTTCGCGATCGAGCACCAGTACGGCGTCGGACAGGGCGTCGAAAGCCATCTGCACGCGCTCTGGCACGGCGGACGAGGGGTCCAGGTGCTGGAAGGTCCGGCGCAGGTAGATGTAATACATGATGCCGGCGCTTAGGCCAAATAGCGCAACGAGGTGTACTGCGGGTGACTGCAGGATCTGCGTCCACGCCAGCCCGTCGACCGGTTTGAACACGAATTCGATCTGGCCCCAGCGTGCGCCTTTTGGCCCATTGGCCGTGCCCGGCGCAATCGGCACGATGAAGCGCGTGCGGCCGACTTCTTCACTGTTTGCCGTAGTCCAGCTGCTGAAGTGCTCGCTTGAGCTGGCGACCAGCTGGCCGCTGGAGAGGCGTATGCCGACCGAGCGCAGGTCCGGTGAGCGCTTGACGAGTTCATTGACGACCGCAGGGATATGGCGCAAATCATCCTGCATCAGCATGGTGGCCAGCTGCACGGAGACGGATTCGGCCAGCTTCTGCCGCGTCTGGTAAGTCAGCTTTTCCTGGTTCGGGAAAACGCCGAGCACCAGGTCCATGAACAGGAGCAAGGTGACAGCCAGCGACAGCAAGCCGAAGGTGACGCGCAGCGAGGGGCTGAAAAGGTTTCTCATGTCAGTGGTCGATTTCGGACATCAATCTGGAGGGCGGCAACTCCATCTTGCCCGGCGCGATGAACTTGTCGCCTTGGCCCAAGGGCAGCAAGTTGTCGCTGCGTCCCTGGCGGCGGCGATCCCGCGCCAGCACCGGTAGCGGGTCGATGGTGCGCCAGGCTGGCAAGGAGGCCATCAGCGCAGCCAGCAAGCCGGCAGAGCGGCCTGCCCACCATACGACACCCGCACCGAGCAGTGCGCCGACGGCCTTACCTGCCTGACTGGGACTCATGTCGAAGAGATGCTCGTCCGAGACCTGGTCGGCCGGGCGAATGTCGACCTGCAGCGAGATTTCTTCGAGCGAGCCGTCGTCGTTGAGCCGGCTCGTCTGCAGGAAGGGCGTGCGCAACATGTTGGCGGCTTCTGTGTTGCCGACCAGCAGGGTTTCCAGCTGCTGCGCTTCGAAAACCTGGTCCAGGTTGTCGCTGCTGGTCGTGCTGCTCGATGGTGTGCCGCTGCTACGCGTTGTGGCGTCCGGCGTGTCGGTCTGGATGACGACGAATGGCAGGTCTTCTGGTGGCTTCTTGAATTCGTCCTCAACCGTGCTGTCCCCAGGGGATGGTGTGGGTCCCGGCGCCGGTGTGGGAGGCGGCGTTGGTGTTGGGGTCGGCACGGGTGTTGGCTCAGGTTCCGGCGAGGGTGCAGGCGTCGGTGCCGGGGTAGGCGTTGGTGTGGGCGTTACAGAACCGGCACTGACCTCCACCGTGCTGGAGCCGCTGACCGTGGTGGTGCCGTCGCTGACGGTCATGCTGAGGGTCTGACTACCGATGCTGCTGCCCAGGTAGCTCAATGTGTTGAGCGAGGCATTGAGGTCGGCGATGGTGCCTGTGAGTGTCACGGCACCAGTGCCCAGCCCGCCAGCGGCGACCGCGCCGCTGGGTGTCAGGCTCAAGCTGCCCTGGGCCACGCTGAGCGTGACGGTCAGCGTGCCGCTGTCGTCGTCGGCTACGCTGGTGCCGGGCAAGCTGATCGCGCTGCCGCTGATGCCACCGGCGGAACCCGGCGCCGTTAGCACAGGGGCTTCGAGTACGTTGGTGACAGTGACGCTGATCGTCTGGCTGCTGGTGTTCGTGCCGTCCGATGCCCGGACGGCGACGATGTATACGTTGTCAGTGTTGGCGTCGCCGGGGGCTTCGAAGTTGGGGGGCGTGATGAAGCTCAGGGCGCCTGTACTGCTGTTGATCGAGAAGAGCGCTGCGTCAGCGCCGCCGATGATGCTGTAGCTGAGCGTCTCTGCCGGCAGGTCTGCATCGCTGGCAGAGACCGTGGTGACCGCGGTCGTGTTCTCGCTGACCGAGGTGCTGGTGCTGGCGCCACCGCTGATGACCGGGGTGTTGTCATTCACGGGTGTGATCGTGACATTGAAGATGGCGCTGCCGCCCGATGCGCCTGCGCTGTCCGTGAGGGTGACGATGAATGCGTCGCTGGTGCTCTCAGATCCATCGTGCGTGAAGCTGACGAGACCGGCGAGCAGGTCGGCTTGCGTAAAGCTGCCACCAATGGCTTGCGCCACACCATTCACGCTGATCTGGCCGTGGGCTGGCTGGCTGTTGAGCGTGTAGATGATCTGCGCATTGCTGTTGTCGACGTCGCTGGCGGACAGCATGCCCGTGGTGATGACGATCGATGCGCCTTCGTTAAGTGTTGTGCCCGTATTGGTATTCAGCGTCGGCGCATCGTTCACGTTGTTGACGGTCAGCGTGAACACATCGCTGGCCGTCGCGCCTTGACTGTCTGTGACGGTGACGGTGATGTTCGTCGCGCCCGCATCCCCATTGGCCGGTGTGCCGGAGAAGGTGCGCGTCGCGCTGTTGAAGCTCAGCCACGAGGGCAGGGCCGAGGTGCTCCAGATCAGCGTGTCACCCGTGTCGACGTCGCTGAAGCTGTTGGTCGGCACGGTAAAGCTGAAGGCGGTGTCTTCGGTAGCCGTCTGGTCGGCGATGGTGTTGTCCAGGGTCGGCGCATCGTTGACGTTGCTCACGGTCAGCGTGAAGACGTCGCTGGCCGCCGCACCCTGACTGTCGGTGACGGTCACGGTGATGTTCGTCGCACCCACATTCCCATTGGCCGGCGTGCCGGAGAAGGTGCGTGTCGCACTGTTGAAGCTCAGCCACGAGGGCAGGGCCGAGGTGCTCCAGGTCAGCGTGTCACCGGCATCCACATCGTTGAAGCTATTGGCCGGCACGGTGAAGTTGAAGGCAGTGTCCTCCACAGCGGACTGATCCGCGATGGCGTTGTCCAGCGTCGGTGCGTCGTTCACGTTGTTGACCGTGAGCGTGAAGACGTCGCTGGCCGTCGCGCCCTGGCTGTCTGTGACGGTAACCGTAATCGAAGTTGTGCCCACATCCCCATTGGCCGGCGTGCCGGAGAAGGTGCGCGTCGCACTGTTGAAGCTCAGCCACGAGGGCAGGGCCGAGGTGCTCCAGATCAGCGTGTCACCCGTGTCGACGTCGCTGAAGCTGTTGGCCGGCACGGTGAAGCTGAAGGCGGTGTCTTCGGTCGCGGTCTGGTCGGCGATGGTGTTGTCCAGGGTCGGCGCATCGTTGGTATTGGCAACCGTAATGCTGAAGCTCTGCGTCACGAAGGCCGTGCCATCGAAGACGCGCAACACCACGCTGTGCGAACCCACATCCGCATTGCTCGGGGTGCCGGTCAGCGTGGCTGTGCCATCGCCGTTATCCGTCAGGCTCAACCACGAAGGCAGGGTGGTCGCCGTAATGGCCAGCGTGTCACCGACGTCCACATCGTTGGTCGTAATGTTGTAGGTGTAGGCCGTGCTCTCGGCGACGTTGGTGACGGGCGTGCTCGTGAAGACGGGCGCATCGTTCACGTTGTTGACGGTCAGCGTGAACACATCGCTGGCCGTCGCGCCTTGACTGTCGGTGACGGTGACGGTGATGTTCGTCGCGCCCACATCCCCATTGGCCGGTGTACCGGAGAAGGTGCGCGTCGCGCTGTTGAAGCTCAGCCACGAGGGCAGGGCCGAGGTGCTCCAGGTCAGGGTGTCACCCGTGTCGACGTCGCTGAAGCTGTTGGCCGGCACGGTGAAGCTGAAGGCGGTGTCTTCGGTCGCCGTCTGGTCGGCGATGGTGTTGTCCAGCGTCGGCGCATCGTTGACGTTGCTCACGGTCAGCGTGAAGACGTCGCTGGCCGTCGCACCCTGACTGTCGGTGACGGTCACGGTGATGTTCGTCGCACCCACATCCCCATTGGCCGGCGTGCCGGAGAAGGTGCGCGTCGCGCTGTTGAAGCTCAGCCACGAGGGCAGGGCCGAGGTGCTCCAGGTCAGGGTGTCACTGGCATCCACATCGCTGAAGCTGTTGGCCGGCACGGTGAAGTTGAAGGCCGTGTCCTCCACGGCGGACTGATCCGCGATGGCGTTGTCCAGCGTCGGTGCGTCGTTCACGTTATTGACCGTGAGCGTGAAGACGTCGCTGGCCGTCGCGCCCTGGCTGTCTGTGACGGTTACCGTAATCGAAGTTGTGCCCACATCCCCATTGGCCGGCGTGCCGGAGAAGGTGCGCGTCGCACTGTTGAAGCTCAGCCACGAGGGCAGGGCCGAGGTGCTCCAGATCAGCGTGTCACCCGTGTCGACGTCGCTGAAGCTGTTGGCCGGCACGGTGAAGCTGAAGGCGGCGTCTTCGGTCGCTGTCTGATCGGCGATGGTGTTGTCCAGCGTCGGTGCGTCGTTCACGTTGTTGACGGTGAGCGTGAACACATCGCTGGCCGCCGCACCCTGACTGTCGGTGACGGTCACGGTGATGTTCGTCGCACCCACATTCCCATTGGCCGGCGTGCCGGAGAAGGTGCGTGTCGCACTGTTGAAGCTCAGCCACGAGGGCAGGGCGGAGGTGCTCCAGGTCAGCGTGTCACCGGCATCCACATCGCTGAAGCTGTTGGCCGGAACGGTAAAGCTGAAGGCGCTGTCTTCGTTGGCGGTCTGGTCAGCGATGGTGTTGTCCAGCGTCGGTGCGTCGTTCACGTTGTTGACCGTGAGCGTGAAGACGTCGCTGGCCGTCGCGCCCTGGCTGTCTGTGACGGTTACCGTAATCGAAGTTGTGCCCACATCCCCATTGGCCGGCGTGCCGGAGAAGGTGCGTGTCGCGCTGTTGAAGCTCAGCCACGAGGGCAGGGCCGAGGTGCTCCAGGTCAGCGTGTCACCCGTGTCGACGTCGCTGAAGCTGTTGGCCGGCACGGTGAAGCTGAAGGCGGTGTCTTCGGTCGCCGTCTGGTCGGCGATGGTGTTGTCCAGCGTCGGCGCATTGTTCACGCTGACCACGTTGATGTTGACGGTATCCGTATCACTCTGCGGACCGCCGCTGCCGGTATTGCCCTGATCGTTGGAGGTCAGGCTCAGGATCGCGCTGCCGTGGAAGTGCGAGTCCGGCGTGAAGCTGAGGCCGTTGAGGGCATTGTTGACGTCAGCCAGTACGCCGGTGAAGACCATGCTCGCATCGCCGCTGCCGTCCCCCGTGCTGAATGTGAGGCCGGTGAGTGAGGCCAGTGTGAGGGTGCCGTTCGTGACGGAAAGGGTGACCTCCAGTTCGCCGCTGCCGAGGTCTACGCTGGTCACGGCAATCAGGTTGCCATTTCCTGACGAGAACACCAGGGGCGTGTCCTCATCGGTGCTCTGCGCACCGGGCACGGTGTTGATCGGTGCGTCATTGACTGCCGTGATGCTGATCGTGGCGCTGTCCGAGCCCGTCAGGCTGCCGTCGTTGGCGACGAGGCTGAGCGTATCGCTGGCGGGCGGTGTATCGCTGTTGATGATGTAGCTCAACGTGCTGCCGCCATTGCCGGCAAGCAGGTTGTTGATTTGCGCAACAGTGCCTGTCAGGGTCAGCGTGTTGCTTCCGGATCCCGATACGCTCACTCCGGTGCTGCCGGCTGTGGCGTTGAGCGTGCCACTGGTAACCGACAAGGTCGCAGTGACGGAACCGCTGGCGTCGGCGTCCGAGATCGACAGACCGGTCCCCGCCAGCGTGAGGCTGACCTGTTCGGTGGCGTTGTAGCTGGCGGGCGTGATGGTGGCCGTCGGTGCGTCATTGACAGCGCTGATGTTGATCGTTACCGACTCGGAGTCGGTGAGGTTGCCGCCACCCGTGTTGCCGTTGTCATTGACAGCGAGCGTCAGCGTATCGCTGGCGGGCGGCGTATCGCTATTGATGACGTAGCCGATGCTGCTGGCGCCGGAGCCGGCCAGCAGGTTGTTGATCTGGGCCAGGGTGCCGCTAAGGGTGACCGAGTTGCTGCCCGAGCCGGACACGCCGACGCCGGTGGTGCCCGCTGCAACCGTCAGCGTACCGCTGGTGACCGACAGTGTGGCCGTGATGCTGCCGGAGGCGGCATCGACATCGGCGATCGACAGGCCGGTGCCCGCCAGCGCCAGAGTGACCTGCTCGGTTGCGGAGTAGGAGGGCTGCGAGATGGTGACGACCGGCGCATCGTTGGCCGCGTTGACGGTGATCGCGACAGTGTCTGCATCACTCAGCGTGCCACCCGATCCGGTGTTGCCCTGGTCGCGGGTGGCGATGCTGAGCGTATCCGGGCCGTTGTAGTTGGCAGTCGGTGTGTAGCTGAGGCCAGCCAGCGCGGCATTGATGTTGGCGATGGTTCCGGTGAAGGTCATCGTGGCATCGGCAGCGCCGTCCCCGGTCGAGAACGACAGGCCTGTGGTGCCTGACAGGGTCAGCGTGCCGTTGCCGACGCTCAGCGTGACCTCCATGGCACCCGAGGCCGCATCGACGTCAGCAATCGATATCAGGTTGCCATTGCCCGAGGAGAACACCAGTGCCGTGTCCTCGTTGGTGCTCTGGGCGCCGGGTACGCTGTTGATCGGTGCGTCGTTCACGGCGGCGATGTTGATCGTGACGGACTCCGAGTCCGTCAGGGCACCGCCGCTGCCCGTGTTGCCGCCGTCGTTCACAGCCAGGGTCAGCGTGTCGGTGGTCGGCGGTGTATTGCTGTTGATGACGTAGCTGATGCTCGCCGAGCCAGAGCCGGCGAGCAGGTTGTTGATCTGCGTGAGGGTGCCGGTAAGGGTGACGGTATTGCTGCCCGAGCCGGATACACCGGCGCCCGTGGAGCCTGCCGAAACCGTCAGCGTGCCACTGCTGACCGACAGGGTCGCCGTGATGCTGCTGGAGGCCGCATCGGTATCGCTGATCGACAGGCCCGTGCCCTCAAGGGAAAGCGATACCTGTTCAGTGGCGGAGTAGGCAGGTTGCGCGATGGTGACGACCGGCGCGTCATTGACGGCGGTGATGTTGATGGTGGCGCTGTCCGAGGCGGTCTGGTTTCCGCCGGAACCGGAGTTGCCGCCGTCATCGACGTTGAGGGTCAGCGTGTCGCTCGCAGGCGGCATGTTGCTGTTGATGATGTAGCTCAGCGTGCTGCCACCGTTGCCGGCGAGCAGGTTGTTGATCTGTGTTTGCGTGCCCGTGATTGTCAGCGTGTTGCTGCCAGAGCCGGAGACATTGGCGCCTGTGCCGCCAGCTGTGGCAGTCAAGGTGCCGCTGATGACGCTCAGCGTGGCGGTTATCGTGTTGCTGCCCGCATCGCTGTCGCTGAGCGACATGCTGCCGGCGAGGTCGAGGCTGACCTGCTCCGTGGCGTTGTAGGTGGCTGGAGTGATGGTGGCGGTTGGGGCGTCATTGACGGCATTGATCGTGATGCTCACCGAGTCGGAGTCGGTAAGGTTACCGCCGGAGCCGGTATTGCCCTGATCGTCGACATCGATGCTCAGGGTATCGCTGCCGTTGTAGTTGGCTGTGGGTGCGTAGCTGAGCCCGTTCAGTGCCGCGTTGATGGCTGTGCGCGTGCCGGAGAAAACCATGCTCGCATCGGCAGTACCGTCGCCACTGACAAAGTTCAGCCCCGTGGTGCCAGACAGCGTCAGCGTGCCGTTCGTGACACTCAGTGTGACCTGCAGGTCGCTGGAGGCCGAGTCGACATCGGTAATCGAGATGAGGTTGCCGTTGCCGGACGAGAACACCAGCGCGGTGTCTTCATTGGTGCTTTGGGCACCTGGCACATTGTTGATCGGCGCGTCATTGACGGCGGTGACGTTGAGCGTGAAGGTGTCGGGCGTTGTGTCGAAGCCACCGAAGTTGTCCTGCACGCTGTAGGTGAAGGTTGCGTAGGGCGTGCCGTTGCCATCGGTTGCTGGCGTGAAGACCAGCAAGCCCCCCGCAATGTCGCTGGCCGAGATGACGTCACCAGCCGTGATGCTGGCGCCATTGAGTGTCAGCGTGCCGGCCGTGGGCAGGCTGTCGATGCGTACGCCGCCGAAGGACTGGCCCGGATCGACATCGGCGAATCCGAAATCGATCGCGGCAAAGACATAGGTGCTGTCTTCAGTAAGCGTGGCATGTCCATCCGTCGAGGAGGCCGAATCATCCGCCCCCGTTGGTGGTGTGTTGGCGGCGACGTTGATGGTCAGCGTGGCTTCGCTGTAAAGACCCCCAGCGTCCGTGATGCGATAGATGATGGTCTGCGTGCCGGTCTCAACACCCGGATCGAAATGGATGGAGCCATCCCCGTTCACCGATGCACTGGCGGTTGCGCCGAGGCCCGTGGTGTCGACAATGGTGACGGTCAGGCTGCTGACGCTGTTGTCCGGGTCGGTGTCGTTGGCCTTGACGGTGACGTTGATCGCGATGCCGGGGCTGGTCGAAGCAGTGTCGTTATTGGCCACCGGCGCGTCATTGACTGCGGCAACGCTGATGTTGCGTGTGTTGCTGCCCGTCGTTGATCCGTCATTGACCGTGAAGGTGACGGTGCGTGTGCTGGTACTCGGGTTGTCGGAAGTGTTCTGGTAAGTGATCGAACGCAGTGCGGTCTGGTAGTTGGCGACAGTGGTCGTACCGCTCAAGGTCAGCACGCCCGTGCTCGCATTCCAGGAGCCTGTGATGCCCAGCTGGTTGCTGAAGGCCAGCACGTCCTGGCTGCCGGCGTAGTTGCTGCTGATGCTGACGGTGGCGCCGGTGAGGTTGGTGGTATCTGCATCGCTGACGGTCAGTGCCGCGTCGACCGCAGTGGCCGAGCCGTTTTCGGTATAGGTCAGCGTGCTGCCTGTGGTGGTGACGACGGGTGCGTCATTCACTGCGGCGACACTGATGTTGCGCGTGGCCGTATTGCTGTTGGCGCTGCCGTCATTGATGAGGAAGGACACCGTGCGCGTGCTGGTGCTGGGGTTGTCCGAGGTGTTCTGGTAGGTGACCGAACGCAGCGCGGTCTGATAGTTGGCCAGCGATGCACTGCCGCTGAGCGTGAGCGTGCCGGTGCCGGAGTTCCACGAACCGGTGATGCCGTTCTGGTTTGTGAAGGCCAGCACGTCCTGACCGCTCGCATAGTTGCCCGAGATCTGGATGGTGGCGCTGTTGAGTGTGCTGCTGTCTATGTCGCTGACCGTCAGGCCAGTGTCGATGGCCGTGGCAGCGGCATTTTCCGTATAGGCCAGCGTGCTCGAGGTGGTGCTCAATACGGGCGCGTCGTTGATCGGATTGACGGTGATCGCAACCGTGTCCGAGTCGCTCTTGGCACCGCCGGAGCCGGTGTTGCCCTGGTCGCTGGTGACAATGCTGAGCGTGTCCGACCCGTTGTAGTTGGCGGTGGGTGCATAACTCAGGCCGGCCAGCGCGGCATTGATGTTGGCGACTGTGCCGGTGAAGGTCATCGTGGCGTCACCCGTGCCATCGCCGCTGGAGAACGACAGGCCCGTGGTGCCGGACAGTGTCAGCGTCCCGTTGGAGACGCCAAGCGTGACCTGCATTGATCCTGCTGTGGCATCGACATCAGAGATCGAGATGAGGTTGCCGTTGCCGGACGAGAACACCAGAGCCGTGTCTTCGTTGGTACTTTGTGCGGCGGGGACCGAGTTCACCGGCGCATCGTTGACGGCGTTGACTGTGATGTTGATGGTGTCCGAGTCCGTGGCGCCATCACTGTCGGTGGACAGCACGGTCAGGGTGTCGCTGCCGTTGTAGTTGAGCACTCCCTGGTAGATCAGGCTGGCCAGGGTGGCGTTGATATCGGCTTGCACACCAGAAATGGTCAGGTTGTCCGTGCCATTGCTCCCTGAGGAGATGCTCGCGGCGCCGGATAGCGTGACGTTGAGCGTACCGTGCAGCACGCTGAGGTTGACGCTGATGAGGTTGGCGTCGGCGTCATTGACCGAGATGGTCGAGATGGCGAGCGGTGTGTCTTCGTTGACTGTCTGCGCACCCGGCACAGAATTCACGGGCGAATCATTGACCGGATTGACGGTGATGGCGACGGTGTCTGAATCGCTCTTGGCGCCACCGGATCCGGTGTTGCCCTGGTCGCTGGTGACGATGCTGAGTGTGTCGGAGCCGTTGTAGTTGGCTGTGGGCGAATAGCTCAACCCCGCCAGTGCGGTGTTGATGTTGGCGACGGTGCCGGTGAAGGTCATCGTGGTGTCGCCCGTGCCGTCACCGCTGGAGAAGGACAGGCCGCTGATACCGGACAGTGTGAGCGTGCCGTGTGAAACGCTGAGGGTGACCTGCATCGAGCCGGATGCGGCATCGACGTCTGAAATCGAGATGAGGTTGCTGTTGCCGGACGAGAATACCAGGGCTGTGTCTTCGTTTGTGCTCTGTGCGGCGGGGACTGAGTTCACCGGAGCGTCGTTGACGGCATTGACGGTGATGGCGACGGTGTCGGAGTCGCTCTTGGCGCCGCCCGATCCGGTGTTGCCCTGGTCGCTGGTGACGATGCTGAGTGTATCGGAGCCGTTGTAGTTCGAGGTTGGCGTGTAGCTGAGGCCCGCCAGCGCGGTATTGATGTTGGCGACGGTGCCGGTAAAGGTCATCGTGGTGTCGCCCGTGCCGTCACCGGTTGAGAATGACAGGCCGCTGGTGCCGGATAGCGTGAGCGTGCCGTTCGAGACGCTCAGCGTGACCTGCATCGAGCCCGAGGCAGCGTCGGCATCCGAGATCGAAATCAGGTTGCCGTTGCCCGACGAGAACACCAGGGGCGTGTCTTCATTGGTGCTTTGCGCGGCAGGCACCGAGTTGACGGGCGCATCATTGACGGCGCTGATCGTGATGGCGATGTTGTCCGAGTCGGTTTGGGTTC
Source organism: Viridibacterium curvum (assembly GCF_039544165.1). NCBI lineage: Bacteria > Pseudomonadati > Pseudomonadota > Betaproteobacteria > Rhodocyclales > Rhodocyclaceae > Viridibacterium > Viridibacterium curvum. The sequence goes on from NZ_BAABLD010000001.1 coordinate 242,848, forward strand.
CGCCTGAGCCGGTATTGCCCTGGTCGCTGGTAACGATGCTCAGCGTGTCGGAGCCGGTGTAATTGGATGTCGGTGCGTAGACAAGGCCAGCCAGTGCGGCGTTGATATTGGTGACCGTGCCGGTGAAGGTCATGGTCGCATCGCTCGTGCCGTCGCCAGCGGAGAATGACAGGCCCGTGATGCCTGACAATGTCAGCGTACCGTTCGAGACAGTGAGGGTGACCTGCATCGAGCTGGACGCAGCATCGGCATCCGAGATCGAGATCAGGTTGCCGTTGCCGGACGAGAAGATCAGCGACGTGTCTTCGTTGGTGCTTTGCGAACCCGGTACGGAGTTGATGGGGGCATCGTTGACCGAGCTCACGCTGATGTTGCGTGTGTTACTGCCGGTTGTTGAACCATCATTGACCGTGAAGGTGACGGTGCGTGTGCTGGTACTCGGGTTGTCCGAGGTGTTCTGGTAGGTGATGGAGCGCAGCGCGGTCTGGTAGTTCGCGACGGTAGTCGTACCGCTCAGGGTCAGCACACCGGTGGTGGCGTTCCACGAACCCGTGATGCCCAGCTGGTTGGTGAAGGCCAGCACGTCCTGCGATGAGCTGTAGTTGCTGCTGATCGTGATCGTCGCGCCGGTC
>NZ_BAABLD010000002.1:0-630826 GCF_039544165.1 Viridibacterium curvum
GAGTTATCGAGAACGGGTTGCTTTTCAGGCTTCTGTGGTGAGGCGTTGGCGGCCTGATCTGGGACGTGCGGAAACCTCTTGCCAGCTCTTAATGCCGACCCTTCATGCGCCAGACATCCATGTCGTCGTTCCCGCGCAGGCGGGAACCCAGTGTCTTGAACCGTCGCTGGATTCCCGCCTTCGCGGGAATGACGAGTTATCGAGAACGGGTTGCTTTTCAGGCTTCTGTGGTGAGGCGTTGGCGGCCTGATCTGGGACGTGCGGAAACCTCTTGCCAGTACTTGATGCCGACCCTTCAGGCGCCAGACGTCCATGTCGTCGTTCCCGCGAAGGCGGGAACCCAGTGTCTTGACCGTCGCTGGATTCCCGCCTTCGCGGGAATGACGAGTTATCGAGAACGGGTTGCCTTTCAGGCTTCTGCAGCGAGATCGAGCGGGCGCTGCACGTTGAGGCGGAAGCGTCCGCGACCGGTTTTCTCGATGGCGATGTCGGGGCAGCGCTCGCGCAGGCGGCGGGCGAGCAGTACGAGGCGGGCTTCGAGGTTGTCGTCGATGTCGGGAAGGCGCAGGGCGGGGTCGAGGCGCAGTTCGCGGTTGGTGAAGTCGGCGCGGCCGCTGCGGGTGTATTCGCCGAGCAGCTTCCACAGCACGGCGCCGGCAACGCCCTTGATGAGGTAGTCGTCGTTGGCGAAGACGCAATCGCCATCGGGGTAGTAGCGCAGGCGCAGGGCGCCGGCTTCAGCGGGGGGCCTGGTCGTGGGCGCGGGGCTGGCGGCGTCAAGAGCGTCGCTGCTGTCTTCGTCGCAGGTCTGCATGCCTTGCAGCAGCGCGCCGAGCTGGTGGCTGAGCACGACGAGGGCGTCTTCGTCGAGGTGGTTGAAGCGCATGTCGGCCAGGCTGTCGGCATACAGCACGCCGAGCAGCTGCGTGCCGCAGAGCACGGGCACGGCGACCTGGCTGTGCGGTTCGGCCAGACCGGGAAAGGGCACTTCGGCCGGCGGGTGGTGCGCGGTGTCGGCGGCAGATTCGTGAATGGCGCGCGTGTAGCGGTATTCGCTGGTCATGAAGCCGATGCGGATCGGCTCGCGCTCGGCCGCTGCAACGCCGATGACGCCGATGCCAAGGGCTACCTCGCTGCCGATGCCGGTGGCGTCGTAGCCCCGGCTGGCGACGGTGGCGAGCACGTTGCGGGCGGGGTCAAACAGCAGCAGCATGCTGTGCGGCATGTCGAGCTGTTCGGCCAGCACGCGCAGGGTGGTGTCGAAGAGTTCGTCGAGGTCGCGGCAGCTGGCGAGCTGATCGCTTGCCACGCGCAGCGGGCTGAGCAGGTTGCCGCGCGGTGGCATGGGCGGCAGGCTGTCGCAGTCGACCGTCTCGACGGCGAGCACGCGGTAAACGTCGGCGCCCTGCAGGTGAAAGATGCCTTGCATGCCGGTTTGCGAGGCGATGCCGGCGAGGCGGGCCTTCATGCGTTCGAAGAGCTTGCCGCTGGTGCGCGTTTCGGTGAACTGCAGGCTCAGGCGGTAGCTGGCGCCGGTGTCGGCGTTGGTGACGTAGGCCGTCGCGAAGGGGTGCGCGAGGATGTTGGCGCGCGTCTTGTTGAAGAACTGGAAGCTCAGCGCGACGTGCTCGGCGTCGACGTATTCCATTTGCGACACGTAGCTGATGTTGGGTGTGCCGTCCGGGGCGCAGGTGGCGAGAATGGGGGGGATGGAACCCTCCATGCACTGGCGCAGGGTGTCGAGGTCGAGCTTCATGCGAGGCGGGCTCCGGCGGTCTGGCCGGGTGTCTGGCTGAAGACTTCGTGCGGGGTGAAGCTGATGGCGACGCGGTCGCCGATGCGCGTGTCCATGACGGTACTCAGCAGCTCTTCGCTGAAGCCGAGCGGCATGACCTCGGCAACGAAGGCCTTGAGGTGGGCGTCGCAGCTGGCATGGTCGAAGGGACGCAGCGGCACCACGGCGGCGTCCTTGCCCTTGAGCTGGTAGGTGCGGTGCGTGGTCGGTTCGGTGATGGCCAGCGCGATCTGCCCGCAGGCGGTGATGTCGGCGATAAGGGCGGCGGACTGGCGCTGGCTGACGATCAGGGTGACGCGGCGGCGGTCGGGCGAAATGTGGCAGCCATAGGCGCGCGCCATCGAGGGCTGCAGGTTGGCGTCGCGCGAGGCGACGGCGAGCGAGACGCCTTTATGAACGAAGGCGGCAAGCTCGTCGGAGATGAGCGGGGCGGCGGACATGGGATGGATGGAATTGCGGTGACACTGGCAGCAGGGCTGGCCGCCATTAAACCGCAATTGCCCTGCCTTGTCGTCGGCCCGGCTGGGCAAGTCGGGGGGGGCAGGGGGCCGCAGTTGCTCGAACCCGGCGGCGGGAGCAGGCTGCTTGAACGGATGGCCTTGCCAGTACTGTTCATGCATAACGCATGGCGGGTGACGGCGCGCGGTCTGAACGGATGTTCTGATTGAGGTGCGCGAACAGACAGGGCGGCATCGTGTCTCGCGGTGTGGGCACGGCGGGGGCGTGGACGACAACGTGGCATGCTGGCAAAGTGCCGGGTCGGTTGCCAGCATGCGCTGCTGACCGCTCTGACCAAGGAGGACGCACGTCGTGCAATCCCGTTTCGGCTCCATAGCCCTGATCGTGATCGGGCTGTTTTTCCTGCTGCACAACCTGGACATCCTGAGCTTCCGCTACCTTGGCGAGATCTTGCGTACCTGGTGGCCGGCGATCCTCATCGTGGTGGGCGCCCTGGGCTTGATGGGCAAGCGCAAGTGAATCTGAAGGGCGCCGGCTTGCTTGCAGTGCTGGCCATGCTGACCGGTTGTGCGGGTGATGGCGTCGGGCTCGGGTACTACTGGCAGGCTGTACGCGGGCAGTTCCAGTTGTGGCAGCGCACGCGGCCTGTGGCCGATGTGGCGGCAGACCAGGCGACGCCCGAGGCTTTGCGCAAGCGTCTGCAGCTGGCCATGGAAATCCGTGCGTATGCCAGCCGCGAGCTGGGCCTGCCTGACAATGACAGTTACCGCAGTTATGCGGACCTGCAGCGCAAGTCGGTGGTGTGGAACGTGTTTGCCGCGCCGCCGCTGTCGCTGCAGACGATGAGCTGGTGCTTCCCCGTGGCGGGGTGCGTGGGCTATCTGGGTTACTTTGGCGAGGCGGATGCACGCTCGCGCGCCGACGCGTTGCGCGGACAGGGCCTGGACGTGATTGTGGGGGGCGTGCCGGCGTATTCGACGCTGGGCTGGTTGTCTGATCCGCTGCTCAACACCTTCATCGATTGGCCCGAGGCGGAATTGGCGCGGCTGATCTTCCATGAGCTGGCGCATCAGAAGGTGTATGTGAAGGACGACACCGAGTTCAACGAGTCCTTCGCTTCGACGGTCGAGCTGGTGGGGGTGCGGCGCTGGTTGTCACAGCCGGGCAAGGAGGCGCAGCGGGAGACCTTCGAGCGTGGCCTGGTGATGCAGTCGGATTTCGCGACGCTGGTGCGCCAGGGGCGCGAGCGTTTTGTGGCCTTGTATGCCGAAGCGGAGACGGCGCTGGCACGGGCGGAACCGGCAGAGCGCGATGCGTTGCGGGCGCAGTTCCTGGTGCGCAAGCAGGCGCTCATCGAAACCTTGCAGGCCGAGCACCGCACGATGCGTGATACGCGCTGGAACGGTTACACGGGCTATGACGAGTGGTTCGCCGGCATCAACAATGCGCGGTTGGCGTCGGTGGGGTTCTATCAGGGCTTGGTGCCGGGCTTCGAGGCTTTGCTGAAGGCCGAGGGGGGCGACCTGGGGCGCTGGTACGCGCGGGTGGAGAAGCTGGGTGAGCGCAGCCCGACGGAGCGGCGGACTGCGCTGCAGGCGAATGTAACGCCGATTCCCTAGTTCCCCTGCAGGATGAAGCTGGTGAAGAAGACGTCGTCGATGCCGGTCTTCTCGTCGAGCTTGAGTACCTTGTTCACGCGTTCGATGATGGCGTCGGCGAGTTGGTCCTTGCCGTCCGGCGCGCGCAGCTCCTTGATGCTGAAGCCATTGATGGTCAGATGGATGTGGTGCGTGATCATCGGCTTGTAGAGGTCGAGCTCGTGCTGCGCTTCGGGTTTGGCGGCGTGCAGCACCAGGGTCACCTGCAGGATGCCGCCACCGGTGGGGGTCTCACGGGTGAAGGGGCCGACGTTCACGGTGAATTGCATCGGCGCGGGGCCAGCTGCGCCGCCACCGCCGTTTGCCAGGGCTGGCTGCGCAAGCAGGGCAGCGAGTGCGCACGCAAACGTGACAAGAATGCGGCTTGGCCTGCGAAACAGGGCGTGGCGAACGGAGTTCTGCAGGACGCCAAGTGGGGAACGAGGCTGCGAGTGAAGTTGGAAGTGAGGCTTCAAGATGGGCTCCGCGACGCAAGGAGTGGGACGGGATGAACCGGAAATGGAGCGGCCCGGGTCAGGCCATCACTTGTTATCGGCGCGAGGCGGAGTGTCTTGATGAGTGGAACGGCTTATCAACGGCTTTTCTGTTTCACAATCCGGAAGTGGGCTGAGGAGTTGCGCTCTGGCTGCCTCGGCTTGGTGCGAGGCAGCAGGCACGACGGTTCAGGATCGTGCGCCGAAGGCGTAGCGCTGCGATTGCAGGGCGGCACCGGCGCTGGTGACAGAGCTCTTGGCAGGGCCCTTGGGAGTGCTGTCGCTGGATGAGGGAGTGGTCAGCCAGCCGAGTTTGTCGCGCAGGTCCATGGCGATGCTGACGAGCTCGACGTCTTCGCACTCTTCCGCCAGATCAAGCACTTGGCCGGCATAGGTCTGCTCAGCGAAGAAGCGCTGGGTGTTCAGGGAAATGTTCTGAACCTGACGCAGACGGATCTTGAGGCGGGCGACGAGTTGAATAAGTGCGTTGTCCATGAGATGCAGTCCTGTGTAGCGGGAACCCTCTCTTAGCAATCGATATGCCCGAAGGAGCAGGTCTCGTGAAGGACTGCACGGCGTCCGTGACGGATTTTGGTTTCCGACCCGCGCCGGGCGGGTCGGAGCCATCGTCACTGAACGTTCAACTCGCCAGCGCCGTCGCGACGACCTTGGGCAGAGCCGGGGTGCTGGAGGTGGATTTGAGACCAGTGGTTTCGCGTGTTGACTGGATGTCGCCGGACAGGATGCCGCCGCTCTCGATGAAGACCTGGCCGTAACGGATCTGCCCGCGTACGCGGCCGGTGGCGTGGATGATGAGTTGCTGCCGGGCAGTGAGTTCACCTTCGAAGTCGCCGTGGATCTCGGCGATGTCGATGCCGACCTTGCCACGGAAGGCGCCGCCCTGGCTGATGCGGATGACGCGGCTGTCCATGGTGGCCTCGACGCTGCCTTCGACGATCAGGGTGTCGCAGTCCTGGATCTCGGCGCCCTTGAGTTTGACGTCAGGGCCGACGATGAGGCGACTGCCGGCTTCGTCGTCAGCAGCGCGCGGGGTAGTGCTGGCGGGCGCGACAGCTGCCTGGGCGGACTTCTGTTCGATCATGTTGCGGACTTCTTCGAGATGGGCGCGCGCACCGGGGGAGAGCGAGGTGCTGCCCGAGGTCGCGGGTGACGCCATGGCGGGCTGTGTGCCGACGCCTGCGCGATCCTGCTGATGCTTGCTGAGGATGGATTGCTGCTTCTCGAACATGAGTCTTCCTTTCCTGATTGTCCTGATGGTTCTGGCCGGAACCCGATGGCGCCCGACGAAGGTGAAATGGCAAGCGACGTGCCATGCAGGACTAAGTGCCCTGAAAACAGTTGCTTGGCGGTTTCTGCCCGGCGCGACGCAAAGCAATGTGACGGGATGAGCGTTGCTGATGCACGACACAACTTTAAGTTGTTGCATTAAACGACTGATTAAAAACAAATAACCGGTGTTGGCGTGTGACGACTATGCGCCAAAGAAGCTTGCAGATCGCTGATTGCAAACCGGTTTTTGGGGTCAGTGCGGAATGCAGATGGCCTGACTGTTGGCCTGGGCGAATGTTCGCGACGCCCCACCACAGCCTGGACCGGGCGACGAGGCAAAAAAAACGGCACGCGGAGGAGTGCGTGCCGTGGAAGCCGGGTGGTGTGTGGGCACCACGCCGAGGGAGAAATGGGTACGCGGAATGTGGGTTCCTGTACCCGTCCGCACGCAGGGGGATCAGCCAGCATGCGGACAACAAAGCAGAGTGCGGTGTGGGCAACCTCCTTGAGGAATTGAGCAGTTCAAGCGCCGTAAGCGCCGCCGGGCGAGCCGGACGTAATGCCTAACGCAATCGATGTGCCAGAAATAATGTTTTTAATTAAAACAAAGACTTGGGCTGCATTGGCGACACATTACGGCGCCCGTGGCGCAGCAAGCTGTTGCTGGTTGGCGACAGCTATGGGCGGGGGCGTGAAAAAGCCCTGTGAATACAGGGTTTGGGATGTCGCTGATTGGCGACAGGTGGGCGATGTTGCGTCAGTCGGTACGACAGGGTGCCGTGCCTGTACGACTGCAACCGGGTCCGCGATCAGCTGCTCTTGGGCAAGCCTTTGGCGGGCGGTACGACGGCTGGGGCATTGATCAGCGTGGCATCTGGATCATTATCGGCAGCAGCCTGGCTGGCATTGAGGCTGAACAGCTGTAGCTGGCGTTCACGGATTTGTCGGGACAATTGACACAGTTCGCCGTGGCCGGTTTCGACCGCGAGGTCGAGGACTTGGGCGGCGTATTCCGGCTCGGTGGCAAAGCGCAGGACATCGACCTGAAAATCAAGCTCTTGCATCAGGAACATGTTCAGCCGCGTGAGGTATTGATGGACGATGTGGTCCATGTGGATGATCCCGGGTGATGCTTTGTATGGTTGTTTCGGCGCAAGCCGCATGCCCAGTTGGATGACGCGCACCGCACAGGCTGTGATGGAAGTCACGTCTGTGCCGATGAATGGTGAAAGTGCGTCACAATGGCGCGATTTAACCGCGGAAAAGCACTCAAAACCATGGCCAATTCTGATCAGCGGAATGTTTTGCCGCAGGATTCCCTTCTGTCTGTAGTGCCGCGTGATGCGCAGCAGCAAGCTGCGCGGCTCGTTCAGGAGGCTTTTGCTGCCGCATTTCGTCTTTCGGTCGAGGCGAGTGCCGAACAGCGTCAGCCTGCTCTGCAAAAGCTGTCGGGCCATCTGCTCGCCTGGAGCAACATGGCCACCCGCGAAGAGGGTGTCGCGCGCCGCGCCTTGCTGCTGACCGGACTGGACCAGTGGGGGCTGGCTTTCAGCCAGGCCTTCGGGCCGGGCGGGCTGGACGGCCTGAGTGAGCTGGTCGGCCTGCTGCGCGACGGTATCGACATCAGCGAAGAGGCGGCCTGCCAGCGCTGGTTCGAGGAGGTACAGAGTCAGGAAGACACGGCCTTCGACTTCAAGGTGTTGCTGCGCCGTGAGCTGCACCTGGCGCTGTGGCACGCCATGGTGGCGTCGGAGGAGCGCGAGGAGGCCGACGTGGTGCTGCGCCACCTGGGCGGGATGATGCTGGCACTGGTGGAGCAGATGCCGCAGCATGGCTGGCGCTTGATCGCCGATGCGCTGGCGTCGATACAGATGCGTTGCCTATCGCAAGGCATTGCGCTGGAAGGCATCGGCCAGGAGGCGACGCAGACGCTGTTTGCGTCACTGGCTGCAGCCTTGCCCGAGGCGGAGCGCGAACGCATCATGCAGCAGTCGTCCGAGGCCGTGCGCGCCTGGCAGGCTGCACGGCGCGGGCCGCAGCACTGAGTGCGCCCCGCCGTTCCTACTCTCCCGGGAACCCATCTTTCTTGCCGTAGGGGCAGTGTGACTGCAGCCATTCCTGCAGGAAGCTGACGAAGCCGCGTACCTTTGCCGAAAGGTGACGGCGGCTGGGGTAGGCGGCGTAGATGTTGAGCAGGCCGGTGTTCCATTCCGGCAGGATCTCGACGAGGCGCCCTTCCTCTACTGCAGATTGCATGACGAAATCCGGCGCGCGGCTGATGCCGAGGCCTTGCGCGGCGAGCTCGCGCAGGGCGATGCCGTTGTTGCCGTGTGCAGGGCCGCTGACGTGAACGACTTCGGTCTGTTCATTGGGGCCCTGATATCTCCAGTTATGCGGGTCTGCGTTATAGGCGTAGGTGAGGCAGGCGTGGTGGCGCAGGTCGGCGGGGTGCTTGGGGGTGCCGCGCCGGGCGAGATAAGCCGGAGAGGCGCAGGTCATCAGGCGGGCCTTGCCGATGGGGCGTGCGACGAGGTTTTGCGTGCCGAGTTCGCCGATGCGGATGGCCATGTCCAGCCCGGCTTCGACCATGTCGACCTGGTGGTCGGATAGGGACAAGTCGATTTTCACGTCCGGGTGCATGGCGCAGAAGTCGGCGAGCGCCTGCGGCAGCTGCCAGATGCCGAAGCTGATGGGGGCGGTAAGGCGCAAGGTGCCGCGCAGGCTGGCTTGCGAGTTGCCAACCAGTTCCTCTGCTTCTTCCAGGTCGGTCAGCAGTTGCAGGCAGCGCTCGTAGTAGGCCCGGCCGTCGTCAGTGAGGCTGAGGCGCCGCGTGGTGCGGTTGAGCAGGCGTGCCTGCAGGTGGGCTTCGAGCTGTGCGACCTGGCGCGACACGGCCGAGGTGGAGATGTCGAGCCGGTCTGCCGCCGCTGCGAAGCTGCCGAGCTCAACGACTTTGCAGAAGATCTGCATGGCTTCCAGTCTGTCCATAGCGTATCAGGTATCGGGTTGATTAGAGGTCAATTGTCCCACGTGTCGGGACAATGATTTGCTTTGACTGTTCTTTATCTCTGGGTGTGTCGGGAAAACAATGCACACACTTTCCAACACCGATGGAGATTCAAATGATCGATACACGTACCGCTGAGTGGGGCGCCTTTGCACTCCGCGTTACCCTGGGCGTCATCATGATTGCGCACGCTTGCCTCAAGATTTTCGTTTTCAGCGTGCCCGGCACCGTGGCCTTCTTCAGCTCGGTCGGCTTTCCCGGCGTGCTGGCCTACCCGGTGATCGCCGCTGAACTGTTCGGCGGCATTGCGCTGGTGGTGGGGTTCAAGACTCGCCTCGCTGCCCTGGGCCTGGTGCCCGTGCTGCTTGGTGCCACGTTCGTGCATTTGCCCAATGGCTGGGTGTTCAACGCACCGAATGGCGGTTGGGAATATCCCGCATTCTTGACCATCGGTGTCATCGTGCAGGCCCTGCTCGGTAGTGGCGCGCTGGCACTGGATGCCCGTCGGCCAATGGTTAATCCCGCACTGGCTCAGGCCTGAGTTTGCCCCAGCCTTCCTGACATCACATTTTTCTGCACCCCAGTCACAGGAGAACATCATGAAACTGTATTTCGCCCCCGGCGTCTGCTCGCTGTCCCCCCATATCGCCCTGCGTGAAGCCGGGCTGCCGTTCGAACTGCAACGCGTCGACACCAAGACCAAGGAAATGCACGGTGGTGGCAACTTCCTGGAAGTGAACCCCAAGGGTTACGTGCCGGTGCTGCAACTCGATAACGGCGAGCTGCTGACCGAAGGCCCGGCCATCGTGCAGTACATCGCCGATCTCAAGCCCGAGGCGAAGATCGCCCCGGCCAATGGCACGCTTGAACGCTACCGCTTGCAGGAGTGGCTGAACTACATCACCGCCGAGCTGCATAAGGGCTTCTCGCCGCTGTTCAAGCCGAACACGCCGGACGAGTACAAGACCATTGCCCGCGAGAACCTCGTCAATCGCATCAGCTATGTGGCCGAAAAGCTGCAGGGCAAGACCTGGTTGCTTGGCGACCAGTTCAGCGTGGCCGACGGTTACCTCTTTGTCGTGCTGGGCTGGGGCAAGTTCGTAGGTGTCGATGTGGCCCAGTGGCCGGTGATCGTCGATTACCTGGCGCGCGTGGCGGCACGCCCTGCGGTGCAGGAAGCTTTGAAGGCCGAGGGCCTGCTGAAGTAATTCATAGCTCGACCCATTGGCCCCGACCGTGATGTCGGGGCCAATCCGCTTGAGGGTAAACACATGATCGACCTTTACTACTGGACCACGCCGAACGGCCACAAGATCACTCTGTTCCTCGAAGAGAGCGGATTGCCGTACCGCATCGTGCCGATCAACATCGGCCGGGGTGAGCAGTTCGCGCCGGACTTCCTGCGCATTGCCCCGAATAACCGCATTCCGGCCATCGTCGACCATGAGCCCGCAGAGGGTGATGCGCCGCTGTCGCTGTTCGAGTCGGGGGCGATCCTGCAGTATCTGGCCGAGAAGACAGGGCAGTTCCTGCCGCAGGATCTGCGTGGTCGCCACGAGACGCTGCAATGGTTGAACTGGCAAATGGGAGGGCTTGGGCCGATGGCTGGTCAGAACCACCACTTCACGCAGTACGCGCCGGAAAAGCTGCCTTACGCCATCGAGCGCTACGTCAAGGAGACGGCGCGCCTCTACGCCGTGCTCGACCGGCGTCTGGCCGACCGCCCCTTCATCGCTGGTGATGCCTACAGCATTGCCGACATGGCGAGCTATCCGTGGATAGTGCCGCACAAGCGCCAGCAGCAGGATCTCGCCGATTTCCCGAACCTGCAGCGCTGGTTCGAGGCAATCCGCCAGCGCCCCGCGACCCAACGCGCCTACGCGCTCGCCGAAACCATCAATCCGGGCACCCCCGGCCCGGATCAGCAGTCCCGCCAGCATCTGTTTGGTCAGGATGCCGCGACCGTGAAAGGCAAAGCATCATGAGTACTCCTTCAACCCTGCGCATGCCGACGCTGTTCGTCTCGCATGGTTCGCCGATGCACGCCATCCAGGCAGGCGCGGCGGGCGAAGCCTGGCAGGCTGCGGCGAATGCCGTGACGGAGGCCTACGGCAAGCCGCGAGCGATACTGATGGTGTCGGCGCACTGGGAGACCAACATCCCCATGGTCACGGGCAGCGCTGCGCCCGAGACCATCCATGACTTCGGTGGCTTCCCGGCCGAGTTGTACCGCATCCAGTACAAGGCTCCCGGTGATCCGGCGTTGGCCGAGCGCATCCAGTCCTTGCTGCGCGATGAGGGTATGTGTGCCGGCATCGAGGCGCATCGCGGTCTGGACCATGGCGCCTGGGCACCCTTGCTGCATATGTGGCCAACGGCGGATGTGCCGGTGTTGCAGCTGTCGGTGCAAAGCGCGCTGGGCGCGCGGCATCACCTTGGCATGGGGCGTGCGCTCACGGCCTTGCGTGACGAGGGCGTTTTGATCTTTGCGTCGGGGCACATGACGCACAACCTGCGCGACTTCTTCACGTCGCGTGGGCAGCCTGCAGACGCGGGTTACGCGCAGCAATTCCGCAACTGGGTCGACGAGCGCGTGCGTCAACGCAAGCTCGAAGAGCTGGTGGATTGGGATGTTGACGCACCTTACGGTTTGCGCGCGCATCCGACGCCCGAGCACTTCCTGCCGCTATTCGTCGCGCTGGGTGCGGCGGGCGAGGGCTACGCAACGACGACCTTGTTCAGTGGCATGGAAGGTAGCGTGCTGGCGATGGATGCCTATCGTTTCGATTGAAGGTCTGGACTGATCACAGGGGCGAATGGCCGAACTGCTTTCACTTTGTCTGACAGTTCCGGCCCCGCGAAGCCTCGCTTCACGGTAAGGTAGTGGTGACACAGGCGCCGATCCCCCACGCGGTGCTTCGGCCCCCGTTCTGCAGGTGACCTGTGCATCGTGAAACCCGGAAACAGGGAACTGCCATGCCGTATCGCCCGCCATTCATCGCCCCAATGCGTTTCAGAGACCCGGACGCCGCATTGGCCCAGGTCCAGTTCATCTACAACACCAGCGTCAATCATCTGCGCGAAGCGCTCGACCGCTTCGTGGCGGGTGAGGATATGCCGCCGGACGAAAAGGGGCCGGCGCGTGTGCGTGCCTGCTATCCCTTCGTACGCATCCACGCCGACTCCAAGGTCGGCAAGGCGCGCGGTGCCGACAAGCACTTGTCCTTCGGCTTTGTGGCCGGACGCGGACACTACGAGACTTCGCTGACGCGGCCCGACATTTTCGGCAACTATTACCGCGAGCAATTCCGGCTGTTGTTGCAGAACCACGATGTCGATCTGGAGATCGGCACAAGTTCTCAGCCCATTCCCATCCACTTTTCGTTCGGCGATTACGATCACATTGAAGGCAACATGACGCGCGAGCGTCGCGCGCTGATGAAGGATGTTTTCGATCTGCCCGATCTCACCGTGATGGACGATGGCATTGCCAACGGTACGCACCAGCCGCGCCCGGGCGAGGCGCAACCGCTGTCGCTGTTCACCGCGCCGCGCGTCGACTACTCGCTGCAGCGCCTGCGGCATTACACCGGCACCTCACCCGAGCACTGCCAGAACTTCGTGCTGTTCACCAACTACCAGTTCTACATCGACGAGTTCGTGAGCATGGGGCATGCCTTGATGAACGATCCGGCGAGCCCTTACATCGCATTCGTCGAGCCCGGCAACGTCGTCACGCGCAAGGTCGGCACCCCCCCGGGTGAGAACGATGCGCTGGGCAAGGCGCCGCCGCGCCTGCCGCAGATGCCCGGCTATCACCTCGTGCGTGAGGATGGCGCCGGAATCACCATGATCAATATCGGTGTGGGCCCGGCGAATGCCAAAACCATCACCGATCACGTTGCCGTGCTGCGTCCATTTGCCTGGCTGATGCTGGGGCATTGCGCTGGTCTGCGGACGACGCAGGAGCTCGGCGACTACGTGCTGGCCCACGCTTATGTGCGCGAAGACCATGTGCTCGACGAAGAGCTGCCGGTATGGGTGCCGATTCCGGCGCTGGCGGAAATCCAGCTCGCGCTGGAGGCGGCGGTCGAGGAGGTGACGGAGCTGTCAGGGGCCAAGCTCAAGCGCATCCTGCGCACCGGCACCGTGGCGACTACCGACAACCGCAACTGGGAGCTGTTGCCCGACAACACGCCGCAGCGTCGCTTCAGCCAGAGCCGCGCTGTGGCGCTGGACATGGAAAGCGCCACCATCGCCGCGAACGGTTTCCGCTTCCGCGTGCCCTACGGCACCTTGCTGTGCGTCAGTGACAAGCCGCTGCATGGCGAGATCAAGCTGCCGGGCATGGCCAACCACTTCTACCGCGAGCGTGTCGACCAGCATCTGCGCATCGGTATCCGCGCGCTGGAGATTTTGCGAGAACGCGGTCTCGACGCCCTGCACAGTCGCAAGCTGCGCAGCTTTGCGGAAGTGGCGTTTCAGTGAGGGCGTTGTAGCCTGGCAGGGCCGACTTCAGTGGGTCGGCCTGCTTTGTAGTGCGACTGAAGTCGCACCTACAGGTAGGCGGGGCGCTATTTCAGCGCGCGGCTTGGCAGGCTTCGTTCAGCGTCAGCCAGTAGGTGGCCAGCGTGCCAATGGCCTGCAGGAACTGCTCGAAATCCACTGGTTTGCGAATGTAGCTGTTGGCGCCCAGGCTGTAAGCCTCGTGGATGTCGCTGGCTTCGCGCGAAGTCGTCAGCACGATGACCGGCAGTAAGGCTGTGCGCGCATCGGCACGGATGCGGCGCAGCACTTCCAGGCCGTCCAGGCGTGGCAACTTCAGGTCCAGCAGCACGAAGGCGGGCAGGTCGGCCGGGTTGCGGCCGGCGTGTGGGCCCGTGCCAAAGATGTAATCGACCGCCTCCACGCCGTCACGGGCTACTACCACGCGGTTGGGAATACGCTGGCGGTTGAAGGCCCGCAGGGTCAGGGCTTCATCATCGGGGTTGTCTTCGACCAGCAGGATAGGGCGTTCGGTGCTCATCTGGGCTCTGTGACGGTGCGGGTGGTGAGTCGACCGATTCTAGCCCGGCAGCGCCCCGGGCCGGTCGTCGATCGCGTGTGGCGGCGTGCGGGGCCTCTGCCCGAAAGGGCAAATCGGGGGCTGAGGCAAGCGCCATCAAGGAATTCCCTAAACCATTGTCGTAGCGTGGCCGTAAAGCCTCCTTAGCTAAGGCCGCACCGGCTTGCCTGCTGATCATTGATGCGGGCTATTGATACGTAGCTTTTTCTGGGGAGAGCCCATGACGAGCAGCGACATTCCAGAACTGCCCACGCAGGCGAACCGCCATTTCATGGGGGCGGTGGTGAATATGGCAGACAGGCAGGAGGTCGTGCTCTCTGAGGACGTGTACTCTGAAAAAGGGGTGAAGCTGCTGGCCAAGGGCGCAAAAGTCTCTTCGACCACCTATGAAAAGGTGGTCAGTCATCGCCTCTCCAAACCCATCGAATCGAGTCTGGTGAGTGCTGAGCAACCCTCGGGCAATCTGCTGGTTCGCATTGGCGAGGAAGCGCTGGAGACTTACCCGTTGCTGGCCAACCTCTGCAATTGGTCGCAAGGCCGGGTCACGGCGCTGGGCATGCTCGCCAAGGCCAGGCTCAATCCGGCTGCCGGGACTCTGCTGAATGTCACTTTCGAGCGCAGCGAACATGCACCGCGACATGCCGTGATGACGTCCATGATCGCCATGAGTCTGGCCAATGCCCATGCCTACAACGACCACGCGTTGATGGCGGCTGTGTGCCTTGGCGGCTTGTTCCATGATGCGGGTGAGCTGTATGTTGATCCTGCCGTGATGCAGGCTGGGCGTCAGCTGACGGCTAACGAGTGGATGAGCTATGCCTACCATCCCGTCATCGGAGCGGCGTTGGCGCGGGAGATCTGCGGATTTGATGGACCAACACAGCGAAGCATTCTTGAGCACCACGAAGCAGATGATGGTTTCGGCTACCCGCGTGGTGTGCGCGGCAGGGGGATTTCGACCGGGGGAAAGCTGATGTCCCTGGCCGAGATTCTGGCTGCGCTGATAGTCAAGCCATCTGCCGAAGACCGCATTGCGATAGCGTTGAAGGTCATGCCGACTGAACATGAATCGGCGCTCACCAGCATCATCCATGAGCTGCTGCGCGAGAGCCGCCAGATGTCCCGCACCGAAGTGGCGGATGACGATCTGCAAGAGGTGGATGCGAAGGCGCAGGAAGTATTCATGCGCATTGCAGAAATTCTGGGTGTCTATGACTCGGTGATGCAGACTCCCGGCCTGTCGCAAGGCTGCAAGGACGTCATGACTTCAGCGTTTGACCGGTTCATTCTGGTGCAACGTGCCTATGCCAGCACGGGCATCGCCGCGCTGGCTGAGCTGGGGGCCAGCCTGAGTCAGGAAGAGCTACGTGAATCGCGCTTCGAGGCGCAATGCGTTTTGCATGAAATTGCCTGGCGAATGCTGAAGATCTCGCGCGAACTGGTGCTCAAGGCGGCCAAATTCCCGCCGGGCGAGGCGCAAGCGATGAACACGTTGGCCCATGCCCTTGCGGGTACCCAAGGCGCAGCCGTCGCCGGGATGCCAAGGGCCGGGGTAACCGCCGAAGCCCTTTGACTCCACGGTATAGATTTTCCGGAGCCCGAGGCTGCCTCTCGGACTCAAGTCCCCCATTGCGTCTGCCGTTAGCTGCATACGGACGACCATTCCTGCAAGGGGGGAAAAATGCTGGGAGCCATTGACAGCGGGGCCGCGCAACCGATTCAGGCTGCAGGCCACTCGGGGGAATACCTGACCTTCACGCTGGGGCAGGAAGAATACGCCATCGACATTCTCAAGGTTCAGGAGATCCGTGGGTATGACTCGGTAACCCGCATCGCCGGTGCGCCAGCATTCATCAAGGGTGTCATCAACTTGCGCGGCACCATCGTTCCCATCATTGACCTGCGCATCAAGATCGGCGTGGGCGATGCGGACTACAACGCCTTTACCGTGGTGATCATCATGCACGTTGGGGGTCGGGTTGTTGGCGCGGTGGTTGACGGCGTTTCGGATGTCATGGCCCTCGCCAGTGACGGCATCAAGCCGGCCCCGGAGTTCTCTTCCTCTGTGGGTGCCGAATACATTGCCGGTCTTGCCTCGGTGGGTGAGCGCATGCTGATCGTGCTGGATATCGAAAGAATGATGATGTCCTCAGACATGTGCCTTATTGACAGCGTCATTCACTGAGCGGAGCTGAAATGGACGTCCTGATCGCACCGCTAACGCGGTTCATGAACAAGCTGGGCATTGAACGAAAGCTTCTGGCCACCGTAGTGGTGATGTTTGCAGCAGCAGCAGCGGTTTCTGTACTTCTCGTCAAACGCATAAACAACGACGTTGCCTTTACCGCCCGCGAAGAGCTGATGACGCCTGTCTACAGACCCGCGCGTCTGCTGGTCCAGGCCATGCAGGAGCACAGGGGCGTGATGCAAGCCGTGATAAGCGGTAACACCAACATGACCTCGCGCCTGCCGGATATTGAATCGCGTGCTCGCGCTGCCAGTGCTGAGGTGAGCAAGGCGGTGTTGAGTCTGGAGGGCGGCACTGCGCTGACTGACTGGCAACGTATAGCGAAGACTGCGGAAGCAGTGTTGTCGCAACGCGGTGCGACAGCGGCTGACAGCTTCGCTGCCCACACTGATCTGGTGGGGGCAGCGATCAACTTCATCGTCAAGGTGGCAGATGAAACAAACGCGACCCTCGATCCCGAGATCGTCAGCTACGCGTTGATGGATACGTTCGTGACCTCCTTGCCAGCGAATGCAGAACGTATGGGACGGGTACGTGCAAAGGCAACCTTGCTGGCGACGACAAAGCAGGCGCGCGAGGCAGATCTTTCGGCCTTGCGCGTCAATCATGAAGTTGCGCTGATTACTCAGGCCCAGGCCAAGTCGATGCTTGCCAAGGCAATCGCGGCAGCGCCTTCATTGAATGCCAGGTTCGAAACGGTCATCCAGACCTATTTGTCCGCAACCAAAGACTTTGACGAGGCACTGAAGACCCAGGTCCTGGGCGAGCGAATCACGGCAGAACCTGCGGAGATTTTTGGCAAGGCGACCAAGGCAATCGATGCTGCGTATGCGTTGGCGGATCTTGCGGCGAATGAGTTCGATTCGCAGATCGAGACTCGTCTGCGGTATCTGAAGGCGGAGCGAAACCTGGTGTTCGCCGTCTTGGGGGTTTCGACGCTGTTGGCGCTTTTGTGTTTCATCGCGGTACGCAGGGGCGTACGGCGTTCCGTCGATGTACTGACGCGAGCCTGTTCGCGTCTTGCTTCTGGCGAAATGGACGTTGACTTGAGGATGGAGTCTCGTGACGAGTTCTCTGCCATTGCCAGAGACGTAAGCGAGGTCGTGAAAGCTTTGCGGACCATCGTCTTGCAGCAGAAGCGCATCTGCGATGAGCACGAATCGGGAAACATCAGTTATCGCATCGACCCGGCGGGCATGCTCGGGGCTTACGCCGAGATGGCTCGTGGAACAAACGCTCTGGCGCAAGGCCATATCGACACCAAGATGAAGTTTGTCGAAGTGCTCAAGCAATATGCCGACGGCAACTTCGCTGCCGATATGCCCGAGTTGCCGGGTCAGAAGATGGTTATTACCAATGCAGCGCGAGATATCAAGCGCAAGCTGCTTGGGGTGAGTAACGAGATCGGTCGCCTGGCTGACGCTGCGGCGCGTGGTGACTTTTCGCAGCGCGGTGACGAGACAGCCTTTGCGAACGGATATCGCGACATGGTGGTGAGTCTGAACCGCCTGACACAAGTGGCTTCGAATGGATTGACCGACGTGATGCGCGTCGTGAAGGCCATGGCGGCGGGCGACCTGACCCAGCACATCCATGCTGACTACGAGGGGATGTTTGCCGAGCTCAAGCAGGATGTGAATGCCACAGTCGAGCGTTTGCGTGAGGTCGTGCAACAGATCGAGACGGCGACACATGCGGTCAACACGGCTGCGCAGGAGATTGCCAGTGGCAACGCTGACTTGTCGTCGCGAACCGAGGAACAGGCAAGCAGCCTGGAGGAAACCGCTGCGAGCATGGAAGAGTTGAACTCCACGGTAAAGCAGAACGCCGAGAGTGCCATGCGTGCCGAAGAACTGACGACAGCTTCGAACGATGTGGCTGTCAAGGGGGGGGAGATGGTGCAGCGTGTGGTGGAAACCATGAGCGCAATCCAGGCCTCCAGCCAGAAAATGGCGGACATCATCGGCGTCATCGACTCGATTGCCTTCCAGACCAACATCCTTGCCCTCAATGCAGCTGTCGAGGCGGCGCGGGCGGGTGATCAGGGGCGGGGCTTTGCGGTGGTGGCGAGTGAAGTTCGCAATCTTGCACAGCGCAGTTCCCAGGCCGCACGGGAGATCAAGACCCTGATCGACAATAGCGTGGAGACTGTCACTACCGGTAGCCAACTGGTTGCCGAGGCGGGCGACACGATGAGCAGCCTCGTGAGCAGTGTGCAGGATGTGTCCGGTCTGGTCAGCGAGATCGCAGCCGCCAGTCGCGAGCAGGCAGAGGGCATCGCACAGGTCAGCAATGCCGTTACGCAGATGGATGAAGTGACGCAACAGAACGCTGCATTGGTCGAGCAAGCGGCGGCGGCGGCGGAGAGTCTTGAAGATCAGGCTCGCCAGCTGAATGTAGCAGTGGCGCAGTTCAAGCTTGGTAACACCACAATCAGGACAGGCGTGGTGCGCGAATCGGTGAAGCCTGCGGCCGCTGCAGTACCCAAAGCTGTCCGTGCGGACAAGCCGGCGGTTGTGGCGCCTGATGCCGCTCGACCTGCCAAGCTCGACAGGGCATCGAAGCCAAGGGCTGCTGCGCTATCCCGCCCGGTCGGGAATGGCAAGGCAAAGGCGTCCGCTGCAGCTTCCGGACACGATGAGTGGACAGAGTTTTGACGATTTTTCAGTAGTCTCCGAACTGGTTGATGGCTTCACCTGAAGCGGGAGGATCCCATGCGTATCAACATGCCTGTGACGAATCACGAGTTGCCCCTCGGGCAGGACACGATGATCGTGTCCAAGACCGATACGAAGGGTCGCATCACCTACGTAAACCGCGACTTCATCGACATCAGTGGCTTCACCGAGACTGAACTGATCGGGGCGCCACACAACATTGTGCGCCACCCGGACATGCCGCCCGAGGCCTTTGCTGACCTCTGGCGCTCCTTGAGTGAGGGTCTGCCCTGGATCGGCATGGTCAAGAATCGCTGCAAGAACGGCGACCATTACTGGGTGGAGGCGCATGCTGCGCCGATGTTCGAGAACGGCGTCGTAACCGGCTACATCTCGGTCCGTCGCACGCCGACGCGAGCGCAGGTCGAGTCGGCCGAGCAGGCCTATCGTGAATTCCGCGAGGGGCGTGCGAAGGGCCTGTGTGTGCGTCGAGGGCGGGTGATTTCGAAGAACAAGGCGAGGATCGAAGATCTTGCTGATCGCTTCAGCATGCAGGTACGCGCACTGATGGTGTACGGAGTGATGGCCGCGATGATGCTTGTTGCGGTGTGGCTGGGGCTGGATAAGGCCGAGGGTGGCGAGCGCACTGCGCTGATCGGTCTGGGGGGCGCCGGCCTGGCCCTCGGCGGCTTGATGAGTTGGTGGTTCTCACGCTATGTGGTGGTTCCGTTACAGCAGGTGACGACGGTAGCGCGCGCTGTGGTGATGGGCAACTACACCAGTCGCATGGAAATTACGCGCAACGATGAAGTCGGGCGAGTCTTCCATGCCCTCGAAGCGATGCAGAGCCGGTTGGGCTTCGATCTGGCCGAATCGCGCCGCGCAGCCGAGGAAACGCAGCGCATCAAGATCGGTCTGGACAACGTGGCGACCAACGTGATGATTGCCGACCGTGACTACAACATCATCTACATGAACCGCGCCATCGTGCAGATGCTGTCTGCTGCCGAAGCGGACATCAGGCGCGATTTGCCCGCCTTCAATGTGGCAACGCTGATGGGGAGCAACATCGACGTCTTCCACAAGAATCCGGCGCACCAGCGTGGCATGCTGGCCGGTTTGAAGAGTACGCACAATGCCACCGTCAAGCTGGGTGGTCGCACTTTCTCGTTGGGTGTGACGCCGGTATTCACCGACAAGGGGGATCGCATCGGCACCGCTGTGGAGTGGGTCGATCGCACGGATGAAGTGGCGGCCGAGGAAGAGGTTGCGGGTCTCATTGAGGCCGCTGGCAATGGTGACTTCACCCGTCAGTTGTCGGTGGTCGGCAAGAGCGGCTTCTTCAAGACTTTGGCTGAAGGCCTGAATCGTTTGACCGGAGCGGTGTCCGCGGGGCTCGCAGATGTCGCAAGCGTACTCAAGGCAATAGCCCAGGGCGACCTGACGCGGCAGATCACGGCGGATTACCGGGGCACGCTCGGCCAGATCAAGGCGGATACGAATGCGACAGTCGAGCAGTTGCGTGAGGTTGTAGGCGGCATCCAGCATGCTGTTGAGGCCGTGAGCACGGCATCGGGCGAAATTGCCAGTGGCAACGCGGATCTGTCTTCGCGTACAGAAGAGCAAGCCAGCAGCCTGGAAGAGACGGCGTCGTCGATGGAAGAGCTGAACGCGACGGTCAAACAGAATGCAGGCAATGCGGTCGAAGCGCAGCGCCTTGCGGAGGCATCGAACGAGGTTGCACGTCAGGGCGGCGAAATGGTGCGCGAAGTCGTGACGACCATGGCCGAGATCCAGCAGTCGAGCAAAAAGATTGCGGACATCATCAGTGTGATCGACTCGATTGCTTTCCAGACCAACATTCTTGCGCTCAACGCTGCGGTGGAGGCCGCACGCGCAGGCGAGCAGGGACGCGGCTTTGCTGTGGTGGCCAGCGAGGTGCGCAATCTCGCTCAGCGCAGTGCGCAAGCTGCACGCGAGATCAAGGGCTTGATCGCTGATTCGGTAGCCCGGGTGGATGGAGGCGTTCAGCTCGTTGAGCAGGCTGGCGGCACCATCGGCAGCCTGGTCGAGCGTTTCCAGTCTCTGTCGGCACTCGTCACTGAAATCGCCCAAAGCAGCAAGGAGCAGGCTTCGGGCATCGAGCAGGTAACGCAGGCGGTTGCGCAGATGGAGTCGGTGACGCAACAGAACGCGGCGCTGGTTGAAGAGGCTGCAGCGGCGGCAGAAAGCCTGTCTGACCAGGCGCGTACGCTGCGCGACGCGAGCTCGATCTTCACGCTTTGAGCGAGCGCGCCAAACCACATTATTGATTCAACATCTGGAGGGATCTGCACGTGGTTCAACCACTCAAGCCATCATTGGCCAGCGCACCGGAGAGCCATACCCGCAGTGCAGGCCTTACGGGAATGTCCGGTCTGGATGCTGCCCGCAAGTTGCGCGAAAGCCTGGAGACGCGTCCTGCAACGTCTGACATCGGTACGCGAGAGTTCACCTACACGGCTGCCGACTTCGAACGCGTACGCAAGCTGATCTATCAACGCGCGGGCATCTCTCTGTCTCCAGTGAAGCAGGACATGGTCTACAGCCGTCTTGCCCGTCGCCTGCGTGCCAAGGGTCTCAAACGCTTCGTCGATTACCTTGACCAGTTGGAGAGCGGGCACGACGCAGCCGAGTGGGAAGCATTCGTCAATGCGCTGACGACCAACCTGACGTCCTTTTTCCGCGAGGCTCATCACTTCGAAATTCTCGGCGAACATCTGCGCAAGATTTCCGATCGCCGGCCGATCCGCATCTGGTGCAGCGCGGCTTCGACGGGCGAAGAGCCCTACACGCTGGCCATTACGGCCTGCGAGGCGTTCGGCAGCATGACGCCGCCAGTGCAGATCATCGCTTCCGATCTGGATACTAACGTGCTTGCGCATGGCGAGCGTGGCGTCTACACAGAGGACCGTGTGGAACGCATGGAGAAAGCGCGCCTGCAGAAATTTTTCCTGCGTGGCACGGGTGCGCAGGATGGGCATGTGCGCGTGCGGCCTGAGCTGCAGAAGCTCATCACTTTCATGCGCGTCAACCTGCTCGACAACCGTTGGCCCTTGCAGGGACAGTTCGACGTGATCTTCTGTCGCAATGTGATGATTTACTTCGATAAGCCAACCCAACACGCCATTCTCGAGAAGTTCTTGCCGTTGCTGCGTGATGATGGCCTGCTGTTCGCCGGGCACTCCGAGAACTTCATGCACGCGGCAAAGCTGTTCCGCTCATTGGGAAGAACCGTGTATGCGAAAGCAGGTACTGGCGCTCGCCCCTGAGGGGGGCGCTGCTAACTTCGCTACGAATCTCTACTTCGACCGGGTCTTTGGCTGCGAGACGGCCAAGATCCTGCCCGGTGAGTATTACGTGACCACCGAGAATCTCGGCATCGTGACGGTGCTGGGGTCCTGCGTTTCGGCTTGCCTGCGTGACACACGCCTCAACATTGGCGGCATGAACCACTTCATGTTGCCTGAAGGTGGCAGTTGCGGCCTCGATTCCGGTTCGGCTCGTTATGGCACCTTCGCGATGGAGGTGTTGATCAACCACCTGCTGAAGCTAGGCGCTCGTCGCGAAAACCTCGAGGCCAAGGTATTTGGTGGCGCACGCGTCATGGATGCGCTGTCCAGCTCACAGGTTGGTGACAAGAATGCGCATTTTGTACGCGGGTTTCTCGCGTTGGAGAGGATCCGTGTTGTTGCCGACGACATGCTGGATATCTACGCACGCAAGGTCTACTTCTTCCCCCGGACGGGCCGCGTGATGGTCAAGAAACTTGTCCAGTTACGCAATGAAACCCTGTTGCAACGCGAGCGCGAGTACGCGGCAAGTTTGCGGCAACCGATTGGTGGCGACGTGGAGCTCTTCTGAGGCGCGGCGCAGGAGGTGATGAAATGAAGATCAAGGTGCTTGTCGTGGATGATTCGGGCCTCATGCGGGCAGTGCTCACCGAAATCATCAATAGCGCGCCTGATATGCAGGTCGTGGGGGCGTCGGCCAGCGCATCGCAGGCGCGCGAGGACATCAAGGCGCTCAATCCGGACGTGATGACCCTCGACGTCGAAATGCCGGGCATGGACGGTCTGGATTTTCTTGACAAGGTGATGCGCTTGCGACCGATGCCGGTGGTGATGATTTCCAGCCTGACAGCGCGAGGTTCCGAAGTCACCCTCAAGGCTCTGGAGCTGGGTGCCGTGGACTTCATTTCGAAGCCAAAAGGCATGACGGCTACCGGCATCCAGGCTGCCGCCGACGAAATCTGCGAGAAGATCCGCGCGGCCTGGCAGGCGCGCCGGAGCATCGCCACAACCTACGGATCTGCCAACGTGAGTGCCAGACAACAGAGCGCAGCGACCAGTCAGCCAGCGTCACCCGCAACAGCTTTGAGTGGGCGGGCTTTGTCCGATCGCTTCATCATGATTGGCGCCTCGACCGGTGGCACCGAGGCAATCAAGGAGGTGCTCTCACCCTTGCCGGCGGAGATGCCCCCGATCCTGATCGTGCAGCACATGCCCGAGATGTTTACCGCCTCATTTGCCAAACGTCTCGATTCGGTCTCGCGGCTGGCGGTCAAAGAGGCCGAGGATGGAGAGCGCATTCGTTCCGGTGTCGCTTATCTGGCACCCGGACATTCGCATCTGTATCTGCGCAAGGCGGCGGGTGGCGGTTTTGTCTGCGGCTTGTCGGACGCCAACCCGGTCAACAGGCACCGCCCTTCGGTTGACGTACTGTTCAATTCCGCCGCTGAACTGTTGGGAAGCAGGGCTTTGGGGGTGTTATTGACGGGCATGGGGAAGGATGGCGCACAGGGTATGCTTGCCATGAAGCAAGCTGGCGCCTGGACGGTTGCCCAGGATGAGAAAAGCTCGGTAGTGTGGGGAATGCCGCGCGAGGCCGCGATGATTGGGGGCGCCAGCGAAGTGGCGTCCTTGAAGGATATTCCCGGCCTTCTGACCGAAAAGTTGCGTAACATTCGCTGACTTTGCGGCCAGCTCAGGTTGGCCTCAAGGCTGTTTGAGAAATGACGTTAACCGGGTTTACAGAAGCAAACGGAGGTTGTGCATGGATACGAGTGTGACAGTGAGCGACAGCGCGGCGACCCTGCGTCTCGTGGGGCGCTTCGATTTCAAGGCGCATCGTGAATTCCGCGAGGCTGTCGAGAAGCTCCTGCAACAGTCGGGAGCTCGCGCGGTCAAGGTTGACATGGCCGAGGTGTCCTATCTCGACAGTTCTGCGCTGGGCATGCTCCTGATGTTGCGTGATAAGGCCAAGGCGGCAAGCCGCGATGTGTCGCTCGTCGGCGTGAGCGGTAGTGTTCGCCAGGTGCTGGATATCGCCAACTTCTCCAAGCTCTTCTCGATCAACTGATCCAGGCGATCGGCGCGCGTCGCCGGTCGGTTGCCACGGGGTTGCCGCAAGCTGCAGGGCTTGCGGCAACCCTTTGTATTTTCAGGCGCTGACGGCGGGCTCAAGTCTCCTGCCCATGAATCCGATAACACTCGAATGAGCACCATTCCCGTTGCAGGCTTCGGGGGATTGGACAAGGGGGAGACATGGGCGGGACCGGGTTGTCGTTACTGCTTGGCTGTGTGGCCGCACTATGGTGCGCAGCCAGTTTGACCCTGATCGGCATGGGTTGGCCCGGTTTGTTCGCTGCCGGATCTGGCGTTGCAGCAGCCGTTTATTTCGCGTTGCGCTGGGCAGGCCAGCGTGCCGCGGCCGGGCCAACGAACGCGTTGGGGCTGCTGCAGGCGGTACATCGCGACGGCGATCTGTCGCGCCGTGCACCTGAAGGTCAGGACGCAGCCGGACGTTTGGGCGCAGCGCTCAATACCTTGCTGGGATCGATGCAGAGTGCCTTTGGCAAGTCAGTGGCCGACGCCAACCAGCTCGATGAGCGCGCCAAGGCTGTGCTTGAGGGAGCCGATGCGATCATGGCGAGCTCGACAAAACAGCGTGATCAGGCGGTGCAGACAGCGGAGTCCATCCATCGCATGGGCGCTGAAGTGCAGCATATGCAGGAGCAGGTACGGACGGCTGCGGGCATTGCGCGTAACGCGGCGGCACTTTCCAGCGAGGGGCGCGAGGCTGTGCGGCAGAGCGTCAGCCAGATGGAGGGGCTGGCGCGTCAGGCCGAGGCCTCGGCCGCCATGATGACCGGGCTGGATGCTCACGTGAAACGGGTCATCGCGTCGGTCGACGAGATACATGCCATCGCCGACCAGACCAACATGCTTGCGTTGAACGCCGCCATCGAGGCTGCGCGGGCGGGCGAGCAGGGGCGCGGATTTGCTGTGGTGGCTGACGAGGTGCGCGGTCTGGCCGAACGGACGACACGGGTGACCAGCGATATTGGTGGCGTAATACAGATCATCCGGCAGGAGAGCCGTACCGTTATGGAGGCCATCTCCGGCAGCATGGAGGAGGCGGCCCAAGGGGCGCGTCTGGTGCATGAAATTGCTGGACGATTAGAGCGCATCGAGGCGGGCGCTCGCGAGACACAGGATTGTGTGGGCAGTGTGGTGACGGCTCTGGACGAACGTGGCAGGGAGGCCGAGCAACTGAATACCCTGATCGACGAGACGATTGCCGGCGCAGCCACCAATCAGGATCTTGCCGGGCAGGCACAGCAGCGCGCCAGCCAGTTGCGGCTGCAGGCAGCCAACATGCTGGAGGTTGCCAATGTCTTCAAACTGGGCGCACAGGGCGAAGATGCCACGCGCATCCACGCGGCAATGCCGGAGATCGTCGTCGCGGCCGCCCGCGCGGTGTCGGCAGCTCTCGATCAGGCGGTAGTGAGCGGTCGCATCCGGCTCGAAGATCTGTTCGACGAGAACTACATCCCGATCCCCGGCACGCAGCCGCAGAAGTACAAAACCCGGTTTGACAGTCTGACTGACGAAATCCTGCCGGCAATCCAGGAGCCTGTGCTGGAGCGCCATGCCCAGTGTGTCTATGCAGGCGCAGTGGATAGGCGAGGCTACTTTCCCACGCATAACCGCCGCTATACCAAGCCCCTGACGGGCGACCCGGCGGTAGATATTGTGCATAACAGAACCAAGCGCATTTTCGGGGATCCGGTCGGGCGCCGTTGCGGAGCGCACGAGCAGCCTTACCTCGTGCAGACCTACCGCCGTGATACCGGTGAGGTCCTGCACGACATCTCGGCGCCGGTCTATGTTCAGGGACGCCACTGGGGCGGTTTCCGCATCGGTTTCCGCGCCTGACACACCTTTTTACCTTGGCTTGCAGCCGGCTCGCTCGGCGCGGCACATGTCTTCGCGAACCCTCATCCTGACTGGCTTTGCGACGATCTTTCCCGCTTCTGGCGAGGGACGGAAACGGTTGTGTAGCAAGGCCCGAGAGCACGCGAGATCCGGGGTTCAAGTTTGTGATTCGGGAGCCGTAAAGCCTCTTGGGTTGGCGCGATTCACAGAGTGGCGCTGACACCGGGAACGACACACACCGGAGATGACCATGTCAGAGCTGTTGAAGAACATTGATGCGAGAACCCGCCTGGCCGGGACGAACAAGCTGGAGATCTTGTTGTTCACCCTGGGTCTGGACTCCCGAACCGGGCGTCGAGAGAGCTTCGGCATCAATGTCTTCAAGGTGCGCGAAGTCATGAAAACGCCGCCGATCACAGCCGCCCCGGACATGCCCTCGGGCGTCGAAGGCATGGTCTCGCTGCGTGGCCAACTGGTGCCGGTTGTCGATCTCTCGAAGTACTGTGGCGTCACGCAGGAAGCCAGGCGAGAGATCATGATCGTCACCGAATACAACGGTCACACCCAGGGCTTCCTCGTCGAGGGTGTGGATACCATTCTGCGCCTGGACTGGTCGCAGATGCGCGTGCCACCAGACATGCTGACCAACCGTATGGGTGGTCTGGTCACGGCGGTTACGGAGATTGAGCCTGACAAACTGATCATGATGCTGGACGTCGAGAAGGTGCTCTCCGAGACCTCCGGTTACGACGAAGAGTCGGTCTATCGCGACATCACGCCGCTCAACCGTGATTTCACTGTTTTCTACGCGGATGACTCATCTGTCGCTCGTCGGCAGATCGAGCGCACCCTGGCGTCTCTGGGTGTTCGGGGGGTGGCAGCGGTCAACGGACGCGCGGCCTGGGATGAACTGGAGCGCATGGCCAACCATGCCGAAACGACCGGCCGCAAAGTCTGGGAGTTGGTGCACCTCGTCCTTACCGACGTCGAGATGCCTGAGATGGATGGCTACATCCTGACCAAGAAGATCAAGTCCGACACGCGCTTCGACGGTGTGCCCGTGCTGATGCATTCGTCGCTGTCATCAATGTCGAACCAGACCCTCGGGAAATCCGTGGGTGTGGATGCCTATGTCCCCAAGTTCGAGCCGCACCGTCTGGCTGACGCCATTCGTTCGATGCTGGCCCCGGACAGTGTCCATCTTGCAGCCTGAGTTGAGAGGAACGCATGGAACGCGCTGATAACAATCTGCTCGAAGCGGTCGATGCCCGCACCAAACTGGTGGGCTCCAACCGCATGGAGATCCTGCTCTTCTCGCTCGGATCGAGCGAAATTTTCGGGATCAACGTCTTCAAGGTTCGCGAGGTGTCGAAAGCCCCCTTCGTGACCCGTTCGCCCAACATGCCCCACGGCGTCGAAGGCCTCATTTCGCTGCGCGGCAATGTTATCCCCGTGCTGTCGCTGGCGAAGGTGATCGGCATCGCCAAGCCGGGTGAGCCGCTGGGTGGTTCGATGATGGTGACCGAGTACAGCAAGCGCACGCTGGGCTTCCTGGTGCACGAGGTGGATCGCATCATCCGCGTTGACTGGGACAAGGTGCGCCAGCCAGACAACGTTCAGGCCGGTGCCAATTCATTCATCACCGCAATCACCGATCTGCCCGATGGCAAGCTGGTTTCCATCCTCGATGTCGAGACCATCCTTGCGCAGACCTTCGGTGAGGCTCCGATTGGCGCAATCCAGCCGATCGACAAGACGCGCGATATCAACGTGTTCTTCGTCGACGACTCGGCTGTCGCGCGCAAGAAGATTGCCGAAGTGCTCGACAAGCTGGGCGTATATCACAAGCATGCAATGAACGGGCTGGAGGCCTGGACGCGTCTCGAAGGCATGGCCAATCACGCGCACCAGCAGAAGCGCCATCTCGCTGACGAACTGACGATGATCCTCGTCGATGCCGAGATGCCTGAAATGGATGGCTACGTGTTGACGCGCAATATCAAGAACGACCCGCGTTTTGACGGTATTCCTGTTGTGATGCACTCATCGCTGTCTTCAGAGGCCAACCGCTCGATGGGCAAGTCAGTGGGTGTGGATGCCTACGTAGCCAAATTTGATGCAGATATCTTGTCCGATACGCTGCGCCCCTACCTCCTTCGTAACCGCGACTAACCGGAGAACAGTCATGTCGGATCCCAAAATGAAGTTTCTTGTCGTCGATGACTTTTCCACGATGCGCCGGATTGTGCGCAACCTGCTCAAAGAGCTCGGCTATACCAATGTCGACGAGGCGGAAGACGGTGTCGTGGCCATGCAGAAGCTGGCCGCAGGCGGCTTCGAATTCGTCGTGACCGACTGGAACATGCCCAACATGACGGGCATTGAGCTGCTCAAGAACATCCGCGCCAACTCGCAGCTGCAACATCTGCCCGTGTTGATGATCACGGCCGAGGCGAAGAAGGAAAACATCATTGAAGCTGCGCAGGCAGGTGCTTCAGGCTACATCGTCAAGCCTTTCACCGCGGCGACGCTGTCAGAGAAGCTCGGCAAGATTTTCGAGAAGCTCGACAAGAAGGCTGCGGCCTGATCCTGGCTTGCCCACGAACCTGAAAAGCATACGAGGAGCGTAGCCATGGCCAAGCGGCTAACGACAGATGAAGCGGGCGACAACGCCGATCTGCAAGCGTTGTTCGACTCAATTACGGAAACTTCCACAAAGCCCCAGCTGGAAGTTGTAGCGTCGGCAGACGGTGCCGGCGATAACGACGAACTGCAGGATCTTTTCGATTCAGTAGCCAGTTCGCAAGGCAAGCCGGTTGCCGCTGCAGCCCCCGCTGCACCGACAGCAAAGCTGGATGAATCAGGGGATTCGAGCGAGCTGGAAGAATTGTTCGATCAGGTGTCGAGCAAGGCAGGTGCCAGCACTGACGCTGATCACACAGTTCTTGATGACGAGGTCAGGCAGGACAAGGCATTCAACCGTATTGGCCAGATGACGCGTCTGTTGCATGACACGATTCGCGAACTGGGCTACGACCGGATGCTTTCGGAGACGGCGCAGAAGCTGCCTGATGCTCGCCAGCGCCTGTCCTACATTTCCCAGATGACTGAACAGGCAGCCAGCCGGGTGCTGAATGCCACTGACGTGGCCAAGCCTGTGCAGGACAAGGTCGAGGCGCATGCTACTGCGCTCAACAAACGTTGGGAAATGCTGTATGCCAAACAGCTGTCGGTGGACGAATTCAAGCAACTGGCTGCCGAGACCCGTGAGTTCATTGGTCAGACTGCGCAGGACAGCAAGCTCGTCAACGCACAGCTGATGGAAATCATCATGGCGCAGGACTTCCAGGATCTGACGGGTCAGGTGATCAAGAAGATCGTAGACATGGCCGCCACGCTGGAAGCTGAACTGCTCAAGGCCTTGATCGAGTTCGTGCCGGAGAACAAGCGCACGCCGGAACACGAGGGCTTGCTCAATGGTCCGGTGATCAATGCCGAGGGACGCACTGACGTGGTGACCGGGCAGGAGCAGGTCGATGACCTGCTCGAAAGCCTTGGTTTCTGATGCAGACCAGTCGAACGAAGAACGGGAGCACAAGATGAGTGATTTTTCCGGGATGGAAGACCTGCTGCAGGACTTTCTGGTTGAGGCAGGTGACTTGCTGTCCGGTGTCGACAACAAACTGGTCGATCTGGAGCGCACGCCACATGACCGGGCGTTGCTCAACGAGATTTTCCGCGGTTTCCACACAATCAAGGGCGGGGCAGGCTTCCTCAACGCGACCGAGATGGTCACGCTGTGTCACCTGACCGAGAACCTGTTCGACCTGCTGCGCAACGGGCAGCTGACAGTTACGCCGGAAGTGCTGGACGTGATCCTGCTGGCTACTTCGTCGGTTCGCACGATGTTTGGTGAGCTGGAGCGGGGCATGCAGCCTAAACCCGCAGCCCCCGAGCTGATCAGCTCCCTGCGACTCGCCATCGCTGGTGAGCTCAAAGGCGGCAATGCCAGCGCGCCGGCTGCACCGGCGGCTCCTGTGGCTGCTCCGGTTGTGCCGGTCGCAGCGGTGATGCCAGCCGCTGCGTCGACGGATCTGGACTGGAATGGCCTCTACGCGGCAGTGACGGGTACCCCTGCTCCTGTCGCCGAACCGGTGGTCGTTGCAGCGCCAGTCGTCGCTGCCGACAGCGGACTCACGGACTCCGCAGCAGAGCAGATCATCAAGAATGCCGTAGGCCGTCGTGAAACCGACAAGCCCGGCTATCAAGGCCCCCCTGGCGGTCGCCGTGACAGCGAAAAAGTGCGCGATAACTCGATCCGCGTCGATACCGCACGGCTTGACCAGGTACTCAACCTGTCCGGTGAAATCGGCCTGACCAAGAACCGCCTCAACGCGCTGCGTAGCGACATCCTCAACGGCAAGTCAGATACCGACACGCTGCATGCGCTGGACGTGGCTGTGAGCCAGCTCGATTTGCTGGTGTCCGATCTGCAAAACGCTGTCATGAAAACGCGCATGCAGCCGATTGGACGCCTGTTCCAGAAATATCCGCGCATTGCTCGCGACCTTGCACGTTCGCTGGGCAAGGATGTCGAGATGGTGCTGACAGGTGAAGAAACCGAGATCGACAAGACCATGATCGAGGATTTGTCCGATCCCATCATCCACCTCATCCGCAACGCAGTCGACCATGGCGTCGAAGCGATGCAGGACCGCGCGGCCGCGGGCAAACCCGAAAAGTCCATCGTGCGTCTCGAAGCGCGTCAGGAAGGCGATCACATCCTGATTCTCGTGGCAGACGACGGACGCGGCATGAACGCCGAGAGGCTGCGGGCCAAAGCTGTCGAGAAGGGCCTCATCACCGATGAGGAAGCCAATACCATGGATGAGCGTCAGAGTTTCAACCTCATCTTCCTGCCCGGCTTCTCGACTGCGGCCCAGATTTCCGACGTGTCGGGTCGCGGTGTGGGCATGGATGTGGTGCGTACCAACATCCAGAAGCTCAATGGCACCATCGACATCCGCTCCGAACAGGGCAAGGGTACGACCTTCATCATCTCTCTACCGCTTACGCTGGCTATCCTGCCGGTGTTGCTGGTTTGCCTCAATGAGCAACCTTTCGCCGTTCCGCTGTCTATGGTGCGCGAGATCCTGCCGATCCATTCGGCCGAAGTGCAGGAGCTGGGCGGGCGGGCCACGATGGTCGTGCGTGGCGAGGTGTTGCCGATAGTCACGCTCGCTGGATTGCTGGGCTGGCCACAGGATCGTGTGCCTGAGTACGGCGTGCTCATGCAGACGGCCGAGCAAAGCTTCATCCTCGCCATCGACAGTTTTGCCGGTCGCGAAGATGCGGTCATCAAGTCGCTGGACGACTTCCGTCCCAAGGGCGTGGCAGGTGTCTCGACGCTGTCCAACGGCCAGATCGTATTGATCCTCGACATGAAGGAGCTGCTGGGGGGGATGGGCGACCAGCGTAATGTCACGCGGGCCCAACTGCTCCTCGAACACAAATCCTTCGCTCTGGCAGCCTGAAGCCGCTGAACCCTTTTTCACCTGTCAAAACAGAACGGCCGCGCAAGCGGCCGTTTTCGTTGCTGCGTGCGGGATGTCGCGCTGAACGCTGCCATGTGGCATGTCGCTTTCTTGAACCGTTACCAGTCGCCAAGTAGCATCAAGGTAAACCAGACCTGAATAACGACGAGTTTCGATGCGATTGGAGCCCTGACATGCCCGAAGCGGAATTTGATTTTGACTACTGGAGCCAGCTGGCCCGCCGTGACCCGGCAACATTCTTTGCCGAGCGCGAGAAGTTGATCCAGGACTTCATCGACTCTGCGCCACCTGAGCATCGTGAAACCCTGCTCGCGACCCAGCGCCTGATCGATGGCACCCGCGCCCAAGCGGGTTCGCCCTTGAAAGCTGTGCGCCAGATGATGGGCATGATGGCCGACCACCTCGAAGCCATGCGCGGCCAACTGGAGCAACTGCGACAGGAGACTGACCGCCTGGGTGAAACCGTAGGGCGCATTCAGCAGGGCTGAAGCGGCAGCGTGAGAGGGCAGGGGTTATCATTGCGCCGCCAGCGCTGAAGAATGATGATCCCCATGGCCTACACCTACCCAACACTTGAAGATTATGTCGGGCGCACCCCACTCGTGCGCCTGAAACGCCTGCCCGGCGCCGAGGCCGAACGTCGTAACAACGTCGTCCTGGCCAAGCTGGAAGGCAACAATCCTGCTGGTTCCGTGAAGGACCGGCCCGCCCTGTCGATGATCGTGCGTGCCGAAGCGCGCGGCGACACCAAGCCCGGCGACACCCTGATCGAGGCCACCAGCGGCAATACCGGCATTGCGCTGGCGATGGCTGCAGCCATCCGTGGCTACAAGATGATTCTCGTGATGCCGGAGAACCAGAGCATCGAACGCCGTCAGAGCATGCGTGCCTATGGCGCCGAACTCGTGTTGACGCCGCGCGAAGGTGGCATGGAGCTGGCCCGTGATGTGGCGGAGCGCATGCGCAATGAGGGCAAGGGCATCATCCTTGACCAGTTCGGCAACCAGGACAATCCGCTGGCGCACTACGAGGGTACGGGACCGGAGATCTGGGAGCAGACCGGTGGGCGTATTACCCATTTTGTCAGCAGCATGGGTACGACGGGCACCATCATGGGCACTTCGCGCTTCCTCAAGGAGGTGAGTCCCGCGGTGCGCATCATCGGTTGCCAGCCCGCCGATGGCGCGCAAATTCCGGGTATCCGCAAATGGCCGGTCGAATACCTTCCGCGCATCTTCGATGCCAGCCGCGTCGATGAAGTGTTCACGGTAGAGCAAGCCGATGCGGAAGACCTGACGCGTCGGCTGGCGAGCGAGGAGGGCATCTTCGCCGGCATTTCTTCTGGTGGTGCGATGAGTGTCGCGTTGCAACTGGCGCAGAGGCTGGAAAACGCCGTGATCGTGTCCATCGTTTGCGATCGTGGTGATCGCTACTTGTCGACGGGCGTGTTCCCCGCCTGATACGGAGCGCTGTGTTCTTGAGCACTACCACTCTGGCTTTTCGTCTGGCTTGCGAGCCCGACGTAGCAGGTCTGCGCGCGTTGCATGCCTTGCCAGCCGGGCTGTCGGACTTCCAGGTCATCGAATACGCATTGCAGAAGCAGCGCGCTGCCGATAAGCCCGACAGCTTGCCGGCGGCCTTGCAGCGGGTCGTGGCGCTGGCGGCGATCGAACACGGTGCCGACGGCATGCGCTGCCATCAGTGGGCGCTGGAGGGTGGCAGTGAGCGTGAGCTGTTGCAGCAGTTCCTTGCGCGCATCAATGCCGGAACCCGGCTGGTGTGCTGGAGCGCTGCAGAGCTGCCCATCCTGTTGCAACGTGCCTTGTTGAACGCTTGTGAGTCCGTAAGCTGGCCAAATGCCCTGCGGCTTGCGCCAGCCTTGGCCGAAGGGCAGGAAGCCGAGCCTCAACTGGAAGTGTTGGCAAGCCTGGCGGGCATAGGGAGTGCTACGGCAGAAGGGCTTACTGCGATCCAGCGCTGCCGGGCCGAAGTGGTGCTCATTCAGCAGATCTTGCTGCGCTATCGATGCTTGCACGGCGAGCTGACCGCTGTGGATTTCCAGCAGGCCCTCGCAGCGCTCGCGGCGGCAGAAAATCAGGAACGCGGGCGCTGAGCCCCCGCCGGACTCAGGCCTGGCTCAATACGCCTGTAGAGATGGATCTGCTCGCGGAAGCGGCCACGACCCTTGTCGATTTCCTGGATGCGAATCCAGCCTGCAGGTGCTTCAACCAGCGCATTTCGGCCGGATGCGTAGCTCACCAGCAATGTGCAGCGCATGTCGCCCGGCGCATAGGGCAAGACAGTCAGCTGGGTGAAATAGTCCAGCGCCGCAATCTGCGAAGCACCAACGTTGAGTGTTGCCACGCAGGCCGGTGCAGGGCCTGCATGCGCTTCGATCTCCTGCATGACGCGGGTGTAGTTGCGGTCGTGGTCGAACCAGTCCAGCCACAAGGTCGTCAGCAAGCCCCAGGTCAGCGTGATGCCAAGCGCCCAGTGCAGTGCGGGCCGCAGCGCGAATCGGGGCAGGCGCCAAAGTGCGATGAGCCAGCCCAGCGAGAGAGTGAGCGCGACGACAACGGTCCAGGGCTCGACTTCGCTGACGAAGCCGGGCACCAGGCGAACGATATTGCGTGACAAGCCTTGCGGCCAGCCGAAATGCAACGCGATCCAGGCCAGCCAGATGAACAGGCCGCTCAGCGTGAAGGTGATGATGCCGAACCAGTCCAGCCAGTTCACCGCGCCGCGCCGCAGGCGTGTGAGCTCTGAGGCTGCCAGCAGGACCAGCGCGGGCAGAACGGGCAGTGCGCTGGCCGGGCGTGTCGGGCCGGTCAGAACAACGATCAGGAGCGCAGCGACGAGACTGGCCAGCGGGATGGCGTACTCGGCCTGCCTGAGCTGGCTGCGACGGTTCCATAGCGCCCAGCCAGCGACAGGCCACAGGGGCCAGGCAAACCAGCTGAGCAGGCCAAGGGTGTTCGACAGGCGCTGCGGGCTGAGTTGCGGCACGATGTCGAGCCACTCCTGATGCCACCAGAGATGGACCAGCAGCGGATCCTGGAAGGCCAGCAGCAGCGGCCAAAGCGACAGCAACCCAGCCAGCAACAGCAGCCCGGGCCAGATCTCCTGGAGCAGCGGCAGCCCCGGTTTACGCGCCAGCCAGGCCGCGGTGACGAAAACCGGCCCGCAAAGTATCAAACCCGGCAGCCCCATTGTCAGGAATGCGCCGCCGGTTGCCGCGCCCAGGATCATGCTACCAGTGCGCAGTTCGCGCTGCATCCAGCCCGCACCGAGCAGGCTGCTGGTCAGCATGGCAAGCAGGGTGATCTGAGGCTGGGCTTCGTGTGCGTGCAGCAACAGGCCCAGCGAGCCTATCGCCAGTAGCAGGCTGCCGTTGCCCTTTGGATCGTGCGGTAGCAGGCTGCGCGCAGCTCGACGCAGTACCCACAGACCAAGGAAGCAGGTCGTGACGGTCGCGAGGCGGATCGCGTCATGGAGCGGCAGCAGCCAGCCGAACAGCTTGCCGAACAGGGCGCCCAGCCAGTAGTGCAGCGGCGGTGCATCGAAGATCGGTGCGCCGGCGACATGTGGCAGCAGCCAGTGACCATCGCGCAGCATGCCCGCCGCTGCCGCGATATGGATGAGGTCGTCACCACGCCAGGGTACATGCCCCAGGCTGCCCGGCAGCAGATATGCCAAGCCCAGCAAGATCAGGCTCCAGCCCGGCAGACGCACTTTCTGCGTGAAGGGCGTGGTCGTGAACTCGATGGCGGGGGTTTTCAGCATGGGCAGGTCTGGCAATTCGCTTGGCGAATTCTAACGGTAGGCCCCTGCGCGACGCGCGAGGCGGGCAAACAATAGCTAAAGCAAGCACAAGGCGGGTAAACAAAAAAAGGCAGCCAAAGCTGCCTTTTCCGTTGTCGCTGCAAATTACTTGGCTGCGTACTTTTGCTTGAAGCGCTCGATACGGCCGGCGGTGTCCAGCACCTTTTGCTTGCCAGTCCAGAACGGGTGACATTCAGAGCAGACTTCAATGTGGTAAGCCTGCTTGCCCATCGTGGAACGGGTGGCAAACTTGTTGCCGCAACTGCAAGTCACTTGCACTTCGACGAAATTCGGATGGCCTTCTGCTTTCATGATTTTCCTCGTGCGGGCGGAAGGTGTAACCGCCCATTTGTAAAGTCCGCGATTTTGCCACGGACTTTCAATCAGATCAAGGCTTAACGACGCATTGCATCGAAGAACTCGGCGTTGGTCTTGGTCTGCTTGACCTTGTCGAGCAGGAAGTCCATCGCCGCCAGATCGTCCATGTTGTAGAGCAGCTTGCGCAGCACCCAGACCTTCTGCAGCACGGCCGGGTCGAGCAGCAGCTCTTCGCGACGGGTACCGGACGGATTGACGTTGATGGCGGGGTAGATCCGCTTCTCGGCCATGCGGCGGTCGAGGTGGATTTCCATGTTGCCAGTGCCCTTGAACTCTTCGTAGATCACGTCGTCCATACGGCTGCCGGTGTCGATCAGGGCGGTGGCGATGATGGTCAGCGAGCCGCCTTCCTCGATATTGCGTGCGGCGCCGAAGAAGCGCTTGGGCTTCTGCAGGGCGTTGGCGTCCACACCACCGGTCAGCACCTTGCCGGAGGCCGGGATCACGGTGTTGTAGGCGCGTGCCAGACGGGTCAGCGAGTCGAGCAGGATCACGACGTCGCGCTTGTGTTCGACCAGGCGCTTGGCCTTCTCGATAACCATTTCGGCAACCTGCACGTGGCGTGTGGCGGGTTCGTCAAAGGTCGAAGCAACGACCTCTCCCTTCACCGAACGCGTCATTTCGGTCACTTCTTCGGGACGCTCGTCGATGAGCATCACGATCAGGAAAACGTCCGGATGGTTGGCAGTAATCGCGTGGGCAATGTGCTGCAGCATCACGGTCTTGCCGGACTTCGGCGGGGCGACCAACAGGCCGCGCTGGCCCTTGCCGATCGGCGCGATCATGTCGATGACGCGGCTGGTGGTGTTCTCTTCACCGCGCATGTCGCGTTCCAGCTTCAGCGGTTCGGTGGGGTGCAGCGGGGTGAGGTTTTCGAAGAGGATCTTGTTCTTCGATTTCTCGGGTGGTTCGCCGTTGATCTTGTCGAGCTTCACCAGCGCGAAGTAGCGCTCACCATCCTTGGGCGTGCGGATCTCGCCCTCGATCGTGTCGCCGGTGTGCAGGTTGAAGCGGCGGATCTGCGAGGGCGAGACATAGATGTCATCGGTGCCTGCGAGGTACGAGATGTCCGGCGAACGCAGGAAGCCGAAACCGTCGGGCAGGATCTCCAGGGCGCCATCGCCGAAGATGGGTTCGCCGCGCTTGGCGTGATTCTTGAGCAGGGCGAAGACCAGTTCCTGCTTGCGCAGACGTGCCGCGCCTTCGATGTCCTTGGCGATGGCCATTTCGAGCAGTTCACTGACGTGAAGCGCCTTCAGTTCGGAAAGTTGCATGGAGAACCCTGAGGGAAGTAAGCGGAACGCCGGTTTGGCGGGTGCGCGGAGAGAACGGTTGGGGGTAGAAGAACGGAGCCGGGCTACCGGATGTCAGAACAGCGTGCTGGATTTTTTGCTGGTTTGCTGGCGGATTTTCTGTCGTTTTTACTGGCAGTCGACCGGTTCGGTCCGCCGGGCTCGACCCGCAACACGTGGATGTGGCAGGGAGCTTCAGGTTGTGCGGGACTCTAATCGCGCGAGTCCCGCCCTGTCAAGCGCAGCGCGGCTTCGCGCCGCGCCAGCTGCGTGGATTACAGGTTGCCGTCGAGGAATGCCGACAGCTGGGACTTGGCCAGAGCGCCGACCTTGGTGGCAACGACGTTGCCGTCC
Source organism: Viridibacterium curvum (assembly GCF_039544165.1). Lineage (NCBI taxonomy): Bacteria > Pseudomonadati > Pseudomonadota > Betaproteobacteria > Rhodocyclales > Rhodocyclaceae > Viridibacterium > Viridibacterium curvum. Next base: position 37,313 of record NZ_BAABLD010000002.1, read on the forward strand.
TTGAACAGCATCAGCGTCGGAATGCCGCGCACGCCAAACTTGGCCGGGGTTTCGGCGTTGTCGTCGATGTTGATCTTGGCGACGGTCAGCTTGCCGGCGTATTCCTTGGCAACTTCGTCGAGGATCGGGGCGATTGCCTTACAGGGGCCGCACCATTCCGCCCAGTAATCGAGAAGCACCGGGCCTTGCGACTGCAGCACGGAGGCGTCAAAGGTGGCGTCAGTGACGTGAAGGATGTTTTCGCTCATGGTTCCTCGCAATGAAAAACGGCTGCAATTGCAGCCTTTGGTGGGGGCATGCTAAACAAAATCGGGGCGGTTGGGAATTGCGCAAGAGGCATACCGCTATATCGTGATGATGACCCCAAACTATCAGAATGCGGCGAGGGTCAGGGCAAGAGGGGTACTGACGACAGATAGCACGGTCGTCAGGACAAGGGCCGAAGCGATGGCGCCCTCCATGACCTTGAACTGGCGCGACATCAGGTAAACATTGGCGCCGACCGCAATGGAGCCGAGCAGCACGACAGCCTGCGTTTCGACCTTGGGCAGGTCCATCAGGCGCGCCAGCAGCCAGATCACGAGCGGCTGGACGACGAGTTTGAGACTCGTGATGGCTGTACTGTGCTGCCAGCCGGCGCGCACACCGAATTCGGCCAATCCCATACCCAGTGCGATCAGCGAAAGCGGGGCGGCTGCTTGCGCGAGCATGGAGATGGGGGCGTCGATCACTTTGGGGATGGTCCAGCCCGTGAGGCCAATAAGCGCGCCTGACAGAATCCCGACGATGAGCGGGTTGGTCATTACATTCCTGGCGGTTTTGCCGAAGCCTTCGATCGACAGCGCACCATGTCTGGCCCATTCCACCGAGATCGTTACCAGCGTCCACAGCGTCAGCGCATTGAAGACCAGCACCAGGGCCACGGTGGGCATGGCTGCCGGCCCGATCAGTTCGCGCGCCAGGGGGATGCCCAGCATGGCGTTGTTGGAGAACACGCCGCCCAGCGCAAACACCGATCCCGAGACGCCATCCAGCGCAAAGAAGCGTGCGGCTACGAGGCGCCCGATGGCGAAGACGATCAGGCAGCTGCCGAAGAAGGCGATCAGCACCCGCATGTCAACCGGCGGCAGACGGGACATGTCGCTCATGGTGTGGAACAGAAGCGCAGGCAGGGCGAGCGCGAAGACGAAGCGCGTCAGCGCATCGGCCACGACCTTGGGCCAATGTCCCCAGCGCATCAGGGCATAGCCCAGCGCGATGAGAATGAACAGCGGCAGGGTCAGCTCGGCGCGTTGCAACAACTCAAGCACGCAGCGACTCCAGCAGATCAATCAATGCGCCGGCGTCATCGGCACGGTGAAGCATCGTGGCGTGCTCGCCACGCAGGAATCCTTCGTCCTGCATGTGCTGCACAGCGCCCAGCAACGGGTCGAAGAAGCCTTGCACGTTGAGCAGGCCGATGGGCTTGGCATGCAGCTGCAACTGTGCCCAGGTAAGGATTTCAAACAATTCGTCGAGCGTGCCGAAGCCACCGGGCAGGGTGACGAAGGCCTCCGCGCGCTCGGCCATGGCGGCCTTGCGCGTGTGCATGTCGGCGGTAACGATCATCTGCTGGGCGCGTGGATGGGCCAGCTCACGGTCGACCATGAACGAAGGGATGACGCCGTAGACGCGACCGCCCGCGTCGAGCACGGCATCGGCCACCACGCCCATCAATCCGACGTGTCCGCCGCCCCATACGAGCTCAATATCGCGTCGCGCCAGTTCTTTGCCAAACGCCGCTGCAGCGGCGCGATAGAGTGGGTTCGTGCCTGTCGAGGCGCCGCAGAACACGCACAGTGATCTCATGGTTTGCGCCTCGCGTTGCGTGATGGTGCCGCGCTTTTGCGCGGGCCGGCTTTGATGGCGTGAACGAAGTCGTTGCTGTGGCGGCCTTTGTTCTGGCGTTGCAGTCGCGCCGCCGGTGCACGCGGCACGAGGTGGTGCGGGCTGTTGCCGATCAGGTCGTTGCGGCCGATTTCCAGCAGGTATTCGCGGATCGCATCGTGGCCGGCCGGGTCGTGGTAACGCAGCAAGGCCTTGTGCAGCTTGCGTTGCTTTGCGGTCTTCGGTGTGTCGACGTTTTCCGAATCTGCCGCGACCTTGCGCAGGGGGTTCTTGCCACTGTGGTACATCGCGGTGGCCATCGCCAACGGGGTTGGCGTGAAGGTCTGTACCTGGTCCGGGCGGAAATTGTTTTCCTTCAGCCACAGTGCGAGGTTGAGCATGTCTTCGTCGGTTGTGCCCGGATGCGCAGCGATGAAGTAGGGCACCAGGTGCTGCTTCTTGCCGGCTTCTTTCGAGAACTTGTCGAAGAGCTGCTTGAAGCGGTTATAGGTGCCGATGCCCGGCTTCATCATCTTCGACAGCGGGCCGTCTTCGGTGTGCTCGGGCGCAATCTTGAGCAGGCCACTGACGTGATGCGTGACGAGTTCTTTCACGTACTCGGGCGAGCGTACGGCGAGGTCGTAACGAAGACCGGAGCCGATAGTGATCTTCTTGACGCCCGGAATGGCGCGCGCCTTGCGGTACAGCGATATCAACGAGGAGTGATCGGTGTTGAGGTTCTCGCAGATGCCGGGATAGACGCAGGAGAGCCGCCGACAGGACTCCTCGATGGTCTTGCTCTTGCAGGCCATGCGATACATGTTGGCCGTGGGGCCGCCAAGGTCGGAGATATGGCCCTTGAATTCGGGAATCTTGTCGCGGATGTCCTCGATCTCTTTCAGGATCGACTCGTGCGAACGGCTCTGGATGATGCGGCCCTCGTGCTCGGTAATCGAGCAGAAGGTACAGCCGCCGAAGCAGCCGCGCATGATGTTCACCGAGAAGCGGATCATCTCCCAAGCAGGAATGTGTGCGTCGCCGTAGCTGGGGTGCGGTGCGCGCGCATAGGGTGCGTCGAACACGTAATCCATCTCTTCGGTCGTGAGCGGAATCGGTGGCGGGTTGAGCCATACATCGCGCTCGCCATGGCCCTGCACCAGCGCGCGGGCGTTGCCGGGATTCGATTCGAGATGGAAGACCCGCGAGTTGTGTGCGTAGAGCAGCTTGTCTTCGGCCACGGCCTCGTAGGCTTGCAGGCGCACTACGGTTTTGGCGCGCTGTGCCTTGCGTGCAGCGATGCGCGCGGCGGCAGGCACAATCTGCACGGGTGCCGAGCCGTCCTTGTTTGGCGCCGTGGCTGTCTGCTGCGGCTCCATCGCGTAAGGGTCCGGATGCGGGTCGATGCGGCCCGGGCGGTCGAGACTAAGCGAGTCGACCTCGACCCAATCCTCGCCCGGTTTCCAGCCGCGCTTGACCATGAAGGCCGTGCCACGCAGATCGCGGATATTCTCGATCGCTTCGCCGGCCGCAAGGCGATGTGCGAGATCGACGACGGCGCGCTCTGCATTGCCATAGACGAGCATGTCGGCCTTGGAGTCGGGCAGCACCGAGCGGCGCACCTTCTCGCTCCAGTAGTCGTAATGCGCGATGCGGCGCAGGCTGGCCTCGATGGAGCCGAGCACGATGTTGGCTCGCGGGAAGGCCTCACGAGCACGCTGTGCATACACGGTGACCGCACGATCCGGACGCTTGTTGGGCGCCGCGTGCGGCGTGTAGGCATCGTCCGAACGCGGCCGACGGTCGGCCGTGTAGCGATTGATCATGGAATCCATGTTGCCCGCCGTGATGCCGAAGAACAGACGCGGGCAGCCCAGCGCACGGAAGGGCTCGGCCGACTGCCAGTCGGGCTGCGCGATGATGCCGACGCGAAAACCTTGCGCTTCGAGCATGCGGCCGATCAGCGCGGCGCCGAAGCTGGGGTGATCGATGTAGGCGTCGCCTGTGACGATGACGATGTCGCACGCGTCCCAACCCAGCTGGTCCATTTCGGCACGCGTGGTGGGCAGGAAGCGGGTGGGGCGCAGTTCAGGGCGGAAGCGGGGGTAGTCGCCCAGGGCGCGTGGCGCGCCGTCTTCAGGCAGGGCGGTTTGCTGCGGAGTCATCTGAGCATTCTAGCCGAAGCCCGCCATCCGCCCTACGCAAAATTTTCCGCTTTTGCTTGAAATTCAGTTACTTGAAGGCTGGTTTCGGGTTGCGGTCGGTCTGCTCAGGCCAGGTTCATCTTGCGAGCTGCGTCGGCCGCCGCGGTGCGGGTTTCGACACCCATCTTCTCGAAGATGTGTTCGAGATGCTTGTTGACGGTGCGCGGACTCATGCCGAGGATGTCGGCGATATCGCGGTTGGTCTTGCCGCGTGCAACCCACATCAGCACTTCGCCTTCGCGCGCCGTGAGCTGGGGAGGGCGCCAGTCGGCCGGCCTTCGCGCCTGGGCCTGCAGGCTGACGACGACCACGGAGTCCTGCACATCGCTGATGCGCTGAGCTTCAAACAAATGCCCGGCGTGTTCGAAATGCGCACTGCGATCCTCGCTCGTGTGCAAGGCCAGCAGGCTGGACGGCGCGCGGTGGAAGGGCAGGGCATTGCCCTCGCTGGTTGGCAGCAGTTGCGCGGCCGCGTCGTTGATCCACAGTAGTGCGCCGTCTGCATCGAACGCCAGCATCGCCGCGCTGCTGGCATTGATGGCGTCGCGCGTGGTGCGCACGAGGCTGGCGGTGCGCGTGTGGGCCTGTATGCGCGCGACAACTTCGGCTAGCACGATGGGCTTGGTCACATAGTCGTTGCCACCCGAGGCGAAGCCTTTGACGATGTGCTCCGTTTCGCCCAGCCCCGTCATGAAGATGACCGGGGTCTCTTCGCTTTGCTCGCGGATACGCGTGCAGGTCTCGAAGCCGTCAAGGCCGGGCATCAGGATGTCGAGCAGGATCGCCTCCGGCAGATGAATGCTCAGGTGCTCCAGGGCCTCACGGCCGCTGCTGACACCATGTACGCGGTATCCGAGTGCGCCGAGTTCCTCTGTCAGAAGGCTGCGGGCGTCGGTGCTGTCGTCGACGACGAGAAGTTCACAAGGCATGGTGTCAGTGCAGGGCATGATCTTGCAGTGAGTCGGACAACGAGCGGGTGAGCCCGTCGGGATCGATGGCGAGCAGACGTTTCATCTGCTCGGCCCAGCGGGCGTGGTGAGGTTGCTCTTCGGCAAGCTCGTCAAGGCGTGCGGCCAGCGCGCGAGTGAGGCCCGCGGCCGACAAGCCCAGCAATTCGCGCAGGTGCTCGCCACCGGGAGGCTGCCCGTGCGCGTCGCCGTGCTTGATCCACCGTAGTTGCAGCGCCTGCCCGATGTGGGCGAGCAGGTCTGCTTCGATGACGGGCTTGCTCACGAAGCCGTGCACATCGTGCTGGCGACGGCGCAGCTCGGTGTTCTCGTGCGCATTGGCTGACACCATGATGATGGGCAGGGCCGGAAAACCGGTGGTGCGGATGCGGTCACACACTTCCCACCCGGTGCCGTCGCGCAGGTTGATGTCGAGCAGCAGCAGGTCGGGCGGCGCATCGACAATCTGTGCGACGCAGGCTGCGGCGCCGTCGGCTTCGGTCACTGCAAAGCCTATGGCGACCAGCATCTCGCGCAACACGCCACGGTGTGCGGGTTCATCGTCGGCGACGAGGACGCGTCGCCGCGGGCCCTCGTAACCGACGATGGGCTCATGAGCGGCATCGGCATTCTGGTGAATGATGGCAGGCAGGTAGACGCGCACCGAGAAGCAGCTGCCCTCTCCGGGTGCGCTACGCAGGCGTATGTCGCCGCCCATGAGGTCGACGAGCAGTCGCGTAATGGTGAGCCCCAGCCCTGTGCCCTCGATGCTGACGCGTTCGCTGGCGCGTTCGAAGGGCAGGAAGATACGTTCCTGGTCGGCAGGGGCGATGCCGCTGCCCGTGTCTTCGACATCGATGTGGGCGATCTCGCGGCGATAGCGGACGCGTACGCTGACGCTGCCGTGCTCGGTGAACTTGATGGCATTGCCGAGCAGGTTGATGAGGATCTGGCGCAAGCGCTTGGGGTCGGCATGCACATTGGCCGGCAGGTTGGGGTCGATGTCGACGTGGAAGGCCAGGCCGCGATCCTCGGCCAGAGGCTGGAACATCTTGACGATCTGGTCGAGGAAGTCGCGCAGGTCGAGTGAGCTCTGCTCGAGACGCAGCTTGCCCGCTTCGATGCGGGCGAGTTCGAGCAGACCATCGACCAGACTGGCGAGATGTTCGCCACTGCGGTGGATGGTGCTGACCGCATCGCGTTGCTTGGCAACCAGTGCTCGCTGGCGCAGCAGCACCTGCGAGTAGCCGAGAATGCTGTTGAGCGGCGCGCGCATCTCGTGACTCATGCCGGTGACGAAGCGGCTCTTCGCAAGGTTGGCACTCTCGGCCAGTTCGCGCGCGCGTTCGGCCTGTTCCTTGGCCAGTTGCAGGGCGGCGTCGGTCTGGCGGTGGGCGTCGATTTCACGTTGCAGGAGCTGGTTCTGGCGCTCCGACTCCTGCTGCGCGACGTGGCGACTCTCGTTGGCGAGCACCAGCCACCACGTGGCGACGGCAGTGAGCAGGAGCAGGCTGGCGAAGATCTTCCAGAACAGCGTGTCGAGGTCAGCCATCAACAAGGTGGGCTGTGCTTCGATGTGCAGGCGTTCCTGGGTGTAGAGCAACCACAGCACGACACCAAAGGTGGCCACCATGGCGCCCAGCACCAGCAGGTAGTGACCGAAGCGGCGAGCGATGGCGGGTGTAACGCGATGGGGCAGTATGTGCGTGAGCAACTGCGCAAGCTGCTCGTGCATGCTCGCCCCGGGTTTGCAACGGTCTCCGCAGCGCGCGTCCAGCGTGCAGCACAACGAACAGATGGGGCCGCCATAAGCCGGGCAGTGCGCCATGTCGTCGGACTCGAACTGATTTGAGCAGATCGCGCAGCGCTGCATGAGCGGTTCGCTGCCGGCAGCCGGGGCAATGCGAGCCAGTGCATAACGCTGTCTGGTTGCCCAGGCGATGAAGGGTGAGGCGATCAGCGGGACGACGAGTGCGATGCCTGCTGAGGCAGGGTGAAGCGTGTCGCCGAGCGCGCCGGCGTAAGCCGCGATGGACAGCGCCGAGCCGAGTGCCATGCCACCGAAGCCGGCGGGGTTGATGTCGTAGAGATAGGCGCGGCGGAACTCGATGTGCTGAGGGGATAGACCCAGCGGTTTGCTGATGACGAGATCGGCGAACAGCGCGCCGACCCAGGCGACGGCCAGGTGTGCATAGAGCGCGAGCACGCGCTCCAGGGCTTCGAAGACGCCCATCATCATCAGCAGGATGGCGATGGCCACATTGAAGGCCAGCCACACCACGCGACCAGGATGGCTGTGAGTGAGGCGCGCGAAAAAGTTGGACCAGGCCAGCGAGCCCGCGTAGGCGTTGGTGACGTTGATCTTGAGCTGCGAGACGATGACGAACAGCCCGGCGAGGAAGACGGCCAGGCCGCTGTGCCCGACAACCTGCTGGAAGCCGACCAGGTACATCTGCGTCGGTTCCAGTGCCTTGGCAATTCCGACTTCGTTCTGCAACACCAGGTGGGCGAGGAAGGCGCCGCCGGCCATCTTGAGTCCGCCGAGCACGATCCAGCCCGGCCCCGCGACAATCACCGCGCCCCACCAGCGCAGCCTTGTCTGCGGAGTGGGCTCGGGCATGAAGCGCAGAAAGTCGACCTGTTCGCCGATCTGCGCGATGAGCGCAGCGGCCACGGTCGCAGCAGAGCCGAAGGCCGCCCACGAGAAACCGTCGTTGTCGACGAGTCGACCGTTGAGCGAGCTGAATGCGACGAAAGCCCCGGGATCCTTGATGGCCACGGCGACGAAGGGCAGTACCAACAGGATCAGCCACAGCGGTTGCGTCCAGATCTGCAGACGGCTGATGAGCGTCACGCCGTGCGTCACCAGCGGGATCACGAGCAGAGCGGAGACGAGGTAGCCGGCCATGCGTGGAAGGTCGAACCAGAGCTCGAAGGCCTGCGCCATGATCGCCGCTTCCAGCGCGAAGAAGATGAACGTGAAGCTGGCGTAGATGAGCGAGGTGATGGTCGAGCCGAGATAGCCAAAGCCTGCGCCGCGCGCGAGCAGATCCATGTCCAGCCCGTGGCGTGCCGCGCGGTAGGCGATGGGCAGGCCGGTGATGAAGATGATCAGGCTCACCACGGCGATCGCCCACATCGCACTCGTGAAGCCGTACGACAGCGTGATCGCAGCGCCGATGGCTTCCAGTGCGAGGAAGGAGACCGCACCAAAAGCGGTATTCGCGACGCGGAACGCGCTCCATTTCCGGAAGCTGCGCGGCGTGAAGCGGAGCGCGTAGTCCTCCAGCGTTTCGTTGGCCACCCAGCGGTTGTAGTCGCGACGGATCTTGATGATGCGCTGCACGGGCGCCGCTTCGCGCGGGGTGGCGGGGGGCGGGGCAGCGGCGTCGAGGCTTGAGGTTGTTGCGGCAGCTGGCACGAGAGGCTTGGGCACAGTGATCACTGGAGTCCGTTCAGGGATGGGGTCAGCAAGTCGCGTGCCGACTGCGGCTGCATGGGAAAGATCACGGCAAAAAGTATCGCGCGCGCGTTGTTCACGGCGCTGATTGTGCTGAGGGGGCCTGCGTATCGCAGTACGTCAATTGACGTATTGGTCGATACGCGTCGGGCGACCGAGGATGCGTCCAAGCCACAAAGGATGCGGCCCCTTACGACGGGACGCACGACGCGACTGCTTGAACACCGGCGTTTTGCCCAATGCACAGACAGGAGAGTTCCATGAGCGACTTTGACCATCGCGATCCGTTTTCCAACCACCGTCGTCGCCTGATGCAGGGCCTCGGTGGCTTGTTGATGGCGGGCATGACCAGTATCAGCGTTGCCCAGCAGTTTCCGACGGCGAAGGTCAATACGACCAAGCTTGCCGTGACCGACACCGAAGTCGTTGTGGGTCAGTTGCACTCCGCAACCGGCACCATGGCCATCTCGGAAACAGGTTCCATTCAAGCCGAGCAGCTGGCCATCGACCAGATCAACGCCATGGGCGGGGTGCTGGGTCGCAAGATCCGCGTGATCAAGGAAGATGGCGCATCCGACTGGCCTACCTTCGCAGAGAAGTCGAAGAAGCTGCTCATCAACGACCGCGTTGCGGCCGTGTTCGGCTGCTGGACTTCCGCTTCACGCAAGGCCGTGCTGCCGATCTTCGAGAAGGAAAACGGGATGCTCTACTACCCGACCTTCTATGAAGGCCTGGAGCAATCCAAGAACGTGATCTACACGGGTCAGGAAGCCACGCAACAGATCCTGTGGGGCCTCGACTGGGTGTCGAAGGAGAAGAAGGCCAAGACCTACTTCCTCGTCGGCTCCGACTACATCTGGCCGCGCACTTCGATGAAGATCGCCCGCAAGCACATCGAAGGGCACCTGGCCGGCAGCAAGGTGGTGGGTGAAGAGTATTACCCGCTGGGTCATACCAACTTCAACTCGCTGATCAACAAGATCAAGGTGGCCAAGCCTGATGTGATCTTCATCGCCGTGGTCGGTGGCTCGAACGTGTCGTTCTACAAGCAGCTCAAGGCTGCCGGTGTGACGGCTGCCAAGCAGACCCTGCTGACCATTTCGGTGACCGAAGACGAAGTGCTCGGCATCGGCGGCGAAAACATGGCCGGCTTCTACGCCTCCATGAAGTACTTCCAGTCGCTCGACAACGCCAACAACAAGAAGTTTGTTGAAGCGTTCAAGGCCAAGTACGGCGCCAAGGCTGTGATCGGTGACGTGACGCAGGCCGCTTACCTCGGCCCCTGGCTGTGGAAGGCAACCGTCGAGAAAGCCGGCAGCTTCGATGTCGACAAGATCGCCGCAGCCTCCAAGGACATCGAGTTCAAGGGCGCTCCGGAGGGCTACGTGAAGATCCACGAAAACCATCACCTGTGGAGCAAGACGCGTATCGGTCAAGCCCAGGCAGATGGCCAGTTCAAGGTGGTTGCCGAATCGCCTGACCTGATCGAACCGAACCCCTTCCCTAAGGGCTACCAGTAAGAGGTTCTGCTCGTCATCCCCGCGAAAGCGGGGATCCAGCGGCGTTCGAACAGTCACTGGATTCCCGCTTTCGCGGGAATGACGGCAAGCCCGAATCGCTGCACCAGATTCACCTTGCAACTGTCTTCAAGGTCTTCAAGCGGAGGTACGCACCATGGCATTCGCCGACATGATGAATATCGCAATGATGCAGGGCTTCGCGGGTCTGAGCCTGTTTGCAGTGCTGCTCCTGATGGGGCTGGGTCTGGCGATCATCTTCGGCCAGATGGGTGTGATCAACATGGCGCATGGCGAGTTCATGACCATTGGCGCCTACACGATTTTCCTGTGCTCGACGATCAGCGAGAACTACTTCCCCGGCTTCGTACAGTCCTACTTCGTTTTTGCCATCGTCGCGGCGTTCTTCATCGCGTTCATTCTCGGCTGGTTCATTGAGTGGGCGCTGATTCGCCATCTCTACAAGCGTCCGCTGGACACCTTGCTCGCCACCTGGGGCGTGTCGCTGGGCATGCAGCAATGCTTCCGTTCCTTCATCGGCCCCAAGGAAGTCAGCCCCACGCTGCCGGACTGGCTTATGGGGTCCTGGTCTCCGCATGAGGGGCTCGACATTCCCATCAACGGCATGTTCGTGATGGGCCTCACCCTGGTGGTGACCGCTGGCGTGTTGCTGGCCCTCTACAAATCGCGCTGGGGCTTGCGTGTTCGCGCCACGGTGGCCAACCGCAGCATGGCCAACGCCATCGGCATCAACACCAAGAAGACCGACCGACTCACCTACGCGATTGGTTGCGGCATCGCCGGCGTGGCCGGTGCCGCCTTCACCACCATCGGTTCGACCGGGCCCACCAGCGGTTCGCTCTACATCGTGGATGCCTTCCTGGTCGTGACTTTCGGCGGCGCAGCCAGCCTGCTGGGCACCGTGGCATCGGCTTTCGGTATCGCCCAGATGCAATCGATCAGCGAGTTCTTCATGACGGGCTCGATGGCCAAGGTGCTCACGCTGCTGACCATCGTGACCATCCTGATGATGCGCCCACAAGGCTTGTTTGCTTCAAAGATCCGCCGTTAGGAGTCAAGCATGAAAAACCCAGGCCCGCTCGTTCATGCCCGTCATTCCCGCGCAGGCGGGAATCCAGCGACTTTCAACGCCACTGGATCCCCGCCTGCGCGGGGATGACGGCCAAAGCTGTAACGCAAGACAGTCTGTAACGCGAGTACCGGAGAAACGCACCATGCAAAAGATCAAGACCTGGATAGCCCAACGCGACCTCGGCAATTTCGCCATCCTCGCCGCAATTCTTCTGATCGTGTTCCCGCTGGCGATGGACATCTTCCGCCTCAACCTGGTGGGCAAGTACCTGACCTACGGCTTTGTCGCCATCGGTCTCGTGATGTGCTGGGGTTACGGCGGGGTATTGAGCCTGGGGCAGGGCGTGTTCTTCGGTCTCGGCGGTTATGCGATGGCCATGTTCCTGAAGCTCGAAGCGTCGGATCCGATCAGCACCAAGATCCAGTCGACGCCGGGCATTCCCGACTTCATGGACTGGAACCAGCTCACCGCCTTGCCGATCTGGTGGAAGCCTTTCGAGCATCTGCCGTTCGCCTTGCTGGCGGTGCTGCTGGTGCCCACGCTGCTGGCTTTCATCATCAGCTTCGCCATGTTCAAACGGCGCGTCGGCGGGGTGTACTTCGCCATCATCACGCAGGCCGTGGCGCTGATCATGACCGTGCTCATCATCGGGCAGCAGGGCTACACCGGTGGCGTCAATGGCATCACCGACCTCAAGACCATGCTGGGCTGGGACATCCGTACCAACAGCGCCAAGTACATCCTCTACTTCGCGACAGCTTTCCTGCTGCTCGGCTGCATCTACCTCTGCACCTGGATCCAGAAGAGCAAGCTCGGCACGCTGCTGCTTGCCATGCGCGACAAGGAAGACCGCGTGCGCTTCTCCGGCTACGACGTGTCGATGTTCAAGGTGTTCGCCTTCTGCCTTGCCGCGCTGTTGTCGGCCATCGGTGGTGCGATGTTCACGCTGCAGGTCGGCTTCATGTCGGCGAGCTTCGTCGGCATCGTGCCGAGTATCGAGATGGTGATCTTCGCAGCGGTGGGCGGGCGCATGTCACTGATTGGTGCGGTGTATGGCGCCTTGCTGGTGAATTTCGGCAAGACCTATTTCTCCGAGAGCTTCCCCGATCTCTGGCTGTTCCTCATGTCGGGCCTGTTCATCGGTGTGGTGATGGCGTTCCCGAATGGTCTGGCTGGCGTCTATGTCAGCTATGTCAAACCCTGGCTTCTTCGCCGCTGGGCGGCGATGCGCAACAAGACCCCCAAGGTCGCTGCGGCACCTGACGGGACGGCACCTGACACCGCAAGTGGCAAGAGCAAGTTGCCGTCAGCCATGAGTGGTGGGATCCAGGGCCAGTCTGCCTGATCACCAGCACGACAACATCATTCATTACGCAAGCGGGAGCGCGCCATGAGCAATACCGATTTCGTACTTGCGGTCGAGGACCTTACGGTGTCCTTCGACGGTTTCAAGGCCATCGATTCGTTGAACCTGTATGTCGACAAGGGTGAGCTGCGCGTGATCATCGGCCCCAACGGTGCCGGCAAGACCACGCTGCTTGACCTCATCTGTGGGCGCACCGCAGCGAGTGCCGGCAGCATCAAGTTCAAGAACAACGAGATGACGCGCCTGCCGGAGTACAAGCGCGTACGTTCCGGCATCGGTCGCAAATTCCAGACGCCGTCGATCTACGAAAACCTCAGCGTTTTCCAGAACCTTGAGGTTTCCTTCCCGCGCGGCCGTGGTGTGTTCGGCGCACTGGCCTTCAAGTGCGATCAGGCGGTCAAGGATCAGGTGCAGAAAGTGGCTGACGAAATCGGCCTCGGCGAGGTGCTGGAGCTCGAAGCAGGGCTGCTGTCGCACGGCCAGAAGCAGTGGCTGGAGATCGGCATGCTGCTGATGCAGGACCCCGAGCTGCTGATGCTCGACGAACCCATCGCGGGCATGAGCGCTCGCGAACGCGAGGTAACGGCCGAGCTGCTCAAGCGCATCTGCAAGAACCGCTCGATGATCGTCATCGAGCACGACATGGCGTTTGTCGCGCAGATCGCCGACAAGGTCACCGTGATGCATCAGGGAAAGATTCTCGCCGAGGGTTCGATGGAGAAGGTGCAGAGCGATCCCAAGGTCATCGACGTCTATCTGGGCCACTAATTTCCACGTCATTCCCGCGAAGGCGGGAATCCAGTGACTTTGAACTCATGTGTAACGCCGCTGGATCCCCGCCTGCGCGGGGATGACGGCAAAGGGAGAGAAATCATGCTGAACGTCACCGACCTCCACGTCGCCTACGGCCAGAGCGAAGCCCTGCATGGCATCTCGTTCGCCGCCAACAAGAACGAAACCGTCGCCATCATGGGCCGCAACGGCATGGGCAAGACCACGCTGTTCAAATCGCTGATGGGCGTGCTGCCCACCAAGAGTGGATCGATCCAGGTGGCTGGCAACGAGGTCTCGAAAGACGAGAGCTATCGGCGCGTCGCCAAGGGTATCGCCTATGTGCCGCAGGGCCGCATGATTTTCCCGACGCTCAGTGTTGAAGAGAACATCCAGACCGGTCTTGAGAACGCTGCGGTGAAGAAGGTGCCCGAAGAGATCTATGCACTCTTCCCCGTGCTTTGGGAGATGCGTCGTCGCAAGGGCGGCAATCTTTCCGGTGGTCAGCAGCAGCAGCTCGCCATCGCGCGCGCGCTCGTCACCAACCCGAAAGTGCTGCTGCTCGATGAGCCCACCGAAGGCATCCAGCCCTCAATCATCAAGGACATCGCCAAGGCCCTTAACGAGATCCGCAAGCTGCGCGAGATCAGCATCGTGGTCTCCGAGCAGGTGCTCAGTTTTGCCATGGATGTGGCCGACCGACTCTTCGTCATTGAAGGCGGACGCCTTGTGCATGAAAGCCCACGCGCTGAAACCGACGTGGCAAAGATCAAGCAGTTTCTCTCGGTGTAGTGAGGAAAAGCGTGCATTCACATCGTTTGAGAGACGCGTGGGAATGCCCGCTCTACTAGCAGCCGGGAGCTTTTTATTCAGAGCCCGGGGTGCCCAGCACCCTGTTCAAATCAAGGAGGTGTGCCATGCCTGAAACGTTGATCAAAGTCGATCTTGAGCAGTCGCCGTACGAGAACGAGAACATCCATAACCGCTGGCACCCGGATATCCCGATGGCGTGCTGGGTCAATCCTGGTGACGATTTCGTGCTGGAGACGTATGACTGGACCGGGGGCTACATCAAGAACAACGACAGTGCCGACGACGTGCGGGATGTGGATCTCTCCACGGTGCACTTCCTCTCCGGTCCGGTCGGCGTCAAGGGCGCCGAGCCGGGCGATCTGCTGGTTGTCGAGCTGCTCGACATCGGCGCCAAGCAGGACAGCCTGTGGGGCTTCAACGGCTTCTTCTCGAAGAACAATGGCGGCGGATTTCTCGTTGATCACTTCCCGCAGGCGCAGAAATCGATCTGGGACATTGAAGGCATGTTCACCAAGAGTCGCCACGTGCCGGGTGTGCGTTACGCTGGCCTGATCCACCCCGGCCTGATCGGTTGCCTGCCCGACCCCAAGATGCTGGAGATGTGGAACACGCGCGAAGTCGACTTCATCGCCACCCAACCCGACCGTGTGCCGCCGCTCGCCAACCCGCCGTTTGCCAAGACCACGCACGCCGGCAAGGCCAAGGGCGACGTCGCTGCGAAGATCGCTGCGGAAGGCGCACGTACCGTGCCGCCGCGCGAACACGGCGGCAACTGCGACATCAAGGACCTGTCACGCGGCTCGAAGATCTTCTTCCCGGTCTACGTCGATGGTGCCGGCCTCTCGGTCGGTGACCTGCACTTCTCGCAGGGCGATGGCGAAATCAGTTTCTGCGGCGCCATCGAAATGGCCGGCTGGGTACACATGAAGGTCTCGCTGCTCAAGGGCGGCATGGCCAAGTACGGCATCAAGAACCCCATCTTCAAGCCCAGCCCCATCACGCCGAAGTACGACGATTACCTGATCTTCGAAGGCATCTCGGTCGACGAGCACGGCAAGCAGCACTACCTCGACGTGCACGTCGCGTATCGCCAGGCCTGCCTCAACGCCATCGAGTACCTCAAGAAGTTCGGCTACTCCGGCGCGCAGGCCTACTCGATCCTCGGCACCGCGCCTTGCCAGGGCCACATCAGCGGCGTGGTCGACATTCCGAACGCCTGCGCCACGCTGTGGTTGCCGACCGACATCTTCGAGTTCGACATCAACCCGTCTGCGGCCGGGCCGGTGAAGTACCTCGACGGTTCGATCGACATGCCCCTTTCGCCCGACCTCTGACCGAAGCACGCCGAAGCCGCGCGTGCCCGCAGCGGCGTGCGCGGCAGGAGAACGCCATGCCCCTCTACGACTTTGAATGCCCTCATTGCGGCAGCTTCGAACTGATGCGCAGTATCGCGACCCGTGACGAATCTGCGCATTGCCCGCATTGTGGCGCGCAGGCCTCACGCCTGGTCGGCGTGCCGTCCTATGCGCTGATGGATGCGGGTGCGCGAACTGCCCACGCCACCAACGAGCGCGCACGGCACGAACCCAGGCTCGCCTCGCAGCATGTGCACGGCCCCAATTGCGGTTGCGGCAAGCCGAGCCGCAGTACCGTACGTACCCCCGAGGGCGCGAAGACTTTTCCCAGCAAGCGGCCCTGGATGATCAGTCACTGATGTGACAGGCAGAGAAAAGCCGGGCCTGGTGCCCGGCTTTTTCTATCCAGATAGCTAGCTGAAGCTTAATCCGGGTAGCCACAGCGCAATCTGCGGGAAGTGGATGAGCAGCGCCGTCATCAGGATCATGGTGAGGAAGAATGGGATGGTGCCGTCGAACACCTCCTTGATCGTGCCTTCGCCGCGTACGCCCTGGATGACGTAGAGCGTCATGCCCACCGGTGGGCTGATCAGCGAGATCTCGCACATCAGCACCATGAACACGCCGAAGAACACCGGGTCGATGCCCGCCGCCGTGATCAGCGGGAAGACCAGCGGCACCGTGCCGACCAGCATGGGCAGGGTTTCGAAGAAGATGCCCAGCAGCAGGTAGAAAATCGCCAGCACCCACAGCAGCTGCACGGCGGACACATCCAGCGATTGCACCAGCGAGGCCAGCGATTGCGTGACGCCCAGCAGACCCAGCACGAAGTTGAGGTAGAAGGCCATGGTCAGGATCAGCACGCTCATGGCCGTCAGCCGCAGGGTGGCGCGGAAGGATTCGTGCATCATCTTCGTGTTCAGCTGGCCGTAGGCCCAGGCGATGGGCAGCGCGACGACGACGCCCAGCGCGGCGCTCTCGGTCACCGTGGCCCAGCCGGTGTAGATGCAGCCCATGACCACGCCGAACACGATCAGGGGAGCGAGCAGGTGCTTCAAGCGGCCGAGCTTTTCGCGCAGCGGCGCTTCCGGCTCCTTGGCGCCTGTCAGTTCCGGCTTGTAGAGGCTGATGGCGAGGATGGTGCCCATGAACAGCAGGGTCATCAGCGCGCCGGGGATGATGCCGGCTGAGTACAGCCGCCCTGCGGAAGTGTTGGTCATTGCACCGTAGATCAGGAAGGCGATGCCCGGCGGGATGAGGTTGCCGAGGCTGGCGCCTGCTGCAATGGAACCCAGCACCATGCGCACGTCGTACTTGCGTGTCTTGAAGGTCGGCAGTGCGACGGTCGAGATGGTTGCGGCCGTCGCCACGGACGAACCCGACACGGCCGAGAACAGCGCCGAGGCGCCGATATTGGTGTGCAGCAAGCCACCGGGCAGGAAGTTGAGCCAGTCGGCCAGCGACTTGTACATCTTGTCGGTCGCACCGCTGCGCACAAGGATCTCGCCGAGCAGGATGTAGAGCGGGATGGACAGCAGCACATAGTCTTCGTTGGCAGCCCACAGCTGGTTGCCCACGGCATTCACTGCTGGCATGCCGAGGTACATCACCGCACCGATGATGGCCGTGATGAACATGGTGGTGGCGACATGCAGGCCCATGAACATCAGGACCAGCATGATGAGGAATCCGATACCGATTTCGACGGGGCCGATCATGCTGCCGCTCCCTTCTGCTTCTGTTCTTCGCGCAGCTGCTCCAGCACTTCGCCGGCCTCGCTCTCGATTTCTTCTTCCAGCGTCTGTGGGCCGTAGGCCTTGTTCAGCGCCTCGGTTTCGCCGCGCACCAGCAGCCAGACAGCGTGTCCAGCCAGGTACACGCAGATCACCGCGAAGATGATCCAGCCGGTGAACCAGATGCTTTGCGGCACCCACATCGGCGTCTGTAGCGGCGTGGTGGAGTGGCTCTGGAATTCAATGGATTCCGACAGCACGACCCAGCCGCGCAGGATGCAGAAGATCGCCATGGCGGCGAGCGTCACCATGGCCAGCGCGTTGAGCGCGGCGCAAGCCTTGGCCGGTAGCTTGCCGACGAGGAAGTCGATGCGTGTGTGGCCGCGCGTGATCAGCGTCCAGGAGTAGCCAATAGCGGCGCACACGGCCAGTGTGTAACCGCCCACTTCGTCGATGCCTTGCAGGCTGAAGCTGAACAGCTTGCGCGTCACCATCTCGATGCAGGTGAGGATGGAGAGAATCACCAGCCACCAGCCGACGATGATGACCAGCGTGTCGACGAGGCGGGTGAGGGAGCGGGAGAAGAGATTGGGGGGCATGGTGTGCTCTTGATAGTGTGCTGCGCGGTGTGTTCCGCTCTGTGATCACGTGGCCGAATGCTGTACCTGTTTGCAGACCCTGCTGGTGTTGTAGGTCCGACTTCAGTCGGACTGCCACGCGCTGAGTGCGACTGAAGCCGCACCTAGGGGACTTCCGCGCGTGGTGTGCGACTGAAGTCGCACCTACAACAACCGGCTGGCCCTGCTTTGCCAGCAGTGCTTCGTGCATTCCTAGTTGATCTTGTAGCCCCGTGCCTTGCCGACCGTGTCGTTCCAGATCTCGGTGCACTTCGGGTCAATCTTGTTGCAGCTCTCTTTCCACAACGGCAGTACGACCGTGCCCACCGCGTTCTTGACCTTCTGCGCATCGGCAGGCGACACGGTGACGAGGTTCATCTTGAACTTCACGCCTTCCTTGCAGGGCTCGGCGCCGACGTTGCAGTTCATGGCATCGGCGTTGGCCGTCTCAGCCAGCGCCCACATCTGGTCTTCCATGTTCTTGAAGGCGGCCAGCGTCTTCTTCTGTGTTTCGGGGCTGAGCTTGTTCCAGTAGTCGAGGTTCATGAAGTGGCCTTGCACCGAACCCGACACCGACAGCGGCAGGAAGTGTGTCGTCACTTCAGGCCACTTGCCGGCATTGCCCGATGTGGGTGAGGTCACGCCGCAGTCGGCCACGCCACGTTGCAGGGCCGGGTACACCTCGGAGAACTGCAGGGTGACCGGTGTGGCGCCCAGGCTCTGGATCAGCGCAGCCATCGACGGGGTGAAGCTGCGCACCTTGAGGCCCTTCACGTCGTCCAGCGTCTTGATCGGCTTGTTGCAGTAGAAGACTTGCGGGCCGAAAGGCCACAGCGTCATCACCTTGGCGTTGAAGCGTTTCTGCAGGCGCTCGTCGAAAGCGTGCCGATAGGCATCCACGGCGGCGCGCAGATCCTTGAGGTTGGTCGACACGCCGATGAGGTCCACGCCCTCGAAGAAGGGGTCGTCGCGTGAGGCCATGCCGATCTGCACGCTCATCACATCGAAGGTGCCGGAGCGCAGCATGCGGAGGGCGTCAGCCGCCTGCACGCCGACGGCGTCCATGGGGTTGTAGTTCACGCTCAAAGGGATGCCGAGGATCTTGGGCAGATTGGTGAAGAAGGGGCGCTCGATGTTGTCGACGTGCTTGGTGTTCGATGAGAAATTGCCGGCAATGCGGATGGCAGTCGGTTCGGCGATTGCCGCACTGCTGGCAAGGCCAAGCACGGCGGCGGCACAGAGGGAGGCAAGCTGTGTGAGCGGGTGTTTCATGGATGACTCCTGGTTGAATGGTGTGAAGTGGGTGGGAGCAGTTTGAGACGGGGCGCAGTTCAGTGATCGATGCGGCGCTTGAGCCCCACGTCGCGTTGCGACGCGCGCAGGAACATTTCGCGATAGGCCGGCGCAAGCTGCGCGGCTTCACCGCTGGCGTGGGCCAGCGTCGTGCTGTAGTCGGCCATCAGCGCGCGGGCTTCAGCACGCAAGGCTTTGGCATTCACCTGTGTAGCGACGCCGCCTTCGCAGACCACTGCGCCATTCACGATGGTGGCGCGCACCGAGCTGCCGTCTTCGCAGAACACCAGCTGGCGGTGCAGGTCGTTGAGCGGGGTGAAGGCGTGCGTGTCGAGGTCGAGCAGCGTGAGATCGGCAAGCGCCCCGACGCGAAGTTGCCCCAGCTCATCGCCATAGCGCATGGCGCGCGCGCCGCCGTGCGTCATGGCGTGCAGGATCTCGGGCGCCTTCGGCCAGTCGAGGTAATCGGGCTCGGCGATGTTTTGCAACAGGGCGGCGGTCTTGCCGGCCAGCCACAGGTTGGTGGTGTCGTCGGTGTTCATCTCGTCGGTGCCGATGCACAGTGGCACGCCTGCGTTGCGCAGTTGTCGCCAGGGCATCGCTCCGCTACCCAGCCGCAAGTTGCATACCGGGTTGTGGGCCACCGACGCGCCCGCTGCGGCGATCAAAGCGATGTCTTCAGAATCGATCCAGATGGCGTGGATAATCATCATCCGGGCATCCAGCAGGCCCAGGTCGTGCACATATCGCACGAGTGATCTTCCATATTTGTCCTCGCCCAGCACGCGTTGCAGCTTGGTTTCGAGGATGTGGATGTTGAAGGGCAGGTCGTGCTGGCGCGACAGGGCAGAGAGGCCCTCGAAGTAGTCGACCGTGACGCGTTGCGGGGCCGAGCAGGAGACTGCGGCGCGCAGTCGCCCCTCCGCCTTGCCATGCCATTTTTCGATCAGGTGCGCGTACAGCGACAGCAGCTCCAGCGAGGACTGGCGCGGCGCGGCGTCCATCGCGGCACGTTGCTCGGGCGTCAGCAGCTCGGCGAGGAAGGGGTACTTTTCGTACTCGACGACGTTGGGTTGATCGATGGCGACCGTGGCGCGGATGCCCACATCGGCATAGGCCTGCATGATGGCGTCGATGCTGCCTTCGCTCGCGATCGGCACATGGTAGGCATCGTCATGCACCGCCGTGATGCCACGCTGGACCATCTCCAGTGCGCCCAGCGCCGTGCGCACGTAGATGAGTCGATCACTGTCGCCGCCACTGGCGAGCGGCGGCACCTCGTGCAGCATGAAGAGTTCGAGCGGCAGCCCGTCCAGGCTGCCTTTCATGAGATTGCCGGGCGAATGGAAGTGCGCGTTGATGAGCCCCGGCATCGCCAGCAAACCCTCGGCATCGATCACGCGTGCGGCACCGGCGAGGTGCGGCAGGCCGGCATCCGGCCCGATGGTGGCGATGCGATTGCCGGTGATCACGATGTCGGCGCAGGGCCATTCGCGATCGGCCGTATCGAGGCACAGTACGCGGGCGTTACGGATGACGATGCTGCTCATGCGAACAGTGAGCCCCAGCGCGGCGCCGCGCCACGCATGTCGACGCCAATGGCGTTCAGCGCGGCCCACACACCCAGCGCCGTGCTGTCGATGACGGGGATGCCCAGCTCGGCTTCAATTGGCGCGGCCAGCGTGGCGGCGGGGAAGTTGGTGCACAGGCTCACGATGGCCTGCGGTTTCGCGGCGCCGACCTTGCGCATCATCGCGGCGATGCGCGGCAGCGGCACGCTGGCGTAGCTGAGGTTGTCGCTCAGATTGTCGCTCGGGTCTGCATGCACTTCGGCGATGCAGTCGAAGCCTTCGCGTGCAAGGCAGTCCAGCGTGGCCTGCTGGCCTGAGTCCTTGTAAGGCGTGACCACCGCAATGCGCGTGATGCCGCGCGCAGCAAGCACAGCCTTCAAGCCGAGTATCGAAGTCGTCGCCTTGATTCCCGTTGCGGCGGTGATGGCCTCGGCCAGGGCCGCATCGTGCGCGATGCCGATGGTGGCGCCCTTGCTGCCGTTCCACACGATCACCTCGGGCTGCATATGTGCCAGCAGCGCGGCGGCGGCGAGTGGGCCGTCGTGGTTGTAACTGTTCGGGTACGGGTCCGTGCTGCCGAACACCGGCGTGCGCGAGAAGTGCGGCGACACCTGAGGCAGATCACGCAGGATGCCCAGCGTGATGCGCTCGACCACGGTGTTGCCCGAAGGCGTGATGACGCCGACGAAGCGCTGCTGCGCGGTCCAGGCCTCGGCGGCAGTGGGGGTGTTGGTAGTCATGAGTCCGAGAAATCCAGAACTGGCTCCGATTCCGTCATTCCCGCCTGGCGGGGTAAGCAGGCATTTCGGCGAATGCCGAAAGCACGCAAAGCGGGAATCGCCGTGAACGCGAAGCCTTGCTTATTGATCCGGGCAAGTGAAGCTTGTTTTTTTCAGAGGTGGCAAGAACAGCCCTCACCCGGCGCTTCGCGCCACCCTCTCCCAAAGGGCGAGGGGTCTTGCACCCTTCTCCCCTTGGGAGAAGGGCAGGGGATGAGGGAGGTTTTGCGCTCACAAGGTTCAAACTGAATCTGGTCGGATCAACAATCACATCGAAGTGGATTCCCGCCTTCGCGGGAATGACGGCATTACTTACTCCTTCCAGCGATACGTGGTGTAGCCCCAGGGCGCAGTGACCAGGGTGATGTGGTAGCGCGTCGCGAGTGTCGGGATCTCGAAGAAATGCACTACGCGGTCAAAGAAGGCCGGCGCGGGCAGGAAGGCGCTGCGCTTGAAGTAATCCGAATGGAAGAACTCCAGCATGTAGCGCCCGGTCTTCAGCGAGTCGCCCGACATCAGGGGCTCCAGCGGGCGGCCGGTCTCCTGCGTCACGGTGCTCTTGATCACCTTCCAGCCCGTGCCATCGGGTACCGAGAGGTCGACGCGCATACCACCACCGGGGCGGCCGGCGTAGGTGTCGAGCACGTGACAGGTGAGCTGACCCGGGCCAGCCGGCGTCTGCGCGCTGGCACTCTCCGGCATGCCCATCAGCGCACCCATCGCACCCATGGCCATGGCGCCGCCGAGGAAGTCGCGACGGTCCATCTGTACATCGTCGAGCAGGCCGCGGAAGAGGAAGTCGCGGCGCGAATCTGTGTTGTCGTTCATGGTCGTGATCTCCGCTTACTGGCCGCGATAGGTGGTGTAACCCCAGGGCGAGAAGAGCACCGGGACGTGGTAGTTCTGCGTGGCATCGAAGACCGTGAAGCGCACCGGCAGTTTGTCGAAGAAGGGGCCGCTTTCCAGCTTGATACCCTTGGTCGCGTAGTACTCGGCCACGTACACCTCGAACTGGTAGCTTCCGGTCGGGATCGTGTCGCCCGTGAACAGCGGCTCGGCTGTGCGGCCAACCTCGTTGGTAGTGATCGTGCGGATCAGCTTGTAGCTGCCGCCTTCGAGTTTCGAGAAGTCGACGCGGATCTTGCCCGCGCCTTCGCCGGACACGGTATCCAGCATGTGCATTGACAGCCTGGCCATGTGGGTGCTCTCTCTGTGAGGTTTTTCAGTAACCCAGCGCACGCGGCAGCGTGAGCACGAGTTGGGGAACAAACATGCACACCAGCAGCAGGGCGTACATGAAGGCGATGAAGGGCCATACGTGTTTTGACAGTTCGCCGAGCTTCAGCCCGCTGACGCCACAGATGACGAACAGCACCACGCCCACTGGCGGCGTGAGCATGCCGATGACGAGGTTGAAGACGAACAGGAAGCCGAAGTGCAGCGGGTCAATGCCGAACTTGAGGGCGATGGGGTGCAGCAGCGGCACGAGCATGATGTAGGCCGCGTTCGATTCGAGGAACATGCCGACGATGAGCAGCGCAACCGCCACCAGCAGCAGATAGCCCGTCGGCGAGCTGGTCAGCGACTGGATGAGCTCCAGCAGCTTGTGCGGCAGCATGTCGATGGTGAGCATGTAGGTCACCACCGAAGCGAAGGCGATCATCGCGCCGACCACTGATGAAGTGATGGCGGTGCGGATCAGGGCTTCAGGCAGATCCGAGATCTTCAGTTTGCGGGTGATGAAGAAGCCGATCACCAGCGCGTAGACCACCGCAATGGCCGAGCCCTCGGTCGCCGTGAAGGCGCCACCGACGATGCCGCCGATGACCACCACGGGCATCATGAAGATGATGATGGAGCGCTTGAGCTCACGCAGCACCGGGCCAAACGAAAAGGGCTCGCCGGTGAGCGGGAAATTGCGTTTGCGCGCAATCCACCAGCACATGAACATCATGCCGATCACGAGGAGGATGCCGGGCACGACACCCGCCATGAACAGCCCGCCGACCGAGACGGTGGGCCCCGCCATGAAGGCATAGACGATCATCGCGCCCGAGGGCGGAATGATGGGGCCCAGATTTGCGGCAGCGGCACACAGGGCCGCCGAGAAGCCCACGCCATAGTGTTTTTTCAACGAAGGCAGCAGGGTCGAGCCCAATGCGCTGGCGTCCGCCACGGCAGCGCCAGAGACGGTGGAGAGGCCCAGCCCGGCGAGAATGGTGACGTGCCCCAGCCCGCCGCGCATGCGCCCGACGATGGTGTTTGCCAGATCGATCAGCCGCTCCATCATGCCGGCCTTGAGCATCAGCTCACCGGCCAGGATGAAGAAGGGGATGGTCATCAGCGGAAAGGCGTTGACCGCACTCATCATGCGTGAGGGCAACAGGTTGAATTCGACATCGCTGGCGATCAGGCCGCCGATGGCAGCCAGACCGAGCGAGAGGGCCAGTGGCATGCCGAACAGCGCGATGCCGAGGAATACGAGAATGACGAGTAGGCTCATCAGGACAGCTCCGCCTGCAGTTCGGGATTGACGTGTTGTGCGCCGGTGATGGCCTGCCAGATGAGGTGCAGTGCGCCATGCACACCACACACTGCCAGCGGCACGATGAACCAGGCCGCGCTGGCGGGCATCGATGCCATCAGCTCGTCCCACTGGTCCCACGCCATCACGGCCGACTCCCAGGCAACCAGCAGCAGCATGGCCGCACCGAGCAGCGCAACCAGCCGCGCTGTGGCGCTGCGCAGGTGGGCCGGGAAGCGCACCACCAGCATCTCGATGCCGATGTGCGCGCCGCCCTTGAGCCCAAGGGGAATCGCCGTGAAGATCGACCACACGAAGCACAGCCTCGCCAGCTCGTCGGCCCAGTTGATCGAGCTGTTGAACAGGTAACGCAGCGCGACCTGGATGGCGACGACGGCCACCATGACCACGATCTCGGCCACCAGGGCCCAGCCCACGGCGACGTCGAAAGCGGCGATGAGCAGGGCCAGCGGGCGCAGCGGCCCGCTGTCGACCATGGGAGTGAAACGTGTTGTGCCGTTCATGGAGATGTCCTCGTGCGAGTAGACAGAAGATCGGTCAGAAGATCGGTCAGGCGATCAGTTGCTGGCCTTCTTCACTTCGTCCAGCACCTGATCGACAAACGCGGCACCGAGGCGCTTCTTCACGTCATCCACCACGTGGGCGGTCGCAGCCTTCATCGCTGCGCGCTCGCTTGCGGGCAGTTCGGTGTAGATCATTCCCTTCTTCTGCAGCTCGACCAGCGAATCCGCATCGGCCTTCACCGACACGCTGCGCTGCCATTTGATGGCGTTGGTCATTGCGGTGCGCAGGATCTTCTGGTGCTCGGGCGAGAGCGCTTCCATCTTTTTCTTGTTGGCGACCACCGAGATGAAGTCGAAGAAGTGGCCCGTATTGGAGACGTACTTCTGCACCTCGTAGAAGCGGCTGGCGAGAATCAGCGCGAAGGGGTTGTCCTGCCCGTCGATGACCTTCTGCTCCAGCGCCGAGTAAACCTCCTTGATGTCCATCGGCAGCGGGTTGGCGCCCAGCGCGCGGAAGGTGGCGAGGTGGGTCTCGATCGGCTGCATGCGGATCTTCAGGCCCTTCAGATCAGCCATGGTCTTGATCGGCTTCTGGCTGTTGGTCACCTGGCGCGAGCCCAGCTCCATGAAACCCAGTGAGGTGAATCCCTTGTCAGCCATCTTGGCTTCGATCAGGTCGACCGTCGGGCCATCCATCACCTTGTAGGCCACTTCGCGGCTCGGGAACATGAAGGGCAGGCTCACTGCTTCGAGCTCCGGCACCGTGCGCGACAGGAAGGCCATGCCCACCCAGCACATGTCGATGGTGCCCGAGCGTGTCTGCGTCACGTTCTCTTGCGCGCCGCCCAGTTGCTGGTTGTCGAACACCTCGACGATCAGCGTGCCCTTGCTGGCCGTGTCGACTTCCTTCTTGAACATCTGCATCGCCATCGACGACGAGTGGTCCGGCGCAAAGTTGCCGGCGATGCGCAGCTTGGTCTGCGCGCTGGCGAGGCCGCTGAAACAGGACAGGGCGAGCGCAAGAACGAGGGCGCGACGGATGGGCTTGTGATGCATGGCGATACTCCTTGACGGGTTGTTGGTGGCGGCGTTTAAAGATTGTATGCAATCTATTATGTCCGCCGTATGCAGCGAGTCAACGTAAAATTTGCTTTATTATCAATATATTATGAGTATAAATGGTGCATGACGTGGTGCATGAGCCCGCTTTTGGTGCAAGATGCAGACGGGCTTGCGAAAAGTCGATGTATGCAATATGTTGGGGTGAAGACAGGGGCATTTCCTGCCTGAGAGCAGCGTCGCGAGGCAGCGACGTCTGCGTGCTTCCACGTCCGACAGCTGTGCGCACTGCCGATGCCGTGCGCCATGGAGACAACAGATCGTGATGCCCACCGGCACAGACCAGCCGACTCAAGCCACCCCACGGAGCCCTCGTGGCCCTCGTGGTAATGGGGCGCTGAGTTCAGAAGCCATTCACCAGCGCATCCTCGCGGCCGTCATGGAGCACAAGCTGCCGCCCGGGACCCAGCTCGTCGAAGAGCGCCTTGCGCGCATCTTCAGCGTCAGCCGCACCAAGGTACGCGAGGCCATCGGCCGCCTCGTGCATGACCGCATCGCCACCAACATCCCCAATCGCGGCGCCTTCGTCAGCAGCCCCACGGCAGACGAAGCGCGCGAGGTCTTCTTCGCGCGCCGCCTCATCGAGCCCAACCTGATACGCACCGTCGCCCGGCTCGCCACCCCGCGCCACATCCAGCAGCTGCGCGCCCACGTGGCCCGCGAGGCCGAAGCGCGCACCACACCGGGCAGGGAGCACGAGCTGATCACGCTGACCGGCGACTTCCACATCCTGCTGGCCGAAATCTCGGGCAACAGCTTCCTCGTGCGCACCCTGCGCGAACTCGAATCGCTCACCGCCCTGATCATCCTGCTCTACGACGCCCCCGACGAGCAGCACTGCGCGCACGACGAACACCCGCGCCTCGTCGACGCCATCGAAGCGCGCGACGGCGAGCGGGCCGCCCTGCTGATGCACACCCACCTCGAACACGTCGAGCATTCACTCAAGCTCGCGCCGCCCGAGGCGGGTGAGGTGGATCTTGAGAGTGTGTTTGCGTGATGGGTGAGTTGGGGCGGGTGCCCGCCATCTGCCCTCACCCGGCCCTGACGGGCCACCCCCGCTTCGCGGCCCACGTCTGGCATTGCACTGCCAGACGGCTGCGCAAGCGTGCGGCATGCCGCACGAAGCCCTTGCTCGCCCCCAGGGAGAGGGGACTGCAACGACCTCCACGGGATCGAACCGGCACGCTCCGCGCCGTTCCCTCTCCCTCGGGAGAGGGTGGCCGTAGGCCGGGTGAGGGTAAATCGTCCCCCTTCAGCAAGCGCCCCTTCAGCGACGCCACTATAAAACTTGATCAAGCCCCGAAAGCCCCCACATGCGCATCCTGCTGATCAACGCCAACACCTCCGACTACGTCACGCAGAAAGTCGCCAGCGTCGCGCGCACCATCGTCTCGCCCGGCACCGAAGTCATCGCCGTCACCGGCGAGTTCGGTGCGAACGTCATCGCCACGCGCACCGAGCTGGCCATTGCCAATCACGCCTGTCTTGATCTTCTCGCCAAGAACGCAGAAGGTTGCGACGCTGTCGTCATTGCCGTCTCATACGACGTCGCCCTGTGGGCCGCACGCGAGATGCTGACCATCCCCGTCATCGGCATCACTGAAGCCGCGCTGCTCACCGCCTGCCAGCTCGGCACGCGCATCGGCGTCGTCATGTTCGGCCCGCGCGTGCTGCCGGTGTATCAGGAGCTTGCCGCGTCCTACGGCTTCGCCTCGCGCATCGCCGGCTGGCGCGGTGTCGACACCAGCGCGCCCTATGCCGCCGGCAACCAGGACGAAGCTGACCGCCTCGCCATCGCCGCCGCCAATTCGCTCGTCGAGCAGGATGGCTGCGAGGTCGTTGTGCTCGCTGGCGCCGTCATGGCCGGCGTGCCGCAGCGCCTGCAGGCACAGGTGCCCGTGCCCCTGCTCGAAGGCGTCAGCTGCGCCATGCTGCAGGCCGAATCCCTCACTCGCTTGAAACCCATCAAGCCGCGCGCCGGCAGCCTCGCCGCGCTGCCTGCGCGCGCGCAGGTCGGGCTCAGCGATGCGCTGGCTGCGCAGTTTGGAAAGAAGGAGTCTGAATACGGCAATGGGGCATGAGTTCGCAATACCCACGAAACTTCGTCATTCCCGCGCAGGAGCACTGCTGTCCGTAATAAATCCAGAAAGACGTTTTTGCTGGGGAGCGAAAAGCTGGCCCTCATCCCTAACCCTTCTCCCGTGGGGAGAAGGGGACAAAAGCCCTCTCCCTATGGGAGAGGGTTGGGTGAGGGCCGCTGCCCGGTCCATTCGACAAGGCGTTCTCGCAAACGCAGCAGCCTTCAAGCTTTCAAAGCAACTTCAAAATTTATTACAGGCAGCGATGTGCGCAGGCGGGAATGAAGACACATCGCAACGCTTCGTAGCCGACGGCACCAAAAAAGGACACCCCATGAAATTCACCAAAGAACCCATGCCCCTGCCGCTGCGCCAGCACGGCCGCTACGACTACAGCCCCATCACCGAGCGCCCCGATTTCAGCTGGCCCGGCGGCAAGCGTCTCGCCGTCTTCCTCGCGCTCAACCTTGAGCACTACGCCTTCAACGAAGGCATTGCCGAAGACCTCGTGCCCGGCATCCCCGCGCCCGATGTGCTCAACAACTCCTGGCGCGACTATGGCAACCGGGTAGGGGCCTGGCGCCTGCTCGATCTGTTCCGCGAGCTCGACCTGCCGGTGACCCTGCTCATCAACTCCGCGCTCTACGACGCCTGCCCGCAGCTCATCGCCGCCTTCCGCGAGGCCGGTGCCGAAGTCGCCGCGCATGGCCGCACCAACTCCGAACACCAGGCCGGCTTCGACGAAGCCACCGAGCGCAGCCTCATCTGTGACGTGCGCGACAGCATCGCCGCGCACGAAGGCACGCCGCCTGCCGGCTGGCTCAGCCCGTGGATTGCCGAGACGGCCGTGACGCCCGACCTGCTGCACGAAGCGGGCTACCAGTACCTCATGGACTGGTGCATGGACGACCAACCCGTCTGGCTCAACACGCGCAGTGGCCGCATCCTCTCCATGCCTTACCCGCAGGAGATCAACGACAGCGCAGCCATCATCGGCCGCCAGATCGGCGCCGAAGAATTTGCCGACATGATCGTCGACCAGTTCGACGAAATGACGCTTCAAGCAATAGACCAACCCCTCGTGATGAGCGTCGCGCTGCATTCCATGATCATCGGTCAGCCTTTCCGCATGCGCCACCTGCGACGGGCGCTCGGCTACCTCGCGTCACAGCGCCAGAATTGCTGGATTGCACGTGCCAGCGATATCGCGACACACTTTGTGGCGCAGTCGGGCCGCTGAGTGGGGCGCTATGGGCTGCACGCTTGCGGCATCATGCCGCGTGTCTACTTCAGTGTGCGCCCATGAAAGCTGTTTCCCGAACTTGCGTCGTGAAGTTGTGACTTGCCTCGTGAGCTGATGCGCAGGCGGCGGATGCGGCAGGCGAGTGGATAATCGGCATCCGGGGCGGACATCAGGCCGACGGTGACTGGCCCGCATTCGAAGGGCGCCAATGCGTGCGCCCAATGCCGGCAGCTATGGCCATGGCTGCGCCTGCATCAAGCCGGACGGCTTCAAGGCTGCGCGCATTGTCAGCGCACGTGCTGCGCGAGCGGTCTATGCGCATGATCGTCGCGCATGAACGGGCCCCGCGACGCGAGCACCGGCACGACAAGGCGCTCTACCCGACGGGGCAAGCGAATTGGATGTGATGCAGTGTGCACGTGACCGCCCGGGCCGCCTTGCCCGGCGAGAGAGGGTGGAGGAACTGCAATGTCGATCTGGATGCTGATCGGAGGGCTGCTGTTGCAGGGCATGCTCGGCTACATGCTCTTCATGGTGGTGGTGTTCTGGGGCGGTGGGCTCGCCAATGGCCGGTCCTTGGCTCTCTGGCAGATCCGCGTGCTGGACCTGTTCATGTTCATCGTGCCCGGTGCGTCGTTCGCGCTGGGTGTAGTCCTCGTTGTGCGCTATGCGCTCGACCTGCCAGCGTTCAGCGGCTGGTGGCATCTGTTGCCGCTGATGCTTTTCCTGATATTCGCTGTCTATGCGGCACGCCTGCCAAGGCGATGATGCGAGGCGGAAGGATGTAGTCCGCTGCGCGTGTGGGCGTGTGCTCAGACAGGCTGATCAGTCGATGGTGGTTGTGTGCGACGACGCGGCAGAAAGCCGCGCACCTTGCAGAAATGGATGCGGATGTCGAAAGTGGAGCGAGGTCAGGGCGCGCCATCCAGCCAGGAGAAGATGGGCGCCGCCGGGGCCTCCTCATTCGTCATCACGGTGACCGGGGTCAACCATTGTCACCTTGTGCCACGCATGGCCTGCCCGATCTGGCGCTGTACAGGGTGACCGGGCGGGGCTATTTTGTGGGCTTGCTCCGCTGGAGAAGCGCCATGAAACGCTCATTCACTGCTGCCGAACTGCAGGTCGCGCAAAGCGTCTTCCAGAAGACCCTGCCGTATGACCGCATCGCCATCTCAGACCGCGCCGGCCTCGACGGCAAGCCCTACACCATGGGCGGCGGGCGGGGCGACCCGGACTGGGAGCGCGCGCCCAGCTTCACGCTGAACGTCGGTCCCGCGCACTACAGCAACGGCATGCACACCGGGCCAAAGCCGGCACCTGCGGCGAGCGGCACGCGTATCGTCGGTGTGAGCGTGGCCGTCTCGCCGAGCGCGACGCCGGCGTGGTGCCTGATTCACGAACTCACCCACGTCTGGCAGAGCCTCAACAGCAGCTGGCCTGCGTCCTACATTTTCGGGTCAGCCATCAACCAGCTGGCCTCCGGCGCAGCGGCCTACAGCTATCAGGCTGGCGCACCGTGGGAGAGTTACAACGTCGAGCAGCAGGCCAGCCTCATCGCTGACTGGTACGGGCAGGGGGCGAGTCCGGATTCCGCGCTGTTTCCCTACATCCGCGACAAGATCCTGCAGGGCAAGATCTTCTGACGGTGGCGTTGCGCAGCCGGCCCGATTGTTACTTCAGGCCGATGGGCGGGCGTGGCTGCGTCAGCACCTCGGGTTTGAGGATCTGGTCGAGCTGTTCCCTGGTCAGCAGCTTTTTCTGCAGCACGAGTTCGTAGACGCTGCCGCCGGTGATCAGCGCTTCCTGCGCGATTTCGGTGGCGTTGGCGTAGCCGATGTAGGGATTGAGCGCGGTGACGAGGCCGATGGAGTTCTCGACGCTGCGGCGGAGCAGCTCGCGGTTGGCAGTGATGCCGCGCACGCAGCGCTCGGCGAGCGTGAGGCAGCCGGCGCGCAGGTGGGCCACGCTCTTGAACAGGCTGTGCGCAATGATGGGCTCGAAGGCGTTGAGCTGCAGCTGGCCGGCTTCGGCGGCGAAGCTGATGGTGACGTCGTTGCCGATCACTTCGAAGGCGATCTGGTTGACCACCTCCGGGATCACCGGATTCACCTTGCCGGGCATGATGGACGAGCCGGCCTGGCGCGGCGGCAGGTTGATCTCGCCGAGCCCGGCACGCGGGCCGGACGAGAGCAGGCGCAGATCGTTGCAGACCTTGGAGAGCTTGACCGCCACGCGCTTGAGCACGCCCGAGAGCTGCACAAAGCTGCCGCAGTCCTGCGTGGCTTCGACAAGATTGGGCGCGGTCAGCACGGGAATGCCGGTGATGGCGGCGAGGTGCTGGCGCACCAGGCCTGCGTAGTCGGGGTGGGCGTTGATGCCGGTGCCGATGGCGGTGGCGCCGAGGTTGATCTCGCAGATCAGCAGGGCGGCCTCGCGCAGGCGGGCGATGTCTTCGCCAAGCATCTCTTCGTAGGTCGAGAACTCCTGGCCCAGCGTCATGGGCACGGCGTCCTGCAGCTGGGTGCGGCCCATCTTCAGCACGTCGGCAAACTCGCGTGCCTTGTCGCCAAAGGCCTCGCGCAGGATCTGCATGGCGTCGATCAGCTGATGCACGCCGACGTAGCCGGCCAGCTTCAGCGAGGTGGGGTACACGTCGTTGGTGCTCTGGCTCATGTTGACGTGTTCGTTGGGGTGCAGGTGGGCGTACTCGCCCTTGCCATGGCCCAGCAGTTCGAGTGCGCGGTTGGCAATCACCTCGTTGGCGTTCATGTTGGTCGAGGTGCCGGCGCCACCCTGGATCACGTCGACGACGAAGTGTTCGTGCAGGGCGCCAGCGCGGATCTCTTCGCAGGCGCGCACGATGACATCGCAGAGCCGGGCATCAAGCAGACCCAGATCACGGTTGGTCAGGGCCGCCGCCTGCTTGATGGCCGCGAGGGCGCGCACCAGCTCGGGGTAGATCGAGATCGGGGTGCCGGATATCGGGAAGTTCTCGACGGCGCGCAGGGTGTGCACGCCGTAGTAAGCCTCGGCGGGCACGGCGCGGTCGCCGAGCAGATCGTGTTCGATGCGATGTGGAAGTTGCGACATGGCGTGCTCCAGCGGGCGGATCAGGGGATCTGCCGACGCTACCAGCCACAGTTGCCGATGGCACTATCGGTAAACCGCGGCTGGCGTTC
The DNA here is from genome assembly GCF_039544165.1 of Viridibacterium curvum. Lineage (NCBI taxonomy): Bacteria > Pseudomonadati > Pseudomonadota > Betaproteobacteria > Rhodocyclales > Rhodocyclaceae > Viridibacterium > Viridibacterium curvum. The sequence continues at coordinate 69,365 of NZ_BAABLD010000002.1, forward strand.
GGCCCGCAGTAGACACGGCCTCGTGTCTGTGAGTTGCGTGTTGCCCGCTCAGAGCATGCGCGAGAGGTTGAACACCGAGATGGCGCTGATCAGGCTGCCCACGAGGATGAGCAGCGTGCGTGTCTTGAGGTGGCGCGTGATCAGGGCGGCGAAGGGCGCGGCGAAAAGGCCGCCCACGGTGAGCCCGGCCACGATCAGCCATACCGAGTGATCAAGCACTGCAAAGAAGGCGGCAGCGACGCTGAGGGTGAGGAAGAACTCCGCCAGATTGACCGAGCCAATGGTGGTGCGCGGATCCTGCCCGGCACCCACCAGCGAGGTGGTGACAATCGGCCCCCAGCCACCGCCGCCGGTGGTGTCCATCAGGCCGCCGACGAGGGCCAGCGGTGCGACGCGGGCGGCGCTGATCTGGCGTGCGGCCGCGCGCTTGCGAAAGGCTTTGGAGAGCACGTAAAGCCCCATCAGCAGCAGATAGCCGGTCACGAAGGGCTTGAGCGTCTTGCCGTCGATGTTGGTGAGCACCCAGGTGCCGATCAGGGCGCCGGCAATGCCGGGCAGCAGCAGCGAGAGGAACAGGCGACGGTCAACGTTGCCCAGCTTGAGATGCGAGATACCCGACACGCCGGTGGTGAAGACTTCGGCCAGATGCGTGGCGCCGCTGGCCATGGCGGGCGACACGCCGGCGGCGAGCAGGAAGCTCGACGAGGTGATGCCATAGGCCATGCCCAACGCGCCATCGACGATCTGCGCCAGCAGGCCCACCGCCAGCGCGCTCCAGAACACGGGGCTTTGCAGCGCGTCGCGCACCAGATCCACGCCGGAGCTCACGCCGTTCTGGCCGAACAGCCGATAGAGCAGGTAGGCCGCCATGCCGATCAGAAAGGTGACGACGAGGTAACCTGCAATGCGCAGCACGGGGTGCTCGCCCGCGTGGGTGACGGCGTATTCGACAGGCGGAATGCCCAGTGCCTCATGCTCGGGGTTGATGGTCTGGTCTTGCAGGTCGGGGTAGCGCAGTTTCATCGGTTCAGCGTTCGTGTGCGAAGGAGGCCACGAGCCTATACAGACCACCCTGCGGTGTCACGCATCTGCAGGAATATTCCCCAGACAAACGTTACGTAAGGCTGCGCATGTGCAGTGAAATCGCTCACCTTGCCGGGGTGTTGCGAGGTGAGGCGGCGGTAAGCACCGCCCGCAGCCCGCAGCCCGCAGCCGGCGCTGCGCGCCACCCTCTCCCTGCGGGAGAGGGGTTGGGGTGAGGGAGAGCGAAGGGCAGCGGAGGGAGGGCCGGCAGGGCCGTTCGCGAGAGACCGCCTTACGCCCCATCGTGCCCCTTTGCGCCCCTTTGCGCCCCTTTGCGCTCCATCGCGCGCCATGTGCGCCGCGCAGCGTGGCGGCGTGCAGATTCCAGCCCGCTTCAAGCGCACCAGATCCTGCTTGCCGGCCTCAGGTCAGCGCGAAGCGCACCGCCTGTGCACCCTGCCACAGGCATCGCTCGCCGAGCGCGCGCAGGTTTTCGCGCCCCTCGGTAATGGTGAGGAAGTGATTGCCGGCGAGCTGCCCCAGCTTGCTGGAAAAGCTGCAGGCGCCGTAGGCCAGGATGATTTCGGTTTCGCTGTAGCCGCCGGGGTAGAACAGGATGTCGCCGGGGGCCGGGTGGCTGGTGGCGTTCTCGAAACCCACGCCCAGCTTGAACTCGCCCATGGGAATCCAGCAGCCTTCGCCACTCCAGCGCACATGGATGAGTTGCTGCGCCCAGGGCAGCAGTTTTTCGAAGGCGGCCACCGTGAGCGGGGCGTCGGGATGCGGCTCGGCGATGAAGTGGAAGTCGCCGGCGGTAATCTGCAATCGGTTCATGCGGGCGGGCTCGCAGTTTGGGTGGATGGTCAGGAGAAGGTGACGCGCGCCGCGCCCAGCGTTTCGCCGGCTGCGGTGGTGAAGCGCGCTTCAAAGCTGCGCGGCGCCTCGGCAAAGTGCATGCCGTTCCAGGTGCCGGTCGTGAGCAGGTCGCCGGCCTGGATGCCACCCCAGTCGGTGGCGCCGGCATTTGCCCACCAGGCAAGCTGGCTTAGCGGATCGCCGAGTGGATGACTGCCTTCGCCGCTCGCTACGGCGTGCCCATCGATGTGGCTATGTGCCGTGAGTGCGTGCCATTGCCGCACGATGTCGGGCCAGGCGGCGATTCGTTCGCCAAGTACGAAGCTGCCGTGCAGCATGCTGTCGGCAAGGCGCAGGAAGGGCCCGGCGGCAGATGGATCAGCGAGCGCAGTGTCGACGATCTCGATGGCGACGTAGGCGCTGTCAATGGCGGCGATTACTTCACTCTGCGCGTAGGGTTGCGGGCGTGGTGGCAGGGCACGACCGAAGCGCACGGCGATCTCGGCCTCGATCCCGATGACGCGAAAGGCATTGCGCCGAAGACGTGACTGATTGGGCACCACTGCAGGGAGTGCAGCGCGTACCGGGACGATGCTGTCGGGGCTGATGCCGATCTTCCATGCGGTGGGACGACGTGTTCCCTGCATCTGTCGCCAGGCGGCAGCCTGTATGGCATAGGCGTCGGCGCGATTGCCGGGAAGTGCATCACCGCAAGCGGTCAGAGCCAGTGGCGTGCGTGCGCCACGCGCTGCCAGCAGGCACTGCGCGAAGTGTTCAATGGCGGACGCTTGCATCATCGAGTGCCACGCACGCGGGGTCGAGCGGGGGTCGGCAGATTGCAGGGCAGGAACTGGCCGTGGCCCGATTTGCCGAGAAACTGGCCGCTGTCGGCAACGACCTTGCCGCGCGACAGCGTGGTGCGTGGCCAGGCCGACACGGTCTGGCCCTCATAGGGGGTGTAGTCCACGTCGTGATGCAGGTCGGCGTTGCGGATGGTGCGTGCGATGCCGGTGTCCCAGATCACGAGGTCGGCATCGGCGCCGATGGCAATCGAGCCCTTGCGCGGGTAGAGGCCGTACATCTTCGCGACATTGGTCGAGGTCAGCGCCACGAAATCATGGATGTCGAGCCGCCCGCCCAGCACGCCAGCCGAGAACAGCAGCGCGAGGCGCGTCTCCAGCCCCGGTATGCCATTCGGGATCTGGTTGAAGGCGGCATCCTCGCCGGCGACGAACTTGCCCTGCGGATCGTCGAAGCGGAAGGGCGCGTGGTCGGACGAGAACACCGCGAAGCTGCCCGACTGCAGGCCATCCCAGATCACCTGCTGGTTGGCAGCGTCGCGCGGGGGCGGGCTGCAGATGCATTTGGCGCCGGGGTGGTGGTGGGTGTGTTCGTCCAGCCCGAGGTCGGCGGCGGTGAGAAAGAGGTATTGCGGACAGGTCTCCGCATACACCTGCAGCCCCTGCGCCTGCGCCCACTGGATCTGCGCCACCGCTTCGCGCCCCGACACATGCACGATGAGGATGGGCACATCAACCAGCTCGGCCAGTGCGATGGCGCGATGCGTGGCCTCGCGCTCGACCAGCATGGGGCGCGAGGCGGCGTGATAGGCCGGCGCCGTTTTGCCCGCGGCCAGCAGGCGTTCGGTGAGCCAGGCGATGCAGTCGCTGTTCTCGGCATGCATCATGACCATCGCGCCTTCGGCGCGCGCTACCGACAGCACGTCGAGGATCTCGCGGTCGCCGAGCTTGAGGTCGTCATAGGTCATGTAGATCTTGAACGAGGTGTAGCCCTCGCGGATCAGCGCGGGCAGTTCCTCGTTCAACACCTCGGGCGTCGGGTCGCTGACGATGAGGTGAAAGGCGTAGTCGATGCAGGCCTTGTCACCGGCGCGGCGGTGGTAATCATCGACCGCCTCACGCAGGCTGTGGCCCTTCATCTGGCAGGCGAAAGGAATCACGGTCGTGGTGCCGCCACAGGCGGCCGAGCGCGTGCCGGAGAGAAAGTCGTCGGCCATCACCGAGCCATCGTTCATGGGCTGATCGAGGTGGCAGTGGCCATCCACACCACCGGGCAAGACGTAGCGACCCTCAGCGTCGATCTCTTCGCGCCCCGCTGCGAGCTGCGCACCGAGGGCCACGATGCGGCCGTCGATAATGCCGATATCGGCATCGAAGGTGTCTGCCGCCGTCACGCAGCGCGCGTGGCGGATCACCAGGTCAAAGGTGGCGTCAGTCATTTGTCAGGCAACCTCGCTGAACAGACGACCCCAGCCCTTGATCTGCGCGGTGTCGTAGCCCGTCATGCGCAGCATCTTCCAGATCACCGTGCTGACCGTGTCGTAGACGGGTATGCCGTAAGCGGCCTCCCAGCGCTCGACGAGGTGAGCGGCCTTAAGATTGGTGCAGAAGGTGCTGATCGCAGCGGGGGCGGGCTTTGCACTGGCGACGCTGGCGACCATGTAGGTCAGCTCGGACTCGCTGACTTCGGAAAAATCGAAATTGACGCTGATGCCAAGATGCTTTTCAGCCGTGCACGCCATGTCTTCGCTGGCGAAGTTGCTGAGGATCTTCTGCTGAACGTCGTCGGTGTAAGGCGTGACGAGGCCCAGGGACTTGCGGCCGGTCTTGCGCATGATCTCCTGCAAGGCGAGCGTGGAGGTGGTGGCCGGGATGCCGGTGGCGTCCTCAATGCGCTGGCAGAGGATGCGGTCGGCCTCCAGCCCCAGCCAGCCGGCCGAGGTGCCGCTCCAGCCGATGCACTGCACCTTGGCGTCGGCCAGCAGGCGCGCGGCGGCGAGGATTTTCTCGTCGTCGAACTGGCCCAGTGCTGCCGGCTTGAGCGAGATCTCGGTGACGGGAAAGCGCGCAAAGTGCGCCGATACGCCGGGGGCGGCGGCACACAGGGCGCTGGTGAGGGGTTCCAGCGAGGTGTTGGAGGACGGCGTGAGGATGCCGAGAAGGGTGCGGGAGGAGCTCATGCCGTGTATTTCCAGGAACGCCGCCGGAATGGCGACCAGCAAGCTGAGTGTCCTGCAAGTGGGGGGCTTTGCCAGCCACTCAACGTGAATGAGCTTTATTCGGGCAGTTTGGGGGTGCCGCTGTGTCAGACCAGTTTGCGCAAGGCGTAGAGCGCTTCCAGTGCTTCGCGCGGACTCATGTTGTCCGGGACGACTTCGGAAAGTTTCGTGAGCACGGGATGCTGTACGGCAGTCGGTTCTGGTTCGGGCAGTGACGCGAACAGATCGTCCTGCGGCCCACTGGCGACTTCGCGGGATTCCAGCGCGCGCAGTCGGCGCTTGGCCGACCCGCGAGTGGTGCAGGCAGCCTGGGCCGCCGAGCAGGTGTCGTCGGGCTAGACCAGCTTGCGCGGCGCGCAGAGGGCTTCGAGCGTTCGCACGGGCTCATGCGAAGCACGTGCTTGAACTGTTTTCACGGCGTTGATCTAACCAGGCGAACGCGCCAGGGGGTACCGCGCGGGTCGTGGTTTGTCCCCGACTGCCACGCCGAATCAAACGCCTTGAAAGTCCCGAGTTGGGTATAGACGGGATCTGCCGATGATGACCAGAAAATGAGGGAAAAGGTTGCGCCCGCACTATCCGGAAAATAAGCGGTATTGATGTAAAGCGTTTGCGGCGCGCTGAAACACACAGACAAGGCCGCCGCGCTGAGCGTGCTGCAGAAGTTCGGCTCAACATAGTAGAGTGTGTCAAGTTCTGCATAGCTGGGCAGGCGCCAGTCATTCGATCCACACAAGCCAGCAGCGTTTACGGCGTTGACGAACCCTGCTGCATTGGTGGGGGCATCTATCTCGGCTTGGGAGGGCTTCGTCGGGGCGGTCAAACTGAAGTCTCCTTTCTGCGCGAGCAAGGCATTGTCGTAGTTGGTGTAAGTCTTGTTTTTATCGTGCAAGCCGCCGTCGCTGGTCTTGACCTCCCAGACCAGTTTTGTCGCGTTGTCGCGCACGCAAGACCAGGTTGTTGCTGTGCCGGCTAACGGCAAGCCGGCTGCGTCCAGTTTCGTCATGCCCGTGGCGGGCCAGCCCGAAACAATGCTGACGGTAGCGGGGGGGCTGCCGACTTTTCCGTCATTCACGACCAGCTCGATGACATAGGCTCCCAGTTTGTCTGCGACGAAGGTCGGTTGCATCGCACTTGTGCTGGATAGGGCGGCGACGCTGCCAGCGGGCTTGCTGATGATTGTCCATTTGTAGGTCAGCGCGTCCGCGTTGGCGTCGTGGCTGGCACTGCCGTCAAGGTTGACGGTTGATGTCACCGGGATGTTTTGTGTTGAGCCCGCATTGGCAACGGGTGCCGTGTTGCCTTGTGCTGTGCTGCTGCCGGATGCGCCTCCACCGCCACCGCCACAGGCAGAAACCAGCACAACCGCCATCAACGAAATCGCGAGATGACGTATTCCAGGTTTGTTTCCAATGCGCATTGCGGCTCTCCCCGATTCTTTATGCATTTCATTTACTCATGTGTCGGGAGGCGATCATAGAGTACTTCTTATACCTTTTGATCCCGTTCTTGCTGAGTTCGCACATGATCCTGGCGTCATCGCCAGCTGGAATGCATGCTTTGCGCCATCACAGACTTTTCTTCAATGCATACAGCGTTTCGAGCGCTTCGCGCGGGCTCATGTTGTCCGGTTCGACTTCGGAAAGTTTCGTGAGCACGGGATGCTGTACGGCAGTCGGTTCTGGTTCGGGCAGTGACGCGAACAGATCGTCCTGCGGCCCGCTGGCGACTTCGCGGGATTCCAGCGCGCGCAGGCGGCGCTTGGCGTCGCGCACCACAGCCGGTGGAATGCCGGCGAGGGCGGCGACTTCGATGCCGTAGCTCTGCGAGGCGGGTCCATCCTGCACGGCGTGCAGGAAGACGATGCTGTGGCCATGTTCGACGGCGCCGAGGTGTACGTTGGCGCATTCGGGCGTGTCGTGGCCGAGGCGCGTGAGTTCGAAGTAGTGCGTCGAGAAGAGTGAATAGCTGCGGTTCTGGTCCAGCAACTGGCGCGCGATGGCGTAGGCGAGCGCCATACCGTCGAAGGTCGATGTGCCGCGGCCGATCTCATCCATGAGCACGAGGCTGCGATCGGTCGCGCCGTTGAGGATGGCGGCGGCTTCTGTCATCTCGACCATGAAGGTGGAACGGCCGGAGGCGAGGTCGTCGGATGCGCCGATGCGCGTGAAGATGGCGTCGATGGGGCCGATGCGGCAGGCGCTGGCCGGTACGAAGCTGCCGCAGTGGGCGAGCAGCACGATCAACGCGACTTGCCTCATGTAAGTCGATTTGCCGCCCATGTTGGGGCCGGTGACGAGCAGCATGCGGCGCGTGGGCGAGAGCAGCACGTCGTTGCTGATGAAGTTGTCGACCTGGCGTTCGACGACAGGGTGGCGGCCAGCCGTAATGGCGATGACGGGTTCATCGACGAGTTCGGGTTGGCGGTAGTCGTAGGCGGCGGCGACCTGCGCGAAGGCATTGAGGCCGTCGAGCTGGGCGACGGCGTGGGCAATGCGCTGCAGGCGGGGCACCATGGGCGCGAGCTGCTGCACGATGCCGTCGTAGAGCAGCTTCTCGCGGGCCAGTGCGCGTTCGTTGGCCGACAGGGCTTTGTCTTCGAAGGTCTTGAGTTCGGGCGTGATGTAGCGCTCGGCATTCTTCATCGTCTGCCGGCGGCGGTAGTCCTCGGGCACCTTGTCGGTGTTGGCGTGCGTGACTTCGATGTAGAAGCCGTGCACGCGGTTGAACTCGACTTTCAGGTTGGCGATGCCGGTGCGTTCGCGTTCGCGCGCTTCGAGTGCGACGAGGAACTCGCCGCAGTTGCTCTGGATGTCGCGCAACTCGTCGAGCTCTGTGTCGAAGCCGCGTGCGATGACGCCACCGTCGCGCACCATCGTGGCAGGTTCTTCGGCAATGGCGGCGCGCAGGAGCATCAGGGCGTCTTGCGGCGTGGCGAGTGCAGCGTGGATTTCTGCGAGCAGGCCGACACCGCCCCTCTCCCCTTGGGAGAGGGGTTGGGGTGAGGGTGTTGTCACAGCATTGAAGATGGCGGTCAGCACCGCTTCGGATTGCTGAAGGACATCGTTGTTCCAGAATCGCAGCACGCTGATGCCCTGACCGGCCAGAAATGCACTGCGAACCTCATCGTGCGTTCTGCCTTGGGCTTCGTTGTGTTGGCCGCCATCGAGTTCGATGGCGAGCTTCAGTTCGTGACAGTAGAAATCCAGGACATAAGGTTCAATCGGATGCTGGCGGCGGAATTTTGCGCCAGCCATGCGGCGGTCACGCAGCACGTACCAGAGGGCGCTTTCGGCGTCGGTCTGGTTGTGGCGGAGTTCGCGGGCGAAGTTCTTGAGGTCTTCGGGGAGGGAGGCGTGGTCTGTGTGACCGTCGTTCGCCCTCACCCCTGGCCCCTCTCCCGGAGGGAGAGGGGAAAAGATGGCGGCTTCGCTGGCTTTGCTTATGGGGGCCCGAAGCTCATCCAGCGCAGCCAGACTGTCACGCAAAGCCGCCAGTTCACGCGGGCGCACGCTGGTCAGCGCAATGCGCGTGGCGATGCGTTCGATGTCGGCAATCGGCTTGAGCGCGGCAGCGATGGCGCTCATGGGGCCGTCGCCGGCGTCGCCGAGCAGGGTGGCGACAGCCTGGTGGCGTGCGCGGCAGGTGGTGCGGCTCGACAGCGGGTGGTGCAGGGCGTGGCGCAGCCAGCGCGAACCCATGCTGGTCGCCGTCAGGTCGAGCAGGGAGAGCAGGGTGGGGGCGGGCTCGCCGCGCAGGGTCTCGGTGATTTCGAGGTTTCGGCGAGTATGCGCATCGAGGCGCAGGTAATCGCCTTCGGCCTCGACCTTGAGTGTGGTGATGTGGGCGAGCGACTGTCGCTGCGTACTACGGGCGTATTCGAACAGCGCCGCAGCGGCGGCGAGTGCGACGTCGCGCCCTTCGGCAGCGAAGCCGGCGAGGTCGTGCGTGCCGAAATGCTTCGTCAGCAGTTCGGTGGCGGTCTTGGCGTCGAACTGCCAGTCGGCGAGGCGGCGTAATGCGGGCACGCGGGCTTCCAGCGCAGGCAGCTTGAGGCTGTCGGGGATCAGCGCTTCAGCCGGGCGCAGGCGTTCGAGCTGGGCGATGAGGTTTTCGGGGTCGGTCTCGGCGATGCGGAAGTCGCCGTTGGCAAGGTTCAGCCAGGCCAGACCCAGCACGCCGCGATGCAGTTGCACGGCCAGCAGGGGGGCTTCGGCGCGGTCATCGAGCAGGGCGGCGTCGGTCAGCGTGCCGGGCGTGACGATGCGGCTCACCGCGCGCTCCATCGGCCCCTTGGTGGTGCCGGGGTCACCGACCTGTTCGGCAATCACGGCCGACTCGCCCATCTTCACAATCTTCGCGAGATAGGGTTCCAGCGCGTGGTGCGGCACGCCCGCCATCTTGATCGGGAAGCCACCCGAGGCGCCGCGCGTGGTCAGCGTGATGTCGAGCAGGCGCGCGGCCTTCTCTGCGTCGCCGAAGAACAGCTCGTAGAAGTCGCCCATGCGGTAGAACAGCAGGGTGTCGGGATGCTGGACCTTGATGCGTAGGTACTGCTGCATCATGGGGGTGTGGGAGGTGATCTCCTGTTCGGTGATCTTCCTGAAGTCGTACAAGGCTAACTCTCGCGGTAGGACTGAGCGCCACGGGCGCGTGAAGGGCCGTAGTTTAGCGGTAGAGGGCGCCGTCAGCTGGGGGCGCCGGCTGACGCTGTTCTTCAGGCATCATTTCACCTCGCTGTCGTTCCGGAGTTCCGTATGTCGCAGATTCGTTGCCTTGCCTGCCTTGCCTGCGTTGCTGCCCTGCTGTTTTGCGCAACGACGGTGGCCATAGCTGCGGACAAGCCCGTCACGCGTTGTGGCTGGTTCGAGAATCCGACGCCGGGCAATGCATGGCTCAAGGATGCAGACGGTGAGTGGGTCATCGGTATTCAGGGTGGCCATCAGGCCGAGGGTGACTGGCCCGAGTTTGGCAAGCGGCAGTGGGTGCGCACCAATGCGGGCAGCTATGGCTACGGTTGTGCCTGTCTGCGTGTCGTTGCCGATCCGGGCACGCATCAGGTCAGTCGCATCCTCAGCGGTGGCGCTCGCCCGCTGCAACAGTGCAAGCAGGACGCAAAGCTGCGCAAACCGGCTCCGTGAAGCTCACTTTTCTGGGCGGCTACCCGCCCGATCTGCTAGCCCAGACTGCGGACGCGATTCGTCAAGGTACGCTGGGCCCCAGCCTGTTGCGTCGTTACCCCGAGGCGCACGAGGCGCGCAACGACGCTGCCCTGCGAGACTACGTCATGACGTTCAAGAACCAGTACCTGCGCAGTACACCGCCCTTGTCGCACATCGGCTACGACAATCGTCTGCACGTGATACGCAACGCACTGGGCACGCACGCCACCATTTCGCGTGTGCAGGGGGCGAAGCTCAAGTCCAGACGCGAGATCCGCATTGCCAGCCTGTTCCGCACGATGCCCGAGGTTTTCCTGCGCATGATCGTGGTGCACGAGCTTGCTCACCTGCGCGAACGGGACCACGACAAGGCCTTCTACCAGCTGTGTCGCCACATGGCTCCCGACTACCACCAGCTCGAATACGAGCTGCGCGCTTACCTCTGCTGGCTGGAGATCACGGGTGAGGCACTGTGGACCTAGCCGGCTGCAAGCCCCTGGTACGACGAAAGTCTTAGCGTAAATTTGCATTTCAGCCCTCAATTAGTGCTTTGGCCAGTCGATAACCACCTACCGGCTGCCTCTGGCCGGGCTGAGAGCAAAGACAAGACTTCGGATGAGTCACCCGATCATTGCCGTTGATAACTGGCTGAGCAATCAGGCGATGGCGCGCAAATTGCGCGTGCTGATTGCTTTGGGGGTGGCGCTCCTGGTGGTGCTTTCCAGCGTGCTGCTGGCTGGCGCAGCGCGCTGGTGGCAGGGGCGTTCCGCTTCCCGTGCGCTGACTGCCTTGCAGGTCGATCTGGATGCCGAAGTGCGCCTCGCGGCATCGGGTCTGGCACGCCGACTGGAGTCCGTGAGGCGTGATGCCGAGCTGGTCCATAGTCTGGCTGGCGATGCGCCTGCGCAAGATCTCAAGCGTGTACTCGACCGCCTGGACTCTGCGGACGACATCATCATCGTTGCGCAAGACGATCACGGCACACCCCTCGCGGCACGCGGTGTGGTCGTACGCAGCGGTCTGCAGGCGCTGCAATTGGGTTGGCTGGGCGCGCAGGGGCAGTGGGTGAGGCTGGGAGAGCGCCCGATGCTGGCAGTGCGCGCGCCGATATTCCAGGACTCGCCGGGGCAACGCGTCAAGGTGGGATACGTGGCATTGATGTTGCCTCAGCTGCCGGGGCAGATTGAGCGTCTGGCTGCCCGGCAGGGGTTTGCGGCACGTTGGCTCGGCGGTGATGCTGACCCTGCCCCCATGGCAGACGATCTGAGGATGGCCTTGTGGCGCAGCGATGCCCCTGTGCTGGGCGAGCAGGCGTTCGATGAGGGGGATACCCAGCGTGGTGTGTTGCAGAAGTTCGGTAGCGGTGATGAGGTCCTGTCTGGCGCGATCCTGAATCTGCCAACAGGCAGCGGGCCCGTGCCCATGCGCTTGCTGCTGCAACAGAACGCAGGCTGGTTACAGGACGGTCACGCATTCGTCATTGCAGCGCTGCTGGCGCTGGTGACGGCATGCCTGCTGGTGGCGGTTCCGGTGTCTGGTCTCGCACGGCGATACTTCGTGCAACCTTTCGAGCGGCTTGGCGACGCCTTGCGCGGCGACCACAGTGTGCAGCCCACCTCTTCGCCGACGGCGGGAAGCCCGCACAGCGAATTTGACCGCTTGCGCGACATGGCCAATGTGTTGTCGCGCGAAAACCGCGAATTGCGGCACGACAGCGCCTTGTGGAGCAGCGTGTTCCGCCACGCCCGCGAAGCCATCTGCGTGACCGATCCGCAAGGGCGCATCGAGATTGCCAATTCAACATTCCTAAGTTTGTGTGGCCTCGGTGAGGCTGAAACCCTGGGTCAGATTCCTGGCTTCCTCGTGGGGGGCACGGAGGATGCGACGCAGGCGGAAGAGATCTGGATTGCCTTGCGCAAACAGGGGGAGTGGAACGGAGAAGTACGCCATGTGCGCATCGGCGAGGAGTTCCCGGTTTGCGCGGTGTCGATCTTCGCCATTCGCGACGAGCAGGGTGCTGTGCAACACCTCGCGGCGTTCTTCAGTGACAACACCGGTCATCGCGAACAGGAAGCGCGCATCCAGTACCTGGCGCACCACGACACGCTGACAGGGCTGCCCAACCGTGCGCGCTTCATGGAGCGTCTGCGTACGGCGGTGCAGACAGCCGAGCGTGGCGGCAGGATGGTGGCGTTGTTGTTCATCGATCTGGATCGCTTCAAGGTCATCAACGACACGCTGGGTCACGCTGTGGGCGACGAGTTGCTGCGAACGGTGGCGGATCGCCTTGTTCGCACTTGCGAGTCGGGTGAAGTGGTGGCGCGTTCGGGAGGAGACGAGTTCGTCATCATGCTTGATCGCCTGCGTGAGCCCGCAGATGCCCAGCGCGCCGCCGAGCATATTCTTGCCATCATGGCGCCGACCGCGCGCGTGAGCGGGCACGAACTGGCGATCACGCCATCCATCGGCATCGCGGTCTATCCCGAACACGGCATTGATGCCGAAGAGCTGGTGCGCAACGCGGACGTGGCGATGTATTACGCCAAATCCCAGGGGCGCAATAACTGCCAGCTGTTCAGCCCGCGCATGGCCGAACTGGCCGAAGAAAGCCTTTCGCTCGAGCACGCCTTGCGCACGGCGGCGGACCGCGATGAGTTCATTCTCTACTACCAGCCGCAGATCGAAATGGCGACGCGCAAGCTGGTCGGCGTCGAAGCGCTGATCCGCTGGAACAGCCAGCAATTCGGGATGGTGTCTCCCGCCAAGTTCATCCGCATCGCCGAGGAGTGTGGCCTGATCCTGCAGATGGGGGACTGGGTACTGCGCGAGGCGTGCCGTCAGCGTGCAGAGTGGAACCTCGCGGGTGTGGCTGATTTTCCGATCGCGGTGAACGTGTCGGCCCTGCAGTTCCGTCAGCCCGAGTTCATCCGGCGTGTCGAGGAGGCTCTGCAGATCTATGGCATCTCTACCACGCAGCTGGAGCTGGAGCTGACCGAGAGCATCGTCATGCACGAATCCGGCGCCACGGCTGCGGCCCTGCGCCGGCTGCGCGACATGGGGGTGGCACTGTCCATCGACGATTTTGGCACCGGCTACTCCAGCCTCGGCTACCTCAAGCATCTGCCCATCCAGAAGCTCAAGGTCGACGGCGCCTTCGTGCGTGGCATTGAATCCGATAAGGCCGACCGCGCCATCGTGGAGGCCATCGTTTCATTGGGCCGTGCCCTCGATCTCACCCTGGTGGCAGAGGGTGTCGAGCAGCGCAGCACCATCACGGTGCTGAGCAAGCTGGGCTGCCACGTCGCGCAAGGGTACTACTATTGCCGACCGCTTCCGGCGGAAGAGTTCGTGAGCTGGTTCAGCCAGTTCAACGGAGAGGGCAAGCGGCAATTCCAGTCCGCTACCGTTACGCCCGAGGCGCACTGACCGTCCATCCCCGCGTCGCTGGGCCTTGTGGAGTCCTGCTAGAGTGGCTGCCTTTCCAGCAAACTCCTGACAGGAATTCAACGTGGCCTCCAGCCTGCTTGCTCTGCTTGATGACATCATCACCGTTCTCGATGACGTCGCCATCCTCTCCAAGGTTGCTGCCAAGAAGACCGCCGGCGTACTGGGCGACGACCTTGCGCTCAACGCACAGCAGGTCACCGGCGTGCAGGCCGAGCGCGAGTTGCCCGTGGTGTGGGCGGTCGCCAAGGGTTCTTTCCGCAACAAGCTCATCCTCGTCCCGGCCGCGCTGCTGATCAGCTTCGTCGCTCCCTGGGTAATCACGCCCTTGCTGATGATTGGTGGCGCTTACCTCTGTTTCGAGGGCTTCGAGAAGCTTGCGCATCGCTTCCTGCATAGCCATGAGGAAGACAAGTCCGAGCACGATAAGCTCACTGCGGCCCTTGTTGATCCGGCAGTGGATCTGGTGGCGTTCGAGAAGGACAAGATCGGTGGGGCGGTCCGTACGGATTTCGTGCTGTCTGCGGAGATCATCGTCATTGCGCTTGGCACCGTTCAGTCGGCGCCCATCGCGACGCAGATCCTGGTGTTGTCGGCGGTCGCGATTCTGATGACGGTGGGTGTCTACGGCTTCGTAGCGGGCATTGTCAAACTCGATGATCTGGGGCTGCACTGGCTGCGTAGTACTTCTGCAGCGCTGCGTACGCTGGGCGGCGGCCTGCTGGCCTTTGCCCCGTTGCTCATGCGCACCCTGTCTGTCGTGGGTACGGCCGCCATGTTCATGGTGGGTGGTGGCATCCTCAGCCACGGTTTGCCCTTCCTGCACCACGCGGCAGAGACCATGGCGCACAACCTCGCAGGCATTCCCCTTTTGGGTGCCATGGCGGGCATGCTGTTCGATGGCATTGCGGGCGTTGTGGCTGGTGGTGTCGTCCTTGCAGGCGTGACGCTGGTCAACAAGCTGGTCCAGGCTTTCCGCAAGCCCGCTTGAGTGGCTCGTGAAGCAGTCGTCGCAGATCGCTGCGGCGATTGTCGGCAAAAAGATGCGGGAGATGACCTGCAATGAGCTAGGGACCTGCAAACAACAAGGGCCGCATGAGCGGCCCTTGTTTCATTTGATGCCGTAACTGCTGCCTTCAGCTCAGTTACGGGTTTCGACCTGCTGCAGCGGCTCGTCTTCGGCACGTACCGAGGGACGTTCGATGCGACGTCCGAGCTGCACGGGCGGCGTCTGCGGCACGGCTGCCACGGAGGAGCCCGCAGCCGTTTCAACCATCTCCAGCGGCTCGGCTGCGATGAGGGCTGCCAGATCGATGGGTGAGCGCGGCACAGCAGGCGCTGCCGGTTCTTCGATCTTGGCCGCCGCGCGCACGATGCTGGGCTCTCCAGTCACCACGGGCGTTGCAACGGGTTCTGGTGCCACCACGGGAGCAGCCGCTTCCGCGATCACTGCTGGTGAGACTGCGACGGGCTCTGCCGCGACGGGAGCTGCCGGTTCAGCGTGGCTGAAGCCCAGTTCCTGTTGTGCAGCCACCGGTGCGGCCGCTACAACCGGTGCAGCAACCGGGGTGTCATCGGCGAGCATGGTTTCCTTGATCAGCTCATCCAGCGAGCCGCTGTCACCGCTGTCCTGCGTGTGCGGTGCGGCGTCTGCCTGATCGGCAGTGCTTTCTGCATCGACGCCCGACTCCTGGCCTTCTCCATTACGACCTTCACCGCGACCACGACCACCACGTCCACGACGGTTGCGACGGCGACCGCCTTCGCGTTGCTCGCCACCCTGAGTTGCTGGTGCGCCTTCGCCTTCGGTGGCGGTTGCGTTGAGCAGGGCCTCGTCGGTCGTCTGGGCTTCAGCTGCCTGGTTTTCCATCGCCGTCACGGCAGTGGCCTGATCGCGTTGCTGGCGCTGTTCGCGCGGCTGGCGTTCACGGCGCTGGCGCGGCTGCTGGGCCTCGCCGGATGCCTGTGCCGCTGCTTCTGCTGCTGCCGGAGCGGTGTTCTGACGCTGACGTTCGCTGTTGCGTTCGCGCCCCTCGCGTTGCTCGCCACGTTGTTCGCGCTGTTCGCGCGGCTGGCGTTGCTGCTGGCCTTCCTGCGCGCCACGGTTGCGGTCCTGGTTACGCTCCTTGCCGCCTTCGCGCGGGGTACGCTCTTCGCGGCCCTGACGCTCTTCACGCGGCTTGCGCTCTTCGCGACCCTTGCCCTGGCCTTCGCCGCGGCTCTGGCGCTCTTCGCGCGACTTGCGATCACCGCGACGAGCACCTTCGCGGCGGTTGTTGCTTTCGGCCTTGGCTGGGGCGGCAGCTTTCGGCGCCTCTTCGGGGCCGCTCAGCCAGTCGAGGAAGCGACCGAACAGGCCCTTCTTCGGGGCCTCGGCGGCTGCGACAGGCGCTGCAGCGCGCGGTTCGGCAGCAACAGGAGCCGGCTGCTCGGGCGTGATGCTCTTGATGGCTGCTTCCTGACGCGTGTTCTTGGCGTCGAGGTTGGCCGACGGCGGCGTGTAGTTTGCATCGGTCGGCGTGTGGGCCATCTTGTAGCTCGGCAGGACGATGTCTTCCTGGTTGAGCTGGTCGTGGCGCAGGCGGATGACTTCGTGCTGAGGTGTCTCCATGTGACGGTTCGGGATGATCAGCACGTTCACGCGGTGACGCATTTCGATCTTGGCGATGTCAACACGCTTCTCGTTGAGCAGGAAGGTGGCAACATCAACCGGCACCTGGATGTGGATGGCGCCGGTGTTTTCCTTCATCGCTTCCTCTTCGAGGATGCGCAGGATGTGCAGCGCAGCCGATTCGGTGGAGCGGATGTGGCCGGTACCAGTGCAGCGCGGGCAGGTGATGTAGCTGGTCTCGGCGAGGGCCGGGCGCAGGCGCTGGCGCGACAGTTCGAGCAGGCCGAAGCGGCTGATCTTGCCGGTCTGCACGCGGGCGCGGTCGTAACGCAGGGCATCGCGCAGACGGTTCTCGACTTCGCGCTGGTTGCGAGCGTTCTCCATGTCGATGAAGTCGATGACGATGAGGCCACCCAGGTCGCGCAGACGCAGCTGGCGGGCGATTTCGTCAGCCGCTTCGCAGTTGGTGCGCAGCGCGGTTTCCTCGATGTCGCTGCCCTTGGTGGCTCGACCCGAGTTGACGTCGACCGAAACCAGCGCTTCGGTGTGGTCGATGACGATGGCGCCACCGGACGGCAGGTTGACCTGACGCGAGTAGGCCGATTCGATCTGGTGCTCGATCTGGAAGCGCGAGAACAGTGGCACGTCGTCCCGATACCGCTTCACCCGATGCAGGTTGTCCGGCATCACGGTGCCCATGAAGGCGCGTGCCTGTTCGTAGATGTCATCAGTGTCGATGAGGATCTCGCCGATATCAGGCTGGAAGTAGTCGCGCACGGCGCGGATAACGAGGCTGCCTTCCTGATAGATCAGCCCGGCACCCTCGATTTCCTTGGCTGCGCCGTCGATGGCGGTCCACAGTTGCATGAGGTAGTTAAGGTCCCACTGCAGCTCATCGGCGGCGTGACCGATGGCGGCCGTTCGGGCAATCAGGCTCATGCCGTTAGGCACTTCGAGCGAGTCCATGGCTTCGCGCAGTTCGGCGCGGTCGTCACCCTCGACGCGGCGGGACACACCACCGCCACGAGGGTTGTTGGGCATCAGCACGAGGTAGCGGCCGGCCAGCGAGACGAAGGTGGTGAGGGCGGCGCCCTTGTTGCCACGCTCTTCCTTCTCGACCTGGACGATGAGTTCCTGGCCTTCCTTGAGGGCTTCCTTGATGGTGGCGCGGCTGTCAGCGCCTTCGCGGAAGTAGGAGCGGGCGACTTCCTTGAAGGGCAGGAAGCCGTGACGTTCTTCACCGTAGTCGATGAAGGCCGCTTCGAGGCTGGGCTCGATGCGAGTGATCACGCCCTTGTAGATATTGCTCTTGCGTTGTTCCTTGGTGGCCGACTCGATATCGAGGTCGATCAGTTTCTGACCATCCACGATTGCAACGCGCAGTTCTTCGGCCTGCGTTGCGTTGAAAAGCATGCGCTTCATTCTGTTCTCCCGCGCACGTGCGGGCAGAACGACACGACCGCGGCCATTTCAGGCAGCGGTCAGATCTACTTCAGATTGTGGTGACCAACGAGAAAATCATTGTCTGGGCTGAAGGATGGATCGTGGAGCGAAGTCCGTATCGTTCTGGTTACTGCACGCTCCGGCACGGTGGTCGGAGCGCTTTGGATGTTCTGCGACGTGCGCTGTTTCTATGTTTCGTTCAATCACGTGCGGACACGTGGTTTGGGATACCATCGCGGACTTTTGGCCGCGCTGGCCGTCGTTTTCCGTGACTTGTCCTCGCGATCTGTGTGTCAGACAGACCGGGCGCTTGACTCCCGAACCAGCCGGTCGCTTTGGCGACGTGTGCTGCAGTACAGGGCCGGGACAGCTCCTGCCGCATGAACACCCTTTGGGCTTCATCGTGCTGCTGCGCGACAATGGGGTGACGACTGTATGACAATCTTGTCAGGCCATTGGCGCAGTGCCGGTTTGCTTCCTGGGGACGTTCGGTGCTGCAGAGGCCGTCCTGAACAAGCCCATCGGGGCCCGGAGGGACAGCGCGCCGGACTTTCGCCCGGAAAACCACCCGCAGTATATGGGAAGAACGTGACTTTACGCAAAGCAGCAATTGGCGCCGGAAAGCCGGCTTCTTCGCCCCAACCGGCTGTACGCCGGGTGCTGGTGGGTGAGGAAGATGCGGGGCAGCGCATCGACAACTTCTTGCTGCGGGAGTGCAAGGGCGTCCCGAAGAGTCATATCTACCGGATCCTGCGTAGCGGCGAGGTCCGAGTGAATGGCGGTCGGGTCAGCCAAACTTATCGCGTTGTTGCGGGTGACGAGCTGCGTATTCCGCCGGTTCGCCTGTCGGAACGATCTGAAGGGGCCACAGCCGGTGCGCCGCCACGCGAGTTCCCGATCATCTATGAAGACGACTCGTTGCTGGTGATCGACAAGCCCGCAGGGGTGGCTGTCCATGGCGGTAGCGGCGTCAGTTTCGGGGTCATCGAGCAATTGCGGGCACAGCGCCCAACTGCACGCTTTCTTGAGCTTGCGCATCGCCTGGATCGCGAAACCTCAGGCCTGCTGATCATCGGCAAGCGTCGCGCAGCTCTCAACCACGTGCAGGATCAGATGCGTGATGGCAAGGTCGAGAAGCGCTACCTGACCATGGTGCCGGGGCGTTGGATCAACGCTGTGCAGCACGTAAAACTTTCTTTGCACAAATACCTCTTGCCTGATGGCGAGCGCCGCGTGCGTGTCAGCCCCGAAGGCAAGCCTTCGCACAGCATTGTGCGTCTGCAGGCGCGCTGGGAGCGGGCCGGGCAGTATTGCAGCCTGCTGGAAGTGGAGCTCAAGACTGGGCGAACCCACCAGATCCGCGTTCATCTCCAGCATCTGGGCTTCCCGCTGCTGGGCGATGACAAGTATGGTGATTTCGCGCTCAACAAGGCCTTGATGAAAGAAGGCCTGCCCCGCATGTTCCTGCACGCCGCATTGCTGCGTTTCCATCACCCGGTCAGCGGGGTGTTGCTTGAGTTACGCGCACCTTTGTCGGGCGACCTGCAGGCTTATCTGGATATTGTTAACAGGACACACAAGCAGGATGGCACCCCGAAAGTTTGACCTCATCGCCTTCGACTGGGATGGCACGCTGATCGACTCCACCGCCTTGATCGCCACTTCATTACAAGAGGCGGCTCGTGATCTGGGGCTTGCCGTACCTACCCGCGAGGAGGCGTCGCACGTAATCGGATTGGGGCTGATCCAGGCTTTCATGTGGCTCTGGCCGGATCTGGAAGAGGGGCGCCATCCAGCATTGCTGGAGCGTTATCGTTATCACTTTCTCGGGCGCGACAGGGAAATCACCTTGTTCCCCGGTGTGCGCGAGATGCTGGGAGTGCTGCGCGCGCAGGGTTACCTGCTGACCGTTGCAACGGGCAAGGCGCGTCAGGGTCTGATTCGTGCGCTGGAGCAGGCTGAACTTACTGGCTTCTTCGATGCCACCCGTTGTGCAGACGAGACGGCCTCCAAACCTCATCCCATGATGTTGCTGGAGCTCATCGAGGAGTTCGGTGTCGAGCCTGATCGAGTGCTGATGGTGGGTGACACTACGCATGACCTGCAGATGGCGCGCAATGCAGGTACCGCCGCTGTCGCGGTGAGCTGCGGCGCGCACCCTATCAGTGAACTGCAGCGCGAGCCCTCTTTGGCGATTCTTGACGAGGTAGGTGCCTTGCCGAGGTGGTTGGCATGTCACGGCTGATCTGCGAGTCGGCCGCACTTATCGAGGGGGGGGGCGGGGTGCGTTTCTCCGTCGGAATGGCGCACGGCAACGTACCTGCCTTTGTGGTGCGCTTTAAAGGTTTGCCACGCGCTTACCTCAACCAGTGCGGCCATATCGCGGTAGAACTGGACTGGCAGGAGGGGCGGTTCTTTGATGATGCAGGGATATACTTGGTTTGCGCCACACACGGCGCCCTGTACGAGGCCGATACGGGCCGTTGCGCTGGCGGACCCTGCCGCGGGAACGGGCTGCAGCCACTGCGTGTCGAAGAGCGTGACGGGAATGTCTATCTGATCGAATCCAACGAGAGCCAAAGCACATGAGTGACGAGCAGGAGTTCGCAGGTAATGCAGTAAGTGCTGCGAGCGCACAGAGCAGCAAGTCTGATCCGGGGTGGGAACGCAACGTACTTGAGAAGCTCGCTTTCGAGAGCCTGCGCGAGCAGCGTCGCCGTCGTCGTTGGGGCATCTTCTTCAAGGCGCTCGGCTTTGCGTATTTCGGCTTCATCCTGTTCATGGTGTGGGGCGGCGGAGGCAAGGCAGACAAGGAAGGCAAGGGCGGCGAACATACGGCACTAGTGCAGATTGAAGGTCCCATCGCTCCAGGAGCCGATGCCAGTGCAGAGAACGTCATCGACGCGCTGAGATCCGCTTTTGAGGACAATGGGACGCGCGGCGTCATCCTCCGCATCAACAGCCCCGGTGGCAGCCCCGTGCAGTCCGGCATCATCAACGACGAGATTGCTCGTCTGCGCAAGGCGCATGCGGACATTCCGCTTTACGTCGTTGTTGAAGACATCTGCGCCTCGGGCGGCTATTACATCGCTGTGGCGGGTGACAAGATCTTTGTCGACAAGGCCAGCATCGTCGGTTCCATCGGCGTACGCATGGACGGCTTCGGGTTTACCGAAGCGATGAAGAAACTGGGAGTCGAACGCCGTCTGCTTACAGCAGGCGAGAACAAAGCGCTGCTGGACCCTTTCTCTCCCGAAGTGCCACGCCATGTCGAGCATGCCAAGAGCATGCTTGCCGAGATTCACCAACAGTTTATCGACGTGGTGCGCAAGGGACGTGGCAACCGTCTCAAGGAGACTCCCGAGATGTTCTCAGGCCTTTTCTGGTCTGGCGCCAAGAGTATCGAGCTCGGACTCGCCGATGGTTATGGCACGGTGGATTCGGTCGCGCGTGAGGTGATCAAGGCGCCCGAAGTGCGTGACTACACGGCCCGTGAAAACATTGCCGAGCGCTTCGCCAAGCGTTTTGGTGCCAGCGTCATGTCCGGTATAACCGGCGGTGCAGACGAGGTTCGCTGGCGCTGACTTGGGGTAAACACCAAGGCAAAAAGGCCCTGTTTTCAGGGCCTTGCGTATTGATTCAGCCATTCGCATGGCTTATCGTCACGCACAGCAAGCGCGGGTTGCTTTTGTGTCGTGTACGCCTGACGCCACTTTCCGGTGGATCGCCATCCAGTGTTCGCACTGCTTCCGGTTCGTTTGCTTCGGAAGGGCTGAGTAATCAGCCCGTGTGTTCTACTGAGAGTAAGGATGTTTTGTATGGCAACAGGTATTGTCAAATGGTTCAACGATGCAAAGGGCTTCGGCTTCATCACTCCTGACGGTGGTGGTGAAGATCTCTTCGCGCATTTTTCCGAAATCCAAGGCAACGGTTTCCGTTCCCTGAAGGAAGGTCAGCGCGTCGAGTTTGAAGTGAAGCAAGGCCCCAAGGGCCAGCAAGCTTCGACGATCAAGCCGCTCTGATTGGTATCTGGTAAAGAAAAAGGCAGACCCTCGGGTCTGCCTTTTTTGTTTGTGTGCCAGCCGTCAGGCATTGGTTACGACGATGTTCTTGACCTGCTCGACGCTGACATCGACCAGCAGTGAGCGTTGCGGCAGTGTTTCGATGTTGTCGAAGGCCTCGGGCCGCCAGGGCTTCTGTCCAAGCGCTTCCAGAATGGTTTCCTCGAACTTGGCGGGCAATGCTGTTTCCAGCACCACCAGGGGCACACCAGCCTCGCGGTGTTCCAGGCCGACCTTGAGGCCATCCGCTGTATGTGGATCGATCATGACGCCGTACTTCTCCTGCGTGCTGCGGATCGTTGCGAGGCGATGGCCGTGCGTGCTACGACCGGATACAAAGCCGTATTCCTCGATGCGGGGGAAGTAAGGCGTGCCCGACAGATCGAAGGCGCCGCCCTTATCGACGGATGCCCAAAGCTCGCGCACGACGGCGGGATCGCGTCCGACCAGATCGAAGATGAAGCGCTCGAAGTTCGACGCTTTGGAGATGTCCATCGACGGACTCGATGTCTGTAGCGTCTCGACTGTGCCGCGCGGACGATAGACGCCGGTGCGGAAGAATTCGTCGAGCACGTCGTTCTCGTTTGTGGCGAGGATCAGCTTGCGGATCGGCAAGCCCATCATGCGTGCAATGTGACCTGCGCAGATGTTGCCGAAGTTGCCGGAGGGCACCGAGAAAGAGACCGCTTCGTCATTCGACTTCGTCGCAGCGAAGTAACCCTTGAAGTAATACACGACCTGCGCAACGACACGCGCCCAGTTGATCGAGTTGACCGTACCGATGCGGTACCGAGTCTTGAAGTCGAGATCGTTGGAGACAGCCTTGACGATGTCCTGTGCGTCATCGAACACACCGCGCACCGCAATGTTGAAGATGTTGGGATCCTGCAGCGAGAACATCTGCGCCGTCTGGAAAGCGCTCATCTTGCCGTGCGGCGAGAGCATGAAGACCTTGACGCCCTTTTTTCCGCGCATCGCGTACTCGGCGGACGAGCCTGTGTCGCCCGAGGTCGCGCCGAGGATGTTGAGCTGTTCCCCCGTCTTGGCCAGCGCGTACTCGAACAGGTTGCCGAGCAACTGCATGGCCATGTCCTTGAACGCCAGCGTCGGGCCGTTCGACAGTTCCTGCAGGAACAGGCCGGGCTCGATCTCGCGCAGCGGTGTGATGGCTTCTGCATTGGAATCGGGGCGGCCGTTGCAATACACCTGAGCGGTGTAAGTCTTGTCTACGAGCGCCCTCAGGTCGGCTGCAGGGATGTCGTCGGCAAACTTCGACAGCACGGAAAAAGCCAGCTCTCGGTAGTTCATGTCTCGCATTGCAGCGAGCTCTTCTGCGCTGAGCTGCGGATACTGGACGGGCAGCGAGAGGCCACCATCTTCCATGAGGCCGCCGAGCAGGATCTGCGTGAATGTTTTTTGCGGCGCCCTGCCGCGCGTGGAGAGGTATTGCATGTGATGAGTTCTGTAAAATAACTACTTAGCCACATTCGTTCGTGCGACACATTTGAAGCGCAGGGTGGCTTCAGGCCAACCGCCCAAAGGGCGAGCTTGTTTAGAGTCAACGGACAAGGTTTCGACAACCAAACCCTTGGCCGAGCAGAATTCAGTTGCTTGTGCGTAAATATCCATTTGCATTGACCCGGACGATGAGAAGCCGGTCTTTCCAACGGCCATGATTCGATACCCATCGGGACCGTCCGGCATGACTCCCGAATTGCTCACGCAGCCAAAGGCGCACGTTACAAGTAAAAGAGCAAAAATTCGTTTCATCGCTTGAGTATTTCCCGGTTAATTGAGCTCTTCGAGACGAATCCGCTTGACCGCCCCCAGCACGGTCGGCAACGCTTCGATGCGTGCGATGGCCGAATTCACGTTGCCTTCGACGGCGCGATGTGTGAGCACCACGATGTCGGTTTGTGATTCGCCTTCGGCAGGTTCTTTTTGCAGCATGGCGTCGATGGAGATCGCATGATCGGCGAGTGCGCGCGTGATGTCGGCGAGCACGCCGGGCTTGTCTTCGACACGCAGTCGCAGGTAGTAGGCGGTCTCGACCTGTTCGATCGGCAGGATGGCGAGATCGGAGAGCTTGTCGGCCTGGAAGGCGAGGTGCGGCACGCGATTCTCGGGGTCGGCCGTCGCGAGGCGCGTGACGTCGACGAGGTCGGCGATCACTGCGGACGCGGTCGGCTCGGCACCGGCACCCTTGCCGTAGTAGAGCGTGGCGCCGACGGCGTCGCCCTGCACGAGCACGGCGTTCATCGCGCCTTCTACGTTGGCTATGAGGCGCCTGGTCGGGATCAGGGTGGGGTGCACGCGCAGCTCGATGCCTTGCTCGCGGCGCTTGGCAATGCCAAGCAGCTTGATGCGATAGCCGAGTTGTTCGGCGTACTTGATATCAGTGGCTTCGAGCTTGGTGATGCCTTCGACGTAGGCCTTGTCGAATTGCACCGGGATGCCGAAGGCAATGGCCGACATGATGGTGGCCTTGTGTGCTGCATCGACGCCCTCAATGTCGAAGGTCGGGTCGGCTTCTGCGTAGCCGAGGCGCTGCGCTTCCTTGAGCACGTCGGCAAAGGAGAGACCCTTGTCGCGCATCTCGGAGAGGATGAAGTTCGTCGTGCCATTGATGATGCCGGCAATCCACTGGATGCGGTTCGCGGAGAGGCCTTCGCGCAATGCCTTGATGATGGGAATGCCGCCGGCAACGGCCGCTTCGAACGCAACCATCACGCCCTTCTTCTGCGCGGCGGCGAAGATCTCGGTGCCATGCACGGCGAGCAGGGCCTTGTTGGCCGTCACGACGTGCTTGCCATTCTCGATGGCGGCGAGGACGAGCTCCTTCGCCACGGTGTAGCCACCGATGAGCTCGACGACGATGTCGATGGAAGGGTCCTTGACGAGCTCGAAAGCATCGGTCGTGATGCGTGCTGCGCCGCCGGTGACTTTCTGCGCGAGTTCGACGTTGCGGTCAGCGACCGCCGTGATCTGGATCGGGCGTCCTGCGCGACGGGTGATTTCTTCTGCGTTACGTGCGAGTACCGTCCAGGTGCCGCCGCCAACGGTGCCAATGCCAAGGAGACCTACGTTGATGGGTTTCATGAGAGTGGTTTCTTGAAACTGTGTGAAATGATGGAGAAGCGTTCGCGGAAGCAGAAGCGCTGGGTTTCGTGACGCTGTACACCAACGTCGAGTACGAGATGCGCAGCACCGCCGGCCTTGGCTTTGTCGCAGAGCAGGGCGATCAGCGCACTGCCAATGCCTTGCCCGCGATGTGCTTCGTCGGTGACGAGGTCGTCGACGTAGAACTTGAAGCCGTCATGCGTATCTTCGAAGTGCCGCCATACGGCGAGGGCTACGAGCTTGCCGTCCTTCAGTGCGACAGTCATGCGCGCGCCGGCGTGGAAGACACGCTTGAGCTTCGGCACGTAGTCCTGCGGGATGCGCGTCCGCAGCTGGCGATGGACAGCTTCCGCCTGAACCAGCAGGGCTGGTTGCAGGACTTCGCCGTGCTCGTCGCAAATGTCGATCAGTTGGAGCTCCATCGCCTGAGCACTCATGCCGTGCCGTGCCTCTTGCGGTAGCCCTCAAGGAATCGGGCGATGCGGCCGATGGCTTCACGCAGGTCGTCTTCGTGAGGCAGGAAGACAACGCGGAAGTGGTCGGGCGACTTCCAGTTGAAGCCGGTGCCTTGCACGAGCAGCACGCGTTCGGCTTCGAGCAGTTCGAGGATGAATTGTTGGTCGTCCGCAATCGGGTACATCTTCGGGTCGAGACGCGGGAACAGGTACAACGCAGCTTTTGGCTTGACGCAGGTCACGCCCGGAATGGCGGTGAGCAGTTCGTAGGCGAGGTCACGCTGGCGACGCAGACGGCCGCCTGGTGCGACGAGATCCTTGATCGACTGGTAGCCGCCGAGTGCGGTCTGGATGGCGAGCTGACCTGGCGTGTTGGCGCACAGGCGCATCGAGGCCAGCATATTGAGGCCTTCGATGTAGTCACGGGCATGGCGCTTTTCACCCGAGACGATCATCCAGCCTGAGCGGTAGCCACAGGCGCGGTAGTTCTTCGACAGACCGTTGAATGTGAGGAACAGTACGTCGTCGGCGAGCGAGGCGATGCTGACATGTTCGGCGTCGTCGTAGAGGGTCTTGTCGTAGATCTCGTCGGCGAAGACGATGAGCTGGTGCTCACGTGCTAGCTGCACGATCTGTTCGAGCACTTCACGCGGGTACAGGGCGCCAGTCGGGTTGTTCGGATTGATGATGACGATGGCGCGCGTGTTGGGCGTGATCTTCTGGCGCATGTCGGCAATGTCCGGCATCCAGTCAGAAGCTTCGTCGCAAACATAGTGCACGGGCGTGCCACCCGACAGGGCGACGGCGCCGGTGTAGAGCGGATAGTCCGGTGCCGGCAGCAGGACTTCGTCCCCGGGGTTGAGCAGGGCGTTCATGCTCATCACGATGAGTTCGGACGCGCCATTGCCGAGGTAGATGTCGTCGATGGTGACGCCGGAGATACCCTTCTCCTGCGAGTAATGCATGATCGCTTTGCGCGGCGCGAAGAGCCCCTTCGAGTCCGTGTAGCCTGCCGTGTCGGGCAGGTTGTGGATCATGTCCTGCACGATCTCCTCGGGCGGCATGAGGCCGAAGTGCGCCACGTTGCCGATGTTCAGCTTCATGATGCGCTGGCCTTCGTCTTCCATCTGCTTGGCGCGTTCTAGTACGGGGCCGCGGATGTCGTAGCAGACGTTGGCAAGTTTGGCCGACTTGCTCACCGCTCGCGCCTTGCCACCGACGACAGGCGTGGTGTTGGAATCGGCGACGCGCAATGAACTACCGTGCTTCATGATGGGATTCCCCGGCAAAGGCGCCGGTGCAGGAGGCACCGGGGCGTGAAAACCGCTTATGATAACAAGCCCTACATGCGATTCGTGCGAACACCTGCACGACGCTGAGCGCAGCATTTTTGCCCCATGAAACTGTATCGCGACGAGGATGCCGGCCTCAATCTCGTAACCGGCTACGACGCGGCGCACATCGCCATCCAGCGTGAACGCCATGAAATGAGTCTTGTGGTCATGCCGAAGCGTGCGCCGCAGGCTTGGGGGCAGGCTGGATTCGAAGGGCTGACCGAGGCGGACTTTGCAGCAATAGTGGCGTTATCGCCAGCACTCGTGCTGATTGGTACAGGGGCTCGCCAGCGCTTCCCGAAGCCAGCGTTGTTGCGCCCGCTGATCGATGCGCGGATCGGTTTTGAGGTGATGGATACCGGGTCGGCTTGCCGGACCTACAACATCCTGGCCGGGGAGGGGCGTGTGGTGGCGGCCGCGCTCTTGCTGGACGCTATCTGATCCGCCGCTTGGTGTCAGATCGGACTGCCAGTATGCCACCATGCCGCGCGGTTGCGGGGTGCGTCGAATGCGGTTACGGTGGACTCATCGTCGTTTAGGAGTCCTGAATGCTTGGCAAGGCTGTTCCCGATTTTTCTGTGGCCGCAACGAGCGGCCAGACCGTGACCCTCTCCGGCCTGCGCGGCAAGATCGTAGTGCTCTATTTCTACCCCAAGGACAATACGCCCGGCTGCACGACCGAAGGCGAGGATTTCACCGCGCTCAACGGTGACTTCGACAAGGCAGGTGCCGTGATCTTCGGCGTCTCGCGCGACAGTCTCAAATCCCATGAGGGCTTCAAGACCAAGCTGTGCATGCCCTTCGAGCTGCTGTCTGACACAGACGAGGCGCTGTGCAAGCTGTTCGATGTGATCAAGATGAAGAACATGTACGGCAAGCAGGTGCTGGGCATCGAGCGCAGCACTTTCGTGATCGACAAGGCTGGCAAGCTCGCTCGCGAGTGGCGCAAGGTCAAGGTCGATGGTCATGCAAGGGAGGTACTTGAATTCGTCAAAACCCTGTAAGCGCACACGTGTCCTTCCTGTGAGCCACATCAGCTCACCCCCCGACAACGGATAGATTCGATACGAGACCTATGGCCACCAAGCGCACCCCCATTACCAAGGCAGGCATTGCAACCAAGCTTTTCGTGCTCGACACCAATGTGCTGATGCACGATCCGACCAGCCTGTATCGCTTCGAGGAGCACGATATCTACGTGCCTATCATGACCCTCGAAGAACTCGATAACAACAAGAAGGGTATGACCGAAGTGGCGCGCAACGCGCGCCAGGCCAGCCGCACGATGGATGAAATCGTGTCGGGTTACATGAACGGAATTGAGGAAGGCATCCCGCTGGAAGGGCCGTCCAAGGATCTGGCTTCGGGCCGCTTGTTCCTGCAGACCGAGGCAATTGCACCGAACTTGCCGGAAGGCGTGCCGACCGCCAAGGCCGACAACCAGATCCTCGCAGTGGTGATGTTCCTCAGCGAGCGTTTTCCGGGGCGTGAGGTCATCCTGGTGTCGAAAGACATCAACATGCGCATCAAGGCCCGTGCTTTGGGTCTGGCGGCGCAGGACTACTTCAACGACAAGGTTCTCGAAGACTCCGACCTGCTGTACTCCGGCATGCGCGAGCTGCCGGTGGACTTCTGGGAAACCCATGGTCGCGAGATGGAGTCCTGGAAAGAGGGTGGCCGCACCTATTACAAGGTGAAGGGGCCGATGTGCGCCGACCTGTCGATCAATGAACTGGTGTTTCAGGAAGGCGAGAAGCCGCTGCACGCTATCGTCAAGCAGCGCACCGGGCCGAGCGCCATCCTCGAGACCTTGATCGACTACGGCCATCAGAAGAACAATGTCTGGGGCATTGTGGCGCGCAACCGCGAGCAGAACTTCGCACTGAACCTCTTGATGAACCCGGAGGTGGATTTCGTCTCCCTGCTTGGGCAGGCCGGTACCGGCAAAACCTTGCTGACCCTGGCCGCAGGGCTCACTCAGGTGCTGGAGACCAAGCGCTACTCCGAGATCATCATGACCCGCGTGACCGTGCCGGTCGGCGAGGACATCGGCTTCCTGCCTGGTACCGAGGAAGAGAAGATGGCGCCATGGATGGGGGCGCTCGAGGATAACCTCGACGTGCTCAACGGCGGTGTCGATGACGGTGGTGGCTATGGTGGCGAGTGGGGCAGGGCGGCGACGCGCGATCTGATTCGCACCCGCATCAAGGTCAAGTCGCTCAACTTCATGCGCGGCCGAACCTTCATCAACAAGTTCCTCATCATCGACGAAGCCCAGAACCTGACGCCCAAGCAGATGAAGACTTTGATCACCCGCGCTGGCCCCGGAACCAAGGTGATCTGTCTGGGCAACATTGCCCAGATCGATACGCCGTACCTTACCGAGGGCAGTTCAGGCTTGACCTACGTGGTCGATCGCTTCAAGGGATGGCCGCATAGCGGGCACATCACGCTGCAGCGCGGTGAGCGTTCGCGTCTGGCGGACCACGCTGCCGACATTCTTTGATAGACAGGCTTTATGGTGCTCGGGCGGGGGCGGACGCATGTCTGCCCCCGCTTGCCATTTGTCCTGTAACAAATCCTGCGGGTTTACCTATCCGCCAGTGACAGCTATAGTCCGGGGCATGATTCGCAAGAGCCTGATTATCCTGAGCCTTTTGGCGCTGCATGGCGCGGCCCTGCACGCCCAAGAGGTGAAGCAGGACGCTACGCAGACGCAAGCTACGGAGCCGTCACGTCTTCAGCGTTATGTATTGGGCGCGAAAGAGGTGCTGACTGCATCCAAGAGCGGGTTGGAAAACATCTTCGACGAAGGTTTTGCGCTACTCGGTGTCAAGTACCGCTTGGGCGGCAACAGCCCCGAAGATGGCGGGATTGACTGCAGCGGTCTGGTGCGAAAGGTTTTTGGTGATGCGTTGGGCATGAATCTGCCGCGGACCGCAGCCGAGATGGCCAAGGTTGGAGATCGCATCAACAAGGAAGAACTGAAGCCGGGCGACCTGGTGTTCTTCAACACGATGCGCCGGGCGTTCTCGCACGTCGGCATCTATCTGGGCGAAGACAAGTTCTTGCACTCGCCTTCCAAGGGCGGTGTTGTGCGCGTCGAGCGCATGGACAATTCCTACTGGACCAAGCGCTTCAATGGGGGTCGCCGCCTGATCTCTGAAGCGCAGGCAGCCGAGGCGAGCGCGGTGGCGGAACCGCCCGTGCCTGCCTCTGATCCGCAAAAACGCAGCGCGACGCGCTGACGCTACTTTCCCGATTTACTTCAAGGCTGCGTACTGACGGGGATAGATGCCCAGGCCGCGTAGCCACTCAGGCATTGCTGCAATCGCGGCGTTGGCCTCTTTCGCTGTTTCGAAATCCCCGAATATCACTCCGTAGCGTGTCTTGCCGGCAATGACTGCGCTGTATAGACGCGTCTGCTCGGCGGGAATTGCCTGGCGGAGTCGCTGCAGAAATGCTTCCAGTGAGGCTGCGTCGGCCTCTGAAACGCGCTGGATCTGGACGAAAAAGCGACTCGCCGGGGCCTGGGCGATATGTGACTTCGAGGCTTGCAGCAGGCCGGCGGAGATGGGCCCCAGACCCGCCTGCGTGACAGCCTGAGGCACAAGCGTTGGCGCCGCCGGGGTGGCAAGAGGGGCAGAGACCTGAGGCAGTGCTGCTGGCACAGGGGGCGGAGTCGAGGTGGCGACAGGTACGGATGTTGCCGCCGGTGAACTGGCGATCCCAGGGGCGGGCTCAGAGGATGCGACGGCTGGCGCAGCCGCAACTACTGCGGAAATCGTATTCGTTGCCGGGGTGGTCGTCTTGCTGTGGAGCCACCACCAGCCCAGCAAACCCAGTGCGCTAATGCCAACGAGTACGCCGAGTGCAGGCAGAGCGAGGCGGCGGGCGGGTGGCAGCGTGTAGCGTGCATCCTGGGCTGCAAGTCGCACATGGCGCGGAGCAATATTGCGTGTTTTGTCTGCAAAAGCAGCCATCAGCGTCTTGTCCGCCAGGATGTTGATGCGCCGGGTCAGGCCCCGTGACGCCTGAGCGATCAAGCGGGCGTTGCGGGTGTTGAACAGGTCCGGCCCGCGGTATCCGGCGGCTTCGAGGCGGTGGCGCAGATAGGCGGCTACGTCGGGCTCTGCCAGTGGGCCGAGTGCAAAGTGCTGGGTGATGCGGTCATGCAGGGAGCGCATTTCGCGCAGGGCCAGCAACTCATCAAGTTCCGTCTGCCCAAACAAAACCAGTTGCAACAGTTTGCGGCTTGCACTTTCCAGATTGGAAAGAAGCCGGATCTGTTCCAGCGATTCGCGCGGCATGGCGTGCGCTTCGTCGATGATGGCGACAACGCGCTTGCCCGCTTCATAGCTCGCTATCAGTGCTTGTTCGATCTGCCGCAGGACGGTCAATGGTTGCGTATCGGCAATGCCAAGTTCGAGCGCGATGGTCTTCAGCAAGGCCTCGGGCGTCAGGCTGGGGTTGGACAGGTAGATGACCTGTACATTGGCCGGCAGTCGCTCGATGAGCATGCGGCACAGCATGGTCTTGCCTACGCCGACTTCGCCGCTGATCTTTATGATGCCTTCGTCGTGCGCAATCGCGTACAACAGTGCATCAAGCAGCGCACCGCGTTGGGCTCCGGCATAGAACCAGGCAGTTTGCGGTGTGATGCGGAAGGGCGCTTCACTCAGCCCGAAGTGCTCAAGGTACATGGCGCGATCTCGATCCGGCGTGGGCCGGAGCACAGAAATGGATGAGGTCTACGGTCATTGCATGCTGCCGGGACTGACGGTGCCGAAATCCTCGCCATTTCGTGCGAGGGTTTCCATGCGGTTATACAGCGTAGAGCGATTGATGCCTAACAGGCGTGCGGCCTGGCTCATGTTGCCGCGGCTTTGCTGCAGGGCTGCCACGATGTAGTCACGCTCGATGCGACGAAGTACGGCGGGCAGGTCCATACCTTCCGTGGGCATCGGCATGGCTGCAGTAGAGGTGTGCAATGCCTCCTCGCGGGCAATCGGAGTCTGCGCCAAGGCTGCGGATTGGTCTGTGTCGCTCTCCATTTCGGCTTCGAGTGCCATGCGGGAAACCGGTTTTCCCGCATGCCGTACCAGCAGTCGTATGACGATGTTGCGCAATTCACGTACGTTGCCGGGGAAGTCGTAGCATTGCCAGACGGTTGCCGCTTCGGCGTCCAGTTCGAACGCTTTGACGTTCATCTGACCGGCAAACAGTCGGGTGAAATGCTGCAGCAGTGCCATTCGATCCCGTCCTGTCTGTCGTAACGGCGGGACGCGGATACGCAGCACGGACAGGCGATGGAACAGGTCGGCACGGAAGCGTCCCGCCCGGACTTCCTGCTGCAGGTCGCGATTGGTCGCTGCGACAACACGCGCCCTTGCTTGACGACTGGTGGTTTCGCCTACACGCTGGAATTCGCCGTTTTCCAGCACGCGCAGCAATTTTGGCTGCAGGTCCAGTGGCAGTTCGCCGATTTCATCGAGGAATAGGGTGCCGTCCTCGGCCTCCTCGAAGTAGCCGGGTTGTGCAGTCTGCGCACCGGTAAAGGCACCGCGTGTGTGGCCAAACAAGGTCGCTTCGATCAGCCCCGGCGCAATCGCCGCGCAATTGAGTGCTACGAAGCGGCGTTCACGGTTGCCGTTGCTAGCGAGTTCGTGCAGGGCGTGTGCAGCCAGTTCCTTGCCTGTGCCGGACTCGCCCTCGATGAGTACCGGAAAGGGCGAAGTGGCCGAACGCTGCAGCTGCTCGCGCAACCCGGTAATGGCTGCGCTGGCGCCAACAAAGCGGTCGAGTGCGCGTTGGCGTGCGTCGGCAGCCTGTTCATCACGCTGCAGGCGCAGGGCGCCGTGCAGGGCTGCGCGCAGTGCCTCAGGGCGTGCCGGCTTGGCGATGAATTCCAGTGCGCCAAGCGTGCGGGCATGGCGAGCATGCATCTCTTCGTTCTGCCCCGAGAGGACGATGATCTTGCAGGCTGGATTGTGGGCCAGCAGGTCACTAATCAATGTCAGACCTTCATCCGGGCGATTCGGCACCGGCGGTAGCCCGAGGTCGATCAGGGCCAGATCGAAAGGTTTGTCATGGGCCCGAATGATTCCGATGGCATCCTTGCGGTTGCTTGCGCAGTGCAGGGAGAAGTCGGGTTCGAGGATGTAGCGCATCGTTTCCACGATGAGTGGATCATCATCGACCAGCAGGATGTCGGGGAGCGCAGGGCGCGTCATGCCGGTTACGGGGCTTCGGTTGGCCGGTGGTATGGTTGGTGATTTCGAGTTTATCGCATTCCTGCAAGTGCCCGGATGTGCATTCCTGCTGAGACGGGGTGGTGGTGGCCGCGTGCTATCATTGACGCGCGTTTTCGACCCGAGATCCGACTTGAACAACTCTCCTGCACAAGAAACGCCGGCGCTGGTCGAGGTCAACGACCTGCGCTTCGGTTACGGCTCCCGACCTGTCCTGCACGGCGTCAATATCCATGTTCCGCGCGGCAAGGTGGTGGCCATCATGGGTGGTTCGGGGTGCGGTAAAACCACCCTCTTGCGTCTCATTGGCGGCCAACTGAAGGTGCCAGGTGGGGCGGTGAAGGTGTTCGGCGAATCCATTCACGATCTCGACAATGACGGTCTCTACCGTCTGCGCCGCCGCATGGGCATGTTGTTCCAGTTCGGCGCACTATTTACTGACATGTCGGTATTCGACAATGTTGCGTTCCCCATGCGCGAGCACACGGATCTGCCGGAAGAGGTCATCCGAGATCTGGTGCTCATGAAGCTGCATGCGATTGGTTTGCGCGGCGCGGCATGGCTCAAGCCCAGCGAACTTTCCGGTGGCATGGCAAGGCGGGTGGCCTTGGCGCGCACTGTGGCGCTGGATCCCGGCATCATCATGTATGACGAGCCGTTTGCCGGCCTGGACCCCATCTCGCTGGGCGTGATCGGCCAGTTGATCCGCAGGCTCAACGATGCACTGGGGGCGGGCTCTATCGTGGTGACCCACGATGTGCAGGAATCCTTGAAGATCGTCGATTACATCTATTTTCTCTCCGAGGGGAAGGTCGTGGCAGAAGGTACGCCAGCCGAGATTCAGGCGTCGGCCGACCCTTGGGTGCATCAGTTCGTGTGGGCCGAGGCGGACGGTCCAGTGCCATTCCAGGTGCCGGCTGCACCCTATGCGGAATCTCTGGGGGTGCGCAGTGTTTGAGGGTCTGAGCGATTTTTTCCAGACTGCGGGTGCGCGTGTCGTCAACGCAGTCTGGCGTATGGGCTATGCCGCCAGGTTTTTCCTTGCCGTCATCCTGCAGTCCGGGGCGAGTTTTCGTCGTATCAATTTGACGTTGCGGGAGATCTACTTCTCCGGCGTGCTGTCGCTGATCATCATCCTCGTGTCCGGGCTTTTCGTCGGCATGGTGCTGGGGCTGCAAGGTTATGACACCCTGCAGCGCTATGGTTCTGAAGAAGCGCTGGGGGTTTTGGTGGCCTTGTCACTGGTGCGTGAGCTGGGTCCGGTCGTGGCGGGGCTTCTGTTTGCCAGCCGTGCAGGCTCGGCCATTACTGCTGAAATAGGTCTCATGAAAGCCACGGAGCAGCTTGATGCGATGGATATGATGGCCGTCAATCCGCTGGCTCGTGTGGTCGCTCCGCGATTCTGGGGGGGCGTGATTTCCATGCCTTTGCTGGCGGCGATGTTCTCCGCCATGGGTGTGTTGGGAGGTTATCTGGTTGGTGTCGTCCTGATCGGTGTGGACTCAGGATCTTTCTGGGCACAAATGCAGTCATTCGTCGACTTCAAGCGCGATATCCTCAACGGCGTGGTGAAGAGCGTGGTGTTCGGATTCGCGGTGTCGCTGATCGCAGTTTTCGAAGGCTACGATGCCGATCCGACGGCCGAAGGGGTGTCGCGCGCAACGACGCGGACCGTGGTCACGTCCTCCCTGGCTATTCTGGGGCTGGATTTCATTCTTACTTCTTTCATGTTCCGAGGCTGACGTGAAGCGTTCAACTATCGATCTGTGGGTCGGAATCTTTGTGGTGTTGGGCGTTGCGGCCCTGATTTTCCTCGCCATGAAGGTCGGTAATCTCGCTGGCTCCAAATTGCAGGATCCCTATCCCTTGTCGGCCGAGTTTGACAACATCGGTGGTCTCAAGGTGCGTGCGCCTATCAAGAGCGCGGGGGTCGTAGTGGGGCGCATCGAATCCATCGAGCTGAATCCGGAGACTTTCCGGGCGCTGGTCAAGATGCGTGTCGATAGCCGCTTCAGCTTTCCGCGCGATACCTTTGCCACGATCAATACCTCGGGTTTGCTGGGTGAGCAGTACATTGGTCTTGAACCTGGCGCTGACGATCAGGTGCTAAAGCCGGGTGAGAAGATGAAGAAGACCCAGTCTGCTGTGGTGCTTGAAAAACTGATCAGCCAGTTCATGTTCTCCAAGGCTGAAGAAGGTCCGGCCAAGAAATGAACGCGGTGCGGCCCATACTGCGCTGGTTGTTTGCGCTCTGTATCGCTGGGGTACTCGCTGGCTGTGCTACGGGTTCCAATCCGCGCGATCCTTGGGAGAAGACAAACCGCGTGGTGTTCGACTTCAACCAGCAGGTGGATGCCACCTTTCTGAAGCCGGTCGCCCAGATATACGACCACGTGGCGCCGCTGCCAGTCCGTACTGGCGTGTCCAATGTGTTTTCAAATGTCGAGGATGTTTGGATCGGTATCAACAACCTTCTGCAGGGCAAGCCCCTGGATGGTCTGAGTGATATTGGGCGATTCGCCATCAACACAACCTTTGGCATCCTCGGTATTTTCGATGTGGCCACCGAACTGGGGCTGACCAAACACGAAGAAGATTTCGGCCAGACTTTGGCTGTGTGGGGTGTGCGCAGCGGGCCATATCTGATGTTGCCGTTCTTCGGTCCGCGCACACTGCGTGATACGGGCGGGATGGTGGTAGACATGATGGCATCGCCATATGGTTTCATTCCATCCGTGCCTGCACGCAATGTATCCCGCGCCATCAAGCTCATCAGCGAGCGCGCTGATCTGCTGGGCGCCGAGAAATCACTGGATGACGCAGCGCTGGACCGTTATGCCTACCTGCGCGATTTTTACCTGAATCGTCGTGAAAGTCTGATTCGTGATGGCCGTCGTGTCCGCAAAACCGACGATGATGCGTTGAATGGCGGTGCTCGTCCCTTCTACAGTGTGAAGGATCCCGACATCGAGCTGGCTTCACGACGCCTGTTGCTGGTGGAACTGGATCGTGCTTTGGCTGGTCGTAATGCGCAGGTTTCGCCTTCTGCGGATGACGCCCCGTGAAATTCTCCTGACTGGAAGAAACATGCTGAAATTTTTCTCGAAACTCGTTCTGATTGCGGGCCTTGTTGCCTCGGCGCATGCCCAGGAAGGGCCGGATCAGATGATCAAGACGGTGACTGGCGAGATCATCGAGCTGATCAAGTCTGACAAGGCCATCCAGGCCGGTGACCAGAAACGCATTCAGGAAGTCGTGGAGGGCAAGATCCTGCCGCACTTCGACTTTACGAAGATGACTGCTTCGGCAGTGGGGCGCGAGTGGCGCAACGCGACGCCAGATCAGAAGACTCAGCTGACAAAGGAGTTTCAGGTCCTGCTGGTGCGTAGCTACGCGAATTCGCTGTCGCAGTACAAGAACCAGACCGTGGATGTGAAGCCCTACAAGGCGTCGTCCGACCCCGAAGTGACCGTCAAGACCGAGGTCAAGCAGCCGGGTGCCAAGCCGGTGCAGATTGACTATGACCTGCACAAGCCCTCGGGTGAGTGGAAGGTGTTTGATGTCTATGTAGCGGGCGTCAGCCTGATCGCCAACTATCGCGACAGCTTTGGACAGGAGATCAAGGCAAGCGGTATCGATGGTCTGATCAAGTCCCTGCGCGACAAGAACTCAGCCAGGGCGACCGACAAGAAATGATTGCCGAGCGCAACGTCGACGGCCAGTGCCACCTGTGTTTGCAGGGGGCTTTGACTATAGATGAAGTCACCGCAGTGCTGGCGGAGGCGGACCATCGCGTGCGCGCCGCAGACTGTACGCTGGATCTGGCTGAGGTAACGACGCTGGACTCGGCAGCGGTGTCGCTGGTGCTGGCGCTGTTACGGGCCTCACAGGCGTCGGGGCGTCGTCTCTCGCTCATCAACGCTCCAGCAAGTTTCTCATCCCTTGCCAGCCTGTACGGGGTGGACTCCCTATTGGTGGAAAGCCTGACGACGCATGTCCAGCACTGATGGCATTGCCATCCGGGTGCAAGGGGCAGTCAAGCGGTACGGCAATCTCCAGGCACTGGCGGGTGTAGATCTCGATATTCGCCAGGGCGAATTCTTCGCCTTGCTGGGCCCCAATGGGGCTGGCAAGACCACGCTGATCTCGGCGTTGGCCGGGCTGGTTCGCCTTGACGAGGGGTGTATCCAGGTCAGCGGACACGACGTGGTCAGCGACTATCGTGCGGCGCGAGCGGCCTTGGGGGTTGTGCCACAGGAACTGGTTTTCGACCCATTCTTCTCTGTGCGCGAAGTTCTGCGCATACAGTCCGGCTATTTCGGTATCCGCAGCAACGATGCCTGGATCGATGAGTTGCTGGAAAGCCTCGACCTGACAAGCAAGGCGGGCGCCAACATGCGTGCTTTATCCGGCGGCATGAAGCGTCGTGTGCTGGTCGCGCAGGCACTGGTGCACAAGCCGCCCGTTATCGTGCTGGACGAGCCGACGGCGGGTGTCGACGTCGAGTTGCGCCAGACCCTGTGGAAGTTCATCCGCAAGCTCAATGCTGATGGGCACACCATTGTGCTGACCACGCACTATCTCGAAGAGGCCGAGCAACTCTGTTCGCGTATCGCCATGTTGAAGTCTGGGCGCGTCATCGCGCTGGACTCCACGCAGAACATCCTGCGTCGCGTCAGTGGGCATGCCCTGCGCGTGCGAACGTCGAACCCGATAGCGCTTCCGGCATTGTTTGAGGGGCGCAAGACGAGGCAGGAAGGCGGTTGGCTGACAGCTGTATTCGATCGTTTCGAAGAGGTCGAGCCCATGCTGGCTGCATTGCGCGAGGCCGGGGCAAGTGTGCAGGAAGTCGAGATCATCAAGCCTGATCTTGAGCAGGCTTTTGTCGACATCATGAACAAGGCCTGAGCATGCTGGCATTCCGTACCCTGCTGTACAAGGAAACGCTGCGTTTCTGGAAGGTCGCCTTCCAGACTGTTGCTGCGCCTGTTCTGACGGCCGTGCTCTACCTCATGATCTTTTCGCACGTGCTGTCGGACCGTGTGCAGATATACGAGTCTGTTCGCTACACGGACTTTCTGATCCCCGGGCTCGTCATGATGTCGGTGCTGCAGAACGCGTTTGCCAACAGCTCTTCGTCGCTGATCCAGAGCAAGATTACCGGCAACATCGTGTTCGTTTTGCTGCCGCCGATTTCGTACCGTGAGTTCTATGCGGCCTATGTGCTGGCGTCGGTCATGCGAGGCGTGTTGGTCGGTTGTGGCGTCTGGCTGGCTTCCCTCCCGTTCGCCCAGCTTGGGGTGGCCCACCCGCTGTGGGTGCTGACCTTCGTTCTCTTGGGCGGCGCCATGTTGGGGACACTGGGCATCATTGCCGGCATCTGGGCAGACAAATTCGACCAGCTGGCCGCGTTCCAGAACTTCCTGATCATGCCGCTGACCATGCTCTCCGGCGTGTTCTACTCAATTCATTCCTTGCCGGAATTTTGGCAAGGGGTCTCGCATCTGAACCCGTTTTTCTTCATGATTGACGGTTTCCGTTTCGGTTTTTTCGGTGTCTCGGACGTATCTCCCTGGCTAAGCCTTGCTGTCGTGGCATGTGCGCTGGCTGGATTTGCCGGGGTTTGCCTCGAAATGCTGCGGCGCGGTTATAAACTCAGGCACTGAAGGCAATCCAGTGCGTCAGGCAAAGTGAGAATCATGTTTCAGGCAGCAGAAATCCAGCGTTTGATCGAGGCAGGCTTGCCCTGCGAGTTCGTCGCCATCGAGGGCGACGACGGTGTGCATTTCTCGGGAATCGTCGTCAGTGCGAGCTTCGAGGGACAAATGCGCGTCCGCCAGCACCAGGCGGTGTACGCCACGCTGGGCAAACTGATGGGCAACGAAATTCACGCACTGCAATTGCAGACTTACACGCCGGCTCAGTGGACCGAGTTCCAGAAGAGCCTCTGAGCGAAAGCATCCATGGACAAATTGTTGATTGAAGGCGGCGCTCGCTTGTCGGGCGAGATTGCCATTTCCGGCGCCAAGAACGCGGCGCTGCCCATTCTGTGCTCAGCACTGCTGACGCGCGAGCCGGTGACCATCACCAACGTGCCACGCCTCAATGACACACTGACCTTGCTCAAGCTGCTCGGCCAGATGGGCGTCAAGACGCAGTACGAAGGTGACACGGTGCAACTCGACGCCAGCGAAATCACGAATCCCTATGCGTCGTACGATCTCGTCAAGACCATGCGTGCTTCGGTGCTGGTGCTGGGGCCGCTGACGGCACGTTGCGGTGAAGCCAAGGTCAGCTTGCCCGGCGGTTGCGGCATCGGGGCGCGGCCTGTCGACCAGCACATCAAGGGCCTGCAGGCCATGGGCGCGACGATCAATGTCGAGCATGGCTACATGCACGCCACGGCCAAGCGCCTCAAGGGCACGCGCATCCTCACCGACATGGTGACGGTGACCGGCACCGAGAACCTGCTGATGGCAGCTTGTCTGGCTGAGGGCGAGACCATCATAGAGAACGCCGCGCGTGAACCCGAGGTGGTCGATCTGGCCAACTGCCTGATCGCCATGGGCGCACAGATTTCCGGCGCGGGCACTGACATCATCCGCATCCGTGGCGTTGAACGTCTGCATGGCGCAACACATCGCGTGATGCCGGACCGCATTGAGACGGGCACCTATCTGTGTGCTGTCGCCGCTGCAGGTGGTGAGGCTCGTCTGACCAATACCTCGTCGGCGTATCTCGACGCAGTGGTCGACAAGCTCATGGATGCTGGTTGCGAGATCAATATCGAGCGCGACGCCATCGGCATAAAGGCCCCGCAGCGCCTGACTGCGGTGAGCATCCGCACAGCGCCGTACCCGGCTTTCCCGACCGATATGCAGGCGCAGTTCATGGCCATAAACAGCGTGGCCAACGGCACCGGCGTGATCCGCGAGACCATCTTCGAAAACCGCTTCATGCACGCGGTCGAGCTGCAACGTCTCGGCGCCAACATCCGCATCGATGGCAATACGGCCGTTGTGACGGGTGTGGAGCGTCTGCAGGGGGCGACCGTGATGGCAACCGACCTGCGCGCTTCGGCATCGCTGGTCATTGCCGGTCTGGTGGCTGAAGGTGAGACGATCATTGATCGCATCTATCACCTGGACCGCGGCTACGAGAAGCTGGAGCAGAAGCTCGCTGCGTTAGGCGCACGGGCACGCCGCCTGAACTGAACGAACAGACCATCATGGCAAACGGAATTACCCTGGCCCTCTCCAAGGGTCGCATCTTCGAAGAGACCCTGCCGCTGCTCGCGGCGGCTGGCATTGTGCCGAGCGAGAACCCGGAGTCTTCGCGCAAACTCATCATTGGCACCAATCGCCCCGAGGTGAACCTCGTCATCGTGCGCGCCAGCGACACGCCGACCTATGTGCAATATGGGGCGGCTGACCTCGGCATCGCAGGCAAGGATGTACTGTTCGAGCATGGTGGTGTGGGTCTGTATCAGCCGCTAGACCTCAATATCGCCAAGTGCCGCATGAGCGTCGCCGTGCCGGAGGGCTTCGACTACGCCGCCGCTGTACAGCGTGGTGCGCGCATTCGCGTGGCGACCAAGTACATGCAGATGGCGCGCGAGCACTTTGCCGCCAAAGGCGTGCACGTTGACCTCATCAAGCTTTATGGCTCGATGGAACTGGCGCCGCTGGTGGGTCTGGCTGACGCCATCGTCGACCTCGTCTCTACTGGCGGCACCTTGCGTGCTAACAAGCTCGTCGAGGTCGAAGAAATCATGCAGATCAGCTCGCGCCTGGTCGTCAATCAGGCCGCACTCAAGCTCAAGCGCGAATTGCTGCAGCCTGTCATCGAAGCTTTCGCAGGGGCGGTCAAGCCATGATCAATCGTCTGTCGAGTACCGATGCGGATTTCCGCTCGCGGCTGGAGGTTCTGCTGGCGTTCGAGGCAGCACTGGATGCCGGCGTGCAGCAGGCCGTGACGGACATCATCCACGATGTGCGCACGCGTGGCGATGCGGCCGTGCTTGACCTGACACGTCGTTTCGACCGACTTGACGCCAGCAGCATGGGCCAGCTCGAAGTGCCCAAGGCCGAATTGCAGCGCGCACTTGAAAGCCTGGGCGCGGAGCAACGTACGGCACTTGAAACAGCCTGCCAGCGCGTGCGCGATTACCACGCGCATCAGGTGCAGCAGGATTGGAAAATTGTGGAAGCCGATGGCACGCGCCTCGGCCAGCGCGTCACCCCGCTGGACCGCGTCGGCATTTACGTGCCGGGCGGCAAGGCCAGTTACCCCAGTTCGGTACTCATGAACGCAATGCCGGCCAAGGTGGCGGGGGTGGGCGAAATCATCATGGTGGCGCCGACGCCCGGTGGCGAGCGCAATACGCTGGTGCTGGCTGCTGCTGCGCTGGCTGGCGTGGACCGCGTGTTTACGATTGGTGGTGCGCAGGCCGTAGCAGCGCTGGCCTATGGCACGCAAAGCATCCCGGAAGTCGACAAGATCGTGGGTCCGGGCAACGCCTATGTCGCTGAAGCCAAGCGCCGCGTGTTCGGCCGTGTGGGCATCGACATGGTCGCTGGCCCGTCCGAAGTGCTGATCATTGCGGACGGTTCTGGCGACCCGGACTGGGTGGCGATGGACATGTTCGCGCAGGCCGAGCACGACGAGCGTGCCCAGTCCATCCTGCTGTGCCCGGACGCGTCTTATCTCGAACGCGTTGCCGAATCCATAGCAAAGCTGCTGCCGACCATGCCGCGCGCCGATATCATCCGCGCTTCGCTGCAGGATCGAGGCGCCTTGATTCTTGTACGCGGCCTTGATGAAGCCTGCGAGATTGCCAATTACGTGGCGGCTGAGCACCTTGAACTATCAGTGCATGACGCTGAGGCGCTGTTGCCGAAGATCCGCCACGCAGGTGCCATCTTCATCGGTCACTGGTCTGTAGAGGCACTGGGCGACTACTGTGCCGGCCCCAACCACGTGTTGCCGACTGGCCGCAGCGCGCGCTTCTCGTCGCCGCTGGGCGTATACGACTTCCAGAAGCGTACGAGCCTGATCCGCATGTCGCGTGAAGGGGCTGCGACCTTGGCCCCGGTGGCCGCGGCGCTGGCCTACGGCGAAGGCCTGCAGGCGCATGCCTTGTCGGCCCTCTACCGCAAATAACCGTACAATTCCGTCGTTCTCTCAGCGAGTCCTTTCATGACCAGCGACGCGCAAGCGCTTGTGCAGCAACTCATCCGTCCGGAAATCCAGGCCTTGTCGGCTTATCACGTGCCTCCCGCAGCCGGCATGATCAAGCTCGACGCAATGGAGAACCCTTTCCATCTGCCCGAAAAGTTGCGTGATGGTGTGGCCGAGATTGCGCATGGTGTGGCCCTCAATCGGTATCCCGACGCGTCGGCGGCGCAACTCAAGGTGGCGCTGCGCGACGCGATGAAGATTCCCGCCGATAGCGGTGTAATGCTGGGCAATGGCTCGGACGAGCTGATCCAGATTCTGGCCATGGCGATTGCACGGCCAGGCGCAACGATTCTTGCCATTGAGCCAGGTTTCGTCATGTACCGCATGATCGCGACCTTTTGTGGGCTGCGTTACGTCGGGGTGCCGCTGAAAGAAGATCTCAGTCTGGATGTTGAAGCCACCCTGGCTGCCATCGAACGCGAAAAGCCCTCGCTGGTGTTCGTGGCCTATCCCAACAACCCGACCGGCAACCTGTTCGGTGCTGACGATATCGCGGCGATCATCCGTGCTACCCCGGGCATCGTCGTGGTCGACGAGGCCTACACGCCGTTCGCGGCAGGCAAGAGCTTCATGCCTCGCTTGGCAGAATTCCCCAATCTGGTTGTGATGCGCACGCTCTCCAAGCTGGGTCTGGCAGCGCTGCGCTTGGGTTACATGGCTGGAGCGCAGGCGCTGATCAACGAACTCGAAAAGCTGCGCCTCCCTTACAACATCAATTCCCTGACGCAGGCCATTGCCACTTTGGTCCTGAAATCGAGCAGCGCGCTGGAAGCACAGGCAGAGATCATCGTCGGCGAACGGACCCGTGTTTTTCACGAGCTCGCCGGGCTCGCCGGTGTCACCGTGTTCCGCAGTCAGGCCAACTTCCTGCTGCTGCGTGTGCCGGATGCCCGCGCGAGCTTCAACGCTCTCAAGGACCGACAGATCCTCGTAAAGTGCCTGCACGGCGCGCACCCCTTGCT
This sequence comes from Viridibacterium curvum, assembly GCF_039544165.1. NCBI lineage: Bacteria > Pseudomonadati > Pseudomonadota > Betaproteobacteria > Rhodocyclales > Rhodocyclaceae > Viridibacterium > Viridibacterium curvum. Next base: position 112,345 of record NZ_BAABLD010000002.1, read on the forward strand.
CGACAATTGCCTGCGCGTCACCATCGGTACGCCGGCCGAGAATGACGCCTTCCTCAACGTGCTGTCCGAAATCCTCTGAGAGAACTGCAATGACTGCCCCGAACAGCCGCAAGGCCGAGATTGTGCGCAACACCCTTGAGACGCAGATCAGCGTGGCGATCAACCTTGATGGTACGGGTGTTGGCAAGCTGGATACAGGCGTGCCTTTCCTTGACCACATGCTTGACCAGATCGTGCGTCACGGCCTCATCGACCTCGAGATCGAAGCCAAGGGCGACCTGCACATCGACGCACACCACACGCTGGAAGACGTCGGTATCACGTTGGGCCAGGCCTTTGCCAAAGCTGTCGGCGACAAGAAGGGCCTCGTGCGCTATGGGCATGCCTATGTGCCGCTTGATGAAGCGCTGTCCCGTGTCGTGGTCGATCTCTCCGGCCGCCCCGGTCTCGTACAGAACGTCGAATTCACGCGTGCGCGCATTGGCGACTTCGATGTCGACCTCGTGCGCGAGTTTTTTCAGGGCTTCGTCAATCACGCCCTCGTGACCCTGCACATCGACAACCTGCGCGGCATCAATGCCCATCACCAGTGTGAGACCGTGTTCAAGGCTTTCGCCCGCGCCCTGCGTGCGGCGGTAACGGTCGATCCGCGCGCTGCGGGCAGCATTCCTTCCACCAAGGGGGCGCTGTAATCAGGGAAGCCTGAGGTAGCGGTGACAAGCATGAAAGTAGTGATCGTGGATTACGGCATGGGCAACCTGCGTTCGGTGGCCAAAGCCGTCGAAAAGGTGGCTCCGCAGGCGCAGGTCATTGTCAGCGATCAGCCACAGACCTTGCTGGACGCTGACCGGATCATCGTGCCGGGGCAGGGCGCCATGCACGACTGCATGCGTGAATTCCTGGCACGCGGGTTGCATGATTCGCTGCTGCGTGCGGCCGAAGACAAGCCGTTTCTGGGGATTTGCGTGGGTATGCAGATGCTGTTCGACCATAGCGAAGAAGGCGATACCAAGGGCCTCGGGCTTTTGCCCGGCCGTGTGCGCCGCTTTGCGGGTGACATGGTGTCACCGGATGGAGGCCATCTGAAGGTGCCCCACATGGGTTGGAACGAAGTGCTGCCGTCGGCTCCCCATGTCCTGTGGGAGGGCATCGCCACGCCTGAGGGGCAGGGCGAGCGGTTCTATTTCGTGCATAGCTACTACTGCGAACCGGCAGACAGCGGCGCCACGGCGGCTCGCACGGTTTACGGCGTGCCCTTTACCTGTGCAGTGGCCCAAGCTAATATCGCCGCCATCCAGTTCCACCCCGAAAAGAGCGCCGCCGCTGGCTTGCGTCTCCTGTCGAATTTTATTGCCTGGCGACCCTGAACGTACCCGACTGTTTCGTACGCCCCCATCCGGTTCCCTTCCGCCAGGCCAAACCTCTCCAATCCCCTTCTCTCACCGCCCCCGACTTCATCATGTTGCTGATCCCCGCCATCGATCTCAAGGACGGACATTGTGTGCGTCTCCGTCAGGGTGATATGCAGGATGCCACCGTGTTCTCCGAAGACCCCGCCGCCATGGCGCGCCATTGGGTCGAGCAAGGGGGGCGACGCCTTCATCTTGTGGACCTGAACGGTGCGGTGGCTGGCAAGCCCAAGAACGAAGCTGTCATCAAGGCCATCATTGCCGAAGTCGGTGATGAGATCCCCGTGCAGCTCGGTGGAGGTATCCGCGATCTGGACACAATTGAGCGCTACCTTGACGACGGCATCAGCTACGTCATCATCGGAACCGCGGCGGTCAAGAACCCTGGCTTTCTGCACGATGCCTGCGGCGCTTTTCCGGGCCACATCATCGTTGGCCTCGACGCCAAGGATGGCAAGGTTGCCGTGGACGGTTGGTCCAAGCTGACTGGTCACGACGTCATCGACCTCGCCAAGAAGTTCGAAGACTACGGTGTCGAGGGCGTTATTTACACCGATATCGGTCGTGACGGCATGCTGGGCGGTGTCAACATCGAAGCCACCGTCAAGCTTGCGCAGGCGCTGCGTATTCCCGTCATCGCCAGCGGTGGTGTGACCAATCTTGACGACATTGATGCGCTCTGCGCCGTCGAAGAAGAAGGCGTCATCGGTGCCATCACTGGTCGCGCCATCTACGAAGGCACGCTGGACTTCAAGGCCGCGCAGGCGCGTGCTGACGAACTCAACGGCGAAACCTGAACCCACCGCCGCGAACGCGGCTATTCCCATGCTAGCCAAACGCATCATTCCCTGTCTTGACGTCAACGCTGGTCGTGTCGTCAAGGGCGTCAATTTCCTGGAACTGCGCGACGCTGGAGACCCGGTCGAAGTGGCGCGACGTTACGACGAGCAGGGCGCTGACGAAATCACTTTCCTGGATATCACCGCTAGCTCCGATGAGCGGGACATCATCCTGCATATCGTTGAGCAGGTTGCGAACCAGGTGTTCATTCCCCTGACCGTTGGTGGTGGCGTGCGCAGTGTGGCTGACGTGCGCCGCCTGCTCAACGCGGGCGCTGACAAGGTGAGCATGAACAGCGCGGCCATCAGCAATCCTGACCTTGTCGCCGAAGCTTCCGGCAAGGTGGGTAACCAGTGCATCGTCGTGGCGATTGACGCGAAGCAGACTTCACCCGGCAAGTGGGAAGTTTTCTCTCACGGCGGCCGCAAGAACACGGGTCTTGACGCCATTGAATGGGCACGCAAGGCCAATGAACTGGGCGCTGGGGAGATCCTGCTGACCAGCATGGATCGTGACGGTACCAAGAGTGGCTTTGATCTCGAACTGACGCGCGCCGTGGCCAATGCCGTCAGCATTCCCGTGATTGCCAGTGGTGGCGTGGGCTCGCTAGCTCATCTTGCGGACGGCGTACAGCAGGGGCGTGCCGACGCAGTGCTGGCAGCCAGCATTTTTCATTACGGTGAGCATACGGTGCGCGAAGCCAAGGCCTTCATGCGAGATCGTGGCATCGAGGTGCGATTGTGAGCGATACACGCTGGCTCAATCAGGTGGCTTGGGATGAGCAGGGGCTCGTTCCTGCGATCGCGCAAGACTATGAATCCGGTGAGGTCCTGATGTTCGCGTGGATGAATCGCGAGGCACTGGAGCAGACCGCGGCTTCAGGCGAGGCCGTGTATTGGTCGCGCTCGCGCCGCAAGTTGTGGCACAAGGGCGAGGAGTCTGGTCACATCCAGCGCGTGCACGAGTTGCGCATCGATTGCGACAACGATGTGGTGCTGCTGCGCATCGAGCAGGTCGGCGGTATCGCTTGTCACACCGGGCGTCGCAGCTGCTTCTTTCAGAAATATCTGACTGATGAGGGCTGGCAGACGGTGGACGGCGTGTTGAAGGATCCAGCTGCCATCTATGGCAAGGCGAAGCAAGATGGGGAGCACAATCATGATTGATCCCGAAATTCTGCAACGTTTGTCCGCCACACTGGCCGAACGCAAGGGAGCAGCACCGGAGTCATCCTATGTTGCCAAGCTTTACAGCAAAGGCACGGACGCGATCTGCAAGAAGGTGGCTGAAGAGGCTGCCGAGACGATCATGGCGGCCAAGGACGGAGATTTGCGACACTTGGTTTACGAAGTGACGGACCTGTGGTTTCACTCTCTGGTCCTGCTGTCGCATTTCGGCTTGTCGGCAGATGATGTGCTGGTCGAGATGCGTCGTCGCGAAGGCATCTCCGGTATCGACGAGAAGAACGCCCGCAAGGAGAAATGATGTCGGACTGCATTTTCTGTCGCATCGTTGCGGGCCAGATTCCTGCGACCAAGGTTTTCGAGGATGAGGACGTCGTGGCGTTTCGCGACATCCATCCGCAGGCTGCATTGCACGTACTGATCATTCCCAAGAAACACATCGCCACGCTGTTCGATGTGGTACCCGAGGAGGATCAGGCCGTGCTGGGAAAGATGCTGGCGCTGGCCCCGCGTATTGCTTCGGAAAACGGGAGTGCCGATGGCTTCCGTACGATTATCAACACCGGCAGGCTGGGTGGGCAGGAGGTGTATCATCTCCACATCCACGTTGTTGGCGGGCAAGCCATGCCGGCCATGCTGAAATATTGAGGAGAGTTTCAAATGGGTTCCTTTAGCATCTGGCACTGGTTGATCGTTCTGGTCATCGTCCTGCTGGTTTTCGGCACCAAGAAGCTGCGCAACATCGGCGAGGATCTCGGTGGTGCGGTCAAGGGCTTCAAGCAAGGCATGAAGGACGGCAACGAGTCGGGTGGTTCGACCGCGTCGACAGACGCCAAGACCATCGAAGGCCAGGCCAGCGAAAAGAAGAGCTGAACCGAGTTGCCTGGATACTGCGGGGCGCTGCGAGCGCCCCGCTTGTTTTCAGCACAGTGAATTTGCCGGACAGGATCCATGTTTGATATCGGTATTTCGGAGCTGGGTGTCATCGGCGTGGTGGCCTTGATCGTCATAGGGCCAGAGCAATTGCCGCGCGTGGCCAGAACAGCTGGTCATCTGCTGGGGCGTTTGCGTCGCTATGTGTCTGACGTGAAGTCAGATATCAGCCGTGAGATGGAGCTGGCTGATTTCAAGCGCATGCAGGAAGAAATCCAGACGGCTGCCGGGCAGTTCGAGCAGAACATGAATCAGGGCATTGCAGCGGTGAACGAACAGGTGGGGGAGATTGCTGCCCCGGTAGTAGCCGCTGCACAAGAGGTTTCAGACTCTGCGAACCAGGCGTTGCAGAATGCCGCTGCGCCGGATGGTGGAACGGAGGATGTGCCCGCTGTCGATGAGAATCAGCCGGACCTTTTCGCCCTGTCTGAATCGGCTCAGCCCGCACCAGCACCGAAAATTGCTCCGGACGGGGAGAAGCACTGATGGCGTTCGGTGAAGACAGTTTCCTCTCCCACCTTGTCGAGTTGCGCAACCGACTGATCAAGGCCGTACTGGCTATCGTAGTTGTCTTCCTGTGCATGATGCCGTTTGCCAGCAAGATCTACGATTTGCTGGCCTTGCCCATGCTGCAGAACCTGCCCGAAGGCACCAAGATGATCGCGACAGGTGTCGTTGCACCGTTCTTCGTGCCGATCAAGGTGACCTTGCTGGCGGCCTTCGTGGTGGCGCTGCCGGTGGTGCTTTATCAGGCTTGGGCCTTTGTTGCCCCGGGGCTTTACGCTCATGAGCGCCGCTTTGCGCTGCCGATGATTGTGGGCAGCACCGTGCTATTCCTCTCTGGCATGGCGTTCTGCTATTTCTTCGTGTTCGGGATGGTGTTCAAGTTCATTGCCAGCTTTGCGCCGACAAGCATTACCGTTGCGCCGGACATTGAACAGTACTTGTCTTTTGCGATCAGTATGTTCCTGGCGTTCGGTGTCACCTTCGAGGTGCCGATCGTTGTGCTGATCCTGGTGAAAACGGGGCTGGTGACTGTGGCGCAGCTGCGCGAAGCACGGCGCTATGTGATAGTGGGCGCCTTTGTCGTTGCCGCCGTGGTGACGCCGCCGGATGTCACATCCCAGCTTCTACTGGCTATCCCGATGTGCCTGCTTTACGAGGTGGGGGTGCTGCTGGCCGCGATGATGAAGCGGGGCGACCCCAGTCCGACGTGATCCAGGCCTTGCAGGGCGCCTTAGGGCGCCCTGATCACATGAAGACTGCTCAGTGAGCAGTCTTCAGGCGTGCGGCGAAGTTGCCTTCGGCCGACGAGGGGAAGCTGTGGCGGGCGAAGAGGTTTTGCAGCGCGTCCTCATCGATGGACTGGCCGTCGTCGCTTTCGAAGCGGATGCCCAGCGGCTGGCCGTGCGCGGCCAGTGTCATGAACGCCATGTGCCACAGTCGTGCTTCGACCAGGCGCTCGCGCAGTTCTTGTTCGTTGCTGATCTTGACGCCGGCGCGTTTGAGCGAATCCAGGAATGCGTCAATCGTTTCGTGGCTTTGCTGCCCCATGTTCATTCGTCCTGATAACCGGTCATCTGACCGACACTTCCACTAACGCGGCAGTTTCGGGGAGGTTGACGCCCAGATGAAAAAACCCGGTCAAGAAGCGCAATGAGTCGTTGAACTGGTTGTAAAGCCTCATTCGGCGCGCTGGTTGTCCGGGCCTGGACGTTTGGCAACAGTCATCTTGAGCTCGATGGCTTGGCCTTTGCGAATGAATCCGACCCGAGCGCTCTTGCCTGGCTGCAGCGCAGCAATGCGTTCCAGCATGGCCTGCACGTCTCGTATGGCTTCGCCCTCAATACTCACCAGCGCATCGCCTGGCAGAACGCCAGCCGTGTCGGCCGGGCTGTTGCGGGCCACGCCGGCGATCAGAGCCCCCTGACGCGGCACCTTGAAGGCCTCCGACAGGTCCGGGGTGATTTCCTGGACTTCGACGCCAATCCAGCCGCGGGTAACTCCGCCAGTGCGGATGATCTCCTGCATGATCTTGTTGGCCGAGTCTGACGGGATGGCAAAGCCGATGCCCAGCGAGCCGCCGGAGCGCGAGTAGATGGCGGTATTGATACCTACAAGCTGCCCTCGAATATCGACCAGGGCGCCGCCCGAGTTGCCCGGGTTGATGGCTGCATCGGTCTGGATGAAATTCTCGAAGGTGTTGATGCCAAGGTGCGAGCGGTTGAGCGCGCTGACGATGCCCATTGTGACTGTCTGGCCCACGCCGAAGGGGTTGCCGATGGCGAGCACGACATCGCCAACATGCAGCGCTTCGCTGCGTGCGAAGGTGATCGCGGGCAGGGGGCGGTCGACATCCACGCGCAGTACGGCGAGATCGCTGTCCGGATCGCGCCCGATGATGCGCGCCATACGGCGGCTGTTGTCCGGTAACGAGATTTCGATTTCATCAGCAGCCTCGACAACGTGGTTGTTGGTGAGGATGTAACCGTCAGGACTGACGATTACGCCGGAGCCAAGACCTGACGCGCGACGGGTGCCGCTGTCCGGACGCTCGCCGAAGAAATGGCGGAACAGCGGATCGTCCAGAAACGGATGACGTTGCTGTTTGATGGCTTTGCTGGTGAAAATCGGCACGACGGCGGGCAGGGCTGCTTGAGCCGCCTGCGCATAACCCGTTGCGGGCAGCGCAGCGGAAGCCGTGCTGGGTGGAGCGCTGAGCACCTGGACTGCGGGTGCCGGCGCATCGCCACGAGGCAGCCAGTCTGGCCGCAGGACGCTCACGACGAGGAGCAGGGCAAGAGCGATCGTGACGGTTTGTGCGAAGATGAGCCACAGGCGCCGCATGCTTGGTATCCGCCCCCGGAATGATTGTTATGAACCGACAAGAGCTGCAAACACATCTGGATGAATTATTGGCGTGTTCGCGCGTCAAGGATTATTGCCCAAACGGCTTGCAGGTGGAAGGAAAGGCCAGCATTCAGAGGGTGGTTTGCGGCGTGACGGCGAGCCTCGCGTTAATTGAGCGGGCCGTGCTTGTGCAAGCTGACGCGATCATCGTCCATCACGGCTGGTTCTGGCGTGGCGAGGACGGCCGGGTGACAGGACATCGACGCCAGCGGATGGCGACGTTGATGCAACACGACATCAATCTGTTTGCGTACCACTTGCCGCTGGACCTGCATCCGGAGCTTGGCAACAACGCGCAACTTGCAAAGCTTTTCGGTTGGCCCGTGACGGGGCGTTGTGGCGAGAGGGAGTTGGTGTTCTTTGGTGATTTGCCCGAGCCCGCCCCGGCTTCGTGCTGTGCGGCGCAGGTCGCTGCGGCGCTTGGTCGTCAGCCGCAGCTGGTGGGCGATGCAGACAGATTGGTAAAGCGAGTGGCGTGGTGCACCGGGGCGGCACAAGGCAGCTTCGAAGAGGCCATCATGGCCGGCGCAGATCTTTACCTGTCGGGCGAAATTTCGGAGCCCACCGTGCATCTGGCGCGCGAAAGTGGCGTCCCCTATCTGGCGGCCGGGCACCATGCGACTGAGCGCTATGGCGTGAGGGCCCTGGGTGCTTACCTCGCGGAGCGCTTTGGTCTGGATGTCATGTTTGAGGACATCGACAACCCGGTGTGAAAGACCGGCTCGTTGCGCTGTGCCGAGATCAGTCCAGGTCCAGACGACGAGGCTCCATCGAGGTGCGCGTGTCGTCGCTATCAGGCAGATCGTCGAGGTTGATGTGCAGGGTGCGCGTCAGGTCTGCCGTTTCTGTGCCCAACTCAAGATCAGGGAATGTCGGCGAGGCGTTGCGCGTAAGCGTGGTTTCGGTAAGACGCGTAGTGGTCGTGGCAACTGTCGCGGGAAGGGCAGTCAGTGGTGTCTCCTGCTCTGGATCATGTTCCGGGCGGTAAGGCCCCAGGCTGGCTTCCAGGATCGCCAGTAGCAACAGGATTTCATCAACGATGGCAAGCGGGAAACCCTGGCGCGTGCCTTGCCGGTTATCTCGCAGTAACTGATGCAGCCAGGCCTGACACTCACGCGTGCCCCAAACCCTGCAGAGTCGTTCCTGCACGTGGGGAATATGTTCCAGTGATTCCGGTGCGCGCATGGCGATTTCAAAGTCGTCCCACGCGACCGGCTTCACATTGAAGGTTTTATTCAGTTGCAGCGTCAGCGCTTCGAACTCGGCGCGCATGTCGCCCGCCTTATAGACCTCGAGGAGCTTCACCCAGGGTTTGACGGCTTGCAGCGGGTTGGCACGGATGTAGTCGGCGAGTGTCTGCGCTGCACCTTGAACACGACCGAAAGACAGCATGATTTCAGCGAGTTCGACGGCCGAGTCATGTTCTTCGACATCTTCGACGATGTGCAGTACGGAAGCCGGACCATGCTCGCTCAGCGAGGGAAGGTCCGCCAGCTCCGGCCGGGTTGCGGGAGACTTTCCGGGCGCCAGATCAGGCCAGATGTCATCTTCCGATAGCGGCTCGAACAGATTGTCGGCGGCCGTTTCACTGGCCTGCGCAGATTCGGGTTGGGGCGACAGGTTCGACGCGGTGTTGTCAGTACCTGTGCGTGTTCTCCACTTTAGCCAGACCAACACCAGCGCACCGACAATTGCTGACGCGAGGGCGGTGATCACCCACCAAGGGAAGGCACTTTCAAGGCCGGGTTTCTGTGCGATTACCTTTGGGGTAATGGCGATGGTGGGGGCTGTGCTGGCGGCCGGGGCGCTCCCTGCTACGCTGGCTGAAGTGGCCAACGTGCTATCGGCCGCTGGAACGAGCGCGGACTGCTGTGCCTGCAGTTTCGATTCGAGGGCCTGGACATCCGATTGCAGGCGGGTTTGCAGGGCTTCCAGCTGGCGCAGCTTTTCGCTGAGCTCCAATTGCGTGGCAATTTTTTCATCCAGTGTGGCAATCAGCTGCAGTTCAGTTCGCAGGCGTTCGCGTTCGACTTCCGACAGTTCTTTACGCCCCTCCAGTTGGGTTGCCATCTGCAAAGAGCTGTCGCCGCGCCCAAGTACCAGCCGCGGCTGGGGGCGAGGAGCAGGGCGCTCGGCGACAGGGCGCGGCGTATTTTTACGCTCCAGGCTGCTTGCCTGCACCGGGCGAGGTGCCAATGTTTGCGCTGCTGGCGTTGCGGCGCTGTTCATGACAGCACCGATCTCCGGGGCGGCGAGCTCCGTGTTAGGAGGCAGCGGTGTGTGGTTCTGGAAGGTGTTCAGCTTGCCGGGGTTCTGCTGGCGCAACATCGTGATGTAGCGCGCTTGCAGCCCACGGTCGTTGGGAAAAAGGCTGCCCGCAATGGACTGCAGGGTCTCGCCTTGCGTGGTGCGAAGGGTTCCCGCATTGGGCGACGGCGGGGTCTCGATGGGGGCGGAAGGCCTGCTCGCCGGGGTATCGACGACCTCGGCGGGATTCAACAGCAGGGTGTATTCGCGGCGCAGTGCGGTGCCACAGTCCACGCGGATCGCAAACATCAGGATCGGTGAGCTGATCGTGTCTACCGAGCTCACGATGATCACGGGTTTACCATTGCGGCTTTCCAGCCTCAGTCGGCCGGTGCGCAGCCATGGCAAGTCTTCTCCTGCATCACGGCGGGGGCCCTCCAGCCGGATGCAGTCGGCCGAGATCTCCTCGTCGACGTTGGCCTGAACGGCAATACGAGCATGCAAGAGTTGCCCCAGGCGGCTGCTGGTCTCGGCATCTCCAAGTCCCACTGCCTGAGCCAGGCCGAACCAGCTGGTTCCGCAAAGCGCCACCACACATCTGCGCAGGCGTGCAGTACCGCCAGTCGAGACTGCGGCGAGCGGACTGCGGGATTTCCACATCCACCCGGTATTGCGGCGGCGAAAGGGAAGTGGCGGGATTGGCGTCATTTGGCCCGATTCTAGACGACACGCCCGCGCCGCAAAGCCGGAAAAGCCTCGCCAAGCCGCATATTTTCAGGTTTTTGTGCGGTATGACAGGCTTCCGTCGCCTTCCAGGTGGGTCCCTCGTTGGCAGGTGGGCGATCTGTTCCGGGGCGTGGAGGGGGCTCCTGAGCTTTGTGCGGAACAGCATGCCTTTAGGTACAATCACGGGCTGCATCCAGCAGTAAGCCGATTCAGCCTCCCCCTGACAAGAAGCTGTGTTCGTGTCCAGTGACCGCCGCCACGCAGTGCCAAAACGGCGGATCTGGTACCGGCCAGGATGTCCGCGTCAAATTCCAGGTGATCCAATTGCAGCAACGTCCTCGTCGGACGCGGGCTGCGTTTGAAGGACAAACATGAAAATTCACGAGTACCAGGCAAAAGAGATTTTGCGCAAGTTCGGGGTGGTAACGCCTCGTGGCATCCCCTGTTTCAGCGTTGATGAGGCCGTCGCTGCGGCCGACACGTTGGGCGGTTCGATCTGGGTGGTCAAGGCCCAGATTCATGCGGGCGGCCGTGGCAAGGGTGGCGGCGTCAAGCTGGCTCGTTCCAAGGACGAAGTACGCACGATCGCCGGCCAGATCCTCGGCATGCAGCTGATCACGCACCAGACCGGTCCGGAAGGCCAGAAGGTCCGTCGCCTGATGATCGAAGAGGGCGCTGACATCAAGAAGGAATACTACGTTGCCGCGCTGACCGACCGCGCTTCGCAGAAGGTGGCCATCATGGCTTCCTCCGAAGGCGGTATGGACATCGAAGAAGTCGCCCACAACACGCCCGAGAAGATCATCAAGGTCTTCGTTGATCCGGCCACCGGCCTGACCGACGCGCAGGGTCTGGAGCTCGCCAAGGGCATCGGTGTTCCCGAAGGTTCGCTCGACAAGGCTGTCGACACCTTCAAGAAGCTCTACACCTGCTACATGGAAACCGATGCTTCGCTGGCGGAAATCAACCCGCTGATTCTCGAAGGCAACGGCAACATCAAGGCGCTGGACGCCAAGTTCGATTTCGACTCGAACTCGCTTTTCCGTCATCCGGAAATCGTCGCCCTGCGCGACATCGAAGAAGAAGATCCGGCTGAAATCGAAGCTTCCAAGTTCGACCTGGCCTACATCTCGCTCGACGGCAACATCGGCTGTCTGGTGAATGGTGCCGGTCTGGCCATGGCGACCATGGACACGATCAAGCTGTTCGGCGGTGAGCCGGCCAACTTCCTTGACGTCGGTGGCGGCGCCACGACCGAAAAGGTGACCGAAGCCTTCAAGATCATGCTCAAGAACCCCGAAGTGAAGGGCATTCTGGTCAACATCTTCGGCGGCATCATGAAGTGCGACACCATCGCCAACGGCGTGGTGACCGCAGCCCGCGAAGTGAAGCTGGCTGTGCCGCTGGTGGTGCGCATGAAGGGCACGAACGAAGACCTGGGCAAGAAGATTCTTGCCGAGTCCGGTCTGCCCATCATCGCTGCCGACACCATGGCAGAAGCCGCCCAGAAGATTGTTGCTGCCGTGGCGTAAGCCGGGCACTCAGGAGTTCAGAAAATGTCGATTTTCATCAACAAAGATACCAAGGTCATTACCCAGGGCATCACGGGCAAGACCGGTCAGTTCCACACTGAAAAGTGCCAGGAATACGCCAACGGCAAGAACTGCTTCGTTGCGGGTGTGAACCCCAAGAAGGCAGGCGAGTCGATTTTCAACATTCCCATCTACGGTTCCGTCAAGGAAGCCGCGGGTGCAACGGGCGCTACCGTGTCCGTGATCTACGTGCCGCCCGCAGGGGCAGCCGCAGCGATCTGGGAAGCCGTGGAAGCCGACCTCGATCTGGCCATCTGCATTACCGAAGGCATCCCCGTGCGTGACATGCTGGAAGTGCGTAACCGCATGAAGGCGAAGGAAGCCGCTGGTGGCAAGAAGACCCTGTTGCTGGGCCCGAACTGTCCCGGCCTGATCACGCCGGACGAAATCAAGATCGGCATCATGCCGGGCCACATCCACCGCAAGGGCCGCATCGGCGTCGTCTCGCGTTCCGGAACCCTGACGTATGAAGCTGTGGCTCAGCTGACCGAAATCGGTCTGGGCCAGTCCAGCGCCGTCGGTATCGGTGGTGACCCCATCAACGGTCTGAAGCACATCGATGTGATGCGTGCTTTCAACGACGATCCTGAAACCGATGCTGTGATCATGATCGGTGAGATCGGTGGTCCGGACGAAGCTGAAGCCGCCCAATGGTGCAAGGCCAACATGAAGAAGCCGGTGGTTGGCTTCATCGCAGGCGTGACAGCGCCGGCCGGCAAGCGCATGGGCCACGCTGGTGCGCTGATCTCCGGCGGTGCCGACACCGCAGACGCCAAGCTCGCCATTATGGAAGAGTGCGGCTTCAAGGTGACGCGCAACCCGTCCGAGATGGGCAAGCTCCTCAAGAGCGTGCTTTGATCTGAGTCGTTGCAATATGCGGGCAGCCGAGTGAGGCTGCCCGTTTTCGTTTAAAGAGGTCCTGAGTGGATACCAACTTGCTGATGACCGGCGCATTCTGGATGGGCTTGGTCAAGATCATCTGGGTCAACATCCTGCTGTCCGGCGATAACGCGGTCGTGATCGCGCTTGCAGCGCGTTCCCTGCAGCCCTCACAGCAGAAACATGCCATCGTGTGGGGCTCTGCTGCGGCAATCGTGCTGCGTGTGGTGCTGACTATCTTTGCGGTCAAGTTGCTTCAGCTTGAATGGCTCAAGCTGATCGGTGCGTTGCTGCTCTTGTGGATCGGGGTGCAGTTGCTGGCCAGTGAGGACGATGAGGCAGATATCAAGCAGTCGGGCTCCCTGCTCGGTGCCATCAAGACCATCCTGATTGCAGATCTGGTCATGAGCCTTGACAACGTGCTTGCTGTAGCGGCGGCGGCTGACGCGGCGCCGGCTGAGGCTAAGCTTGTCCTCCTCGTGCTGGGGCTGGCGATGTCGATTCCTATTGTCATTTTTGGTAGTGCCCTGGTTCTCAAACTGATGGAGCGTTTCCCCGTGGTCATTACTCTTGGCGCCATGCTGTTAGGCTGGATTGCTGGCGAGATGGCGAGCAGTGAGCCAGTGGTGGAACGCTGGATACATATCGATCTGATCCTCCACTTTGCTTTTGCTTCGGTCGGGGCTGCGTTGGTGTTGGTAGTGGGTCGGGTCATGAACGCACGCTCTGCAGCCAGAGCAGACGGTCGATAATTGATCCAGTGGCGGGTTTATGTGGATACGCGGGGCACTTCAGGTGTCCCGCGTTGTCCCAAGGTTGCGAAATTTGACCGCTGATGGATGAGCACGGTGATATGCCGGCGAGTTGGTACCGATTTCAGCCTTAACGCTTGGCCTGTAAGCAGGCTGATGAATACCCATAGATTGCAACGGAGAAACGTATGGAGCAGTTTCTGACGCCCGAGTTTTTGCTCGCGGTTGGCCAGATCATCATGATCGACATCCTGCTGGGAGGCGATAACGCAGTTGTGATCGCCCTTGCATGCCGACAGCTGCCAAGCAAGCTGCGCACGCAGGGCATTATCTGGGGCACGGCTGGCGCGGTGTTGCTGCGGGTTGTTCTGATCTTCTTTGCTCTGACCTTGCTGCAGATTCCCTATCTCAAGCTGGTGGGCGGCCTACTGCTCGTTTGGATCGGTGTGAAGTTGCTGACCCAGGAGGAGGAAGGGCACGAAGAGATTCCCGGAAGCGATCGCCTGCTGTCCGCCATCAAGACGGTCATTGTGGCGGATCTGGTGATGAGCATTGACAACGTTCTGGCAATCGCCGGGGCAGCCGAGGCTGCAGGTTCTCATCAAATGCCGCTGGTGATCTTCGGGCTGCTGGTCAGTATTCCAATCATAGTTTTCGGTAGCCAACTGGTCCTCAAGCTGATGGAGCACTTCCCCATCATCATCACCTTGGGCGCCATGCTGCTGGGCTGGATTGCCGGCACGATGGCGATTACCGATCCGGCCGTGATGACCTGGCTGGGTGCGACCGAGGTGAGCGATGCATTGAAGTACGGTTTCGGTATTGGTGGTGCATTGCTGGTGTTTGCAGTGGGCAAGCTTGTGGTTGCTCGTCGCCCGGCGGCGAAAGCAGATAAGGGATGATGTGACCGCGCGCTTTCTCAGTGAGGCGGACGTTGCGCCCTTTCTCGACATGGGCAGGGTACTGCCTGCTGTCGAGGCGGCGCATCGTGCGCTGACAATGGGTGAGGCGATCGACGTGCCACGTCGGCGCGTGCGTGGCGGTGGCGCCATGCAGCATCTGCTGCAGGCAGCCTGGCCGGTGCGCGGCGTGATGGGGTTCAAGACCTACACCTCGACAGCCAGAGGGGCACGCTTCTGGTTGCATCTGTTTGACGCTGATAGTGGCGCACCGCTCGCTGTCATGGAAGCCGACCAGATCGGCATCATGCGGACCGGCGCGGCAGCTGGACTGGCTGCCCGCGCATTGTCCCGCCCCGATGCGGCGGTTGTCGGTCTCTTGGGGGCTGGGCGCCAGGCTCGCGGTCAGATGCTTGGGCTCACTGCGGTCAGGACCGTCCGGCTGTTCAAGGTCTACGCGCGTCGGGCAAATGAGCTGGCGGAATTCTGCGTGCGCATGGCTGCAGAGCTGGGTGTCCCGGTGGAGCCTGCCGTGAGTGCCGAGGCTGCTGTACGCGACAGCGACATTGTGGTGACGGCTACAACTTCGTCAAAACCTGTACTCGAGGGCGGGTGGCTCGCCGACGGAGTGCATGTCAACGCGATCGGCTCTAACTCATTGCTGCGGCGCGAGCTGGACGAAGTCGCTGTGCTGCGCGCAGGCCTGGTTTGCGTAGACAGCCGTGATACGGCGTTGCTGGAGGCGGGCGATTTGACCGCCTTGATGGAGAAGGGGCGCCTGGCGCCACGTGAGCTTGTCGAGTTGGGTGATGTACTGACAGGACGCCACCCGGGACGGCAAGATGTGAAACAGATCACGCTGTTCGAGTCACAGGGCCTGGCGATTCAGGACATCGCCGTTGCTGCGATGGTGTTGCAAGATGCGGGCTTGTCGGATAAGTTGTCCGCAGCGGAGAACGGCTCAGCCAGTCACTGCGGGCAGCAACTGCCTTATTGATGCCTCTCAGGCAAAGTCTGCGGACGCGCACAAGTAAATCGGGGTTGAGGAGAAAATGGCGAAGCTTGTTCTAAGCATGGATGGTCTGGTGCTCAAGGAAATCATGTTGAGCAAGGAGCGCACCTCCATTGGCCGCAAGCCGCACAACGATATCCAGATCGACAATCTGGCAATCAGTGGCGAGCATGCTGTCATCGTCTGCATTCTCAATGACGCTTTCCTTGAAGACCTGAACAGTACCAACGGTACTTACGTCAACAGTCAGCCCGTGAAGAAGCATGTGCTGAAGGATGGGGATGTGGTGGAACTCGGCAAGTACCGCCTCAAGTTCATCAAGGACACACCCGAGTTCGCAGCAGGCAGCACCTTCGAAAAGGCTTTTGTGCCGGCGCCTGAGGCGGCAAAACTCACCAATACTCCGCGTGGCCACACTGACACCATGGTGGGTTTCGGCGTTGAAACCTCGGTGAGCGACGCTTCTTCGACAGGTGGCTGGAGCGGCCCTGCCGGCGAACAGAACCGTCCGCGCGGCGACGAAGCGATGGGCATGGTGCAGATCCTTTCCGGTCGCAATGCCGGGCGAGAGCTGGAACTCTCGAAATCCCTGACCACGCTTGGCAAACCGGGCACTCAGGTGGCTGTGATCACGCGGCGACCGCACGGTTACTTCATTACCCACGTTGAGGGTGACAGCTTCCCGATTGTTAATGGTCGGCAGCTCGACGCGCAGGCGCATCTGCTGGCGGATCAGGATGTGATCGAGATTGCCGGCGTCAAGATGGGCTTCTACTTGCGGCCGCAGGGCTGATCGGACCCCAGACGGCGCGCCCGCATGGAAATCCGGGTTCTAGGCTGTAGTGGCGGGATTGGCGGTATGGAGAACCGGACGACGTCGCTGCTGGTCGATGAGGACATCCTGATCGATTGCGGCACCGGCCTTGCGGTCGTTCCATTCGAGTCGCTGCTCAAGATCGACCATGTGTTCCTGACGCACGCGCATCTCGATCACATTGCGATGTTGCCCATGCTGGTCGACACGGTGGGTGACTTTCGCGATAAACCCATCACCGTACATGCGACCGAGGAAACCCTGCGCATCCTTCGCTCGCATATCTTCAACTGGCTTGTATGGCCTGACTTCAGTGCGATCCCGGATCGTGACAATCCGTTCTTGCGTTTTCAGACCCTGGCTGTGGGTGAGAGCTGGCAGCAAGGTAGCCGCGAGATTCGCGCTTTGCCAGCGTCGCATGCGGTTCCTGCCGTGGGCTACAGCCTGAGTGACGGGGCTGGGGGCTTGGTGTTCTCTGGCGATACCGGACCGTGCGATGCCCTGGTGGATGCGTTGAACAGTATGCCGGACCTGCGCTATTTCATTGTCGAGACAGCTTTCCCCGATGGTCAGCACGATCTGGCCATGGCAGCACGTCATCTGTGTCCCAGCATGCTGTCCGTCATGCTGGATCGTCTGGTTGCTACTCCCGAGATCTTTATCACCCACCTCAAGCCGGGCATGAGCGAGCAGATCGTGCAGGAGATTGTCGACAAACTCGCGCGCTTCCAGCCCAGAATTCTGGAGAACGGGCAGATCTTTACGATCTGATTGTGAAGGTTTCCCGTTCCAGGGCCGATATGGAGCGTGAGATGTACCCGATTTGAAGCGCCAGCGCTGACCGAGCAGCCAGACGTTGATAGGTACAAAGGCATGAGCACCCGCACTCCGAGCACCGGAAAATCCAATGCCATGGCACGCCGGCTGGCCTTCTTCAAGGGGCTGCAGGCACTGACCACGCGTATTCACGAAACGCACGACATTGACGAGATCATTTTCGACGTCTCAATCGAGATCTGTGCATTGTTTGGTGCCGAGCGCCTGACCGTATATACGATCGACGAGAGCGGCGCCTATCTCAATGCCCGCGTCAAGACCGGGTTGGACGAGAGCCGTTCGATTCGTCTTGCGGTGGCGGATGACAGCGTCGCCGGGTATGTTGCCGCGCACCGTCAGACACTCAACCTGCGCAATGTCTATGACCGGGAAGAGCTGAATGCGATTTCTCCGGATCTCGAGTTCCGTCAGGAGATGGATCAGCGCCACGGCTTCCAGTGCCGACAGATGCTGGCAACGCCTTTGGTCGACACCGAAGATGAGGGCTTGATCGGCGTTGTGCAGCTGATCAATACGCACGATGCACAGCCGTTCTCTCCCATTGAGGAAGAGGGGGTTCTGGCGCTTGCACAGACACTGTCGATCGCGTTCGCGCAGCGCCTGCGGGCCGAAATGCCCCTACGTTCGCGCTTTGATTACCTGGTGCGCAGCGGTCGTCTCGACGCCGAAGAAATGGATGCGGCCCAGGAGGCAGCGAGGTTACGCGGCGTTGCGCTAGAAGACTATCTTTGCGATGAGTTGGGGTTGTCGCTGGCGGAGCTTGGCGAAGCCATGTCGCAGTTCTATGGTGTGCCCTACGAACCCTTCCGGCCCGACCGCATCCGCCCCATGGACTTGCTGCGCAACCTGAAGCGCGAATACGTCATGCGCAACCACTGGCTGCCACTGGAAGAAGGGCCGGACGGGATTGCTGTGCTGGCCGTCGACCCCGAGCAGGTGATCGGCACTCGCGTCGTGCACAACGTTTTCCACGGTGCGTCGCTGCACTACAGGGTCTGCTCGCAGCGCGAGTTCGAGCGGACCGTTGCGCAGTACTTCGATCAAAGCGGGGATGAGCTTTCTTCCGTCGGCGATCTGCTGTCCGAGATGGCTGAGGAGGGGGATGCCGCGAATCATGAAGATCTCGCCGCAGCAGCCGACAACGAGCTGGTCAAGCTGGTCAATCGCGTGATTGTCGATGCGCATCGCCAGGGTGCCTCGGATATCCACATCGAGCCACGCCCCGGCAAGGAAAAGACCCTGATCCGGTTCCGCAAGGACGGTGCGTTGATGCCCTATGTCGAAGTGCCTGCGAGCTATCGCAACCCCATGGTGGCGCGCATCAAGATCATGGCCGACCTCGATATTTCCGAGCGTCGCAAGCCGCAGGACGGCAAGATCAAGTTTCGCAAGTATGGCCCGCTAGACCTTGAGTTGCGGGTGGCGACGGTCCCCACGGCAGGCGGGATGGAGGACGTCGTGATGCGCTTGTTGGCGCAGGGCGAGCCGCTGCCATTGGATGCGCTGAACCTGTCCGTGCAGACGCTCGCACGCCTCAAGGAAACGGTGGCCAAGCCTTACGGCATTTTCTTCGTTTGCGGCCCGACTGGTTCAGGCAAGACCACTACGCTGCACTCGATCCTCAAGCACATCAACACGCCGGACACCAAGATCTGGACGGCGGAAGACCCGGTGGAAATCACCCAGAAAGGTTTGCGCCAGGTGCAGGTCAATCGCAAGGCGGGGCTGGACTTCCCGGTCGTCATGCGTGCCTTCCTGCGTGCCGATCCCGACGTGATCATGGTGGGCGAAATGCGTGACCGCGAGACCGTCACCATCGGCCTCGAGGCATCCCTGACGGGGCATCTCGTGCTGTCTACGTTGCACACGAACAGCGCGCCGGAGTCCATCGTGCGCCTGTTGGACATGGGTATGGATCCCTTCAACTTTGCGGATGCCCTGCTGGGGGTACTGGCACAGCGCCTTGCGCGCCGTGTCTGCCGCCGTTGCGGCGAGGCGCATTCGGCAACTGATGCAGAGCTGGATGCCTTGCTGGACGAATACTGCGAAGACCTTCGTCAGACCCCGGGATTCGCGGCTGACCCGGCGGCAGCTCGCGCTGCGGTGCGCGCAGACTGGCTTGAGCGCTTTGCAGATGGGGCCGGCCGTATACAACTAATGCGCCCCAAAGGCTGCGACGAGTGTAGTGGCACCGGCTATCGCGGCCGTGTCGGCCTGCATGAACTCATGCTCGGCTCTGACTCTGTCAAGCGTCTCATCCAGACCCGGGCCAGGGTTGCGGAACTGATGATCACGGCCCTCGATGACGGCATGCGTACGCTGCGGCAGGATGGCATAGAGAAAGTCCTCGCGGGGCTGACCGATATGAGTCAGGTGCGCAAGGTGTGCATCCGCTGAAGCCTGCGGGTCGTCGCTTGTGAAAAATGTGACAGACGGCGTGATCGTGAAGGATTGTGGAATGGCTGCGCAATAAACTTGTCTCTCGCCGTGTCGTTGACTATCTCAAGAGAAAGCCCCTGGGAGATTTCAATGGCGCGACTGATGGAACTCGACTCGAACCGTTCGCAGCGGACGCTCTCCAGCGTACAATCGACTACGCATGGCATGGTCGCCGAATTGACCACCGGAAGCCCCGCGCCGCTTTTTTCCCTGCCGGACGCAGACATGGAAATGTTTGACCTGCGGGAAGCGTTGAGCCGACACAACGTCGTGCTGTACTTCTATCCCCGTGACGGCATGCCGTCGAGCACCCAGCAGTCCATCCTGTATTCCGATCATGAATCGGAGTTCATGGACTGTGATGCTGAAGTGGTAGGGGTCAGCCTTGACGACTGTCTGCGGCACGCGGATTTCCGGGACGAGCACGGCCTGTCCATGCGGCTGCTCTCCGATGAAGATGCTGAGGCTTGCCGTCTCTACGGCGTCTGGCACCAACAGGAGATCGGTGGGGTGCCAAAGGCTTCGGTGCAACGGAAAACCTTCATCATCCGGCGCGACGGTGTGATTCACCGCGTGTTTCAGGATGCGGGCTCACGAGAACACCTGGCAGCGGTGCTGCAATCATTGAAAGAACTGACCAGGAGTGAGCATGGAAATCGTCAAGAACACCGTCGTAACGCTTGATTACACGGTTCGTGATCCGGACGGCAACGTGGTGGACGAAGGCAAGCAGCCGTTGGTCTACCTGCATGGGGGCTACGACGGCATTTTTCTGTTGATTGAGGAAGGCCTGCACGGCAAGAAACTTGGCGAAAAGCTTGAGATCAAGCTGCAGCCGGACGATGCGTTTGGCGAGTACGACGAGAGTCTGGTGATGATCGAAGACGCCCAGCTCTTCCCGCCCGATATCGAAGTCGGCATGGCTTTCGAGCGAGTGGGTGAGGACGGCGAGGAGGATCTGATCTTCCGCATTACCGACATTGAGGACGGCAAGGTTGTCGTCGACGGTAACCATCCCCTTGCGGGCACGGCGTTGGTGTTCAGCATTACAGTGGCGGAAGTGCGTCAGGCTACGCTGGAAGAAATCACCCACGGGCATGTGCACGGTCCCCACGGCCATCACCACTGAACTTCACGGATCAAGCTACTGCGCGGGCCAATCTCGAAATTCCGGCGCTCAACGTACTAGCGTACGTCTCCGCTCCTCATTTCGACCTGGACCCGCTCGCCAGGATTTCTCCGAGAATCTTTTCATGGCAGTAGAAGAGGGCGCGGAAGTCGTCACAAACGTTTGACGCGCTGCATCGATTCACATAGAATTCGCCCTCCTCGGGGTGTAGCGCAGTCCGGTAGCGCGCTTGCTTTGGGAGCAAGATGTCGGAGGTTCGAATCCTCTCACCCCGACCAAGGTTCCCGGCAAGTGAGTGCGGGAGCGGCGACCCGAGAGCTGTCGAAGGACCGCGAGCCAGAACTGCCCGTAGCTCAACTGGATAGAGCAACGGCCTTCTAAGCCGTAGGTTAGGGGTTCGATTCCCTTCGGGCAGGCCAAGAATTCGTAGTACCGACGTTGAACAGGTTTTGTAGTACCCAGTGGCGGCATTAGCTCAGTCGGTAGAGCATTGGATTGTGATTCCAAGTGTCACCGGTTCGATCCCGGTATGTCGCCCCAAACAAAAAAGCCCGGCCTCTGGCCGGGCTTTTGCATTTCTATTTCTGTATCCGTGCCGTGATACCTCGCCGCGTCACACTTCAATGTGGCTCTGGTTCTTCGCTTCGATGGTCACCCGCTGAAAGCCAGCCGGAACCTGCGGGTCGATGACTTCGACCCGTTTGACCTTGCCTTTGCCGGCGACCTCGATGCTTTCCTTCTGTGTCACCTTCACAGCTCGTGCGCCACGGGCAGGCGGGTTGGCGACCTGGAACTCAATGGTGTCGGCACGCGTATCGGCTGTTTTGGCGGCATAAGCTTCAAGCTTGCGCATGGCGGCCTTGCCTTCGTTCGTGTCGAGCTGGTTCAGAGGGATATCGACGGATACGGTGCGGAAGGCCTGCACGGTTTCAGTCTTCTTGGTTTGCTTGTCCAGCACCTGGATACTTTGAGTCTGCACTGGCGTGGCCTTGGCGCCTGGTACATCGGCGGCGACCTGGTTGGTTGCTGTCTTGGCTTCCTCGACTTCAAGGTTGCGGGCGCGCATGTAGCCGACGGCGCCGCCGACGACGGCACCGGCCGCGCAACCGAGTGCGGCATCGTTCTTGGTCAGTTTGGCCGTTGCCGCACCCGCGACGCAGCCGATGGCGGCACCCAGTGCGGTACTGCCGGTCTTGGTATTGAGCTCGGCGCAGCCCGCTTGGAGCAGCGCGGCGGCTGGCAGGCAGAGGGCGAGAGCGGCGGGACGCAGGTTCATGTGGTGACCTCCGGAGCTGTTGATTCTGGAGAGTGTATTGATTTGGCGCCCCCGATCAAGTTCCCATGCCTGCATGGGCGGGGCATAGGCGCCATAATCCCTATGTCTGGTTCCAATGCGGGTTGAAATGAAGAAGCCTTCCTCGAAGAAGCCGTCTGTGCCGTCGGCACTGCGTTACACAGTCGAAGTGGCCGATGCGGCAGCCCACCTGTTCCGCGTACGCCTGTTGGTGCCTGACCCTGATGAGGCGGGCCAGAAGCTGAGTTTGCCTGTCTGGATTCCAGGCAGTTACATGATCCGCGAGTTCGCAAAGAACATCGTCAGCATTGCGGCGCGGCAGGCTGGCAAGCGCATCGCATTGAACAAGCTCGACAAGCACGCCTGGCAGACGGCGCGTCTGCGAGCTGGCCAGGCGCTGGAAGTGGAGATGACGGTCTACGCGTGGGACTTGTCCGTTCGCTGCGCACACCTGGATCAAACCCATGGTTTTTTCAATGGCACGCAGCTGTTTCTGCAGGTTGCGGGGCGTGAGCATGCTCGTCACCTGGTTGAGCTGGTGCATCCGGCAGGTGAGGCCTTCAAGGACTGGCGTGTCGCAACGACGCTTGGTACTGCGCAGGGGCTCAAGGGCGCCGCGCGTGTCGGGGGATTCGGTCTTTACGCCGCTGCCGATTACGACGAGTTGGTGGATCACCCGGTTGAGATGGGAATGTTCCGCTTGCTGCGTTTCAATGCTGGGGGCGTGCCGCACCAGGTGGCGGTGACAGGCCGGGTTCGCTTTGACGAGAAGCGCCTGGCGGCCGATCTGCAGAAGATCTGCCAGGCGCAGATCGACATGTTCGGTGGCAAAGCGCCGTTTTCGCGCTTCCTGTTTCAGGTGATGGCTGTTGGTGAAGGTTACGGTGGGTTGGAGCATCGCAGCTCCACGGCGCTGCTGTGCTCGCGCAACGATTTGCCGGTGCCCGGTGTCAGCAGCATTGATGAGCGTTATCGCGGTTTTCTGGGACTATGCAGCCACGAGTATTTTCACTCCTGGAACGTCAAACGCATCAAACCCGCGGCCTTCCTGCCTTATCGGCTGGATGTCGAGAACTACACGCGCCTGCTGTGGGTATTTGAGGGCTTTACCTCGTATTACGACGATCTGATCCTTGTGCGCAGCGGTGTCATTTCGCAAGCGGATTACCTTGGAATCCTTGCCAGGACCATCTCGGGCGTGGAGCGCACGCCGGGGCGTTTGCGTCAGAGCGTAGCGGAGTCGTCTTTCGATGCATGGACCAAGTATTACCGCCAGGATGAGAACAGTCCGAACGCCATCGTCAGCTATTACACCAAGGGCGCCTTGATCGCGGCGGGCTTGGACCTGAGCATCCGTGCCGCGACGCAAGGCAAGCGTTCGCTCGACGATGTGATGCGCCATCTCTGGCAGCACGTATATCTCGCAGGTCTTGGGGTGGAAGAAGGTGCGATGCCGGCAATCGTGAAAGCGGCGACGGGTGTCGATGTGAGCCGTCAGATCGCAGCATGGGCTGAAGGGACGGTCGATGTGCCCTTTGACAAACTGCTCGCTGCGGTAGGCGTCGGGCTGGAACGCAAGCGTGGCAATCTGCTCTCGGGTATTGGCATCCGGACCAAGGCGGATGGTGGTGCGCTGAAGCTTACGCATGTGATCGACGGTGGCAGCGCGCAACGTGCTGGCTTGTCAGCCGGTGACGAGCTTGTCGCGATTGATGGATTGCGTGTCACGGGCAGCAATCTTGAAAGCCTGTTGCTGCGCTACGGTGTCGGCGACAAGCTGGAAGTACAGTTCTTCCGGCGCGATGAGTTGATGCAGACCCGATTGACATTCGCAGCGCCGAGGAATGACGAGTACGTATTGATCCGCCAGCCGAAGGTCAGCGCCGCCGTGCAGCGTTTGCGCGACGACTGGCTACGTGCCGAGTAAGGGCTAGCCTGGCTGGCGCAGGGCCTTGTGCTTACGCCAGCGTGAGCGCCAGAACGCGAAGGCGAGCCAGCCAAGTGCGGTGGCTCCCATGAACCAGAAGGCGATTCCTTGCCAGTAGCCGAGAGGGTCAAAGTGCTGGCTGACTTCGGTGGCAGGGAACTTGTAGCGGATTTGCCCTGTGGACAGTGCTTTGAGCGGGGGATAGCAGGCCAGCAGCGCTGGCAAGGCGGTGACGAGAGCCGCCAGTGCGAGCAGGGGACGATCTCCCCTTGACGCGTGACTGCGCTTCAGGAAGATGCTCTCGGTACGCATGAACAGCGCGGTCAGCAAACCGCCGATGGCGAGCAGCGGGCCTGCTACCAGCAACAAGCCAAAGCCCAGTGCGGCGAGCGAGAACGCGGCGCCCTCCAGTCTGGATGTAGCGAGCCACAGCGGGGTGGCATAGGCATAGACCGGGATGCTGACAATCAAGCCGGTAAGTCCGCAAATGAACGCGATGCGCGACTTGCGCTGCAAGTGGTCGCCTGGGAATACGGCTTGGCTGGGTTGCAGATTACGACTGTTGTGGGTGGTGTTCGTCACTTTGCTCGCCATGAGATCGATACGGAAATTTTACCGCGACATGCCCCGCGTCAAGCGTATCTCTGCATCGAGAGCGCTGCATTGGATTGCAGTGGCGGATCGCGTCGAAGCGTCAGATTCAGGTGTGCCAGGATTGCGTTGATCTTTATGACAAAGAGGCAGTCGCTCGTTGGCAAGGATGCTGTCATTTCAGCGTGCTGACGCGCGGCGCCAAGGGCGTTTACGGGCTGCCAGCGTGCTGCAATGGGGCCTGCACTGGCCGTGACAATGCAGCTACAATCATCGGCGGATTGTCAGCAGCATAGCGTTGTTCAAAAAATATTTTGTCGATGCGGCAGTCGGCCCGGCGGGATGCACCCACCGCTGGGGCGCGACCTTGGAGAGATGTGTGGCAATTGCCGGTGATCAGAGTTTCCTGAAGAACATCAACCGTATGGCGCTTATCCGGTTGATCCGTGGCGAGCCTGGCTTGTCACGCGCAGATTTGTCGGAAGTGACTGGCCTGACGAAATCGACCGTCAGTCAGCTGGTTCAGGAGCTCATCGACGAGGGCTGGCTGACCGAAGACGAGGCGCTCGCGACGGGCAGCATTGGCCGCCGTCCCACGCCTCTTCGCCTCGATACGGAACGCCTGGCACTGCTGGGTGTCGATGTGACGGTGAATGCCATCGAGGTCGTCGCGACCAACCTGACCGGTGATGTCATCGTCTCGCGCGTTCGCAAACTTTCGACACGGGATCTTGATGGCGTGGTGGCCGAAGTGGTCGCATTGATTGCCGAAGTGGTTACGGCGGTCAGTGCAATGGGGCGCCGAACACTCGGTGTGGGTGTAGGTGTGCCGGGGCCCGTGCACGCAAGCAGTGGCGTGCTGCACTATTCGCCCAATTTCGGTTGGAAAGATGTGCCGATGCGCGAAGTGCTGCGCAAGGCACTGGTTGCACACGGCCTGCATGATCTGCCGATTTTCGTGCAGCGGCGTTCGGGAATTGCCGCGCTGGGTGAAGTGGAGTTCTCTTGCGACGACGTCGATGAGCCACTGCTGTTCATTCATCTGGGTAGCAATATCGGCGCAGGCGTTTTCATTTCTGGGCGCTTGTTGAGTGGGCATGGTGGCTTCGCCGGAGACGTCGGCAATCAGCAACTCGTCCTGAATGGTCGTACGGCGTCAGCCAATGCATCCATCGGCATGGCTGCGATGGCGGGCCGCTTGGGCGTCAGTGAAGAAATCTTCTTCAGCCGCGTGCAAGCCGGCGAGCCGGAAGCAACTGCCGTGGCACGTGAAGGCGCCCAGTTTCTTGCTGTGTTGATCCACAACCTGTGGGCGACTTTTGACCCCGCGCATATCGTGCTTGGCGGTGGTGTCGCGCGCATGCTCACGCCAGGCTGGTTGGCGGAAGTAGAGGCCGAGCTGAAGAACCAGGTGCAGGGCAGCCTCGTCAAACCGCCGCCAGTGACTGTTGCGCGCTTCGGTTTGCAGGCCGTCGCCGTAGGTGCGACCGCCTTGGTGTTGCATCAGTTCGTTCGTCCCGTCTGATCAGATCCGTAGCAGGCCGTCTTCGACGAGGCCTGAGGCTACCAGCCGCTTGACCGTTGGGCGCAGATCCAGCCCCGTGTTGGTACGCAATGCGGCTGCGCGCTCCTTTAGCTGGGCGAGTTCGACCGTGGTGCTGGTGTTGCCCGCAAAGGCTACGACATTTCCGCTGTCGCATGAGGGGAAAGCCAGTGTGCGTCCGTCGAAGGCCTCAGCCAGGCGTTTGAGGCTGGGGCCGTAACGGTTGCTGCGCCCGAACAGGTTCACGCTGACGAGGCCTTCAGGCGCCAGTCTTGCGCGGCAGGCCTGATAGAAAGGGAGCGAGTCCAGTGCGCCGACACGAGCATTCTCGTCGTAGCCATCGACGAGGATGTAGTCGAACGCGGGGCCATCCTGACAGATGTATTCCACGCCATCCCCAATCGTGATGCCGAGTCGCCGATCCGTGTCCGGCATTTTGAAGAAGTGGCGCGCTGCCGCGACGACCTCGGCATCGATTTCGACGACGCGTAGCTTGCTGTGCGGCAGCTTCCAGTAACAGAACTTGGTCAGCGATGCGGCGCCGAGGCCAATCAGCAGGATCTTTTTCGGCCAACGCGTCGCGTCGCGCAGCAAAAGGCCCGCCATCATTTCGCGTGTATAGGCCAGTTCAAGGTCCACGGGGCGGCGGATACGCATGGCGCCCTGCACCCATTCCGAGCCGAAATGCAGGTAGCGGACGCCGTCTTCTTCGCTGATGTCGATGGAGGTGGATGGCATGGTGAAACGCACCGCAAAGGAAGGCGACTCTACATGAAGTGGCTGTATTTCACGTTCGACCTGTATTTATTTGGCGTCCCGGTCAAATTTGCCAGATCACCTTGCGCTGCAGATTGACGTGACTTTGGCCGAACTAGAGAGTTCGCCCAGCCAACCAGACTTGGCATCCGCCCGCAGAGGGGTGTTGCAGCACAGGGTTTGTGTGGCCCGCAGAAAAATTCCAAGCAGACAACATCAAGGAGACTAAAGATGAACATGAAGTACATCGTCGGTGCCGTGGCTCTGGCGCTCGCTTCTTCCGCCACCTTTGCTGCAACGGGGGCATCGTGCAAGTCCACCGGTTCGGTGCCGGTTGCTGAAACAATCAAGATCGACGGCGGCACCTATGACGGCGGTTGCAAGACCTTCAACGGCACCTCGGCACTCGGTGATGGCAGCCAGGGCGAAGCCCAGAAGGCCTACTTCCGCATCATGAACGGCGCGACGCTGAAGAACGTCATCATCGGCAAGAACGGCGCCGATGGCATCCATTCATGGTATGGCGGCACGCTGGACAACATCACCTGGACCGACATCGGAGAAGACGCATTCTCGGTGAAGAAAGCCGGTAACGTAACGCTGAAGAACATCACCGGCAAGGCTGGCGAAGACAAGTTCATCCAGCAAAATGCGGAAGGCACGATCACCGTGACCAACTGCATCCTCGATGGCGCTGCCAAGTTCTATCGTCAGAACGGCGGCAAGACCTTCAAGACGACGATCAACGTCAGTGGCTGCGACATCTCGAACCTGAAGGAGGGGGTGTTCCGTACCGACAGCCCGACCAGCGTGGCTTCGCTGAAGAACAGCCGCATCCGTAACGTGCCGACGATCTGTATTGGCTACGCAGCGGGCAAGTGTACTTCTTCGGGCGTCACCAACTTCTGATCCGTTGTTTCTACGGACAGTGAAGAACACGGCCTGCGGGCCGTGTTTTTTATGGCTGGACGGGAGCCAGGCGCACGATGCGCTGGCCGATGGCAATCAGTGCGCCACTTTGCGGGTGGAAGATTGCATTGCGAAAATGCGCGGCGGTATGACTTTCCAGCGCTTGCCAGTTCAACCCTCCGTTCTGCGAACGCAGGATGCTGCCGCCACGACCGATGAGCACGATGTGGTCTGTTCCGGGCTCGACAAGTGGTACGCGCAGGTCTTCATCGGTGCCCGCGGCGATCTTTTGCCAGTCGCTTTGCCCGGGTGCCTGACGCAGGATCGTGCCGCCACGACCGACAAGTAGCAGAGCGCCGGTGCGTGCATCGAACTGGAAAGCCAGCAGCAC
Organism: Viridibacterium curvum; assembly: GCF_039544165.1. Classification (NCBI taxonomy): domain Bacteria; kingdom Pseudomonadati; phylum Pseudomonadota; class Betaproteobacteria; order Rhodocyclales; family Rhodocyclaceae; genus Viridibacterium; species Viridibacterium curvum. The sequence continues at coordinate 140,358 of NZ_BAABLD010000002.1, forward strand.
GGTAGTCACGTCCGAGACGATGCGGCGCCAGTGCAGGCCGTCGTCGTCACTGCGCAGGATCACGCCGTCTTCGCCCGCCAGCCATAGCGTGCCGGTCTCAGGGTCTGCATGGCTTGCGAACACATTCGCAGGGTTATCAAGTTGTACAGCCTGCCAGGTGTCGCCGCCATCGGTGCTGCGACGCAGGCTGCGGCCCTTGCCGTAGAGCAGGATGCTGCCGGTCTTTGCCGAGACCAACCCGTTGCGGAAGAGATCTTCGTCATGCGACAGGCCGCGCTTCTCCCAGTGCTCGCCGCCATCGCGTGAGCGGTAGACGTAACCATGCATTTCCAGTGTGAAGAACTGCTCGCGTGCGGGATCGGCAAACATCGCGTAGAAGCCCTCGGCCTGCTCGAAGGGGGTGTGGTGCACGATTTGCCAGCTGCGGCCTGCGTCGCCCGAACGCATGATGGTGCCGGGCGGGCCTGCCGTGATGAAGCTCTGTGTGCCGGGCACATGCAGTACGGCTTTGAAGCCTGCGGGATAGCGTTCGTCCGGGAAGCGCACTGGCACGGTCTGCCAGGTCTGACCGGCGTCGTCTGAGCGGGCGATTGCGCCCGCATCGCCGAGGGCCACGACCACCGGGCTGTCGGGTAAGGCTGCCAGTGCAACCAGATATTCCCCCTGGTTGGCGCGCAGGCGTTGCCAGGTGCGGCCGCTGTCGTGTGACTGGTAGAGCGCGCCTTCATCGCCGGCGGCGATGTGCAGCTGGCGTTGCCGGTCATGCAGCAGGGTCTGGAAGCTAGGTTGCTCGGGCAACAGGCTGCTGTGCCAGCTGCGGCCGCCGTCATCCGAGCGCGCAACAAGACCACCGAGACCAGCGCCGACCACGCAGCGACGGCCTTCGTCATAGCTCAAGGCCGACAGTTGCACTCCGGCCTTCACCACGCGACGCTGCCACTGTTTGCCCTCCGCGTCGCCCAGCAGCACGTCGCCACTGTGCGTGGCCAGTACCCAGCGTTGGTGGGCCGCGTCGAAGACGGCATCCGTGACGTAGCCCTGTGATGCCGTCTGGATCAGTTTCCAGCTGAGCCCGTCATCACTGGAGCGCCATAGTCGTCCCTTGGCACTGGCTGCAAGAAGGCTCCTGCCGGCGTTGATGAAACGCGTGACAGGGGGCGTGTTGCGATCGCGCGACTGGACCAGCTGCCAGCTTTGCCCCTCGTCGCTGGAACGCAGGATCGTGCCTTCCTCGCCGCCTACCAACAGGCTGCCGCGCGTGCTGCGTGCAATGGTGTTGAGTGTGATGGCCTTGCCGAGTGAGCCGCTCTCCCAGTGCATGCCATCGTCGACGGAGCGCAGCAGGCTGCCCTGGCTGCCCACGGCCAGCCATGCCTGATCCGGGCGCAGCTTGAAGACCTGACGCAAGCTGGCAGACGAACCGGACGCCATGCGCTGCCAGTGCTCGCCCGCATCGGTCGAACGCATGATCAGGCCGTTGTCGCCCACTGCGATGAGGCTGCGCCCTGCGGCAAGGTGCTGGATGGCGTCCTTCGCTTCTGTGGTCGCGGCTTGCCATTGGCGCGCATCCCGGGAGCGCAGGATGCTGGCGTCGCCTCCGGCAACGATGAGTGCGCTGCTGGCTGGCTCGATGAGGCCAGTGACGAAACCCGGATTGAGCACCTCAGCCACGTAGGCAGGGGCTGGGGCCGCCGCGAGGGCGAACGAGGGGAGTGCGCATGCCACGGCGCGCAACAGCGTCTGCATCATCGTCGTCTCCTGTGAGGCTGGCGATCTGCGCCGCCAGTCGCAACGATTATCCCTGAATGGGACTGCAGGGTGCCGTAACGTCCGTGAAACAGGCGATAATCCGCATGTTTTCCCGGTTCTCCGGGCAGACCAGGAACAGGCAGCAGACACAACACACCATAGATCTCGGGGAAACCAGACAGTGGACAGCAGCGCAAAATTGACCCGGCGCGTCACGCTTGCAGACGTTGCCAAGATGGCAGGCGTATCAAAGCAGACCGCCTCACGGGTTGTTAATGACAGCCCCAATGTGACCGACGAGACTCGGGCGCGCGTGAAGCAATGCATTGAGGCGCTGGGTTTCCGTCCCAGCGCCCTGGCGCGCCAGCTGAACACCGGCCGCAGCCACACACTGGGAATCGTGAGTAACGCTTCGGTGGGCTATCTCGTGTGTGGCGAGGCCTATGTCGGCATGCTTCAGCAAACCGACAAGATGGGCTATGCCTTGCTCAACAAGCTGGTCACCGACTTTGCGCCAGACAACGTGACGTCCTTGATGGACGGACTCATCGAGCGCCAGGTTGATGGTGTCATCTGGGCCGGTCCGGATATCGGCGACAGCCACACCTGGATGGACAGTTACCCGATGGAGCGTCTGCCGATGCCCATGGTGGCGATCAATACCCGTCCGCGCCCCGGCATCGACGTGGTGGGCTTCAACAACTTCCTCGGCGGACAGAACGCGACGCGACACCTCATTGGCCTCGGGCGCAAGCGTGTGGCACACCTGTCGGGCCCGCTGGATCGCTGGGTGGCGTCGGAGCGCGTGCTTGGCTGGCGCAAGGCACTCGAAGAGGCGGGGCTCGGCGATTGCCAGCGCCTGTTCGTGGAGGGCAACTGGGAAACCTCGGGCGGTGGTGAGGGATTGCGTCGGCTGCTGGAAATCGATCCCAAGATCGACGCGATCTTCGTCAGCAGTGACCGCATGGCGCTTGGTGTGTTGCTGGAGGCCCAGCGTATGGGTATCCGCGTGCCGGAGGACATCGCTGTCGTCAGTATCGACAATGATCCGCAGAGTGCATTTTTCAACCCGCCCCTGACCACCATGACGCAAGACACGCCGGCGATGGCTGAAGCGGCTTTGTGCCTGCTGGTGCGTCGCATCTGCGAGCGCCATGGTGAGCCTTATCCCGCTTTGTGCGCGGAGATGCCGAACACCTCGTTCGAACATCAGTTGATCGTGCGCGGCAGTACGGTAGCAAATTGAGGAGTGGCTTTGACGCGCAGTGAGGGTCAGGCCGCCCGGACGGGAGCCCCTGCTTTCGGATTCGCCGGCTATTCGGGATCAGGCAAGACCACACTGATCGAGCGGCTGATACCGATCTTCAGCGGAGCGGGTCTGCAGGTGTCCCTGATCAAGCACACGCATCATGGTTTTGACATCGACCGCCCCGGCAAGGACTCCTTTCGTCTTCGTGAGGCGGGCGCATCGCAGGTCATGCTGGCCGGTGAAAAGCGCTGGGCCTTGATGACCGAGCTGCGCAACCTGCCGCAGCCGACGCTGGCCGAGCTCAAGGCGCAGCTGGCCCCTTGTGATCTCGTGTTGGTCGAAGGTTTCAAATCGGCCGATCTGCCGAAGATCGAAGTCTGCCGTCCCTCTTTGGGACATCCTTTCGTGCATAGCAGCTTTCCCGGCGTGGTGGCGGTCGCCAGCAATGAGCCGGTCGATTGCGGTTTGCCCTGTCTGGATCTTGATGATCCGCTTGCGATCGCAGAATTCGTTCTACGCTTCCTGGATATTCCCGCGCAATTGGCCGGGGTTGTTGCCTGACAACCGAAGAGATTGAACATGCTGAGTTTCGAGGCTGCGCGCGATGCCCTGCTGGCATCTGCTACCACCATTTCTGCAACAGAGAGCGTGCCATTGACCGAGGCTGTTGGCCGCATCCTGGCTGCCGATGTCGTGTCGGCTATCGACGTGCCGCCCGCGGACAATTCTGCCATGGATGGTTATGCCGTCCGGGTGGCGGAGCTGGGCGACGGTGTGTTGCCCGTCAGTCAGCGCATCCCCGCCGGCAGCAAGGCAGAGCCGCTGCAGCCCGGTAGCGTGGCGCGCATCTTCACTGGTGCGGCGATTCCGCCGGGTGCGGATGCCGTGGTGATGCAGGAGCGTTGTGAAGTCGACGATGCTGGTGTGCGCGTGCAGGCCGCGCCCGGCGTTGGTGAAAACATCCGCCGTCGCGGCGAAGATATCGCCCGCGGTGCGGTCGTGCTGCGCGCGGGTGAGCGCTTGAGCCCGGCTGCATTGGGACTGGCTGCTTCGATCGGCATTCCGCGTCTCACGGTGTATCGCCGCCTGCGCGTCGCAACATTCTTCACCGGCAGCGAGCTGCAGGAGCCCGGAACGCCGCTGGCTGCGGATCACATCTACAACTCCAACCAGTACATGCTGGCGGGGTTGTTGGCCGAGTTGGGTTGCGAAGTAATCAGTCTGGGCATCGTGCCCGACGATCTGGCCGCCACGCGTGAGGCCTTGCGCAAGGCCTCGCGCGATAGCGATCTCGTGCTGACCTGCGGCGGTGTGTCGGTAGGTGAAGAGGATCACGTCAAGGCGGCTGTCGAAGCAGAGGGGGCGCTGGAGAGGTGGCGTGTGGCCATTCGTCCGGGCAAGCCGCTGGCTTCGGGTCGCATCGGGGAGACGCCCTTCATCGGCTTGCCGGGCAATCCGGTTTCGAGTTACGTGACTTTCCAGATGCTGGTGCGCCCTTGCCTGCGGCGTCTTCAGGGCATGACCGACGTGTTGCCGCGGCCGCTGAGCCTGCGTGCGGCCTTCGACTGGCGCAAGAACGTGCCAGTACGGGAGTTCCTGCGTGTCCGTGTCGATGCGGACGGAGCGCTGCAGCTCTTCCCCAATCAGGGCAGCGCGGTGTTGAGTTCCTGTGCGTGGGCCGAGGGTTTCGTGAGCAATCCGCCGCAGACTGCAATTGCCAAGGGCGATGTCGTCCAATTCATCCCGCTCGGGGGACTCGCATGAAGGTGCAGGTGCTGTTCTTCGCCAGCCTGCGCGAGGCGCTGGGTACGGCTGGCGAGACTCTGGAGGTGGGCGAGGGCTGCGATGTCGCGGCCGCACGCGCGTTGCTGGCGGCTCGCCGTGGCGAGTGGCAGCGTCTGGCTTCGCCACGCATCCGGGCGGCCGTCAATCAGGCCTTGGTGGCCGAGGCGCATGGGCTTGCCGAGGGTGATGAACTGGCATTTTTCCCGCCGGTGACGGGAGGCTGACATGGCCATATCGGTGAGTGTGCAGAGCGAGGATTTCGATGTGGGTGTCGAGGTGCGCGCGCTGTCGATAGCCGGTGTGGGTGCTGTGGCGAGTTTTGTCGGGCGCGTGCGCGAATCGCAGAGCGGCCTCTTCGCCATGACGCTGGAGCATTACCCGGGCATGACCGAGCGTGCCTTGCACGAGATCGCGGTGGAGGCCGAGTCGCGCTGGCCGATCGCTGCGGTGCGCATCGTCCATCGCGTCGGTCGTTTGTTGCCGGGCGAGCAGATCGTGTTTGTCGGTGTGTCCGGCCCGCACCGCGGCGAAGCGTTCGCTGCGTGCGAGTTCGTCATGGATTACCTCAAAACGCGAGCCCCCTTCTGGAAGAAGGAAGAGGACGCGAACGGCGCACACTGGGTGGATGCGCGGGAGACGGACGATACGGCCGCTGCGCGCTGGCAGCGCTGAACAGGGCGACCAGCTACTCACTGCCCGAAGTTCAGGCCTTGCCCCGGAGCGCCCTGGCTTTGCGCTTGGTTTTGCTGACTCTGCTGATCACCGGCCATGGGGAGTGAGCCTGCGGCCGGGATGCCGCCGGCAGCCGGGGGTTGACCGTCCTGGTTGGGCAGTTCGCAGCCGTTATCGGTACACACGACGCCATAGACGAAGACCCAGTCGCGATAGCGCTTCTTGTTCTTGAAGTGGAAGAACTCGTCGGGGAAGTTGTCTTTGCGGATAGGTTCGCCTTCGGCCTTGCTGTAAACGCCGAGGATGCCGCCCTCGGGTGAGCGGATGATCCCCCAGTCGGTACTGCCGGTCAGTGGGTCCGCGTAGATTCGGCGCAGGTAGCGTTTGACGCCCGGATATCGCTTGTCGCGTATCAGGTCATCGAGCGAGCGGGGCGCCACGGCTGGCATTCCTGCGGGCGTGTTCTCGAAATAGCCTTTGACGGCGCGCTTGAATTCAAGCCCGACGGCGAGCAGCTGGGCCTCGGCTTCACGTCGCTGTACTACCGCGCCGTACTGCACGGCGGTGGCAGCGATGAGTGCGATGACAGCCAGCACGATCATCACGCCGATGTAGCTGAAGCCATGCGCCGCTGCGCGGCCGGAAAACCGTTCAGGGAGATGCATGCTTACCAGCGCCGGTAGGGGATGCCGTTGAGGCCGATGGCTTCCGACTTCGAGTACACGTCGTAGACCTCTTCCCCCTCTTTGGGGTCATTGGCCTCGCTGGTGTAGGAACGCAGCCCCCAGGTCTGTGAATCCGGGATGCTCGGGTCGTCGCTCAGCGGATCGCGCGGGATGCGGCGCAGGAAGTAGATCTTTCGGCCCGAGGAGTTGCGCTGGTCCGGCTTGCCCAGCACCAGATCGTCAAGCGTTTTGGGGTAGCCGGGCGAGCCGACCTCGGTGGCGATGATCCCCTGGTCGGCCGCCTGTTTGTAGGCATCAAGTGCAGCACGTATCTCGCGCAGTGCCAGCCGCAGTTCGTGTTCACGGGTGCGTTGCACGCCCACCTGGGCCAGCGGGATCGTGATGCTGGCGAGCACGCCGAGGATGGCCAGGGTGATCAGCAGTTCGATAAGACTGAACCCTTTGGGACTGAACCCCTGGGAACTGAAGTCCTTGGGCGGGCGGAGGCAGATCAATGGCACGTTCGGCAGCGCAGAGGTGGGAGCAGAGGGCGCATTGTGCCCGCGTGGCCTGTCAGCGTCCATGTGCTGTGCCGCAATACCGGATCAGGCTGGTGCTCAAGTAGACTTGGCGGTCTAAATGCCTGCTGCCAAGAAGCAGCGCGAGACAACACAGGAGGAAGACAAGGATGTATCCAGCAGCTCTGGGCAAGGTTTCGGTGTTTGCGCGTGGCAGCCTGATTGCGCTGATCTGCCTGTCTATGTTTGCGTGCAGCAAGAAGGACGGCGCCGATGGCGTCGTAGCACTGCCGGCGGAGGCGCCGACCTACCGCACGGTTGTGACCAATCCCAACCTGTTCCAGCTTGCCAACGATGGCGAAGGGAAGAGCGTCATCGTGGTCGGTACGGACGGTGCCACCTGGCGTTCGACTGATGGTGGGCAGACCTGGCAGATCGCCAATGCCGTGACCAGTGAGCAGATTGGCGCGATTACCGCCGTTGGCAAGAGTGGTCGCATGATCGCCATCGGGACCAATGGCCTGGTGCTGCGCTCCGACAACAATGGTGAGTCCTGGGTGACTGTCGATACGGGTACACAGGCCGCGCTGCGTGGCCTTGCCGTTGCCCCTGATGGCAAGACCGTATTCGTTGCCGGCATGCAGGGCACCCTGCTCAAATCTACCGACGCTGGCGAACACTGGACTGCGCTCAAGCCAGGCACCGGCGCATTCCTCGGTCACGTAGTCGTCAATGAAAAATTCGGTACCGTGCTGCTGGGTGGCGAGAAGGGCGCTTTGCTGGTGTCGCAGGATGCCGGTGCTTCCTGGCATGGACTCAACATCGGAGAGATCACGATTTCCGAACTGATCGTCGACCAGAAAACCGGCACCGTGTACGCCGGCACCGAGGGTGGTGAAGTCCTCAAGTCGGTCGACGGCGGTGGTAGTTGGGCCGTGACCGATACGCGTCTCAAGACCTACGTAACCCGCCTATTCGTTGCCGAGGATGGCGTGGTATACGCGCTGAGCAGCGGTGGTGACGTGGCGCGCACGGCTGATGGCGGCAAGACCTGGCAGAAGCAGCATATTGCCGATAACACTTATCTGGCGCGCATGGTGCAGACGCCGGACAAGGTGTTGGTGGTCGTGGGTGATCAGGGCGTTGTACTGCGCTCGGAAGACAACGGTAAGTCCTGGCAGAAGATGGCGTTGGAGTGGGGGGCTGGCAAGAACATCGACAGCGTATTGCGCGATGCAGCCAGCGGCGCACTGATCCTGGTCGGTCCTGGTGGGCAGATAGCCCGTTCGGCGGATAGCGGCAAGACCTGGACACGTGTTCGGCAAGGCGCTGGCGACTATGTGCATGGCATTGCGGCGCATCCGTCGGGGGCGTTGATTGCCGTCGGTGCGCGTGGGTTGCTGCTGCGCTCCGAAGATGGTGGCTTGCGCTGGCAGGGCGTAAAGAGCATGGAAGGCTTCCCGCTACCCTACCTGTTCAAGGTGGCTTATGAGCCGGTGGTCAACAAGCTCGTGGCGGTCGGCGCAGGCGGGACACGCATCCTCTCGGCTGACGGTGGCATCAACTGGGAAGCGCATCGCAGTGATGATCTACCGACTTTTCAGGGCTTCGTCACACACAGCAAGACCGGCAATATCGTCATGCATGGTGATATCGGCGGGCTGGGCCTGCTAGCTACTGATGGCAACTTCTCGACGCCGCAGAAGTTCGGCGAAAGCGCACTCTGGCGTGGCGTCGAGGACGCGTCCTCCGGCAAGCTCTGGCTGGTGGGGGACGATGGCAGCGTCGCCATGTCGGCCGATGCCGGGCGCAGTTGGCGCAAGATGCCCACGGGCAGTATGGCCAAGCTGTACAACGCCCTGATCGATGCTGACAAGAAGCTTTACCTTGTGGTCGGTTCGCAAGGGACCATCCTGCGCTCGGAGGACGAAGGCAATAATTGGGCGGCCGTCGAGAGTGGTGTGGTGCATAGCCTCAACTCCATCATTGCGGATCCGAAGTCCGGCGCCATCGTGGTGGTGGGGGACAAGGGCACCATCCTGCGCTCAGAAGACAAGGGCAAGAGCTGGCAAGCCGTCAGCAGCGGCAATGAAAACCTGCTGCGTGGCCTGATGATCGAGCCGGGAAGCCGTGCGCTCATCCTCGCTGGCCGCAACGGCACAGTGATGCGCAGTGTAGATGGCGGAAAGACCTGGCAGGCTATCGACCTGCACACCACTGGCCATATCAAGACGCTAGCCGTGCTGCCTGCGTCGGGCAATCTGCTGGCCTACGGTGATCGCGTCGTGCTGCTCGAACGGACCAGTGCCAAGCCGACTGAATAGGACGTTTGCGCCATTCCAATCATGACGGGGTCGGCTATCCAGCCGGCCCCGTTTTGTATGGGGGGCTGGCATGACCAAATCAGAACGTAGCTACCAAAAAAAACCCCGCCGGGTGGCGGGGTTGGTCTTGGACCAAGAGACAGCTTCGCAAAATCGGGTTGCCGCCCACGCCAGCCGTAAATTTTTGTAGTTTCGACAGGCGTTGGTACCGGTAACAAAATATTCCGCATTCTGAGTTTTGATACCGGTAACAGTCAAGTGTTTTCGTCACATTTCACGGTGGAGTGGGGAGCGACTGCATCATCGCGCCGCAGCAAGAATGGGGGTGTTTTTGAATCACCCGCTTGGCTTCGCAAAAATAATTCGATATTATTGGAAATATGGAATCAATTGATGCAACCAATCAGTTGGCAGCCTTGGCGCAAGAGAGCCGGCTGGCCGTGTTCCGCCTGCTTGTGCAGCACGGGGAGGCTGGGCTGACGGTGGGGCGGATTGCCGAATCGCTGGGGCTGGCCAATGCAACCCTGTCTTTCCATTTGAAGACGCTGGCGCAGGCGGGCTTGATCCTGCCGCGTCAGGAAGGGCGCTTCATTTATTACGTAGCGAACTACGCGCAGATGAATGCCTTGATCGCTTTCCTGACCGAGAACTGTTGCGCCGGCGAGCCCTGCGGTGTCAACGCCACGTCCAACCGCTGTTGTCCGGAGAACACGCTATGAAGCGCTTCCACATACACGTATCAGTGGCCGATCTGACTGCCAGCGTCCGTTTTTATTCCTCCTTGTTCGGCCGCGAACCGGCATTGCTCAAGGCTGATTACGCCAAATGGATGCTCGAGGATCCGCGAATCAACTTCGCGATTTCGCAGCGCGGGGCCGCCGTAGGACTTGATCACCTTGGGATTCAGGTGGACAGCGCGGAAGAACTCGCCGCCTTGCAAGTGCAGTTCCAGTCAGCGGATTCGGGCGCGGTGAGCGAGAGCGGTACGGCCTGTTGCTACGCGGAGTCCGACAAGCATTGGGCGCAGGATCCTGACGGTATCGCCTGGGAGGCCTATCACACACTGGCGAGCATCCCCACGTTCAATCGCGCCGAGAGCACGTCTACATCGGCTGCTTGCTGTGCACCGAAGGCTACGTCTCAGACCGTGCCAATCGCCGCGATCAAGACCACATCGCAAAACCACTGCGCACCCGGTGGCGGATGCTGCTGACCTGTTCCTTAATGAGCCATAACGTCGAATTCATTACGCCGAAGCCATAACGACATGACTACCCACGTTCTCATTCTCTGCACCCACAACTCCGCTCGCAGCGTGCTCTCCGAAGGCATGCTCAATCATCTCGCACAGAAGCTTGGCAAAGACGTCCGCGCCCACAGCGCAGGCAGTGCGCCGAGTGGACGCATCAATCCTTTTGCCATCGAGGCGCTGAACCGTGCCGGCGTCGATACGTCCAGCTATCGCAGCAAGAGCTGGGATGAGTTCTCGCAGCCGGATGCGCCGCAGATGCGCATCGTCATTACGGTTTGCGACAACGCAGCTAACGAGGTTTGCCCGATCTGGCCGGGCAGTCCGGTGAAGATGCATTGGGGCTATCCTGATCCTTCGAATGCCGAAGGAGAGGACGCCAAGCGTCAAGCCTTCGAGATCACGCGGCAGGCAATCGGCTATCGCATGTTGCAACTGTTGGCGTTACCGCTCGACACGATGAGCAATGCCGAGTTGCAGGCTGCGCTGACGCAGATCGCAAAGAGCTGACCGTGCAAGAGGCACGCAAACTCCTTGCCGAATTGCTCGGCACAATGCTCCTGCTCTGCGTCGTGATCGGCTCCGGGATCATGGCTGAACGCCTGGCGGCAGGCAACGTGGCTGTTGCCTTGCTGGCCAACACACTCGCGACGGTAGGTGGGCTCTATATCCTGATTGAGGTGTTTGGTCCCATCAGCGGCGCACATTTCAATCCCGCAGTCAGCGCGGTGATGGCGGTGCGCGGTGAATTGCATGGCCGCAGTTTGCTGCCTTACGTTAGTGCGCAGCTTTTGGGTGCCGTGTTGGGGGCCTGGCTGGCGCATGCGATGTTCGACATGACAATCCTGCAGTGGTCGACCAAGCTGCGTGACGGCACTGGGCAGTGGATTGCCGAGGCGGTAGCCACCGCGGGTTTGCTCCTGGTGATCCTGCGTGCGCCGCCGGGGCGTGCCTCCGCCATGGTGGCGGCATATATCGGCGCGGCTTACTGGTTTACAGCCTCTACGTCGTTTGCCAATCCGGCGGCGGCTTTCGGACGCATGTTCAGCAATAGCTTCGCGGGCATTGCGCCACAGAGTGTCCCCGGCTTCGTACTGGCACAGTTAGCGGGTGCTGTGACGGGCTTGCTGATTCATGAGGCTTTGTGCGCGCGGAAGCCGACAGGTCTGACGGATCCCCAATGAAAAAGCCCCTTGCCGGTGGGCAAGGGGCTTCGACAACTGGTCGGATGGATCAGTTGTAGGTGATGTCGGACTTGCTGACGTCGCAGTTGGCGGTGTTCCACTTTTCGCCGATCCTTGGCGACTCAGAGCCTTTTTGCACACCCGTGTACGCCACGCAGACAGCCGTTCCGGTCTTGACCGTCAGCGTACGGATCGTGGCCTTGTCGCCAAAGTTGCTGTTGAGGCCAATCGCGTCGCCCGAGGAGGGCTTGGTGGTGATCTTCGTGCTGCTGACCTGCATGTAGCGCGGGCCTCCGTTGTTCGAGCAGTTGCCGCATGAGCGGTACAGCTTGCCGATGGTGGTGGCGGTGAACCCGCTGATGGAGATCTTGCTGCCGATACCGTTGTGCTGGAAGACCTTGTCCGAAGCATTGGCTGCAGAGCCGCCTGTCACCGTCATGGTCTTGCCCGAGCCGCCCTTCATGGTGGCAGCATCTTCACAGACGTCTGGCCACTTCACGTTCGACAGGGTGCAGTTGCCGGCACAGTGCACGCCGTCAGCGGCAGCACCAGCCTTGATCACGACGTTCTTCAGCGTGGCGCCATCGGTCAGGTAGAACACCGGAGCCTGGCTCTCGGATTGGCCGTCGCACGAGGTGCCGACGGTGGCGCCGCCGTAGTCCTTGGTGCCGGTGATGGTCGTGGTGGCCGAAGCGCTGGCCATGGAGGCGGTAAGGCAAAGGCCCAGAAGCAGTTTGCTGTACATCGTTTGTCTCCTTTATCAGGTGTTGTGCTGCATGTGTCGTTTGCTGCAGTCATCACTGGTTAATGTTTGTTACCGGTAACCAGCGGCGCGAGTTTGTTATTGATACCGGTATCAGTCAAGCGGTTGTCGGGAATTCAGGCGAAATTTCCATATTGCGACTGCGTCAGGAGCGGGACTGGTGAGGGCGTATTTTTTTGATCGATCAGTTGCTTACGGCGTACTGCATTGCAGAACAAAAAGTCTGCTGACTGACGAACGTTTGATATGGGAACGCCGGATCCGGTGGCACTGCGAATAGGGAATAGAGGCAAAACCAACCCGCGAGCCGGCGTGGCTCGCCCGACGCCGCCGCGCGCGTGACCCGAAACGAATCAGGCGTGGTGGGGAAGATCCGCCAGCGCAGCGCTGACCTGGGCGAATACGGCATCCCAGGCGCCGGGAGCCGGTTGCCGGAACAGGCGGGCGCCGGGATACCAGGGGCTGTCATTGCGTTGAAGCTGCCAACGCCAGTCGGGGGCAAAGGGCAGCAGGATCCAGGTCGGTATCCCGATTGCGCCGGCGAGGTGTGCGACCGAAGTGTCAACGCTGATGAGCAGGTCGCAATGGCTGAGCGCTGCTGCGGTGTCGCAGAAATCGTGTAGATCCTTGCGCAGGTCAAGGATGCTGAGGTCGTTCAGCACAGCTTCGTCGCTGGCACGTAGATCCTTCTGCATCAGGATCAGTTGGCGACCTTCTCCCGCCAGTGCACCAAAGCGGGCAAGGGCTACGGAGCGGTTGTGATCGTTGGCGAGTCGCGGGTTGCCCGAGCAGCACAGGCCAATGCGCAAGGGTGCGGCGGGCAGCCGTGGCAGCCAGTCGGCGCGCTCGCACTCTGTCGCGGCAAGGTAGCGGGTGGCAAAAGGCAAGGCGTCTGGCGTCAATGCCAGGCGCGCCGGCAGACTCAGCAAAGGGCAATGGAAGTCGGCCGCTGGTGCGGTGTCACCGCGCGCGAACACCGTGATCTGTGGCAGGCGTGACAGTAGTCGTTTCAGCGCAGGCTGCACTTCGAACGTGACCCGCGCACCGCGTTCGACCAGCCCTTGTAAGAGGCGGCAGAACTGCAAGGTGTCGCCCAGCCCTTGCTCTGCCCACACGATGATGTGCCGGTCCGTCAGCGCCTGCTTGCCAGTCCATTCCGGGCAGTCGAAGTGTCGGCGCGCTTCCGCATGCTTGAGCCGCCAGCGCCATTCGTAATGCTGAAAGCCGGCGGTGAAGTCGCCCAGCAAAAGCTGAGATAGCGCTGTATTCCAGTTGGCGTCTGCATGCGCGGGCTGCAGTTGTAATGCCAGTGCATAGTCTTGCAGGGCTTCGATATGGCGGTTCTGCGCGCCAAGGTTGTTGCCGCGGTTGTAGCGCGCTTCGGCGTAGTTCGGGTCGATGGCCAGGGCGGCATCGTAGGACTGTTGTGCTTCGTCGAAGCGCAGTAGATCCTTGAACACATTGCCGCGATTGTTCAATGCTTCGGCGTAACGCGGGCGGCTGGCAAGGGCTTGCGCATAGCTGTCCAGCGCGGCGCTGTAGTCCTTGCGGGCGGCGAGTGCGAGGCCGCGATTGTTAAGCGCTTCCGCGTACCCGGGCCGTTGCTGCAGGGCCTGATCGAGCGCTGCTATGGCTTCGTCGTAGCGCTCCAGCGCGCGCAAGGCATTGCCGAGGTTGTTGAGGGCCTCGGGGAAAACGGGTTGGTATTGCAGTGCCTTGCGGTAGGCAGCGGCTGCTTCTTCGTGGCGGTCCAGCGCAGCCAGCGCCACACCGCGGTTGGTGTGGGCCGCAGGTTGGCGCGGTTCCAGGGCCAGCGCGCGGTCAAGGCGCTGCAGGGCATCGGCATGACGCTTGAGACGCAACAGTCCGTTGGCGAGATTGGTCAGCGCATCGGCCGACTCGCGCTGTTGCAGCGCGCGCTCGATGAGTGCGACGCCGCTCTCGGCGCGGTTGCTCTGCATGTGCAACACGCCGCAGAAGTGCAGCGCATCGAAGTGCGTGGCTTGCTGCTGCAGGATGTGCGTGTAGATCTGCTCCGCCTGTGCCAGCTGGCCTTGCTGATGCGCCCCGAGTGCCTGAGCCAGCAGCGGTGCGAGCGGATCAGGGCGCTGCCCTGCATTCTTGTGCTTGCCAGACTTTTTCATGCCTTGATGAAGCTATCCAGATGCCTGCCGACCGTGGCGATCAGACCATCCCAATCGCCGGGCGCACTTTGTCTGAACAGGCGCGCCGTGGGATACCAGGGACTATCGCTACGATCCAGAAGGTAGCGCCAGTCAGCGGCGTAAGACAGCATGATCCAGGTTGGCCGGCCTAGCGCACCCGCAAGGTGGGCCACAGAAGTGTCGACGGTGAGTATCAGATCGAGGTTCTGCATGACCGCAGCCGTTTCGGCGAAGTCGGTCAGTTGTGGGCGCAGGTCGTGAACTTCCGGATGCGCCAGCAGCCAGGCCTCGTCTTCAGCACGCAGGTCTTTCTGCACGATGAAGAACTGTGCCTCGGTGCCGAGTAGGGGCGCGATGCGTGCCAGCGAAGCTGAGCGGTTGTGGTCGTTTGACTGGCGCGGGTTGCCGGAGACGCACAGACCGATTTTCTTCTGTGCAATGGTGCGAAAGGTTTCACGCCAGGCGTCGATGCGCTCGGGTGGCGCTGCGAGGTGCGATTCGGTGCGCGACAGGTTTTCCAGCGTGACGCCCAATACGGCAGGTACGCTCATCAGTGGGCAGTGATAGTCCGTCGCAGGCAGCGGACCATCTTTCGCCACGACCTCATGCGCGCCAGCTTGCGAACGCAGCAAGGTGATGAGGGGCGGCTGCACGGCGAGGATCACGCGTGCGCCCTGCGCGGCGAGGTCGGCGGCAAAGCGGCAGGTCAGCAGGGTGTCACCGAAGCCCTGTTCGGACCACAGCAGGATGCTTCTGCCGGACAGCGACTCGCCTTGCCAGCGTGGGCAGTCCAGCGCCAGCGGGACTTCGGCCGTGGCGTGTTGCCAGCGCCATTCGTAGCGCGGGAAGCCAGCTACCCAGTCGCCACGCACCAGTTCCACGACGCTGCGGTTGAGCTGGGCCCCGGGGTGCTGCGGATCGCAGTCCAGCGTGCGGGCGTAGTGCTTCAGCGCGTCGTCGTAACGGTTCAGCAGGGCGGCTGTAACGCCTGCATTGTTGTGGGCGCTGGCATAGTCGGGCTGGATGGCGATGGCGCGATCGTAGCTCGTGAACGCCTCGTCATAGCGCCTGAGCGCTGCCAATACATTGCCGCGATTGCTCCAGGCGTCGACGTCGTCCGGGTGTTGTGCGAGCAAGGTATCGAAAGCGGTCAATGCTTCGTCGAAGCGTGCCAGATGCGTCAGTGCCAGGCCGAGGTTGTTGCGCGCAGCGGCGTGATCCGGGTGCCTGTCGAGCACGTTCTGTGTCAGCGCGAGCGCCTCTTCGGGGCGGCGCAGATTGAGCAGGGTGCTGGCGGCGTTGTTCAGCGCGTCCAGGTAGTGAGGGCGTAGCTTGACGGCGCGGTCAAAGCAAAGCACGGCTTCCTGATAACGGCGCAGCGCGCTCAGGGTGTTGCCCCGATTGTTGAGGCCTTCCGCGTAGTCTGGCTGGAGAGACAGTGCTGCATCGTAGCTGGCGAGTGCAGCTTCATACTGGCGGAGAGCTGCCTGGGTCAGTCCGCGATTGTTGAGCGCAGCAGCGTAGTCGGGGCGAAGATCGAGGGCTGTGGCGAACGCCGCCAGCGCTTCGTCCGGACGCTTGAGATTGCGCAGCACATTGCCGCGGTTGTTATGTGCTTCGGGGTATTGCGGGCGCAGGGTCAGTGCACGGTCAAAACTCTGGAGCGCCGCTTCCAGCTGCCCCATGTCCTGCAGGGTATTGCCGCGGTTGTTCAAGGCTTCGGCGAAGTCTGGATGCAAGGCGAGCGCTGCGTCGTATCGCTGCAGGGCTTCCTCATGCTTGCCAGCTGCGGCAAGCGTGAGCCCGAGATTATTGAGTGCCGAAGCGAAGCGGGGGTTGATGGCAAGTGCTGACTCGAAAGCCTTGCAGGCTTCCTCAAACTGCCCCAGCGCGCGGAGTGCATTGCCACGGCCATTCCAGGCCTCGATGTTGCGTGGCTCGATCTGTAATGCCGCATCGTATGCCGATACGGCTTCATCTAAGCGCCGCAGCCCTGCCAGGGCCAAGCCAAGGTTGTAACAGGTGTTCGCGTTGCCCGGTTGCAGCCGCAAAGCCTGGTCGAAACTCTCGATGGCCTCGGCGAATTGCTTGAGCTGGATCTGGCCATTACCAAGGTTCGTCCAGGCATCAGCCGAGTTGCTATGTTG
The DNA here is from genome assembly GCF_039544165.1 of Viridibacterium curvum. Lineage (NCBI taxonomy): Bacteria > Pseudomonadati > Pseudomonadota > Betaproteobacteria > Rhodocyclales > Rhodocyclaceae > Viridibacterium > Viridibacterium curvum. Next base: position 156,828 of record NZ_BAABLD010000002.1, read on the forward strand.
CGCAATCGCGCGCTGAATGAGTTCGATGCCGCGAGGTGTTTGCCCCATCTGCATGTGGGCGACACCGAGCATGTGCAGGGCGTCGAAGTGCTTCGGATTGCGAGAGATGATGTAGTCGTAGAGCTTTTGCGCTTCCGCCAGATTGCCTTGCTGGTGAAATGCGAGCGCTCGCTGCAGAAAGGCTGCAAGAGGGTCTTGCTGCGCGCCAGCTCTGGTCATTTGATGGCTGCGTTTCTTCATGGGGATCATCACAACCGGTTGAGAGGAAGGGACGATAGCAAAAGATGGGGGACCGAAATGCTGTGCGGGAGGTTATGGCAGCCTTCTGATCCGGCATTAAAAAGCCCCTGGCTCGTGAGAGCCAGGGGCCAGCAACACAGGATGAAGCAGTAAGGCGGGTATTACTTGTAGGTCACGTCGGACTTGCTGACGTCACAAGCCGCGGTGTTCCACTTTTCGCCAACCTTCGGCGACTCGGAACCCTTCTGCACGCCCTTGAACTCGATACAAACGCTGTTGCCCTTCTTCACGGTGATGCTGCGGATCGTTGCCTTGTCACCGAAGTTGGCATTCACGCCTGCCACGCCAGCGCTGGCATTGGAGATGGTCGTGTTGCTGATGTTGACGTAGCGCGGGCCGCCATTGCTGGAGCAGTTGCCGCAAGAACGGTACAGCTTGCCGATGGAGCCAGCAGTGAAGCCGCTGATCTTGATGGTGCTGCCCTTGCCGTTGTGCTGGAAGACCTTGTCGTCGGCCTTGTCTGCCGAACCGCCGCTCACCGTCATGGTCTTGCCCGAGCCGCCCTTCATGGTTGCTGCGTCTTCGCAGACGTCAGGCCACTTCACGTTCGACAGGGTGCAGGAGCCTTCACAGTGCACGCCATCAGCAGCTGCGCCAGCCTTCAGGACGACGTTCTTCAGCGTAGCGCCATCCTTAAGCAGGAACACCGGAGCTTGGCTTTCGCTGCCGCCCGAGCACGAGGTACCGTAGGTCTTGCCGCCGCCATCGAAGGAACCCGAGATGGTGGAGGTGGCGTTGGCGTTGGTGATGACTGCGGCCAGGAAAAGGCCGAGAAGAAGCTTGGATTGCATCGAATGTCTCCTTGAATTGTTTTTTACTGCCGGAATTGGATTACTTCAGGACATCAGCCAAGCCCCCGTTTTCCTTTTTGCGTCGCACTGGGATCGGTAACTTGGTGGTGGCAGTCTGGTTGCACAGTAATAGTTCGTCAACAAAATGATGTTGTGCAACGCGGAGTCCAAGTCATTGAAAAATCAACAAAAAAACCAAATACAGAAGTAGTTTCGAGTGTTCCGGGGCGCCTGTTGATCCTGGCGTTCTTGTGGCCGGTGCCGCGCAGGCGTGGATGTCTCGAAAATTTGCACTGACAGATCAACTGCTTGGCGGAGGTTTGCGACGCAGTGGTCGTTGCGATTGGAACGATTTGGTGCAGCAAAGTCGTGGGGAAGCATTAAAAATTTCCGCTGCTGTGTTGCAGCAGAAAATTCTTTCTGTCAGGCCGGTGACGTGAGAATTGTCACGAATTCTCCCGGGGTCTCCGGGTTTTGCCTGCGATGCCGGGCGCTAATATTTCTGCCAAGATGAGATGGTTGTAATGGCTGTCTCCTCAAGTGCATGAGGATTCCGGGCAATATCCTTTCTCTTCAGCCCGGCGCGGATGTGCCGTCATATCGGGAGTGGCTTTGCGCTGTGAATCCGCATTGCGAGGCGGTTTAATGCACACTCGGTTGCACACGATCGTCCTGAGGGACCAAAGTCGCGAGATCGGGCTGAAAATGCAGACATCCATGAAAAAGATCTTGCTGCGCGGGGCGGAGGGCAGCCAACTGCACCCGGTGGATGCAGGTGCCGACAACGATGACCGCATCGTTTTTTCAGACGATGTGGAGGGCGATGCCGGAGACGAACTTGCCAAGGCTCAGATCGAGGCGTGGCGCATCCTGATCGCCGATGACGATGAAGAGGTGCATCGCGCTACGGAATTCGCGCTGCGTGGCGTGAAGATCGACGGCGCCCCCCTCGAATTGCTGCACGCCATGAGCGCGGCTGAAGCGCGCACCCTGCTGGCCAGCGAGCCGCGCATCGCAGTCGCCATGCTCGACGTGGTAATGGAAAGCACCGACGCCGGTCTGAAGCTGGTCGAGATCATCCGGCAAGAGCTTGGTCTGAAGAATCTGCGCATCATCCTGCGCACCGGCCAGCCCGGTTACGCGCCAGAGCTGGAAGTCATTCGTCGCTGCGACATCAATGACTATCGCACCAAGTCCGAGCTGACCCAGGTGCGTTTGATTACCACGCTGACTTCTTCGATTCGCGCCTATGCCCAGCTGGAGCAGATTGCCCTGGCCAGCCGTGGCATGCGCGATGTGGCGCGCAATTCCAACGCCTTGTTCCGCATCCACGACAGCGCGGCATTCGCCATGCGCCTGCTCGACACGCTGGGCACCATGCTCGATGTTGCACCACAGGGACTGGTTTGCTGCGGGGAGGTCATGGACCACCGCAACGACAGCACGTCGCCTCCCGGCGGGTTGCAGGTCGTCGGTGGTGCAGGCGCCTTTGAGGGCGTTACCGGACTGGCACTGGAGACCCTGGCGGATGTTGAAGTACAGCGCCTGATTTCGCGTTGTATTGCATCGCACGCCACCCAGATGGATGGCAGCCGGTTCTGTCTGTGGCTGGGTTACCCGGACCGCGATGCGGTGGTCTATTTCGACGCCGGCCGCGTACCAGATGAACTGGAGAGCCGGCTCATTGAATTGCTGGCCGCGAATCTGTGTGTGGGCTTCGAGAACGTCGACCTCTTCGAGCGACTCAACTTCTTCGCATTTTTCGATCCGCTGACGCGCTTGCCTAACCGCACGCGCTTCATCGCCGAAGTGGATCAGGACATCTACGCGAACAGCGGGACCCGGCGTTGCATGGCAATTGCCGACGTCGTGCGTTTCTCCGACATCAACGATGCTCTGGGACACCGCTGTGGTGACACGCTGCTGGCGGCCGTGGCCAAACGTCTGCGCGCTGCGGTTGGCCAGGGCGTGCGCTGCGCACGCATTTCGGGCGATGTGTTTGCCTTGTTTGGCGACGAGAACCTCATCGATCCGGCGGTGATCCGGCGTGCATTCGAGTCCCCCTTCTTCGTGCACGGGCACGCACTCTCTGTGGGCGTGCGACTGGGGCTGGTGCGTGTGGGCGACACCCGTGGCGGCGCCATGGATCTGGTGCGTAACGCCAATCTCGCGCTTAACGAGGCGCGCCACGCCAGCGGAGCCGGCTACGCCTGGTTCAGCAGCGAGCTGGCGGCAGATGTGCAGTCGCGCGTTGCGTTGCTGCATAGCCTGCGCGCCGCCATTGACTTCAAGCGCGGGCTGAGCCTGGTGTACCAGCCGCAGATCAACGCCATCACCGGCGAACTGCTGGGGGCCGAAGCCTTGCTGCGCTGGCACAGCGATTTCGGCGAGGCCGTTCCACCCGCGCAATTCATTCCTCTGGCAGAGCGTACCGGCATGATTGCCGAGCTCGGCCTGTGGGTGATCGAATCTGCCATGGACCAGCTGGCCGCCTGGCGCAAACAGGGTCTGAACACGCTGTGCATGAGCATCAACGTGTCGTCCGTACAGTTCCGTGCCGACGATTTCGCGCTGCGCGTGCGCAAACTGATCGATCTGTGCGACGTGCCGGCTTCGAACATCGTGTTCGAGATCACCGAATCGATCGCAGTCGAAGACCTGTCCCTGGTCATGAGCCAGATCTCGGCACTGCGCAATATGGGCATCCGTTTTGCCATCGACGATTTCGGGACCGGCTTTTCGTCCCTCAGCCAGATCGCCAGCCTGCCGGCCGATGAGTTGAAGATCGACCGCAGCTTCGTCGAGAAGGTCGACTTGTCGGAGGCCGACCGCGCCTTGTCCGCAATGGTGGTGGTCCTGGCGCGGGCGCGTTCCCTGACCGTAGTGGCCGAGGGGGTGGAAACCGATGCCCAGCGTGAGGCTTTGCTCGCCATGGGTTGCGAGCGCATGCAGGGCTACCTCTTCGGGCGTCCGATGACGGCGGAGCGGTTCGACGTCTGGCGACGCGAACGCAAAGCGGTCTGAAGCGCTGGGCCTGACCGGCAGGGTGTGAGATTTCAGCCGTTCCCCTGAAGGGAATTTTCCTCCCGGTAACGTGCTGCAGCTATCATGGCGGCCCCTTACTGGCGTGGCCCGACATGGACATCCTGCTGCAGTTCGTAGACATCATCCTGCACCTCGACAAGCACCTTGCGGTGCTGGCAGCCAATTACGGCGCCTGGATCTACCTGATCCTGTTTCTCATCATCTTCTGCGAGACCGGCCTCGTGGTCTGCCCCTTCCTGCCCGGCGACTCGCTGCTGTTCGTGGCGGGTGGGCTGGCAGCGACGGGCAATATGAACGTGCACCTGTTGGTGCTGCTGCTGTTTGTTGCCGCGGTGTCGGGTGACAACCTGAATTACTGGGTCGGCCGTTTCATGGGGCCACGGGTATTCCGCTGGGAGCAATCCCGATTCTTCAATCGCGCTGCGTTCGACAAAACCCATGCTTACTTCGAACAGCATGGTGGCAAGACCATCATCATTGCGCGCTTCCTGCCGCTGCTGCGCACCTTCGCGCCCTTTGTGGCCGGGGTCAGCAACTGGGAGTACCGCCGCTTCCTGCCGCTCGACATCCTGGGCGGCGCACTGTGGATCGGCTCGCTGACCTACGCCGGCTACTTCTTCGCCAACATTCCCATCATCAAGTCCAATCTCAGCCTGTTCATCCTGGGCATCATCGGCGTATCGTTGTTGCCAGTGATCGTGACCTGGTGGAAGGCGCGCAAGAGCGCGGCCTGATTCGAGCCTTTCCCGCATATTTCCTGAACCCCGGTTGCCTGTCACGGCGCCGGGTCGAGTCCTGTCAGCGCGCCGGCCGCTGATGCGTTAGCACTCCTATACACAATTCATCATGCAGAAGAATCTCGTCATCCTCATCTCGGGTCGTGGCAGCAACATGGAGGCCATCGTGCGTGCCGCGATTCCCGGTGCCCGCGTGGCCGCCGTAATCGCCAATCGCCCGGATTCTGCAGGTCTTGCCTTTGCCGAATCCCACGGCATTCCCACGGCCGTTGTCGATCACAAGCTGTTCGCCGACCGCAGCAGCTTCGACAAGGCGCTGGCCGAGACCATCGATGGCTTCTCGCCCGATCTCGTCGTACTGGCCGGATTCATGCGCGTCCTGACAGGCGAGTTCGTCGATCACTACGCAGGTCGTCTCATCAACATCCACCCCTCGCTGCTGCCATCCTTCCCCGGTCTGCACACGCACCAGCGTGCGCTAGAGGCTGGCGTGCGCGTGCACGGCGCGACCGTGCACTACGTGACGGCGGATCTCGATTGCGGCCCCATCATCATCCAGGCCGTCGTGCCGGTCAGCGACACGGATGACGAGAAGAGCCTGTCGGCGCGCGTGCTGCGGCTGGAACATCAGATTTATCCGCAAGCGGTGCGCTGGATTGTCGAGGGGCGTACCCGTATCGACGCCGGCCGCGTCAAGGTAGAAGGCGTTCGTACGGCCGAGGAAGGCTGGACTCTGCCGCCACTGGATGAAGGAGCGGGCAGCTAGCCCGGCGATGACATGAGGGCACGTCCGCTACTGATCGCTGCTGTTGTCTCGGCAATCGTTCATGCGGCGGCGTTGCTGTCCCCAGGCTGGCATTTGCCCGAGGATGTCCCGGATGCGCCGGAAGTCCTCATGGCGCGACTGCTTACGCGACCGGAAGATGCCCCACCCCCTCCCGTGCTGCGGCCGAAAAAGCCCAAAGCAAGGACGCCTGCCGTGCCGTCGCCAATGAGTCGTCCAGCGACCGAGACGGAGAGCGCCGCCAGTCTGCCACCTGCGCCGGATGTGCCGCTGAGTCCGACGCCTGATGAGGTGGCCACGCCTGATGTGGCTGAGGCCGGTAATGGGACAAACCCGTTGGCCCAGGCGCCGGCCGAGCCACCCCTCAATCTCGAAGCCTGGCCGCAACAGGGGCGTGTGCGTTACCAGTCCAGTTACTGGGGCATGCCGGTTGAGGGCGAGCAGCGTTGGTCGCATGACGGCGCGCGTTTCAATGCGTCGCTGACCGGCACTGTGCCGGTCAAGGGGGAGCTGCTGCGCCAGGCTGCAACGGGACATATTTCCGGCGGTCGTCCGGTGTCCGAGCAGTTCAGCGAGACGTTCAACCGCAATCAGTTCGAAACCCAGTTCGCCTCCGATGGCAGCAAGCTCATCCAGGTGCGCAAGGGCGCTCTGCGCGAAGTGCCGACGGAAGGCTATGCGCTGGACATGCTCGCGCTGACACATTTCGTTGCGATGCAGCCTCCGGACGTACCGGCTTTCGATGTCATGGTCGTGACGTTTCGTGGTTCGATCAGCAGGGTGACGGTGCAGCAGTTCCCCGCTGCCGAGATCGAATTGCCGGCCGGCAAGACCATGGCGCGTCGATTTCACGCAATGGGTAACAAGGGGCGGCTGAAGATCGACGTCTGGTTGTCGAGCGACTGGCGCAACGCGCCAGTACGTATCCGGGTCGAAGACGATGGCGGCGCCTACGACCTGAAGGCCGATGAAGTCGAGATCGACGGAGCCCTGCTCGCCAAGGCGCCGATCGGTAGCGGAGTGGATTGAGGGAGGGCCGGGCAGGGGGCACGGTATACTCCGGGCCTTTCCGGGTTGGCCGTGCCGCTGATGTCAGAGGTGATTGGGGCCCCCGTCTTCGCAGGTTTCCGCATGTCCCTCTCCCTCACCGATTCGCAGCTGCAGGCCGCGACCGACGTACTCGACGAAGTGCTCGATTTTCGTCATCCGGCCGACGCCGTGCTGTCCAACTTCTTCCGTGCCCGGCGCCAGCTGGGTTCGCGTGAGCGCGCTTTTGCGGCCGATGCCACGTATGGCGTCGTTCGCCACCTGCGCCAGCTGCGCCGTGTTGCAGGCGAGGGGGTCGGCCCGCGCAAGCTTATCTTTGCCTGGTTGATGCGTTGTGAGGGCCTCTCCATCCGTCAGCTTGAGCCTTTTCTGTCGGTCAGCGAGCGCGGCTGGCTGGCCGGGCTGAAGTCCGAGGCGAAGGAAGCCACGACGCTGGCCGAACGTTGCGATCTCCCTGACTGGCTGGCCGACCGCATGGCCGCCCAGTACGACGAAGCAAGCCTGTTGGCCCTGGCGGATGCATTGAACCAGTCCGCCCCCTTCGACATCCGCGTCAATCCCTTCAAGGCTGAGCGCGATACCGTGCTGGCGCGCTTGCAGGCGGAGGGGGTCAAGGCCGAGGCTGGCAGGTTTTCGCCTTACGCCATCCGTCTTGAGACGCGTGTGCCGCTGCAAAAGCATCCGCTTTTCGTCGATGGCAGCATTGAGGTGCAGGACGAAGGCAGCCAGCTGCTGGCCCTGCTGCTGGCGCCAAAGCGCAGCGAGATGGTGGCCGACTTCTGTGCCGGTGCGGGGGGCAAGACCTTGTTGCTCGGCGCTTTGATGCGCTCGACGGGACGCCTGTACGCCTTCGATGTGGCCGAGAAGCGTCTGGCGCGCATGAAGCCGCGTGTGGCGCGCTCAGGTCTGTCCAACGTGCATCCTGCCTTGATTGCCCATGAGAACGACCAGCGCATCAAGCGCCTGGCTGGCAAGCTGGATCGGGTGCTGGTGGACGCTCCCTGCAGCGGCATGGGGACATTGCGCCGCAACCCTGACCTCAAGTGGCGTCAGACCGAGCGGGACCTGCTGGAGCTGGTGCAGCGTCAAGCGGCCATCCTCGCGGCCGCGGCACGTCTGCTCAAGGTGGGCGGCCGTCTGGTGTACGCCACCTGTTCGTTGCTGAGGGAAGAGAACGACGCGATCGTCGATGCGTTCCTCGCCGCCCATCCGGCTTTCGCCGAAGAGCCTGCGAATGAAGTGCTGGCCGCGCAGAAGATTGCGCTGGATACCGGTACCCGCCTGCGCATGTCTCCCGTCACCCACGACACCGATGGTTTCTTTGCCGCTGTGCTGACCCGCAAGGAGTAAAGGCATGCAGTCGCTGTTCGACTTCCTCCGGCCGCTGTTCGACCCTGCTGTGTTGCGCGAGCTGTGCGTCGTGCTGCCCCTGCTGGCGGTGTCGGCCCTGATTGCGCGGCGCTTGCGGAAGACCGCTGCACTGGAAGGGCGAGCACTGCATGGGGAGGGCCTGCGTCGTCTTGCCTTCCCGTTGTTGAGCGTGTTGTTGCTGATGCTCGGGCGATTCGTGACGCATCACCTGGGTTGGTCGGGTCGTACCATCGGACTCGCTGTTCAGCTGGCGCTGGCCATGGCTGGCGTACGCATGGCGGTGTTCGCGCTGCGCCAGACGTTCTCGTCGTCGAGTGTGCTGGCGGGTTTCGAGCGTACGGTTGCCATGCTCATCTGGACCTTCGTGGCGCTGGATGTCATCGGCGTGCTGCCCGAGTTCGTCGAATGGCTGGATGGTTTTGTCCTGCATATCGGCAAGTCAGGTATCACGCTCTGGCAGATCCTCCAGGGTACCGTGACGGTGATTGTGTCTGCGCTGATTGCGATGTGGCTGGGCGGCGTGGCGGATTCTCGCCTGCAGGCTGCACAGGAGCTGGATATCAGCCTGCGCGTGGTGCTGGCCCGTCTCATCAAGGCTTTGCTGCTGTTCGTCGCGGTATTGCTGGGTATGTCACTGGCGGGTCTCGATATCACGACGCTTTCCGTGTTTGGCGGCGCGCTGGGCGTGGGTCTGGGTCTGGGCATGCAGAAGATTGCCAGCAACTACGTGGCGGGTTTCATCATCCTGCTTGAGCGTTCGATCAACATCGGCAACGTCATCCAGGTCGGCGCTGATCAACGTGGCGAAGTGTTGCGAATCACGACGCGCTACACGGTACTGAAGGGGCAGGGCAGCACGCATTACCTGGTGCCGAACGAGAATCTCGTTTCGTCGGTTGTACAGAACGACAGCTATGTGGATCGCACCGTCCGGCTGACGACGCGCATCCAGGTGGCGTACGACTGCGATATCGATCTTGCCATGCGCTTGCTCGAGGAAGCACCCCTAGGCATTGAGGGGTTGGTCGACGAGCCGTCGCCAGAGGCTTTGCTCAAGTCTTTTGATGACAGCGGAATCACGTTGGAACTGGTCTATACGATAGTCCGCGATGGCAGCTCGGCCGCGCGGATCCAGTCCGATGTGAATCTCGCCATCCTGCGCAAACTGCGCAATGCGGGCATCGAGATTCCGTTCCCGCACCGCGTTGTCCATCTGGCTGAGCCTATGAATGCGCCAGGCAATGTGCCCGGCGAAGTAGCCTGACTTTCCTGCATTGCGCGGCTGACGCGCGTTTTACTCTCGCGCTCAGAACAGACTCACTGTGTGGCGATTGCTGTCTTGAAGCCAAATCTTGGCGTCAAAACGGTCTGGTAGAGCAGCCGACCGGATAGCATTCGAGTCGGAGAGCAAGGCGAGGCCGTGCAGATCAGTCGGCGAAGACTTCCGGAATCAGCGTGAGCTGCAGCGAACCTGACTGATGCTGGCGTAGCAGCTCTGTCCAGGCGACCGCGAGCAAGCTGTCCTTGTCCAGCTCGCGTAGCAGGATGACGTTGCGGAACTGACTGAAGGCGACGATGCTGCCGCGGAACGAAACTTCACCCGGTAGCGCTAACTGCACGATTTCACCGACGCTGAGGTTGGCCAGCGAAGCCGGGGGGCTGGGCTCGGCGGGCAGGAAACCCGGCCGGCGCAGAATCTTCAGCTCGGGTTGGCCCATTGCGGGATCGAGGCGAGCTGGCTCTTCGGGAGGTGGCGCGACCGCGGGTTCGACACCGCGCGGGTCGCGGCCCTTTAGGGCTTCGGTGTGCAGTGTCGTGAAGCGCGCGAGCAGGCGGTCCCGTGCTTCGGGGCTGACGTGCAGACTATCCAGCCCACCCTGCAAGCCACGCAGCATGTCGGGCAGGACGCGCACCAGTTTCTCGCGCTCAGCTGTATCGATCTTGGGCTGCATGCTCCAGATCAGCATGTCGGCGAGTTTGAGGGCGTCTCGCCAGGCGTCACTCTTTTCGCCGGCCGTCAGCAAGGCGCGGCGTAGCACGACACTCCAGTAGTGTTCGAGGAACAGGCGTACCGTTACCGGCGGTTCTGGGGAGCACAGCGCGCGGATGGCGTTGGAGGCATTGCGACGCGCCAGCTCGTTGCGTTCTTCACGTGCGATGGTCTCGCTGGCGGCTTGGAGTTGCGTCGCCACCAAAGCGGTCTTGTTGTCGTGTTCCTTTGTCAGAGCGGTGAGCGGCTGCGCGAAAGCCTCCAGATCTTCCTGATAGTTGCCGGCAACTTGCGCGCAGACCGACGCCAGTTGTTGAACGCGGGTGTCATGAGCGCCCACGTTGGCGGGGAGCTCTGCCGCCATGCGCGTCAGCTGTTCGAGCAGCGCGCGCGCGGGGTGCGCAGCGTCGGTTGCCAGCGTCGTGTCGCGCAAGGCGACCTTGAGCATGGGGATGCGCAGCGTGTCCAGGGCCGTCTTGGCTGCGGCGGGGAGATCGCTGGCGAGAACCCGTTGCAGCGCGCGCTCGACGAGGTCGACGGCCTGTCGCGTATCTTCTGGCAGCAAGGTGGCGAGTTCAGTACTGCTCAGCTGTCGGGTGATGCTGTCGCGATCGCCGGCTTTGAGCTGATCTTCCAGCCAGGCAAGCATGCGGTCGCGCAATGCATCGGCGAGCATCGGGTCGATGCTGCGGGCGGGTGCGGCTACGGCAGCGCTTGTTGCGCGGCGCTGGGCGCTGTCCAGTGCCGGGTTGCGTTCGTTCGAGCGCAATAGCGAACGGGGTTCGATGCCCAGTTCGCCGAGACGCTTGTTGAGGAGTTCGTAGAGTGCCTTGAGACGTCGCCCGAGTTCTGAGCGCATGTCTTGCAGCATGCGGATACGCGCATCCGGATTCAGGCCGGCCTCGCTGGCCAAGGCGCGCAGGGCGCAGCCGATGGTCTCAGGCCCGACCGGCAATTGCTCGGGCGCGGCTTCGGACTGGTCCAGCAAGGTCATGAAGCGCAAGTGCAGCTGACCAAGCGCCTGTTCGCAGCGTTCGCGTAGCTGTTGTGAAAGATCGGCAAGGCGGATCGAGAACTCGAGATCTTCCTCGTGAACCAGGCTGATGCGAGAGGCGGTCAGGCTGCGTTGTGCGTCGAAGCTCTTGCGGTCTTTCAGCCCGACGAGGATGTCGAACTGTTCGCCGGCAGCGTTCAGAGTCGCAGCGATGACGTCGCTATCCTGGTATTTGAAGTCGCGCAATAAGCCCCCCAGCGTGTCGAGAAGGGCGCGTCGACTTTCGTCGAGTGCATGAGCCGTGATGCTGGCGGATGGGGAAGACAGTCCGGTCATGAGAGTGCTGATGCAGTGCGGTAGCTCTCTCAGTCTAGGGGATCCGGCGTCCCGCAGGACGCCGGATATCAGGCAGGCATTGCCGCTTATTGCACCGAAGCAAGTCGGGTCAGAATCGCGGGTTGCCGCGCTGCGAGGCGATTACAGGCCGAGACAAGGGCGCGCAGCGAGGCTTCGACGATACTCGGAGAGCAGCCAGCACCGAACACGCTGACTGGCGCATCGACGTGGACCAGTTCAACGAATGCGACGGCCTGAGCGCCCGCGCCGGCACTCAGGGAGCGCTCCTCGAAACTATGGATGCTGAGCGGCAAGCCGAGGGCGCGCAGTGCGGCGTCTAGCGGTCCGTTGCCTTCGCCGCGAAGGCGCTGTGGCGATCCGTTGATCATCACGTCGAGTTCGATGGCATGCCGATCGCGCGATTCTTCGAGGCGATGGCCGAGCAAAGTCACAGGCAGATCGGCGGTGAGGTAGCTGCGCTCGAAGATGGCCCAGATGTCCTGTGCGCTTTGCTCGCGACCGGTGTCATCCATTACCTGCTGCACTTCGTTCGAGAACTCGACCTGCATGCGACGCGGCATTACAAGGCCATAGGCCGATTCAAGCAGGTAACTGATGCCACCTTTGCCGGACTGGCTGTTGACGCGGATGATCGAATCGTAAGTGCGACCAAGATCTTGCGGATCGACCGGGAGATAGGGCACTTCCCAGATGGCTTTCGGATCCTGGGCGGCGAAGCCTTTCTTGATGGCGTCCTGGTGAGAGCCGGAAAAGGCCGTGAACACAAGGTCGCCGACGTAGGGGTGACGCGGGTGGATAGGCAACTGGGTACAGGTCTCTGCTGTGCGGGCGACTTCGTTGATGCGCGAGAAGTCGAGGCCGGGATCGACGCCTTGCGTGTAGAGGTTGAGCGCAAGCGTCACGAGATCAACGTTGCCGGTACGTTCGCCGTTGCCGAACAGGCAGCCTTCGACACGATCTGCGCCGGCCATCACGGCGAGCTCGGCGGCCGCGACAGCCGTGCCCCGATCATTGTGCGGATGCACGCTGACGATGATGGCGTCACGGCGCTGCAGATTGCGGCACATCCATTCCACCTGATCGGCGAACACGTTGGGCGTGGCGCACTCGACCGTTGCAGGCAGGTTGAGGATGGCGGGCCGTTCAGGGGTAGGCTCCCAGACTTCCATCACGCGGTTAGAGATCTCAAGCGCGAATTCGAGTTCGGTGGATGAGAAGGTTTCCGGGCTGTACTGGAAGACCCACTCGGTGTCAGGCTGGGCTTCAGCACACTCGCGTACGAGCTTCGCGGCATCGGTGGCGATGCGGATGCAGCCGGCACGGTCGACATTGAACACGGTGCGACGGAAATTCGGCGCTGTGGCGTTATAGACATGCATGATCGCCCGGCGAGCGCCTTTGAGCGATTCGAAGCTGCGGCGGATCAAGTGCTCGCGGGCTTGGGTGAGGACTTCCAGGGTCACGTCTTGCGGTACGCGGTTCTCTTCGATGAGCTTGCGCACGAAGTCGAAATCGGTCTGCGAGGCGGAGGGGAAGGCGACCTCGATTTCCTTGAAACCGATACGGCACAGCATCTCGAACATTTCGAGCTTGCGCGCGGCGGACATGGGTTCAAACAACGCCTGGTTGCCGTCGCGCAGATCGGTGCTCATCCAGATGGGTGGCTGGCTGATCACCTGCGAGGGCCAGCGTCGGTCAGCGAGCTGGATGGGGGCGGTGGGACGGTACTTGGTGTTCGGTTGCTTCAACATGACGATGGCTGCTCCGGATTCATTGTGATCGGTGTCGGGTCGTGTCGACGGCCGAATCGACAGCGCGGCAAGGGATACCCGGCAGCCCGTTCAAGGCCGGGTATCCGATAGGCAGTCGCAGCAAGGCAAACGTTTGAATCATGTCGGGCTCCATGAGGGAAGTGTGCGAACAGGTCGGAGATGGCCAGATTTGGCCGCGCAAAGGCGCACGTCTGTCAGCGACAGAGGGCTAAAACCAGCAGGAAGGGGAGGGAATTATCTGCGCGCGCGGCGCAGCAGCAGACGACGCTTGGCACGCAGCAGGGCTGCGCCAAGACTGGCGGAGAGAGCGATAGCGAGGAGGGTAAGCACGATGTGCTGTGTCGCAGTCATGGCTGAACATTAGTTGCGCCTGTCGCGCGATGTCAAGCTATCGAGCCTATAAATGTTGCAAAACCATGAAGGTTCTCCTTGGGAGGGCCGATAAGCTCCAGTACAATCGATCCCGCATTCTTTTCAAGGATTCTCATGTTTTCCGGCTTTTTTGATCTCCCCTGGTGGGGCTATGTGCTCTGCGCCTTGGGACTGACCCACGTCACCATCGCCTCGGTGACGATTTTTCTGCACCGTCACCAGGCTCACCGCGCGCTCGATCTGCACGCCATTCCCAGTCATTTTTTCCGTGCCTGGCTGTGGATGTCGACGGGTATGGTGACCAAGGAGTGGGCCGCCATCCACCGCAAGCACCACGCCAAATGCGAGACCGAGGAAGATCCACATAGCCCGCAAGTGTTGGGCATCAAGCGCGTGCTGTTCGGCGGAGTCATGCTGTATGTGAAGGAAACGCGTAACAAGGAAACCATGGCGCGTTACGGCCATGGCACTCCGGACGACTGGTTGGAGAAGCGCATTTACTCGCGCCACCAGAAGCTGGGTGTTGCCATCATGATGTTGGCTGACATGGCCATGTTTGGCATCGTGCCGGGCCTGCTGGTCTGGTTGGTGCAGATGGCCTGGATCCCGTTTTGGGCCGCTGGCGTGATCAATGGCGCCGGGCACTATTGGGGCTATCGCAACTTCAACTGTGCCGATGCTTCGACGAACTTGCTTCCGTGGGGCATCATCATTGGTGGTGAAGAACTGCACAACAATCACCACACCTATGCCACATCCGCCAAGCTGTCGGCCAAGTGGTATGAGTTCGACATCGGCTGGATGTATATCCGCATCCTTGAGATGCTGGGTCTGGCTACAGTCAAGAAGACTATTCCGGTGCCGCGCATCGGAGTGGCCCGCAAGGTCGTTGATCTTGACATGCTGCAGCACGTAATCACGCATCGCTATGACGTCATGACGCGTTACATGAAGTCCTTGCAGCAAGTCTATGCGGATGAGTTGGCTGCAATCCGCGCCCGGCATGTGGGTCTGGATGTCGCTCGCCTCAGGACTTCCCTGCTGGCGGATGCCCAGTCGCTGACGACCTCTGCTCGCGAGCATCTGGCCGAAGCCTTGTCGCACAGTCCCAAGCTGCAGCAGTTGCACGCCATGCGTGAAGAGCTTGCCGCCCTGTGGGCGCGCTCGTCGGCCTCCAGTGAGCAATTGCTGAAGCACTTGCAGGACTGGTGCCATCGCGCGGAGGAGAGCGGGATCGCCCAGTTACGTGAGCTGTCTTTGCGGATGCGTTCCTACGCAGCTGTCTAAGCCTTCGTAACTCCAAAGCAAAAAGCCCGCTTGCGCGGGCTTTTTGCTTGGTTGGCCCGGGCCTCACAACGCGCGGCGACGCTTGACGCTGACGATTTGATAGACGCCGCCGAAAACCGTCTGCTTGGTCCATTCGAAGTCTTGCGGGCGACTGGCAAAGCTGCTGATTTCGCGTTTCCACAGCACTTCAGCAAAAGGTTCCAGTTTGCTGTTGACCCATTGCAGGATGTAGCGGATCGGCTGCCACCAAGCTGGGCCATGATAGTCGACAAATAGCGCTTCGGCGCCGTCATCCAGCTGGCTCAACATGTTGTCGACGATGCGACGCTTCCAGTCATCAGGTACTTCATGCAGCAGGAAAAAGCTGCAGATCAGATCCTGTTTTGCGGCAGGTCTGTAAGAGGCTGCGTCGGCGTGTTGCTGCGTCACATTAGCTAGCCCTGCCAGTTTGCGGCTGGCCTGGGCGAGCTGGATGGGGGTGACGTCGGTCAGCGTGAAGTGCCCTTCGGTCCCGCAGCGTTGGGCCGCTTGCCGAACCAGATCGCCATAAACATGGGCCAGCTGCCAGACCCGCATGCCCGGGTGGATTCGCGACAGGTAGGCTCGCATCAGGCGGGAGTCGTTGCCGAACAGCAGGACTTTGACGACGAGGTTGTGATCCAGCCTCGGAGCCCAGCGGGGGCTTACATAGGCCCAGTCGTAAACCTCCAGCATGTAGTCCGGCATGCCGAGCGGGGTGGGGCTGGGTGTTTGATGCGGGGTGTCGCCCAGCGCTTCGGGAGAATACAGGCGGGATTGTCTGAACATGTCGTTTCTCCGGTTTGTGATAACCGAAGATTATTCTGGACGGCTGACCTACGATTTGCGCTGGGCTAAATCCCCGAACGGAAATTATGGATTCTGAAGATAACCTTCTGTTATGTGTTGATAGAAGTCCTTCTATTTCATGGAGATGGCGACTGGCTTACAGTTCGCTCATCACTTAACAGACGAGGCAGTCATGGCAGCCGTTGCACCCGAGAAGGTTCTCAGCGTTCACCACTGGAATGATTCACTCTTTTCCTTCAAGACGACGCGTGACCCGGGTTTCCGTTTCCGCAATGGCCATTTCGTAATGATTGGCCTCGCTACGGAAGGCAAGCCGTTGCTGCGCGCTTACAGCATTGCCAGTGCCAACTACGAAGAGCATCTGGAGTTTTTCAGTATCAAGGTGCCGGATGGTCCTCTGACTTCCCGCCTGCAGCATCTCAAAGAGGGGGATGAGATCCTCATCGGCAAGAAGCCCACTGGTACGCTGGTGCTAGACGATCTGAAGCCCGGCAAGACCCTGTTCATGCTGGGTACCGGCACGGGTCTCGCACCGTTCATGAGTCTCGTGCGTGACCCTGAGGTGTATGAACGATTCGAAAAGGTTGTGCTGTTCCACGGTGTCCGTACTGTCAGCGAGCTGGCCTATCAGGACTACCTCACCAAAGACTTGCCGAATGACGAGCTGTTCGGCGATATCGTGAAAGACCAGCTGCTGTATTACCCCAGCGTGACGCGTGAGGCCTTCCGCAACCAGGGGCGCGTCACCGATCTGATCCGCAGCAACAAGCTTACGGACGATCTGGGCCTGCCCCCGATGAACCCTGAAACAGATCGTGTCATGATCTGCGGCAGTCCTTCGATGAACAACGAGACGGCAGCCCTGTTGGACGAGCGCGGCTTCGTGATCTCCCCGGGAGTGGGCGAGCCTGGCGACTACGTCATCGAACGCGCTTTCGTTGAACGCTAAAAAAAACCTGGGCCGACCTTGCTGCGATGCGGATCCGTGGCTATAATTCCGCTTCTTTTTTGGGCGGCCTTCAGGTTAGCTAACGATGAGTGGTTTCTTTGGCAGTCTCGTGCTGGTTGTGCATGTGCTCGTTGGCCTTGCGGTCATCGTGTTTGTGCTGCTTCAGCATGGCAAGGGGGCTGACGTCGGGGCTTCCTTTGGCAGCGGTGCATCGGGTAGTTTGTTCGGTGCTTCGGGGTCGGCGAACTTCCTCAGTCGCACGACAGCTGTACTCGCTACCATATTTTTCGTCACCAGTCTGACTCTGACGTATCTTGCTGGTCAGCGTAGCAGTGCTCCGAAGAGTGTTCTGGATACGCTTTCCGAGCAGTCGGGTGCGGCGGTGGAGCCCGCTGCTTCGGCGCCGCAAGCTGGTGAGCTTCCCAAGTAAGTGTTTTGATGATTCTGTTGCTTGGCAGCATTTTGGTGGCAGGGTTATAATTCGCTCAGTTTTGAGCGTGCCGACGTGGTGAAATTGGTAGACACGCCATCTTGAGGGGGTGGTGGCGCAAGCCGTGTGAGTTCGAGTCTCACCGTCGGCACCATGAATCTCGAGACGCCCGCATTTGCGGGCGTTTTCTCATCAACGCTAGTTGATCAAGTGGGGGAAAAATGCTGGAAAACTACTTCCCGGTGCTGTTGTTCATCATCCTTGGGGTAGTTATCGGCGTCGTTCCTGTTGTACTTGGCTGGGTCCTCGCGCCGCATCGTCCTGATGCGGAAAAGAATTCTCCATATGAGTGTGGCTTCGAAGCTTTCGAAGACGCGCGGATGAAATTCGACGTCCGCTACTACCTCATTGCCATCCTCTTCATCCTGTTTGATCTCGAAGTGGCATTCCTCCTGCCTTGGGCTTCGATCGTCAAGGATATTGCCGGCGCCGAGGCGCTGCGCCTGTTCGGTTTCATGGAAATGTTTGTTTTTCTGGGCATACTCGTAATCGGCTACGTCTATGTCTGGAAAAAGGGTGCGCTCGACTGGGAGTAGTTTTCCCGCGCAGCATCCGGCAGGTTCGCGTTTTGCTTGGCAGGTCCCGGTTTGTCCGGTTTGTCGCATGCGTGGGATGACCGGATGGGCAGGTCTATAGTGTCTCCCCAACTGAATTGAGGAAACCGTCGTGAGTATTGAAGGCGTCTTTCGCGAAGGCTTCGCGACGACCACGCTCGATACCGTCATCAACTGGACGCGTACCGGCTCCCTTTGGCCAATGACTTTCGGTCTGGCCTGCTGTGCAGTCGAAATGATCCATGCGGGTTGCTCCCGCTACGACCTTGACCGCTTCGGGGTCGTTTTCCGCCCCAGTCCCCGTCAGTCCGATCTGATGATCGTCGCGGGTACCCTCTGTAACAAGATGGCGCCGGCCCTGCGGCGTGTCTATGACCAGATGGCTGAGCCGCGCTGGGTGATCTCCATGGGCTCCTGTGCAAATGGCGGCGGCTACTACCACTACTCTTACTCCGTGGTGCGCGGGTGTGACCGCATTGTGCCTGTGGATGTTTACGTTCCAGGCTGTCCCCCCACAGCCGAAGCTTTGCTCTATGGCGTGATCCAGCTGCAGAACAAGATCAAGCGCACCAACACCATTGCCCGCTAAGGTTTGAAGAATGAGCTCAAGGCTTGAACGTCTGGTTGGGGCGCTGGGAACTGCGTTCGAAGGATGGGAACTTGCTCCCGTCGTGGCAGTTGACGAAGTGACTCTGGAAGTAGAAGCGGCTGAATATCTGCGCTTGGTTGAAACCTTGCGGGATCATCCCGCGTTGCGATTCGAGCAGCTGATTGATTTGTGTGGCGTTGATTATCAGACCTATGCTGCCAGTCGCCAGGGCGATCGTCGTTACGCAGCGGTACTTCATCTGCTTTCGGTAACGAACAATTGGCGTGTGCGTGTTCGTGTGTTTGCGCCAGACGACGAGTTTCCCGTCGTGTCGTCGGTGGTGAATGTCTGGCCGGCCGCCAACTGGTTTGAGCGCGAGGCATTCGATATGGTCGGCATCATGTTCGAGGGCCACCCCGATCTGCGTCGTATTCTCACCGATTATGGTTTTGTCGGTCACCCTTTCCGCAAGGATTTCCCCGTGTCGGGCTACATGGAAATGCGTTACGACCCGGAGCAGGGGCGCGTCATCTATCAACCCGTGACCATTGCACCGCGTGAAGTGACGCCGCGCATCGTGCGCGAAGACAGTTATGGAGATGTTGGCCATGGCTGAGATCCGTAACTACACGATCAACTTCGGTCCTCAGCATCCGTCCGCCCACGGCGTGCTGCGGCTGGTGCTGGAGCTCGATGGCGAAGTCGTCGAGCGCGCCGATCCGCACGTGGGGCTACTGCATCGGGGTACCGAGAAGCTTGCCGAGACGCGCACCTGGATTCAGTCTGTACCGTACATGGATCGTCTCGACTACGTGTCGATGATGTGTAACGAGCATGCCTATTGCATGGCCATCGAGAAGCTGCTCGGTCTCGAAGTGCCGTTGCGCGCGCAGTACATCCGCGTAATGTTCGACGAGATCACTCGCATCCTGAACCACCTGCTTAACATCGGTACGCATGCGCTGGACATTGGTGCGATGACGATGGTGCTTTACACGTTCCGTGAGCGTGAAGATCTCATGGATGCGTATGAAGCTGTTTCGGGTGCACGCATGCATGCGGCTTACTATCGCCCGGGCGGTGTGTATCGCGACTTGCCTGACAGCATGCCGAAGTACGAAGTCTCCAAGTTCAAAAGCGCGTCGACGGTCAAGAAGCTCAACGAGACGCGTGAGGGGTCTTTGCTCGACTTCCTAGAAGACTTTACGAATCGTTTTCCCGGGTATATCGACGAGTACCACACGCTGTTGACCGACAATCGCATCTGGAAGCAGCGCACGGTCGATATCGGCATTGTCACGCCGGAGCGCGCATTGGCCTTGGGTTTTACTGGCCCCATGCTGCGCGGTTCGGGCATCGAATGGGATTTGCGCAAGAAGCAACCTTATGAGGTCTACGACAAGGTCGACTTTGACGTGCCGGTGGGTGTGAGCGGTGACTGTTACGACCGATACCTCTGTCGCATGGAAGAGATGCGCCAGAGCAACCGCATCGTCAAGCAATGTATCGATTGGTTGCGTAAGAACCCCGGCCCTGTCATCACGGGCAACCACAAGGTGGCGCCGCCTTCACGCGAGAAGATGAAGGAAAACATGGAAGAGCTGATTCACCACTTCAAGCTCTTCACTGAAGGCATCCACGTTCCACCGGGTGAGGCGTACGCAGCGGTCGAACATCCGAAGGGGGAATTCGGTGTGTATGCCATCTCCGATGGCGCCAACAAGCCTTATCGCCTGAAGCTGCGTGCCCCAGGCTTCGCCCACCTCGCAGCCATGGATGAACTGGCGCGCGGGCACATGATTGCAGACGTTGTCGCCATCATTGGCACGATGGATATCGTGTTTGGCGAAATCGACAGGTAAGAGAAGAGCATGCTCAGCGCAGAATCCCTGAAGCAGATCGACCGCGAGGTCGCCAAGTACCCGGCAGATCAAAAGCAATCGGCCGTAATGTCCGCCTTGCGTATTGCGCAAGTCGAAAAAGGCTGGCTCGCAAATGAGACCATTGCCTTTGTGGCCGATTACCTTGGCATGCCGGCTATGGCCGCGCTCGAAGTCGCGACTTTCTACAACATGTACGACCTCAAGCCGGTCGGCCGCCACAAGATTACTGTCTGCACCAACCTGCCATGCGCGCTGTCGGGTGGAGAAGAGGCCGCCGAGTACCTGAAGGAAAAGCTTGGCATCGGTTTCAACGAAACTACGGCCGACGGCAACTTTACGCTCAAAGAAGGCGAGTGCATGGGGGCCTGCGGTGACGCGCCTGTGATTCTCGACAACAACCATCGCATGTGCTGCAAGATGGATCGTGCCCGCATTGATGCACTCATTACGGAGCTGTCCAAATGAGCGAGACGACGAGCTTGCCGAGTGGACACGGCATCATCCTCGATGGCATCGCCAGTGAATCGACCTGGCGTCTGGCCGACTACGTCAAGCGTGGTGGCTATGACGCGCTGAAGAAAATCATCGCCAACAAGATCACGCCCGACGAGATCATTGCTGAACTAAAGAAGTCGGCACTGCGTGGTCGTGGCGGTGCGGGCTTTCCGACGGGTTTGAAGTGGAGCTTCATGCCGCGTGCTTTCCCCGGTGCGAAGTACGTGGTCTGTAACTCGGACGAGGGCGAGCCCGGTACTTTCAAGGATCGTGACATTCTGCGTTACAACCCGCACACGGTCATCGAGGGCATGATCATTGCCGGTTACGCGATGACCAGTGGTGTGGGCTACAACTACATTCACGGCGAAGTGTTCGACGTTTACCAGCGTTTTGAAGAAGCGCTGGACGAAGCGCGCGCAGCGGGTCTGCTGGGCCAGAACATTCTCGGTTCGGATTTCAGTTTCGAGCTGTATGCGCACCATGGTTACGGCGCCTACATCTGCGGCGAAGAAACCGCGCTGCTCGAGTCGCTGGAAGGCAAGAAGGGCCAGCCGCGCTTCAAGCCGCCGTTTCCGGCGAGCTTCGGCCTGTATGGCAAGCCGACCACGATCAACAACACCGAGACCTTTGCATCGGTGCCTTTCATCATCCGCGAGGGCGGCGACAAGTTCCTGGAGCTGGGCAAACCCAATAACGGCGGCACCAAATTGTTCTCGGTGTCGGGCCATGTGAACAAGCCAGGCAACTACGAGATTCCACTGGGTACGCCGTTTGCTACGCTGCTCGAAATGGCCGGTGGCATGCGTGGTGGCCGCAAGCTCAAGGCGGTGATTCCCGGTGGTTCCTCCGCGCCGGTGATCCCTGCGCACATCATGATGGACCTGACGATGGACTACGATGCCATCTCGAAGGCTGGCTCCATGTTGGGTTCGGGAGCGGTTATCGTGATGGACGAGACGACCTGCATGGTCAAGGCACTCGAACGTCTGGCCTACTTCTATCACGAAGAGTCCTGCGGCCAGTGCACGCCTTGCCGCGAAGGCACGGGCTGGCTGTACCGCATCATTCACCGCATCGAACATGGTCTGGGCCGAGAGGAAGACCTCGCTGTGCTTGATAACGTGGCCGAGAACATCATGGGCCGTACCATCTGCGCGCTGGGTGATGCCGCAGCGATGCCGGTTCGCAGCTTCATCAAGCATTTCCGCGACGAGTTCCAGTATCACGTCGATAACAAGCGTTGCGTTGTTCCAGTGGAAACGCAGCGCGACGGCAGCAAGATTTACGTGGGCTGATCACAGATGCTAGAGATCGAAATTGACGGGCAGAAGATCGAGGTCGCCGATGGCAGCACCGTGATGGATGCCGCCAACAAGGTTGGTGCCTACATTCCGCACTTCTGCTATCACAAGAAACTGTCCATTGCGGCCAACTGCCGCATGTGTCTGGTTGATGTCGAGAAGGCTCCGAAGGCATTGCCGGCCTGTGCGACGCCGGTGACGCCGGGCATGAAGGTGACGACCCATTCCGACAAGGCCGTGAAGGCGCAGAAGTCGGTGATGGAGTTCCTGCTTATTAACCACCCGCTGGATTGCCCGATTTGCGATCAGGGTGGGGAATGTCAGCTGCAGGATCTGGCTGTCGGTTATGGCGGTTCCGCATCGCGCTACAAGGAAGAAAAGCGCGTCGTCTTCAACAAAAACCTCGGTGCGCTGATCAATACCGACATGACGCGCTGCATCCACTGTACGCGCTGCGTGCGTTTCGGTCAGGAAATCTCCGGGATCATGGAACTGGGCATGGCTGGCCGTGGCGAGCATTCCGAGATCCAGGCTTTCGTCGACCGCACGGTCGACTCTGAACTGTCCGGCAATGCCATCGACCTTTGCCCGGTCGGCGCGCTGACCTCAAAACCGTTCCGCTTCGCCGCGCGTACTTGGGAGCTGGCTCGCCGTCGTTCGGTAAGCCCGCACGATTCGCTTGGTGCAAACCTTATCGTACAGACCAAGCATGACGTCGTGATGCGCGTGCTGCCGTTCGAGAACGAAGCTGTCAATGAGTGCTGGCTGTCTGACAAGGACCGTTTCTCCTACGAAGGTCTCACTGCAGCTGATCGCTTGACTCAACCCCGCATCAAGCACGGCGGCGAGTGGCATGACGTGGACTGGCCCACGGCGCTGGACTATGTCACCAAGACCCTGCGTGGCATCGTTGCAGATCATGATGCCAGCAATGTCGGTGCGCTGCTGTCTCCGCACAGCACACTGGAGGAGTTGTATCTCGCACAGAAACTGGTGCGCGGCCTGGGCAGCGACAAGCTGGACTTCCGCCTGCGTCAGCGCGACTTCTCGCTGGATGGCAAGCTGGCTGGTGCCCCCTGGCTGGGCATGAAGGTCGCCGACGTGTCGACGCTGGACGCAACGCTGGTGATCGGCAGCTTCCTTCGCAAGGATCATCCGCTGCTGGCACAACGCCTGCGCCAGTCGGTGCGGCATTGGGGCAAGCTTGCTCGTGTACACGTAGCGCGCGAAGACTGGCTGATCCCCGTTGAAGCTGAGTCCATCGTTGCTCCGTCGGCCATGGTCGATGCGCTGGCCGCGGTGCTGAGCGCTCAGTTGAAACTGAAGGGGGCTGCTGCACCCGAATCTTGTGCTGCGCTGCTGGGCAGCGTCAGCGTGACCTCCGAAGCTGAGGCCATCGCCGAAATGCTGGATGGTGGCGAGAAGCGCGCCGTGTTGTTGGGCAACCTCGCTGTACAACATCCGCAGTACGCTACTTTGCATTTGTTGGCGCAGGAAATTTCAAGGTTGGCTGGTGCCAGCTTTGGCGTAATCGGTGAAGCAGCGAATTCGGTGGGGGGCTACCTTGCCAACGCGTTGTCGTTGGGTAGTGCCAACACACGCAGCATCATTGCCGACAAGCTGCGTGCCTACATCGTCATGGGCGCTGAGCCCGAGCTCGATTGCGCAAACGGTGTCGCTGCACGTGCTGCGCTGGATGCTGCGGCATCGGTTATCTATCTCGGTAGTTTCGTCGGTAAGGCTGCCGAGTACGCAGACGTGATGCTTCCCGTTGCGCCTTTCACTGAAACCTCTGGCAGCTTCGTTAATGCGGAAGGTCTGGTCCAGTCGTTCAATGCGGTGGCCAAGCCGACGGGCGAAACCCGCCCCGGCTGGAAGGTGCTGCGCGTGCTGGGCAACATGCTCGGCATCGAAGGATTCGAGCAGAACAGCAGCGAGGATGTGCGCAACGAAGTACTCGCACTGGGTGAGCCGGCCGCGCGCCTTGGCAATGCCGTGACGGGCGTTGTCGCCGCTGCATCCAAGGCACAGACTGGTCTGCAACGTGTGGCCGATGTGCCCATCCACTTCGCCGATCCGTTGGCGCGCCGTGCAACAGCATTGCAGAAGACGCGTGACAGTGCATTGCCGGTAGCACGCTTTGCGGCCTCGACCCTTGCAGGCATTGGTGCAGAAGATGGCATGCCGGTCGCAGTGCGCTCAACCCAAGGCGATGTCGTGCTCAAAGCGCGTGTCGACGACACGCTGCCAGCGGGTGTCGTGCGCATCCCGGCTGCGCACGCCAGCACGGTGGCATTGGGTGACCTGTTCAGCGAACTGACGGTGGAGCGCGCCTGATGATCGAGAACCTGCTCCTCTCGTTGCTGCTGACCGTGACGGGCTTCGTCGGCCTTCCTGAAGCATGGATCCATACCGTATGGCCCTTGCTGTGGACCCTGTTGAAGATCATCGTCATCGTGATCCCCATCTTCGGCTGTGTCGCGTACCTGACTCTTGCTGAGCGCAAGGTCATCGGTTACATCCAGGTCCGTATCGGTCCGAACCGCGTCGGCCCATTGGGTTTGCTGCAACCTGTGGCTGACGGCCTGAAGCTGTTGTTCAAGGAAGTCATCGTACCGTCGCAGTCCAACAAGGGCCTCTTCCTGCTTGCGCCAGTGCTGGCGCTGGCGCCTGCGCTGGCCGCCTGGGCCGTGGTGCCGTTCTCGGATACCTTGCTTCTGGCCGACGTTAACGCCGGCATGCTTTACTTGATGGCGATTACGTCATTCGGGGTGTATGGCGTGATCATCGCAGGCTGGGCCTCGAACTCGAAGTACGCATTCCTTGGTGCGATGCGCTCGGCCGCACAGATGGTGTCGTACGAACTCTCGATGGGCTTTGCGCTGGTATGCGTGCTGATGGTATCGGGCTCGTTGAATCTGTCCGATATCGTCGGTGGGCAAGGGCAGGGCTGGTTTGCTGATCGCGGCCTCGGCTTCATGTCATGGAACTGGTTGCCGTTGCTGCCCATGTTCGTGGTCTATCTGATCTCGGGTGTTGCAGAAACAAACCGCGCACCGTTCGACGTGGTCGAAGGCGAGTCGGAAATCGTCGCAGGCCATATGGTCGAATACTCCGGCATGGCTTTCGCGCTGTTCTTCCTCGCCGAGTACGCGAACATGATTCTCGTCTCGGCGCTCACTGCGACTTTCTTCCTCGGTGGGTGGTTGTCACCGACGAAGTTTCTGCCTGACGGCTTCTTCTGGCTGGCAGCCAAGACTTCTTTCATCCTCTTCTTGTTCCTGTGGTTCCGTGCGACGTTCCCTCGCTTCCGTTATGACCAGATCATGCGTCTGGGCTGGAAGGTGTTCATTCCGGTGTGCCTGCTGTGGGTGATGGTCACCGGTGTCTGGATCATGTCGCCGTTCTCCATCTGGCGTTAGGAAACATCATGGGTGCAGTCAAAGAGTTTTTCGGCACGGTGGTTCTGCTTGAACTGCTCAAGGGCATGGCGCTTACCGGGCGTCACATGTTCGCGCGCAAGATAACCGTCCAGTTCCCTGAAGAGAAAACGCCTCAGAGCCCGCGCTTCCGTGGCCTGCATGCATTGCGTCGCTACCCTAACGGGGAAGAGCGCTGCATTGCCTGCAAGCTTTGCGAAGCTGTTTGCCCGGCGATGGCGATCACGATTGAGTCAGCGCAGCGTGACGACGGTTCACGCCGCACGACGCGGTACGACATCGACCTGACCAAGTGCATTTTCTGTGGATTCTGCGAAGAGGCGTGCCCGGTGGATGCGATCGTCGAAACCCGTGTGTTCGAGTACCACGGTGAGCAACGAGGCGACCTGTACTACACCAAGAACATGCTGCTTGCCGTCGGTGAGCGCTACGAAGAGCAGATAGCGAAAGACCGCGCTGTCGAGGCGCAGTACCGCTGAGAGAACACATGGAAATCTCGACCCTTCTTTTCTACGCCTTCGCCACGGTCCTCGTAATTTCCGGGCTACTGGTCATCACGGCGAAAAACCCAGTGCATGCTGCGCTGTTCCTCGTTCTGGCGTTCGTGACCTCGGGCTGCATCTGGATGCTGATGCACGCCGAGTTCCTGGCCATAGCGATCGTGCTCATCTATGTGGGAGCGGTGATGGTCCTGTTCCTCTTCGTGGTCATGATGCTGGACATCAACATTGACCGAATCCGCGAAGGGTTCTGGCGCTACCTCCCCGTGGGGTTGCTCGTCGCGCTGGTGATGGTCGCGGAAATGGCTGCCGTTCTGAACAAGCCCTATTTCCAGCTGGCTGAAGTACCCCAGCCCGCTGCACCTGCCGCAACCCATAGCAACACGCAGGAACTTGCTCAGCAACTCTTTACTCAATACGCCTATCCCTTCGAAATCGCGTCACTGATTCTGCTGGTCTCGATGATCGCTGCCGTTGCGTTGACGTATCGCCGCCGTCAGGGGCTCAAGTACGTTAATCCAGCGGATCAGATTGCGGTCAAGGCAGCGGATCGCATGCGCATCGTGAGCATTCCCGTCGAGCCCGGTGTGGCCACGAGCTTGTCGCCGAAAGAGGGGGAGTAACCATGTTGCCCTTGTCCCATGTGCTCGTCCTGGGCGCCATCCTGTTTGCGATCAGCGTGGTCGGGATTTTCTTGAACCGCAAGAATCTCATCGTGCTCTTGATGGCCATCGAACTGATGTTGCTGGCCGTGAACATGAATTTCGTGGCTTTCTCGTCCTACTTCCAGGACCCCGATGGCCAGCTCTTCGTTTTTTTCATCCTGACCGTTGCCGCTGCCGAGTCAGCCATCGGTCTTGCGATCCTCGTGGTGCTGTTCCGCAACATGCGTTCGATTCACGTCGATGATCTGGACAGCCTGAAGGGTTGATGATGAGCGCCATGCAGAAACTCTATCTCCTCGTTCCCCTCGCGCCGCTGGCGGGTTCTGTTATCGCCGGGCTTTTCGGTCGTGTCATCGGTCGTACCGCGGCGCACGTCGTGACGATCCTTGGCGTTCTCGTAGCCCTTATCGCGTCGCTGATCATTTTCGACGACGTGCAGGCCGGCAACACCTTCAATGGTGCGCTCTATACCTGGGCTACCAGCGGTGGCATCAAGTTTGAGGTCGGCTTCCTCATTGACCAGCTGACAGTGATGATGATGCTCGTCGTGACCTTCGTGTCGCTGATGGTTCACATCTACACCATCGGCTACATGTCCGAAGACCCTGGCTATCAGCGCTTCTTCAGCTACATCTCGTTGTTCACCTTCTCGATGCTCATGCTGGTCATGAGCAACAACTTCCTGCAGCTGTTCTTCGGATGGGAAGCGGTGGGTCTCGTGTCTTATCTGCTGATCGGTTTCTGGTACACGCGTCCGACGGCGATCTACGCCAACCTCAAGGCCTTCCTCGTCAACCGCGTGGGTGATTTCGGTTTTCTACTGGGCATTGGCCTGATCGCCGCGTTCGCAGGTTCGCTGGATTACGCAACGGTGTTCGCAAAGGCGTCCGAACTTGCGAAGCTGGAAGTGCCTGCTACGGGTTGGCCGCTCATGACGGCAATCTGTGTGTGCTTGTTCATCGGTGCGATGGGGAAGTCGGCGCAGGTGCCGCTGCATGTCTGGCTTCCCGATTCGATGGAAGGTCCGACACCGATTTCAGCCCTGATCCATGCCGCAACCATGGTGACTGCCGGCATCTTCATGGTGACGCGCATGTCGCCGCTGTTCGAGATGTCCGATGCGGCGCTGTCCTTTGTCCTGGTGATCGGCGCAACGACGGCATTGTTCATGGGCTTCCTAGGTATCGTGCAGCACGACATCAAGCGTGTGGTTGCCTATTCCACGCTTTCGCAGCTGGGTTACATGACCGTTGCGTTGGGCGTGTCGGCCTATCCGGCTGCCGTGTTCCATCTCATGACCCACGCCTTCTTCAAGGCGCTGCTGTTCCTCGGTGCCGGCTCGGTCATTATCGGCATGCACCACGATCAGGACATGCGCAACATGGGTGGCCTGCGCAAGTACATGAAGATCACGTGGATTACGTCTCTGCTGGGCTCGCTGGCGCTGATCGGTTTCCCTTTCCTGTCCGGCTTCTACTCGAAGGATTCGATCATTGAAGCAGTAGCAGAGTCGCATCGTTGGGGTTCGAGCTATGCCTATTTCTGCGTGATCCTCGGTGTGTTCATCACGGCTTTCTACTCGTTCCGCATGTACTTCCTCGTCTTTCACGGGGAGGAGCGTTTCGGCAAGGCGCATGAGCATCACGATCATGCGCACGACACTGAACATGCTGACGAGCATCAGGATGATGACCACGATGAGGATCGTCACCATGGCCTGGCGCCGGGTCAGAAGCCTCATGAGTCGCCATGGGTTGTCACGATGCCGCTCGTGTTGCTCGCCATTCCCTCTGTGGCCATCGGTTTCTTCACCATCGATCCGATGCTGTTCGGCGAATGGTTCAAGGGTGTTGTGACCATCGCCGAAGCGAACAACGTACTGGGCGAGCTGGCCCATGAGTTCCATGGACCGGTTGGCATGGCCCTGCATGGTCTGACTTCGCTGCCGTTCTGGTTGGCCATGGGCGGTGTGGCGCTGGCGTGGTTCTTCTACCTCAAACGTCCTGACATCCCCGCTGCGATCCAGAACCGGTTTGCTGGTCTCCATCGTCTGCTCGAGAACAAGTACTACTTCGACCGCTTCAACGAGATCGTGTTTGCTGCCGGTGCGCGCGCACTGGGACGTGGCCTCTGGAAGGCTGGTGACCAGACCGTGATCGATGGCGTACTGGTCAATGGTTCGGCCGCTGCGATAGGTTGGTTGTCACGCGCCTCGCGCCTCGTGCAGACCGGCTATGTCTATACCTATGCCTTCTGGGTGATTCTCGGCGTTGCAACCCTGCTGGTTTGGATGTTCCCGCAGACATGGTTGAGCCGTTTGCTGGGCGCACTGGCCTGAGCCCCATACAAGAATGACGGAAAACGTGATGACCGCTGTGCCTTACCTCAGTCTCTCGATATGGATACCGATTTTCGGCGGCTTGCTGGCCCTGTGCACCGGCGGTGACCGCAATGCGCAGGTCGCCCGCTTCATTGCCCTGGTAGCGGCCTTGGCCGGATTGGCTGTCGCAGTCCCCCTGTTCACGCATTTCGATGCGAGCAGCGCAGCCATGCAGTTCGAGGAACATGCCGCATGGATTCCATACATCCGCATCAATTACAGCCTTGGTGTTGATGGCATTTCGATGCCTTTCGTGGTGCTCAACAGCTTCATTACCCTGATTGTGGTGGTCGCTGGCTGGGAGGTTATCCAGAACAAGGTGTCGCAGTACATGGCAGCCTTCCTGATCATGTCGGGTCTGCTCAACGGCATCTTCTCTTCAATGGACGCGGTGCTCTTCTACGTGTTCTTTGAGGCCTCGCTGATTCCGCTGTACCTGATCATCGGTATCTGGGGTGGCGCCAACCGTGTGTATGCGGCCTTCAAGTTCTTCCTTTACACGCTGCTCGGCTCGCTGCTGATGCTGGTTGCTTTCATCTACCTCTTCATTCATTCCGGTGGCAGTTTCAATATTCAGGACTGGCATGAACTCAGTCTGGGTCTGACTGCACAGAAGTGGATCTTCTGGGCCTTCCTGCTGTCATTCGCGGTCAAGGTGCCGATGTGGCCCGTGCATACCTGGTTGCCGGACGCTCACGTCGAGGCTCCGACCGGGGGCTCAGTGGTGCTGGCAGCGATTGGTCTCAAGTTGGGCGCGTATGGTTTCCTGCGGTTCTCGCTGCCCGTGGTGCCGGATGCCAGCCAATACTTCGCACCGCTGATGATCACACTGTCGCTCATTGCGGTGATTTACATCGGCTTCGTCGCGCTGGTGCAGACCGATATGAAGAAGCTCGTGGCTTATTCGTCGATCTCGCACATGGGTTTTGTGACGCTGGGCTTCTTCATGTTCAATGCACTGGGGATCGAAGGCGCACTGGTGCAGATGATTTCTCACGGCTTCGTATCTGGCGCGATGTTCCTGTGCATCGGCGTACTCTACGACCGCATGCACAGCCGTCAGATTGCTGACTACGGTGGCGTGGTCAATACCATGCCCAAGTTTGCAGCGTTTTTCATGCTCTTCGCGATGGCCAACTCCGGCTTGCCGGGCACCAGCGGTTTCGTCGGCGAGTTCATGGTAGCGCTGGGTGCCGTGCAGTTTGATTTCTGGGTTGGCTTCGCCGCGGCAACAACCCTTATCGTGGGTGCTGCGTATACCTTGTGGATGTACAAGCGTGTGGTGTTCGGCGCGGTTGCCAATCCGCATGTTTCCGAGCTGACGGACATCAATCGTCGAGAGTTCGTCTTCCTGGCCGTGCTGGCTATCTGCGTGCTGGTCATGGGCCTCTATCCGGCGCCGGTGACCGACGTGATGCATGCCTCGGTCGACCAGCTGCTCAAGCACGTGGCTGCTGGCAAGCTCTGACCGGAAATATCCCACAGTACTCAGGCATATTGACCAGGACCTCGCCCGACAGGCAAAAAATGGAATTCCAGATCCCAGATTTCTACCCCGCACTGACCGAGATTTTCCTCTCGTCTGCTGCCTTGCTCATTCTGCTGATCGTCTCGTTCGTGCGTCAGGGGGCGGGGCAGGTTGCCTATAAGCTTTCGCAGGTATCGCTGATTATCGCCGCGGTGCTTGCGGCGTCGCCCATCCTGATCAATATCGATTTCGGCTTGATGTTCGGTGGAGAGAGCTGGACTCTGGATGGAGCCGGCATTACTTTCGGACAGCAGTGCGCCACGTCGGGCAAGATGTGCTTCACCTTTGGTCAGATGTTCGTCAATGACGGATTGGCTATCGTACTCAAGCCCCTGGCATTGATCGCAGTGTCCCTGTCCTTGCTGTACGGTCGTCGCTACGTCAGTGACCGTCGTCTGGATACGGCCGAGTACTATCTGCTTGTGCTTTTCAGTGCCCTGGGCATCCTGGTAATGATCTCGGCAGGCAGTTTGCTGACCATCTACCTCGGCCTGGAAATGCTGTCGCTGTCGTCCTACGCACTCGTGGCGATAAACCGAGATTCCGTGCAATCCACTGAAGCGGGCATGAAGTATTTCGTGCTTGGCGCACTGGCCTCGGGTCTGCTCCTTTATGGCATCTCGATGGTTTACGGTGCTACGCAGACGCTCAACATCATCGACGTCGCACGTGCGCTCGTCGAACAACAGGCGAACAACACCATCATGGTGTTCGGCATGGTCTTCGTTGTGGCGGGCGTGGCCTTCAAGCTTGGCGCGGCGCCTTTCCATATGTGGATTCCGGACGTCTATCAGGGTGCGCCGACCTCGGTGACGCTGCTGCTGGGCGCAGCCCCCAAGCTGGCTGCATTTGCCATGGCCTTCCGCATGATCGCCATCGCCTTCTGGGCCTTCGCCGAGCAATGGCAACACATGCTTATGCTGCTCGCTGCAGCGTCCATCGTGCTTGGCAATGTCGCGGCTATTGCGCAAACCAACATCAAGCGCATGCTGGCCTATTCGGCGATTTCGCACATGGGTTTCATGCTGCTGGGTCTCACTTCGGGCGTCGTCAATGGGGATAGCTACCATGCCGGCAATGCCTATGCGGCATCCTTGTTTTACGTCGTAACCTACGTGCTGACGACGCTCGCCGCGTTCGGCATCCTCATGTTGATGACGCGCTCGGGCTTCGAGGCCGAGAATATCGACGACTTCAAGGGTCTCAATCGCCGTAGTAGCTGGTGGGCCGGGATGATGGCCGTCGTGATGTTCTCGATGGCGGGTATTCCCTTCTTCGTCGGCTTCTTCGCCAAGTTTCTGGTATTGCAGTTCGTGGTGGCAACCGATCATCTGTGGCTGGCTGTGCTGGCCGTAATGATGTCGTTGGTGGGGGCGTTCTACTACCTGCGTGTCGTCAAGCTGATGTTCTTTGATGAGCCCGTCGAGACCGCCCCGATCATGGGTGGCATCGGCGTCAAGATTGCCCTGTCGCTCAATGTCCTGATGCTTGCTGTGCTCGGTCTGTTCCCGCACCTCTCGATGAGTATCCTCAGTATCGTGATGAATGGTTCGTTCTGAAGTGTCGATTCCGTACGGAGATCATCTCGACGAGATCGGGATAAGCAGTGAGCAGTTGTTCGACGGCTACATGCTGAAAGCCTGGCGCGATGGGGTGAAGCTGCCGGACGGCAGCGAATCGGTGCGCGAGTACATCCGTCACCAGGGCGCTTGCGTCATCATTCCCGAGTTACGCCCCGGCGTGTTCGTCATGGAACGCCAGTTCCGCTACCCCATTGGCCGCCCGATGGTGGAATTCCCGGCGGGCAAGCTTGATCCGGATGAAACCGAACTGGCCTGTGCCCAGCGCGAGTTGCTGGAAGAAACGGGCTATCGCGCGGGCCGTTGGCAACACATCGCCACACTGCACCCCTGTATCGCGTATTCCAGCGAACGCATTGAAGTCTTTCTGGCACAGGATCTGCAATTCGAAGGCCAACGTCTCGATCCCGGCGAGTTTCTGGATGTCTTCGAGATGACGATTGAAGATGCGGAGCAGGGCGTTCTTGATGGCCTGATTACGGACGCCAAGACGATTTCCTGCTTGTTCTGGGCACGCAAAATTCTTCAGACTGGGCGCACTTGAGCTGGGCAAGCCCTGTAAAATCTCCCGGTTTCCGGCGCGGTTTCTTGCGCTGAGCAATAGCTGATTCCCAAATAGCTGACATAACGCAGCTTTCCGACTTCAGAGAGGCAACATGAAAACCAAGGCGCTGATTCTGGCTGCGAGCCTCGGTCTGACGACGCTGACGGCCCACGCCGCAGAAGGACGTCCCGAGATCGCCAAGAAGAAGATTTCCATGTGTATAGGGTGTCATGGCATTCCTGGCTACCAAGTGACTTTCCCGACGACCTACAAGGTGCCCAAGCTGGGGGGTCAGCACGCTGCCTATATTGTCAGCGCCTTGCAGGCCTACAAGTCCGGTGATCGCAAGCATCCCGACATGAACAGCATCGCTGCCAGCCTGTCCGAACAGGACATGGCCGACATCGCTGCTTACTACGCGAAGAAGTGAGGGAGCCGACCATGAACAAGATCCTGATGCTGGTCGCCTTTGCACTCGCTGCAACGCAAGCACAAGCTGCTGGCGACGCCGCCAGGGGCCAGGCCAAGTCGGCCGCATGTGCCGCCTGCCATGGTGCGGACGGCAACAGCGCCGTTCCGACCTTCCCGAAGCTGGCTGGTCAGAACGAGGACTACCTCGTGCACGCACTCAAGTCGTACAAGAACGGTACGCGCAAGAATGATGTCATGAAGGGTATGGCAGCGCCGCTTAGTGAGCAGGATATTGCTGATCTTGCCGCTTACTTTGCCAAGCAGAGTGGTCTGGTTGTCAAACGCTGAGTTTCGGCCGACACTTCAAACAAGAAAGCACCTGCGGGTGCTTTTTTGTTGCCTGTCAGAATGGAGAGAGGTTTTCACCGTTCCAGCAAAGGCCGCTCGCCTTGCCTTGCCAGTCTGACAAGACAAATCGGGTTCCCTCTGCATGTTCGTGGATAGCAGGACGATGGGTGTGGCCGTGGATGAGCCACTCCGCACCGCTTTGCTTGAACAGTGCTGCAATGGCGTCGCGATTGACGTCCATGATGAACATGGATTTGCCTGCCTTGGATTTTTCACTTTGTGCGCGCAGTCTGGAGGCAATGCGACGACGCAGGATGAACGGCAGGGCGTGAAAAATCGTTTGTAGAAGCCTGTTGCGAACGATGCGGCGAAAGCACTGGTAGCGTTTGTCGTCCGTGCACTGCGCATCGCCATGGACCAGTACAGTGCGATGGTCGCCGAGTTGCAGCAGGGTGGGCTCTTGCACGATCTGCACTCCGCTGCGTTTTGCGAAGGCATTGCCGAGCAGGAAATCTCGGTTGCCGACGAGGATGCGCACCTGTACGCCGGAATGAGCAACGGCTGCCAGTGCATCGGCGATACGGGCGCTGAAGGGCAGGGACAGGTCGTCGTCACCTGTCCAAGCCTCAAACAGGTCTCCCAATATCCACAGCGATTCGCATTGACGCGCCGGACCGATGAGGTAGTCCAGAAATGCCTGTGTTGTTTCCGGCCGGCTTTCGTGCAGGTGCAGGTCCGAAATGAAGTGGATCACGGCGACTTTCGTAGGTCAGGATACGCAAACGCCGGCTATGAGCCGGCGTTGCAGAAAGGTATGAGAGTGATCAGGCGACGATTTCAGCCTTGTCGATCACGATGGCTTCGACCGGCACATCCTGATGGAAGCCGCTACGGCCAGTCCTCGTGGCCTTGATCTGATTGACGACGTCCATGCCTTCGACGACCTTGCCGAAAACACAGTAGCCCCAGCCTTGCACGGACTCGTTCCGGAAGTCCAGGAAGTCGTTGTTCACGACGTTGATGAAGAACTGCGCGGTGGCCGAGTGCGGGTCGGAGGTGCGCGCCATGGCGACGGTACCGATTTCGTTCTTGAGGCCATTATTGGCTTCGTTTTTGATCGGAGCTTGCGTCGGCTTCTGGCTCATGTCGGCCGTCATGCCGCCCCCCTGAACCATGAAGTTGCTGATGACACGATGAAAGATGGTGCCGTCATAGTGGCCTGACTCGACGTACGAGAGGAAGTTCTTAACGGTTTCCGGGGCTTGCTCGGCGAAGAGCTCAAGCGTGATGTCGCCGAAGCGGGTTTTCAGTCTGACCATGGTGTGACTCCGTGTTATCGGGGGATTGGAATTCGGGGAGCGATGAGCCTTACTTGACGGGCAGCACGCGAGCGCTTTGTACGACGATGGCTTGCAGCGGCACGTCGCGCATGCCGGCGCTGATACCGGTGGGAATCTTGGCCATGTTATTGACGATGTCCATGCCTTCCACGACCTTGCCGAAGACGGCGTAGCCCCAGCCGTCCTGGCCGGGGGCATTGAGGAATCCGTTATCCGCAAAGTTGATGAAGAACTGCGAGGTGGCGGAATGGGGATCGGAGGTGCGCGCCATGGCGATGGTTCCGGGAGTGTTCTTGAGTCCGTTGCGGGCTTCGTTCTCGATGGGTGCGCGCGTGGATTTCTGCTGCATGTCCTTGTTGAATCCGCCGCCTTGCGCCATGAAGCCGGGGATCACGCGGTGAAAGATGGTGCCGTCATAATGCTTGTCTTCGACATACTTGAGGAAGTTGGCAACTGACTTTGGTGCCTTGACCGGATCCAGTTCGACAACAAAGTTGCCGAGCGTGGTTTCGAACTTCACGCGCGGCGCATCAGCTGCCGAGGCCGTTGCAAGATGGATTGCCAGCGCGCCCAGCATCAGGCTGCGAAGAATGACGTGACGGATGTTCATGCATTGCCCTCGTAAATGATTTTCCATTGACCGGCTTCCTTCATCCAGTACTGCCGTTTCTGCGACACGCTGTTGAGGTTGTTGCTGCGGTAGTCCTGTTCAAAGCTGACGACGACGATTTCCTGCTGGCCTGGATTGCGGAACATGCTCAGTTCGCGCAGGCCCAGCTTGATCCAGGACTTGCCTGCTGCGACGCGACGTTTGGTCGTAGCCCATTCACGCAGGTCACCAGATCCGCTACGGAAGTCGGCTGCGTAGTGGGACAGGTAGCGCTCGGTATCCAGGCTCTCCCAGTCCTTGCGCCAGCTTTCGATCTCGCGGTTGAGGGCCTGGCGTTCGGCTTTCCAATCGTCGAGCGACAGCCATTCCACGTCGGTGCTGATGATGACCGGCGTGCGCCCGACCTGTACGTAGTTGGCCAGCGTTTGCAGATCTTCGTTGGCCAGGACGACACAGCCGTCCGAAGCCTTGGGCGGACGCGAGTAGGTGTCTGCCGGCACTCCGTGGAGCCAGATGCCATGGCCATTGCGGCCATTGCGCTGGTCCCACTCGTTCGGATAGTTGATCGGGAAGGCGCCGGCGCCGTAGAAGTCGGTCAGCTTTGCCGGTGGCAGGAAGGAGGTGACGTGATAGACACCGACGGGCGTGCGCTTGTCGCCCTCGCGGGTCTTGTTGGCGCCATCCTTACCCTGCGTGATGTAAAAG
The DNA here is from genome assembly GCF_039544165.1 of Viridibacterium curvum. Classification (NCBI taxonomy): domain Bacteria; kingdom Pseudomonadati; phylum Pseudomonadota; class Betaproteobacteria; order Rhodocyclales; family Rhodocyclaceae; genus Viridibacterium; species Viridibacterium curvum. Next base: position 192,818 of record NZ_BAABLD010000002.1, read on the forward strand.
TCCGCCACAAAAGTGGGGCGACCGTTGTCGTTGCGATAGAGGTACAGACGTGAGCGCTTGGTGTCGACCACCACGGCGTGCTTCTGCTCATCAGGCATCTGCAACAGATAGCGTGGAATCTGGTCGGCCTGCGGGCGGGTGGCGTAGCCCTGGATGCGCACCAGAGCTTCGTCACGCAAGTCGCCCAGTTTGCCTTCAGGACTCTGAGCGGTATTGCCAAAGCCTTTCAGCGGCGCAGTGCGTGCCAACAGCAGGTCGCCACGGATCAGGTGTGCGAGGCGGAAGTTGGGGTACAGCTTGAGCAGGTTCTCGGTGCGCGCGAGGGCGTCATCTAGCTTTGCCTCGCGGATGTCACGCAGGATCAGCGAAATCGTGGCGTCAGGGCCAGCATCCGACACCCCGGCAAGGATCCGTCCAGGGCCGGCGGCGGAAGTGCTGGCGAACAGGCACGCCAGCAGGGCACAACGAAACAGGATGCGGCGGTTCAAGCGGTTCAGACGCATGGTCCCCAATCAGCGACCCACCCGTTCCTGCTGGATTACCCAGCGGCTACCCTGGCGGGTCATCACGATGGTTTTGGGCGTAGCCGTGTTCAGGCTCGCCGACGAATAATGCTGACGGAACTGGGCCGTGGCCTTATCGCCATTGACCTCAATGCGCAGACCGCTGATCGAGACCTTGATCGCACCGGGTTTGTCGATGCGCGATTCGCGTTCGGCCTCCCAGGTTTTGCGATTTACGCCACCTGGGGTCTGGAAGTCCTTGCCATAGGCCGCCAAGTAGGCTCTGACATCTTTGCGCGACCAGGCGGCGGCCCAGCCTTCAAGCGCGGCTTGAACCTCGCTGCTGGCATTGGCTGCAGGCTTTTCGGCAACTGGCTTGGCGCTGCTGGATGCGACGCTGCTGCTGGCAGCGGCTATCGGCGGCTGCGCTTTGGCTGAGGCGGCAGCCGAGCTGGAAGCGGTTGGAGGTGTCACAGGCGTTGGGACAACGCTGGCGGCGCTGCTGGCCGCAGCGATTACGACGGGTTTGGTGGTCGGAGTCGTCGTAGTGCGGTTACCGGCCGTCATCATGTCGCGCAGCAGTTTCAGCTTGGCTTGTGCGTTGGCGTTGCCGGAGTCGATCTGCAGGGCCCGGTCATAAGCCTGACGGGCCATCTGGGTATACAGGTCGCCGAGGTTCTCGTGTGCAGTCGCGTAAGTCGGATGGGTACGGATCGACATTTCGAGCGCTGTACGTGCCTTGTCGTATTGCTTCTGCTGAGCATAGATCACGGCAAGGTTGTTGTAAGGCTCGGGCAACTCCGGTGCTTCTTCGGTCAGCTTGGTGAAGACGGCAGCCGCCTCGTCCAGCCGGTTCATTTCGGCGAGGATGACGCCCTTGAGGAAGCGCGCGCCGCGATCCTTGGGGTTGGCCGAGACCAGTTCGTTAACCTCATCCAGCGCCTTGGCATGTTGCCCCTGACGCAGCAGGTTCTGAGCTTCCTGGTAGCTGGCTGCCATGACGGGCTGTGCGACGCACAGCACCAGCAGCGTTACGATGCGGGCGAGGGGCAGGCGAAAGAAGGTCTGGGGCATTGTGGTAGAGTCTGAGCGGGTTGTCGGACTGGCGTGGGCAGAGCCCTGACCGGGCCTGGCAGTGGTTGAAGGCCTCGAAAAACTGTTTTTGCGGGGGCTTGCTCCAGCTGCAAACGCGTGCGGATTTTACTTTACATTCTGTGCTTCTGCGGCCCGCTGCGCGAATTTCCGCCAGTCTGTTGCCGGTGACAGACGCCCGTCCCGCTGGCCCATAGACGCTATAAGAACCAAGACACCACGGCATGCTCAAGATCTACAACTCACTCGCTCGCCAGAAGCAGGAATTCACCCCCATCGAACCCGGCAAAGTCCGCATGTACGTCTGCGGTCTGACCGTTTACGACTATTTCCACATTGGCAATGCCCGCACGTTGACTGTGTTCGACATGGTCTATCGCTGGCTGACAACCATCGGCTATGACGTTAGCTACGTGCGCAACATTACGGACGTTGACGATAAGATCATCGATCGGGCCAACAAGAACGGCGAGCCCATCGATGCACTGACCGAACGCATGATTGCTGCGATGCACGAAGACACGAGTCGTCTTGGCATGAAGCTGCCGAGCCACGAGCCGCGTGCGACGCAACACATTGACGGCATGCTCTCGATGATTGGCCAACTGGTCGACAAGGGCATGGCATATCCGGCTGACAACGGCGATGTTTACTACGCTGTCCGCGAGTTTGCCGGTTACGGCAAGCTGTCCGGCAAGTCCATTGACGATTTGCGCGCGGGCGAACGTGTGGCAGTGAATACCGCCAAGCGCGACCCGCTCGATTTCGTTTTGTGGAAGGCGGCGAAGCCGCACGAGCCGCACTGGAGCTCGCCCTGGGGCAATGGGCGGCCTGGCTGGCATATTGAATGTTCGGCCATGTGCAAGGCACAGCATGGCGACACGCTCGACATTCACGGTGGCGGCTGGGACCTGCAGTTCCCGCATCACGAGGGCGAGATCGCGCAGAGCGAAGGGGCTTCGGGCAAGCCTTTTGTGAATTACTGGATGCACGCGGCCTTCCTCAACATGGACAACGAGAAGATGTCCAAGTCGCTGGGTAACGTGTTTACGACGCGCGAAGTGTTGAACAAGCTCGATCCCGTGCAAGGTGGCGAGACGGTGCGCTACTTCCTGCTGCGAGGCCACTATCGCTCAGAGATCAACTACACCTGGGACATCCTGCAGGACGCGCGTGCTTCGCTGCTTTCGCTGTACACGGCGCTGCGGGACGTGCCGCCTGAGGTACCGCCGGAAGACTTCATGATCGACTGGAACGAGCCGCATGCGGCGCGCTTCCGCGAGGTGATGTGCGACGACTTCAATACGTCGATGGCGTTTGCTGTGTTGCATGAGCTGCGTGCCGAAGTAAATCGCACGCGTTCGACGCAGCTATCCGCCCTGCTGCGCGCGCTGGGTTCGACCATTGGCTTGCTGACGCAGGAGCCTGGACGCTTTGTGCAGGGCGGTGCGGCGAGCGACGACGATGCGGCCAGAATTGAGGCATTGATCCAGCAGCGCATCGAAGCAAAGAAGACGCGCAATTTCGCCGAGTCTGATCGTATTCGCGACGAACTCAAGGCACGTGGCATCGTGTTGGAGGATGGTGCCGGAGGAACGACCTGGCGGCGTGCATGATGTAGCGGGTTTGGCAGGTCTTTGTGGGTAACGAAGGAGGGTGATCTTGAAGGTCTATCTCGTAGCGAATCCCAAGGGCGGCTCGGGCAAGAGCACAGTCGCCACCAACCTTGCAGGTTTGCTGGCCAGCCAGCCGAAAGCGCAGGTGATGCTGGGCGACGTCGATCGCCAGCAATCAGCCGGCTACTGGCTCAAGTGTCGTCCCTCGGGTGCTCGACCCATTCACACCTGGGAGCTTGAAGAAGGTAAACCGGCCAAGCCTCCCAAGGGCACGACGCACGCCGTGCTGGATACGCCCGCAGGGCTCCATGATGAAAAACTGCGCAGCCTCGTCAAGCTGGCTGATCGCGTGCTGGTGCCTGTCCAGGCTTCGATGTTCGATCTCATGGCCAGCCAGACTTTCTTTTCCGAACTGGCTGAGATGAAGGCCGCGCGTGGTTTGCCGATTGCCGTCATTGGCATGCGTATTGATGAACGTACGCGTTCGGCCGAGCAATTCCATCGATTCATTGAATCAACGGGCCTGCCGCTACTGACCTGTCTGCGCAGCACTCAGAATTACGTCCAGCTGGCCGCACACGGCTTGACGCTGTTTGATGTGGCACCGGGACGTGTCGAGAAAGATCTCGCTCAATGGGAGCAGATTCGATCCTGGATCTAGCTTTACCGTTCGTCGCGAGTTGATCTTGCCGCACGGCGCTTGGTGCAGCATCCACACGATTAGGTAGATCGGAACGTCGCATGAAAATAGTCAAGACATCGCTCGGAATGGCCGCACTTGCCGATCGCGACAAGCGCTTGTCAAGCAAGGTTCGCATGTTGCTTGTGACTGTGGATGGCACGATCGACAGAGCTGAGCTGCGCAAGATTGCGATGAACATTGGGGCCCCGGCGGATGCAGTGGATACCTTGTTTGCTTTGGATCTTGTTGCCGAGGAGCGAGCGTCCGATGCAAGCCCGGAAGCTCCCGCAGAATCGGCCAACGAGGGCGGCGAAACTGCCCGTGACGCATTTGGCCGGCTTCGGATGGGGGCTGCCATCATGAATGAGCTGGCATCTGACGTACTCGGCTTGAAGGCCTTTTTCTTCGTTCTTAAGGTAGAGAAGTGCGGAAATGTTGCGGAGCTCGCCCAATTGCTGCCCGGTCTGGAGGCTGCGGTTATCAAGGCGCACGGGTCAGAGGCAGGCGCAAGGCTGCTGGATCCCCTGAGGCGCTTGTTGGCTTGACGCCTCGGGCGGATCCGGGAAAACAAAAAAGCCACTGCATGCAGTGGCTTTTTTGCTGATGCCCGTGTGATCAGGCTTCGTCTTTGGCTGCGCGCTTGCGCTCATGTTCTTTGAGGAAGCGCTTACGCAGACGTATGTTCTGTGGCGTGATTTCCACGAGTTCGTCGTCAGCGATGAACTCGATGGCCGACTCCAGCGTGAGCTGGATGGGCGGCGTCAGCACAACGGCTTCGTCCTTGCCGGAAGCGCGAACGTTGGTGAGCTGCTTGCCCTTGACGGGGTTTACAACGAGGTCGTTGTCGCGTGAGTGGATGCCGATGATCATGCCTTCGTACAGCTTCTCTCCGGGGCTCACGAACATGCGGCCGCGGTCCTGCAGATTCCACAGTGCGTAGGCGACGGCTTCGCCATCGTTCTGGCTGATCAACACACCGTTGCGGCGCTCGGACATCGAACCCGCCATCGGCGCGTAGTCATCGAACACGTGGCTGGCGAGGCCGGTACCACGCGTCAGCGTGAGGAATTCACCCTGGAAGCCGATCAAGCCTCGTGCCGGGATGCGGTACTCAAGACGCACACGACCCTTGCCGTCCGGCTGCATGTCCTGGAGTTCGCCACGGCGACGGCCGAGCTCCTCCATGACGCCGCCCTGGTGGTTCTCTTCGACGTCGACGGTCAGCATTTCGTACGGCTCGCACTTCTCGCCGTTGATTTCCTTGAACACTACACGCGGACGGCCGACGGCCAGTTCGTAGCCTTCACGACGCATGGACTCAAGCAGCACGGTGAGGTGCAGCTCGCCGCGGCCGGAGACTTCAAATACGTCGGAGTCCGAGGTGAAAGAGACACGCAACGCGACGTTCTTGAGCAGTTCCTTTTCGAGGCGCTCGCGGATCTGACGGCTGGTGACGTACTTGCCTTCGCGGCCTGCGAGGGGGGATGAGTTGACGAGGAAGTTCATCGTCAGCGTCGGTTCATCGACCGCGATGGGCTTCATCGCGTCAAGGTGCTCGGGGTCACAGATGGTCACGCCAATGCCGACCTGATCGATACCTGCGACAAGAATGATGTCACCGGCCTCGGCGGACTCGGCCGGTGCGCGCTCCAGACCCGTGAAAGTCAGCACTTGCGATACCTTGGCCTTACCCTTGTTTTCGTCGCCATACATGACAACGACTTCCTGGTTCGGACGGATACGACCACGCTTGATGCGGCCAATGCCCAGCTGACCGATGTAGGTCGAATAGTCGAGCGAGCAGATCTGCACTTGCAGCGGACCTTCCGAGTCCACTTCAGGTTGCGGCACGTGCCTGAGGATGGCGTCGAACAGAGGCTTCATGTCGCTGCCGGGCTTGTCGGCCTCCAGCATTGCGAAGCCATTGAGTGCCGAGGCATAGACGACAGGGAAGTCGAGCTGCTCTTCGGTCGCGCCCAGTTTGTCGAACAGGTCGAAGGTCTGGTTGATGACCCAGTCCGGACGCGCGCCCGGCCGGTCGATCTTGTTGATCACGACGATGGGCTTGAGCCCCATGCCCAGCGCCTTGCGGGTCACGAAGCGAGTTTGCGGCATCGGGCCTTCGACGGCATCGACCAGCAACAGCACGGAGTCGACCATCGACAGCACGCGCTCCACTTCACCGCCGAAGTCCGCGTGTCCGGGAGTGTCGACGATGTTGATGTGGGTGTCGCCGTACTGGATGGCGCAGTTCTTGGCCAGAATCGTGATGCCGCGCTCTTTTTCCTGGTCGTTGCTGTCCATCACACGCTCGGCCACCTGCTGGTGAGCTGCAAAGGTGCCGGATTGGCGGAGAAGCTGGTCGACGAGAGTGGTTTTGCCGTGGTCGACGTGGGCGATGATGGCGATGTTGCGGATTGCGCGGCTCATGGTTGCTCTGCTGGCGGAAATTTGCGCGAGCTCAGGCGAAGGGTGCCGGAACTGGCTGGTTTCGGGGGTTGAAGGGCCTGAGACGTAGCCGTCAGGCAAGCCTTCGATTCTAGCACGCCAAGGTGTTGCGCCGCAGCGCCCTTTTTATAGCGGTATGAGAAGGTGTCGATTCAAAGCCTTGAAAGGGTGAGGGAAACGTCGTAGAATCGCGGGCTTTCCTTGCTCCACTGGTACGCATGCCGGGGGGCTCAATCAACCGTAAGGGAGTTTGCATGCGACATTACGAAGTTGTTTTCATCGTGCACCCCGATCAGAGCGAGCAAGTGCCCGCCATGATCGAGCGCTACAAGACCCTGGTCACCAGCAAGGCTGGCCAGATTCATCGTCTGGAAGACTGGGGCCGCCGCCAGCTGGCTTACCCGATCCAGAAGATTCACAAGGCTCACTACGTGCTCATGAACATCGAGTGCGATGGCGACACGCTGGCTGAACTCGAACACGCTTTCAAGTTCAATGATGCCGTGCTGCGCCACCTGACCATCAAGACGAAGAAGGCTGTTACGACTCCTTCGCCGATGATGAAGGAAGAAAAGTCGCGTTCGCTGACCGCCCCGGCCCCCGCTGCTGAAGAAGCTTCGGGCGAAGCTTCGGCAGCCTGAGCACCGATCAGAACAGATTGGGTGTTACTGGAACAAACCACGTTCGCATTGCCGGAGTCCTGAAGGAGCGCGAAGCGCTGCGCATGACCCCGGCCCGGATCCCGGTGCTGCAGTTCAGGCTGCAACACGAATCGACCCAGGTTGAACTGGATGTCGAGCGGAAGACGAGTTGTGAAGTGGGCGCACTGGCGATGGGCCCCCTGGCGCAGCAGCTTGCTGCGATGCCGATGGGAGTCGCGATGGTGGTAGAGGGATTCCTTGCTGCCCGCAGTGCGAAAAACCAGAACCCCGTTTTGCACGTACAGAAATTCGAGCTGCTGGACAGCTCGCCAAAACTGGAAGGAACCACGTAATGGCTTTCAAACCTGCCAACAAGAAGAAGGAAGAGCGCGGCGGCAATCGCGGCCTCTTCAAGCGTCGCAAGTTCTGCCGCTTCTCGGCCGAGAAGATCGAAGAGATCGACTACAAGGACGTCGATATCCTCAAGGACTTCGTGACCGAAAACGGCAAGATCATGCCGGCCCGCATCACGGGTACCAAGACCCACTATCAGCGTCAGCTGTCGACGGCGATCAAGCGCGCCCGTTTCCTGGCCCTGATCCCCTACACCGACCTGCACCAGTAAGAGGAAGACCAGACCATGCAAATCATTCTGCTTGAGAAGGTTGTTAACCTCGGCAATCTGGGCGACGTCGTGCGCGTCAAGGACGGCTATGCCCGTAACTTCCTGATTCCCCAAGGCCACGCCAAGCGTGCGACCGAAGCCAACGTTGCCGAATTCGCCGCCAAGCGCGCCGAGCTCGAAAAGGCTGCGGCCGAAAAGCTGGCTGAAGCCCAGGCCCTGGGTGCCAAGGTTGACGGGCTGACCGTTCAGATCACCAGCAAGTCGGGTGTGGACGGCCGCCTGTTTGGCTCCGTGACCAACGCCGACATCGCTGAAGCGATCAAGGCTTCCGGTTTCGAAGTTGCCAAGTCCGGCGTGCGTCTGCCCGAAGGCCCGTTCAAGGCCGTCGGCGAGTACGACGTGCAGGTTGCTCTGCACACCGATGTGGTCGTGACCGTCAAGGTCTCGGTACTCGGCGAGCACTGATCAGCGTCGGCTGAGGAAAAAAGGGCTGCGTCAGCAGCCCTTTTTCTTTTCTGGATCGCTGTGGCGATCTGGGGGTGGGCGGTAGAATCGACCTCCCCGAAGGAGTGTTTCATGGCGCAAGGTCGCAACGATTTCCGCAACGATTTCCGCGAGCAGGCAGCGCCTGATCCGCAGCTGGCATCGCTCAAGCTGCCGCCACACTCCATCGAGGCGGAGCAGTCGCTGATCGGTGGTCTGCTGCTCGACAACACGGCCTGGGATCGCGTTGGCGATCTGGTGTCGGAAGTCGATTTCTATCGCGACGAGCATCGACGCATCTTCCGGCAGATCGCCATGCTCATTGAGCTGGGCAAGCCGGCGGACATCGTCACGGTGTTCGAGTCGCTCGACAAGAACAATGAATCGCAGCACGTTGGTGGCCTTGCCTACCTGGGTGAAATCGCCAACAACACGCCCTCTGCGGCCAACGTGCGTCGCTACGCCGAGATCGTTCGCGAGCGTGCCATCCTGCGCAAGCTCGTGACGGTGGGTGACGAGATTTCGGGCAGTGCGCTGCTGCCTTCCGGGCGCAACGCCAGCATCATCCTCGACGAGGCCGAATCCAAGATCCTCGCCATTCGTGATGAAGGCAGCAAGGGCGCGCAGGGCTTCACGCCGATCCAGCCTGTGCTGGGGCAGGTCGTCGAGCGTATCCAGGAACTGTATTCGCGTGATGACCAGGCAGCCATCACCGGTGTGCCTACCGGTCTGGTGGATCTGGATGACAAGACCTCGGGGCTGCAGCCGACGGACATGATCATCCTCGCGGCGCGTCCCGGTATGGGCAAGACCTCGTTTGCACTGAACGTAGCCGAGAGCGTGGCGCTGGAAGCCGGTTTACCGGTGGCGATCTTTTCGATGGAAATGCCGGCCTCGCAGTTGGCGATGCGTTTCATCTCGTCGGTAGGCCGCCTTGACCAGCACCGCTTGCGTACCGGCAAGCTCAACGACGATGAGTGGCAGAAGCTGACCTACGCCTTGGGTCGTCTGCACGAAGCTCCGATTTACATCGACGAAACGCCGGGTCTCAACCCGACCGATCTGCGGGCGCGTGCGCGTCGTCTGCACCGTCAGTGTGGCGGCAAGCTTGGCTTGATCGTGATCGACTACCTGCAGCTGATGACTACGCTCAAGGAGAGTGACAACCGTGCGGCCGAGCTGTCGGAAATCTCGCGGAACGTGAAGGGTCTGGCCAAGGAGCTGAAGGTGCCCATCATGGCGCTGTCACAGCTCAACCGCAGCCTGGAGCAGCGTGCGGACAAGCGCCCGATGGCATCCGATCTGCGTGAGTCCGGCGCTCTGGAGCAGGATGCGGACATCATCATGTTCATTTACCGCGATGAGATCTATAACCCGGACACGCAGGACAAAGGCAAGGCCGAGCTGATCATCGCCAAGCACCGTAACGGCCCGACGGGTATGGTGCCGATGACGTTCGTGGGTGAGTACACGCGCTTCGAGAACTACATCCAGAACGCGCCCAGCTATTGAGCGGATCAGGTTGAACAACAAACAAGGGCGCCTCGGCGCCCTTGTTTGTTCTGCGTTCAGGCCTCAGGGCTTGGCGACGTGCCAGGTGTTGCTGGCCATGCCTTCGCCGGTCTTGTCACCGGGTTTCATGTCCTTGGCCCACAGGTAGAGCGGGCGGCCCTTGTAGGCCCACTGCTTTTTGCCGTCGTCGCGCGTGATGATGCTCCAGTCCCCGCTGGCCGTAGCGCCGTCGGCCACGAACAGGGGCGGCCAGTTGGTAGCGCAATTGCCGTTGCAGGCGCTCTTGCCGGGGGTGGTGTCGCGGTCGAAGGTGTAGAGCGTCATGCCTTTGCTGTCGACGAAAACGCCGTCGGCGACCTTGGCCGGTGCCGGCGGAGCGGGCGGGGCGCTGCTACAGGCAGCCAGGGCCGACACGATGACAACTGCGATGATGCTGCGTAAAGCGATCTGCCGGGTTTGCATGGTTTTCTCCTTGCGGCGCCTTTGCGATCCATCCCCTTGGCGGTCCGCTTTTCGCGGGATCGCGCTGGCTTCGATGAGGGCTTGTACGTCGGGATGACGCAGGGTGAACATTGGCCGGGCGCTGCTTATTCCCGGGGGCAATGGGTGTTAGCGCTGGGCAGTCGAGCTGATGGCGCTGGCAGGGCGGTTGTAGGACCACTTCTTCTCCCACGCGCCGCGCACCATGTTCGGGTACTCGGCACGGCCCAGGCTGCCGTTGTAGCGACCCAGGGCGCGGAAGAGGTCGCCCTTCTCGATGTCAAGGTAGTGACGAAGGATGGTGCAGCCATAGCGCAGGTTCGTGCGCAGGTGGAAGAGGTTCTGGTCCTCTGTGCCGATCTGGCGCACCCAGAACGGCATGACCTGCATGAAGCCGCGCGCACCGGCCGAGGACACGGCGTACTTCTTGAACCCGCTCTCTACTTCGATGAGCCCCAGCACCAGCTGCGGGTCCAGCCCGGCGCGCTGCGCTTCGTAGTACACGGTCTTCAGCAGGTCGGTGCGCTCACGTGCGTCAGGCAGGCGTCTGGCCAGCCGTGAAGACATTTCATTGAGCCACAGCGCCTTCTCTTCTGCAGAGGCGAAAATGGGCTCTGGCGACGCCTTGTCCGCGATGGATCGCTGCAGCGACGCCTGCACACTGGCCGACAACTGCTCCTCTGCCTGCTTGCCCGCCCACGTCAGCGGACTGGCTGTCAGGAGTGCAAGGCAGAGGATCAGGCGGCGCTGCATCAGGCGAACAGGCCTTTGACGAAGGCTTCAATCTCGCCAACCGCCACCTTGGTGGCTTCGGCATCGCGACGACCCTGGTATTCCATGACGCCTTCCTTGAGGCCGCGGTCGCCAATGACGACGCGATGCGGCACGCCAATCAGCTCCCAGTCGGCGAACATCGCACCCGGGCGTTCGTCGCGGTCGTCAAGAACGACGTCGATACCAGCGGCTTGCAGTGCGTTGTAGAGCTGCTCGCATTGCTTGCGAACTTCTTCCGAACGGCTCCAGCCCATGGGGCAGATCACCACTTCAAAGGGGGCGATGCTGACGGGCCAGATGATGCCCTTGTCGTCGAAGTTCTGTTCTATAGCGGCGCCCATGATGCGGGTGACGCCGACGCCGTAACAGCCCATCTCCATGATCTGCTCCTTGCCATCTTCTGCGATGAACTTGCAATTCATGGCTTCGGAGTACTTGGTGCGCAGCTGGAAGATGTGGCCGACTTCAATACCGCGGCAGATCGCCAGCGTGCCCTGGCCGTCGGGCGAAGGATCGCCGGCCACGACGTTGCGGATGTCGGCCACTTCGGGCTCCGGGAAGTCGCGGCCAATATTGGCGCCGGTGTAGTGGTAGTCGTTTTCGTTGGCGCCGATGACGGCGTCGGCGAGCACGGCGGCCGAGCGGTCGATGTAGACCTTGCCCTGGAAGTCGATCGGTCCGATCGAGCCGGGTTCGGCACCGAAGGCGTCACGGATGGTGGCCGGCGAGGCAAAGCGCAGCGGCGAGAACACGCCAGCGAGCTTGCCAGCCTTCACTTCGTTCAGCTCATGGTCGCCGCGCAGCAGCAGCAGCACGGGGACGCCGGCGTCGCCATCGACGATCACCGACTTGATGGTCTGGCTGGCGTCAATCTTGAGGAAGGCGGCGAGCTGTTCGATGGTTTTGGCGCCCGGTGTATGGACTTTGGTCAGCGCTGCCGATGCGGTGGGGCGCGTCGTCGCGGGCGCGACGGCTTCGGCGAGCTCGACATTGGCGGCGTAGGCTGAGTCGGGGTTGTAGGCGATGGCGTCTTCACCGGTCTCGGCAATTACGTGGAATTCATGCGAGCCGGTGCCGCCAATGGCGCCCGTGTCGGCGGCGACGGCACGGAATTCGAGGCCCAGGCGCGTAAAGATGCGCGAGTAGGCGTCGAACATGTTCTGGTATTCGCGCTTGAGGTCGTCAAAGTTCGTGTGGAAGGAGTAGGCGTCCTTCATCGTGAACTCGCGCCCGCGCATCACGCCGAAGCGGGGACGGCGCTCGTCGCGGAACTTGGTCTGGATCTGGTAGAGGTTCTTCGGCAGCTGGCGGTAGCTGCGGATTTCCTGACGCACGATGTCGGTGATGACTTCTTCGGACGTGGGCTGCAGCACGAAGTCGCGCTGGTGGCGGTCCTTCAGGCGCAGCAGTTCGTCACCCATCTTGTCGAAGCGACCGGTTTCCTGCCACAGCTCGGCGGGCTGCACGACGGGCATGGATAGTTCGATGGCGCCGGCACGGTTCATCTCTTCGCGGATGATGTTTTCGATCTTGCGAATCACGCGCAGGCCCATCGGCATGTAGTTGTAGATGCCGGCGGAAAGCTTCTTGATGAGGCCGGCGCGCATCATCAGTTTGTGGCTGACGATTTCTGCGTCGGAGGGGGCTTCCTTGAGGGACGAGATGAAGTACTTGCTGGCGCGCATGACAGGTCGTTGCGTGGTGGATTTGAACCCGTAATTGTAGCGCAGGCCCGCGAGCCAGCCGCGCCGCACCGATGCCGGTGACAGAGCGTCACATCGGTGCAACATCAGCGTTCTCTTGCCATGCGATCTGTGGAACAATCGTCGGCAGTCAATGTTTCAAGGTGTTCATCATGCTTGACCGGGACGGTTATCGGCCCAATGTCGGCATCGTCATTGTCAACGCACGCAACGAGGTTTTCTGGGGCAAACGCATCCGCGAACATTCCTGGCAGTTTCCGCAAGGTGGCATCAAGCACGGCGAATCGCCGGAGCAGGCCATGTTCCGTGAGCTGTATGAAGAGACCGGATTGAGCCCCGAGCACGTGCAGGTGCTGGGCAGGACGCGCGACTGGCTGCGTTACGACGTACCGAAGAACTGGATCAAACGCGAATGGCGTAGTACCTATCGCGGGCAGAAGCAGATCTGGTTCCTGCTGCGCATGCGGGGTCGCGATTGCGACGTCAGCCTGCGTGCAAGCGGTCATCCTGAATTCGATGCATGGCGCTGGGCGGAATACTGGGTGCCGCTGGAGGGTGTCATCGAGTTCAAGCGCGGGGTCTATCGCGACGCGCTCAATGAACTGGCGCGCATCCTCTTCCACGGTAATCTCGAGAGTCGTCCAGCCAGCTACGCGGAGACCAGCAGTGCTGCCTGACGACGCCATCGTTGCGTTCGACAAGATGCTGCGCACGCTGGCGGCGCCGGCCCAATCCGTGCGGCCAGTGCCTGGCGACAGCTTGCCGGACTGCGCGATGGACGATGGACAACGCCGCGAAGTCGCCGCGCTGATGCGCGTCAATCACGTCGGTGAGATCTGCGCCCAGGCGCTGTACCAGGGACAGGCGCTGACCTCACGCGATCCCTCCTTGCGGACCTCGCTGGAGCATGCGGCAGATGAAGAAACCGAACACCTGGCCTGGACCGCGCAGCGCATCAGCGAGCTGGGCGGTCGTACCAGTCTGCTCAACCCGTTGTGGTACGCCGGGGCGCTGGGCATAGGCGTGGTGGCCGGGCTGGCGGGTGACAAGTGGAATCTGGGCTTTCTGGCCGAGACAGAGCGTCAGGTGGAGGCCCACCTGGCCAGTCATCTCGAACGCGTGCCGGCCGACGACGCTCGGACGCGAGCCATCCTCGACCAGATGAAGCAGGACGAAATCAGCCACGCCGAGACGGCTGTGCGTCTCGGCGCGGCCGAGCTGCCGGCGCCGGTCAAGGGTGCAATGCGCCTCGCGTCGAAAGTCATGACGACCGTCGCCCACCGCATCTGATCGCTCCCCATGTCCGACATTGCACTCTGGCCGCAAGGCGCTCCCGGCAGTGAAGCGGTCTCGCTGGTCGAGGTCTGCGAGGAGCGCAGCCCCGATACGGCAGTCTTCCAGGATCGCGCACTGTCGAACATCGACCGTCCGCGCATCGTGCTCTTCAAGCCCGAATGTCCGGATGGCTGCAGCGTGCTGCTGGCGCCCGGGGGCGGTTACCAGCGGGTGGTGTGGGACAAGGAGGGCGTTGAAGTCGCGCGCTGGCTGAATTCGCTGGGCGTGACGGTCGGCATTCTGGTCTACCGCCTGCCCGCCGAAGGTCATGCGAAGCCCGAGCTGGTGCCGCTGCAGGACGCGCAACGTGGGCTGCGGCTCATGCGGCAATACGCTGCGGCGAACGGGCTTGATGCGGCGCGCGTGGGCGCCATGGGTTTCTCGGCTGGCGGACATGTGGCGGCGTCGCTGGCAACGCGCTTCGACGAGGCGGTCTATCTGCCACGCGATGCGGCAGATGCGCTGTCAGCGCGCCCGGATTTCCTGGCGCTGGGTTACCCGGTGATTTCCATGCAGAGCGCGATTGCCCATGCCGGTTCGCGTGAGCGCCTGCTGGGTCCCGAGCCAGGAGCCGCTGCGGTGGATTTGGCCTCGGCCGAGCTGAGAGCGCGCGCCGATGGGCCGCAGAGCTTCATATTTTTGCCCGACGACGATGCGGCCGTGCCGCCTGAGAACGGGGTCAATTTCTACCTTGCCCTGCGACGCGTCGGCGTGCCGGCTGAGCTGCATGTCTTCCGCAACGGAGGGCATGGTTTCGGTATCCGTCTCGCGGTCGGACCGGTGCGCGAATGGACCGGATTATTCGAACGCTGGCTGCGCCATGGCGGCTGGCTGAAAGCGGCGCTGACGTGAGCGCGTACTGGCAGCGGAACCGCGTCATCACGGTCCTGCTGCTGGGGCTTTGGGCCACTGCGACCCTTGTGGTCGCGATCTTTGCACCGGTCTTCAACCGGCACAGTTTCCTGGGCTTTCCGCTGGGTTTCTATTTCGCCGCACAGGGCGTGCTGGTGCTCTATCTGGTGATTGTCGGGCTCTACGCCTGGTACATGAATCGCTTTGATCGGCGACTGCGCCAGCAACAACACGGGCAGCAGCAACCCGACGAGGCGGCGAGCAAATAGATCAGTGCATGTCGAGGTGCGCCAGGGCCTGTTTGAGTGCTGCGAAGCAGCCAGGGTCGATGGCGGTGTGCAGGTGCTCTGACATGATTTCCAGCGTGCGCGGAATGGGCGTGGCGCCGCGATAGGGGCGTTCGGCCGTGATGGCGTCGAAAATGTCGGCTGTCGTGATGATGCGTGTTTCCAGACTGATCTGCTCCCCCTTGAGCCCGCGCGGATAGCCTGTGCCGTCGAGCTTTTCGTGATGGGCGCCGGCGATGCGGGCCAGTTCGGCGAAGGCTTCGATGCGCGAAAGGATGGCTTCGGTGTAGGCCGCGTGGCGCTGCACGGCAGCCCATTCCTCACTGTCGAGTTTGCCGGGCTTGTCGAGCACGGTATTGCTGACGCCGAGCTTGCCGACGTCGTGCAGCAGGGCGCCGCGTTTGAGCCAGCGGCGTCGTTCAGCGCTGAGTCCCATGCTCTCGGCGATCATGTCGGTATAGAGCGCGACGCGCGCGCTGTGGCCGCTGGTGTAGGGGCTCTTGGCATCGACGACCTGACCGAAAGCAGCCGCGATGTCATCGAGGTAGTCGTCGTCGAGTGCCAGGGTTTCGCGTGCGGGTTCCAGCGCGAAGACTGCTTGAGTGATGTGACTGGAGACCAGCAGCTGCCAGAACTCGGCACGCTGGCTGACCTGCAGGAAAGCGTCGACGAGCTTGGGATCGAACCAGGTACCCGAGCGGCGCCGCACTTCGTCAAGCACGGGTAGCGGGCCGCCGCTGGTGTGGAAGACGTCGATGATCTGGGCGAGCAGCGCGATGCGTGAATAGATGGGGATGGCGTTACCTTGCCGGCCAACAGGCTTGCCATGGCCGTTCCAGTGCTCATCGAGGTTTTGCACGCCTTGGGCAACTGCTTCGGGGAAGCGCAGCTGGCGCGCAATGTCGGCACCACGCTGGCAGCGCGTCTCGATCAGTTCGCGAGCGATCTCGCCGCCGTTCTGGAAGATGTTGAGAAGGGTTCGGAAGCGTTCGGCGAGCCCGGCCTTGAGACCCGTATGGCGCAGGACGAAGCCAAGCACGCTGGGCAGGCTGTCGCCAACGGTCTTGAAGTCGCGTTTGAAGTCCAGATCATCGGTGAGGTAGAGCTCGCAGATACGGGCGGCGTTGCTGCTGCAGCCAAGGTCTTTGAGCAGCAGCACGTAGTAGAGCTCCCACAGCTCGTCCTCGGGCAGCCCGATTTCGCGGCCAATGTGCATGCCGATCCAGCAGCAGCGCACGCAGTGCCCGGCGGGTTGCCCCTCGGTCATGTCGAGTGCGTGACTCAGCGCGGCCATCAGCTGGGACAGCTGGAGGCCCGCGGTGCCGCTGCTGACGGGAATCTGCTCGATGCGGTGCATTCAGCAATTTACGGCGGCTGACCACTGGGCCTGAAGCGGCTCGAATCGCAACGAAAAACGCCCGCAGGCTTGTGACCGGCGGGCGTTATGAGGAAGCGTCGTTGGCGATTACGGTGTGATCTTGCCAACTCCGGCACCTGCTTTGACGGCGGAGCGCACCGCGTCAGCCGAGGTCAGCGGCGTGTAGCTGTAGTTGGCCGACGGACTCCAGCTGACAGGGCCCAGGAAGGGCTTGCCGGAGTTCTTGACGGCGTTCTTGGCATTCACGACCGTCGCTGCGGCGGCGTTGAAGTCGACCGCCGTACCGTTGAGCCAGGAACTCACGTCGGTGAAGTACTGGCTCCAGGCATCGAAGTTGGCGGACAGGATGTCGGTTGCGACGGCGCCGGAGATGTCGAACGCGTTGCGTTCCGAGTAAGCCTTGCCGTTGAAGCCGAGGCCGATGGCGTAGGTCATGTGGTACGGGCGATCTTCGGTCGTGCGCTTAACGCCTTCGTACAGATTGTTGAGGATGTGGGCGTTGGCGTTGCGGACTCGCGGCGTGCGCTGACCGGTGTACTGGAACCAGTTACGGTAGAAAGTGAGGCGGTACTCACCGTCGGCCACGTCGCTGGAGCCGATCAGCATGGTCTTGTCGTGGTTGCTGAACTTGTTGTACGACACGGTGATGTAGTCCGAGCCCTTCTTGATGTCGAGCAGGCCGTCGTACATCTTGTACCAGGCCTTGTTCGGATTCACGCCGTTGAAGTTCGCGCCATCGGTGAATTCGTTGTGGTCGATCCAGGCGCGCGTCACGCCTTGCAGCGTCAGCGAATCCGGCTCGGCGTTGGAGGCGCAGTAGTCCTTGTCGACATAGGTGCAGCTGCCAAGGCTTTCATAGGCCCAGGCCGGATCGGTGCCAGCGACGAAACGCACGTTGCGCACGATGATGTTGTCCTGGCTGCTGATGTTGATCCACACGGCGTTGAGCGTCGGCACCACGCCGTTTTCGACGATGCCGATCAGCGAGGTGTTGGGGCGAGAGATGCGTTGCTGCGTGTAGCCCGTGCCGTCAGCATTGGTGGCGCCGTTGATGAAGCCCTTGACGTACACGATCCAGGGTATTGCCTTGTTGGCGCCGCTCGACGCCGTGCTGATGCACGAGGTCAGCTCGGCCATGCTGGTTGCCGTGCAGGAGTTGCCGCCGGCGCCGCCGGTGGGGAAGCCGCCGCTGGCACGTGTGGCCCAGCCCATGACGCTGTCGCCGGTCGGGGGAGAAACGGAGGATGTGGCGGAAGAGCTGCTGGAGCTCACGACGCTGCTCGATGAGGAAGAGGACGAGGACTTGCTGCTGATCGACGACGAGCTGGAGGAGCTGGAGGAGGGAGCCGAGCTCGAGGTGCTGGTGCCGCTGGGGACCGAGCACTCGTTGGTGCCGCCCGCAACCTTGGTACCGGCGCCAAAGGTGACTTCGCCACAGACGAAGCTGCCGACCAGGGTCTTGTAGGTGAATTTGTCGGCGCGGCCGTAAGCAACGCTGGTCGAGCTGCTGACCGAGCAGGTCTTGCCTTCCGTGCAGAGGGTGACGTAACCGGCGGGGCGGTTTGCCGAGTGGGCTGCCATGCTCGATGCGAGCAGGAGCGTACCCAGCGCGAAGCGGGTGATACGCATGATTGTCTCCTGGTTGCTGGTTGTGTTTTTGTTACGCCGGGTCGTCGGTGTGCAGCTGCCGGAGACGCAAGCGCAGCGCGCAGGATAGAACAAATCCGTGACAAAAGTCACACTGCGGTGCGCTGCGGTCTTGTGCTTGTGCGGCCCAAGGCCGGGCAGCAACCGGTCACCGGGCGCTGGCCCGCTGGCGGAGGTTTGCGAAGCGGGTTTGTGCGACTGAAGTCGCACCTACAGAGGCGGCGCGGGCCGGATTGGCAGGGCCGGATTTAACCGGCTACAGCGGCTGCGTGTCGGGTGTGGGTCTTTCAAGCGAGAGGGTTTTTCCCGGAAGGGCCTCAGGCTCCGCCGATTTCCTTCATCAGCCATTCCTGGGCGGAACGGCGCGCGCCGCGGGTGCTGCGTTTGAAGTAACTGCCGCTCTCGCCATCCAGCTCCCAGGCTTGTGAGTTGTCGCTGAGGTAGCACTGCAGGCCTTCGCGCATCACGCGACGCTTGATCTTCGGGTCGAGCACGGGGAAGGCGATCTCGATGCGACGGAAGAAGTTGCGGTCCATCCAGTCGGCACTGGAGAGGTAGAGCTTCTCTTCACCATCGGCGTGGAAATGAAAGATGCGGGAATGTTCGAGGAAGCGGCCAACGACGGAGCGTACCTTGATGTTCTCTGACAGGCCCTTGATGCCGGGGCGCAGGGCACAAGGGCCGCGCACGATGAGGTCGATCTCGACGCCGGCCTGTGAGGCTTCGTACAAGGCCTGGATGGTGCCGGCTTCCATGAGTGCGTTCATCTTGGCAATGATCCTGCCCTTGCGGCCGGCGCGGGCGTTGGTGGCCTCGGCGTCGATGGCGGCGACGATGCCCGGCTGCAGCAGGAATGGAGCCTGCAGCAAATGCATGTGGCTCTGGGCGTGGCCCAGACCGGTGAGCTGCTTGAAGACTTCGTGCACGTCGTCGCCGATTTCGGGATTGGTCGTCATCAGGCCGAAGTCGGTATAGAACCGGGCTGTCCGCGGGTGGTAGTTGCCGGTGCCGAGGTGCACGTAGCGGCGCAGCTGGCTGGTGCCATCTTCGTTCTCTTCGCGTCGCAGGATCAGCAGCATCTTGGCGTGCGTCTTGTAGCCGAACACACCGTACACGACGTGAGCGCCGGCATCTTCGAGCTTGGCCGCCCAGTTGATATTGGCTTCTTCGTCGAAGCGTGCCATCAGCTCGACAACGACATTCACTTCCTTGCCCTTGCGCGCGGCACGCAGCAGCTGCTCCATGAGTACGGAGTCGTTGCCGGTGCGGTACACCGTCATGCGGATGGCGAGTACCTGCGGATCATCCGCGGCCAGCTTGAGCAGGTCGATGACGGGGTTGAAGCTCTGGAACGGGTGGTGCAGCAGGATGTCCTGCTTGCGGATGGCGTCGAACAGGTTGACACGCTTTTCCAGGCCCTTGGGGAGGGATGCGGTGAAGGGCGGGTACTTGAGATCGGGGCGGTCCACCCAGTCCGGTACCTGCATCAGGCGTACCAGGTTGACGATGCCGGGCACGCGGTAGAGCTCTTCGCGCTCCAGCCCGAACTGCTGCAGCAGGAAGTCGGTGATCTGCGGGGAGGTGTTGTCGGCGACCTCCAGGCGAACGGCGTCACCGTAATTGCGCTGCTGCAATTCGCCTTGCAGGGTCTTGCGCAAGTCTTTCACTTCTTCTTCATCGACGAACAGGTCGCTGTTGCGCGTGACGCGGAACTGGTAGCAGCCCAGCACGCTCATGCCGGTGAACAACTCGCTGACGTGGGCGTGCAGCACCGATGAGAGGAACACGAAGCCGTAGTCGACGCCGGTCAGCTCCTTGGGCAGGCGGATGACGCGCGGCAGGGAGCGAGGCGCCTGCACGATGGCGGCGGTGCAGTTTCGGCCGAAGGCGTCGCGCCCCTCAAGCTCGATGGCGAAGTTGAGGCTCTTGTTGAGCACGCGCGGGAAGGGGTGCGCCGGGTCCAGCCCCACCGGGGTCAGTACGGGCATCACTTCGTCTTCAAAGTACTGGCGGATCCAGGCGCGTTGGGCCTCGTTCCACAGCGGGCGGCGCAGGAAGACGATGCCTTCGCTGGCCAGGGTTGGCAGGATGATGTCGTTGAGCAGGGCGTATTGCTCGGCGACGATGCCGTGCACCTCCTGGCAGACCTCGTCGTAAAGCGCCTGCGGGCGGATGCCGCCGGGTAGCAAGGTGTTGCTGCGCATCTGCTCCTTGAGGCCAGCCACGCGGATCTCGAAGAACTCATCGAGATTGCTCGATACGATGCAGAGGAATTTCAGACGCTCCAGCAGCGGCACGCTGTCGTCATCGGCCTGCGCCAGCACGCGGCGCTGGAAGGCCAGCAGGGCCAACTCGCGGTTGATCAGGCTCTCTGCAGGGGCTAGGCGGTGCGGCGTGGGGTGATTCATGTCAGGTGTCTGGCCGCTTGGGCGGAATGGAAGGAGTAATGCGTCTGGCGCAATGCGTCAGTATGTGACAGAAAAATGTCAGGATTGTTACGGAGCCGTGAGGGCGTCCGGCAGTCGGGCGATCCGGCATGCCAATCGGCCTGTCGTTCCCCGCGCCTGCAGCAATCGCGCACAAGCCTTGAGGCTACGTTAGGCCGCCTGCCACGGGCAAGTTACAATCGGGGCCGATTTGTTGCCTGTCTCTGACGATTGAATTCCGCCGTTCCCCCTGAAGCCGAGCCCTGTCCATGCCTTACGAACTAGTCTGCGCCGTCGATCTGGGTTCCAACAGTTTCCGCCTCATCGTCGGGCGGGTTGTCAACGACCAGATCTATCCGCTGGATAACCTCAAGGCTTCGGTTCGACTGGCCGCCGGCCTGAGCAGCGACAAGATCCTCGACGAGGCTGCCCAGCAGCGCGGTCTGGAGGCCTTGCGGCGCTTCAGTCAGCGCCTGCGAGGCGTCTCGCCCGACGCCGTGCGCGCGGTAGCCACCAATACCCTGCGTGTGGCCAAGAACGCGCCCGAATTCCTCGTCCGGGCCGAGGAGGCGCTGGGCTTCCCCATCGAAGTGATCGCTGGACGTGAAGAGGCTCGGCTGATCTACGTGGGGGTAGCGCATACATTGCCTGACCCGGGCCTGCAGCAGCTGGTCGTCGATATCGGTGGCGGGTCGACAGAGTTCATCATTGGTCGCAACTTCGAGCCGTTGCAGCTCGAATCGCTCTACATGGGTTGCGTGAGCTACAGCCTGCGCTACTTCCCCGATGGCCTGATCGAGCGCAGCGCCTTGCGCGAAGCCGAGTTGGCAGCGCGGCAGGAGTTGCAGGCGATTACTGGCGCTTACAACCGCACGGGTTGGGATCAGGCGGTGGGGTCCAGCGGCTCGGCCAAGGCCGTGTGCGATGTGCTGGAACTCAACGGATTTTCGAGTTCGGGCATCACGCGTGAGGGCTTGGACCGTTTGCGCACCCACATGCTCAAGGCCGGGCACATTGAACGTATGGGGCTGGAAGGCCTGAAGTCGGATCGCTTGCCGGTCTTCCTCGGCGGCTTCGCCATCCTGTCAGCCGTGTTCAAGGAGTTCGAGCTTGAGCACATGGTGTTCTCGGACGGTGCCTTGCGGCTGGGCGTGCTTTACGATCTGCTCGGTCGCTATCACCGCCACGACTTGCGTGATGCAACGGTCGAAGCTTTCATGACGCGCTACCAGGTCGACCCGCGGCAGGCGCGTCGGGTGGCCGAGACAGCGCTGCAGCTGCTGGCCGATCTGCACCCCGCGTGTGCCGAGGCGGATGATCACGATCGCCGCTTCCTGGATTGGGCCGCCAAGCTGCATGAGCTGGGCTTGTCGATTGCCCACGCGAGTTATCACAAACACACCGCCTACATCCTCGCCAATGCCGACATGCCTGGCTTTTCGCGCATGGATCAGGGGCGTCTGGCGCGAATCGCCCTGGCGCACCGTGGCAAGCTGGAACGCGTGCAGGCTATCGACCCGGAGAGCATCGACTGGGATTTGATCCTGTGTCTGCGTCTGGCGGTTGTCGTACATCGGGCGCGCGACGAACAGGTGCAGGGACGCATCCGCATCGACCGTGACAAGCGCGGAGGCCATGTTGTTTATGCACCGGCCGACTGGCAGCGCACCATGCCGCTGACAGCCGCTGCCCTGCACGAAGAAGAGCAGCAATGGGCGCGACTGGGGCGTAGCCTGCGCGTGAAGATGCAGCGGCAACCCGCTGAGAGCGGAGTCTGAGGGCGGCATGCGGCGCGGTTCCAGGTCCGCCGGCCCACGATTGCAACGTGTCGATGGCGGCATACACCTGCACGGTGACTGGACGCTTGCGGCATTACGTCCCCGTCTGATGGTCCTGCGTCACCAGCTCGGTACGCATCGACAGAATGCGGTCTGGGACTTGTCGCAGGTCTCACGCCTCGATGCCTTCGGCGCTTTGCTGCTTTGGCGCACCTGGGGCGGCAGCTATCCCGAGACCCTGATCATGCCGCCGGCGCTGGCCAATTCGTTCGAGCGCATCAGCCATGCCCCCATCGTTGAAGAGCCAAGGCCTGCGCGTTTGGAGCGTTTGCTCACACGTATCGGCAAGGGGGCGCTCAACATCGTCGACAACTTGCGCGGCATGGTTGAGCTCATCGGCCACATCGTCGACGAGGTATGCCGCTTGCCCTGGCATCCGCGTGAAATCCCGTTGCGGGAAACCAGTGCGGCGTTCTACAAGGACGTCGTCTGCGCCTTGCCCATTGCGGCCCTGCTGGGCTTTCTGATCGGCATCGTGTTGTCCTACCTTTCTGCGCTGCAGCTGCAGAACTTCGGTGCCGAAACCTTCCTCATCAACATCCTTGGCCTCGGCGTCATCCGCGAGCTGGGCCCGGTGCTGGTGTCCATCCTTGTCGCGGGTCGATCCGGTTCTGCCATCACGGCGCAGATCGGCGTGATGCGCGTGACCGAAGAGATCGACGCGCTCGCGGCGATGGGCGTGTCGCGTTACCAGCGGTTGATCTTGCCCAAGGTCCTGGGGCTGACGCTGGGGATGCCGTTGCTGGTGGCATGGACTTCAGCGGCGGCGATGATCGGCGGATCCTTCAGCGCCTGGATGCAGCTCAACATCGACCTGGTGAGTTTCTTTGAACGTTTGCCCGCTGTCGTGCCGATCGCCAACATCGGTATCGGCCTTGTCAAGGGAGCAGTCTTCGGGTTGGCCATTGCGTTGCTGGCCTGCCACTTCGGCATGCGTATCAAACCGAACACCGAGAGTCTGTCGTCTCACACGACCACGTCGGTGGTCGCCAGCATCACGGTCGTGATCCTGCTCGACGCGATATTCGCGGTGCTCACCCGCACCATCGGGGTGGCGCGATGAAGGCGGCTACCTTGCCTGTCGAGCTGGTGGATGTGCACACCCGCTTCGGCAAACAGGTGGTGCATGACGGCATCAGTCTGGGCATCCATGCCGGTGAACTGCTGGCGCTCATCGGGGGGTCGGGTGAGGGGAAGACAACCCTGATCCGCCACATCGCCGGTCTGTCGAAGCCGGATCGCGGCGAGGTTCGCCTGTTTGGCCAGCCTTTTGCTGCGGGCACTTACAACGAGCGGCGTTTGCGCCGCCAGCGCTTCGGCATGCTCTTCCAGCACGGTGCGCTGTTTTCTGCCCTCAACGTGTTCGACAACGTGGCCTTCCCGTTGCGGGAGGTCGGTGGTCTGCATGCCGACGAGATTCACACCCTGGTGATGAGTCGTCTGGCGCTGGTCGAGCTGGACCCCCAGCAAGCCTGGCTGATGCCCTCGCAGCTGTCGGGCGGCATGGTCAAGCGCGTGGCGCTGGCCCGTGCGCTGGCGCTGGAGCCGGAATTGCTGCTGCTCGACGAGCCCACGGCGGGGCTGGATCCTGAGCGCGCCGCCGGCTTCGTCAAACTTGTCCGCAACCTCCATGATTCGCTGGGCCTGACCGTAGTATTCGTCACGCATGACGTGGATACCTTGCTGGCGCTGTCCAGCCGGGTTGCGGTGCTGGCCGATCACCGTATACTGGCTTGCGAAACTGTTGAAGAAATCATGTGTCTGACACACCCCTTCATCGACAATTTCTTCCATGCCTACCATCGGCGCGACGAGCCGATGACACCGTGGGCTCGTTGATCAAGACGCCATGGAAAATCGCGCTCACGCCCTGATAGTTGGTTTCGTTGCCCTGCTGCTTACCGGAGCCATCATCGCTGTCGTGTGGTGGTTTGGCGGTGGCGGTGAGGAATACCGCATTTACGAGCTGGAGACCCACAAAGGCGTGACGGGCCTGACCAGTCAGGCCGCAGTGCGCTTTCGCGGGGTGCGCGTGGGCCGCGTGATGGCCATTGACCTTGATGATTCAGACCCTCACAAAGTCGTGGTGCGTATCCGCGTTCGTCAGGATGTGCCGATCACCTACGGCACTGTAGCCACCCTTGGCTTCCAGGGGCTGACCGGCAATGCCTTCATTCAGCTCGATGATTCGGGCAAGGATCCGCGCCCCTTGCTCCCGGTGGGCGAAGACGTAGCACGCATCGCGCTGCAGCCGGGGCTTGTCGATCAGGCCAGCGAGACAGGTCGCCGCGTCGTCGGCCGCCTCGATGAAGCCTCGCAAGGTGTCGCCCATGTGCTGCGCGCCGAGAACCTCGAACGCATCGACAAAGCACTGCAGAACATTGCCGCCAGTACAACCCACCTCGAAAAGACCTTGGCCCAGATGCCCGCGCTGGTGAAGGACGTGCGCGCCTATGCCTCACCCGAAGCCGCCGCAGAGCTGCAGAGTGCCGTGCGTGAAGTCAGCAAGGCTACAAAGCAGTTGCCGGGCATCATCGATAACTGGAATCGGGCCATCGGCAAGATTGACGCTGCGGGAGCACGCATTGATCGCCTGGGCTCCGATCTGCAAGGTGGTCTCGTCGCCGACACGCTGCCGCGCATCAATGCCCTGAGTACTGAACTGCAAGGTACCTCGGCACAGATCAATGGCTTGCTCGGCGACTTGCAGCGTTCACCGCAGATGCTGCTGATGGGGCGCGAAGCGCCACCACCGGGCCCCGGCGAGGCGGCCACCAAATGACGCGTCGAATCTCCATGCGCCCTCTCATCCTGTCTTCCGCACTACTGATGCTGGCGGCCTGCAGTACGCCTTCGCCGGCGCCCCAGCTTACCCAACACGATCTGGGCGGCAGCTTCCCGGCAGGTGCTACGCGCAGCCCGGTGCCGTTGCGCAGCCTCCAGGTCATCGCCCAGCCTGTTGTGGCGAGTACCGCAATGCTGTATCGCGAAAGAGCCCAGCCCACCCGTCGCGGCGTCTACGCAAGCAACCGCTGGGCAGCACCGCCATCAAGCATGGTGGAAGCCGCACTCACGCGAAGTCTGGGCCTGGAGGGTGGTGCACGCTGTCGCCTGCAGATCTCGCTGGGCGAATTCATCGTCGAAGTAGAGCAGGGCGGCGCGGCGCAAGCTGTCGTGTCGGCAGACGCGCAGCTGCTGCGTGACGCCCAGCAGCTTGTGACGCAGCGCAGCTTTGATTTGCGCGTACCTCTGCAGGGCAGCGGCCCCGCTACCGGGGCTCTGGCGTTGCGTACGGCTGTTGAACAGCTGGCAGCGCAGAGTGCGGCCTGGCTGGACGGGGATGCGGCGCGTGTCTGCCGCAGCTGAAACGTCCGAAGCTAAGCCCGGTCAGCTCGCGCTGATCGATACCCACCTGCACCTGGACGCAGCCGAGTTCGACGCCGACCGCGAACATGTGATTGCACGGGCGCGAGCCGCCGGCGTCACGCGCTTTGTGCTGCCCGCGGTTGAAGTCAGCAACTTCGAGACTGTCCGCAGCTTGGCACGCTCACTGCCCGGCAGTGTCTTTGCACTGGGCATTCACCCGTTGTACGTCAATCGCGCACAGGAGTCCGACATCGAAGTGCTGCGCGCGCAGCTCTCACAAGGCGACGCCTGCGCCGTCGGCGAAATCGGCCTCGACGGTTTCGAACCCGATGGCGACCCGGAGCGGCAGGAGTGGTTCTTCAACGCCCAGCTCAAACTCGCTCGCGAATTCGACCTGCCCGTCATCCTGCATGTGCGCCGTGCGCAAGACCGAGTTCTCAAGTACCTGCGGCGCCATAAGCTCAGAGGCGGCATCGCCCACGCCTTCAACGGCAGCCGCCAGCAGGCGCAGGCCTTTATCGATCTGGGTTTCAAACTGGGTTTCGGTGGCGCAATGACCTATAGCGGCTCGACGCGCATCCGCGAACTCGCAGCGACCCTGCCTTTGGAGAGCATCGTGCTGGAGTCCGATGCGCCGGACATTCCTCCGGCATGGCTGCCGCAGGGGCGCAATGAGCCGGCAGAGGTTAGGCGCTTTGCTGAGGTGCTGGCCGAATTACGTGGGCTCGAAACGACTGTGCTTGTGGCCCGCACCAGCGCCAATGCTTGCGAAGTGTTAAACCCTTAGCCGTTCGAGCAAAGCTGCTTCCAGCTGCACGGTCTTGCCGCTATTGTCCAGGTTGCGGCTGCTGACGAGGAACGTGTCTTCCGCGCGTTCGCCCAGCGTGATGATTTTTGCCGTGTGCACTTCCACGCCGTGTTCGGCCAGTGTGCGCGCCACGGAGTAAAGCAGGCCGGGGCGGTCGGCGGCAACGATGGAGAGGATGAAGTGCTGGCCGCGTTCGTCGGGCTGCAGCGTGACGGCGGGGGTGATCGGGAAGTGCTTGATCTGGCGTGAGACGCGACCTGACGTCGGCGCGTCGATTCGCGCTTCGCTGCGCAAGCGCTCGGTGAGGTCGTGCTCGATGAGGCCGATGACGTCGCGGTAGTCGGTTTCCTGGCCGGGGTCCATGACCACGAAGCTGTCCAGCGCGTAGCCCTTGGTGGTGGTGTGGATCTTGGCGTCGAGAATGGTGTAGCCGAGCCGCGCGAAGTAGGCGCACAGGCGCATGAACAGATCTTTCTGGTCACGCGTGTAGACCATGATCTGCAGCCCCTTTTCGACCGGGCTGGGGCGCGCCTTGACGATGGGCTCATCGCCGTGTGGCCGGTGGTAGAGCATGCGCGTGTGCCAGGCGACTTCTTCGATGTCGTGGCGCAGGAAGTACACGGTGTCGAGGTCGGACCAGAGGTCGTTTTCGACATCGGGCATGAGGCCGTAGAAGCGCAGACGTTCGCGGATTTGCTCGCGGCGTTCGTCGAGGCCCAGCGCGAGTTGCGGGGTGTCGCCGCGCAATAACTGGCGCGAGGCCATGAAGAGGTCTTCGAGTAGCTTGCCCTTCCAGCCGTTCCATACCTTGGGGCTGGTGCCGCGGATGTCTGCATGGGTAAGCAGGTAGAGCGCGGTCAGGCGTCGTTCGGTGCCGGCGCGGGCGGCGAACTGGCGAATCACGTCGGGGTCGGTGAGGTCCTGCTTCTGCGCGACCTGCGACATGGCGAGGTGTTGTTCGACCAGCCAGACGATGAGGTCGACGTCCTCCTTGAGCATGCCGTGGTCGCGACCGAAACGGCGCGCATCGCTCATGCCCAGCGTGGAATGGTCGCCGCCGCGGCCCTTGGCGATGTCGTGAAAGAGGGCAGCGATGTAGAGCACCCAGGGGCGCTCGAATTCGGCCATCAGGCGGGTCATCAACGGGTATTCGTGGCCGTGCTCTTCGAGTGCGAAGCGGCGTACGTTACGCAGGACCTGCAGGATGTGCTGGTCGACGGTGTAGACGTGGAAGAGGTCGTGCTGCATCTGGCCAACGATGCGGCCAAAGGCGGGCAGGTAGCTGCCCAGCGTTTCGTACTGGTTCATGCGCCGCAGTTCGTGCGTCTGGCCACGTGTCTGCTGGAAGATGGCGAGGAAGGTGCTGCGGTTCTCGGGATCGCGGCGGAAGGCGGCATTGATGAGTTTGCGGCCACGCCACAAGCCGCGCAGGGTGCGCGCGCTCATGCCCTTGACACCGCTTTGCTGCTGCATGTGAAGGTAGGCTTTGAGCATGGCGCCGGGGTGGCGTTCGAAGACGTCGTCGTCGACGATGTCGAGCAGTTCGCCGCAGATCTGGAAGTCTTCGTCGACGGCACGCACGTTGCTGAGCGCGGGTGGTGCATAGCGCTGGGCAATGTTCTGCAGCAGCAGGCCGTTGAGCTGGGTGATCTTCTTTGCGACACGGTAGTAGCGCTGCATCATCACTTCGGATGCGCGCTTGGCTTTTGTGGCTTCGAGGCTGAAGGCTTTGGCGAGCGTTTCCTGCACGTCGAAGATCAGGCGATCTTCACGGCGTCGCGCGATGTAGTGCAAGCGGATGCGCACGTGCTGCATGAAGCGTTCGCAGGTGCGGAGTTCGCGTGCTTCGTCGCGGGTGATGAGGCCGTGGCGGGCGAGGTCAGACCAGCGCGTGCCGAGACCAGCTGACAGGGTTAGCCAGATGATGACCTGCAGGTCACGCAGGCCGCCCGGGCTTTCCTTGCAGTTCGGTTCCAACGCATAGGGCGTCTGGTTGAAGCGGTTGTAGCGCTGCTCCTGCTCGGCTGACTTGGCGTGGAAAAAGGATTCCGGGTTGAACTCGACGAACAGGCGACGCAGGAATTCGCGGTACAGCGGCAGGCTGCCGGTGAGCCGTCGCGATTCGATGAGGTTGGTCTGGACGGTGACGTCGAGTGCGGATTCGCGCATGCACTCGTCTACCGAGCGCACGCTGTGGCCTATGTCGAGGCCCAGATCCCACAGGCAGCCGATATACCCTTCGATGCGTTGGCGTACATCGTCCTCTACTTCGTCGGTGGGCAGTAGTACGAGGATGTCGACGTCGGAGTAAGGGTAGAGCTCGCGGCGACCGTAGCCGCCGACGGCAACCAGGGTCAGCTCGGCCGGTAGCCCGCACATCTGCCAGAGGTCTGACAGGACGAAGTCGACGATGCGGGCGCGACTTTGCAGCAGACGTGTCGGGTTGGGATCCTGTTCGTAGTCTTCCTGCAGACATGTGGCAGCGGTCTGCAGCACGACGCGCAGGGTTTCAAGCAGGGCCCGGTCAGGCAGCAGGGGAGTCCCCATTGTGTCAGCTGGCCAGGCGGATGCCGGCGTTGCTGACGATCTCAGGGATGGCCGGCGAGCCTGCCGATACTGTCAGGACTTCGGCGCCGGTAGGGGTGACGACGATGGTGTGCTCCCACTGTGCCGAAAGCGAGCGGTCGCGCGTGACGATGGTCCAGCCGTCAGGTAGTTCCGAGATCGCGGCCTTGCCGGCGTTGATCATGGGCTCGATGGTGAAAATCATGCCTTCGCGCAGCGTCATGCCGGTGCCAGGGCGGCCGTAGTGCACGACCTGGGGCTCTTCATGGAACTTGCGGCCGATGCCGTGGCCGCAGAATTCACGAACGACCGAGAAGCCGGCACCTTCGGCGTGGCGCTGGATGACATGCCCGATATCGCCCAGCGTGGCACCAGGCTTCACGGCGGCAATGCCCAGCCACATGCATTCGTAGGTGACCTGACACAGGCGCTTGGCCTGGATGCTGACGTCGCCGCCAACCAGGAACATGCGGCTGGTGTCTCCGTGGAAACCATCCTTGATGACCGTGATGTCCAGGTTGACGATGTCACCCTTCTTGAGCGCTTTGGGGCCAGGAACACCGTGGCAGACCTGATGGTTGATCGAGGTACAGATCGACTTGGGGTAGGGGGAATAGCCTGGAGGGCAATAGTTCAGCGGAGCCGGGATCGTGCCTTGCACATTGACCATGTAGTCGTGGCACAGGCGGTCCAGCTCTTCGGTTGTTACGCCCGGCACGACAAACGGGGTGATGTAGTCCAGCACTTCGGAGGCTAGGCGGCCTGCGACGCGCATGCTTGCGATTTCTTCGGGGGTCTTGATGACGACGTTCATGCTGCGGGGGAGTGGCTGGCGCAAAGGGGCAAAGGTAACCCGTTTGCGGCTGGGCAGCAATGGCGGGCTTGAGCCTCGGGCCGCTTCGCTGCTAGAATCGTGGGCTGCGCTGCTTTGGATGTATAAATTCGCGCAAATTCACACGCCAGCGGTAATGGGTTGGCCGTTCTGTCAGCTTCGACTCAGAAACGGCACTGGGCATGGACGTTACATGCAGCCGCAGGCGGCGGACCAAACCTGTAAATACGGAGTATCAAAATGGCAGTGACCATGCGTCAAATGCTGGAAGCCGGTGTCCACTTCGGCCACCAGACCCGCTTCTGGAACCCCAAGATGGCCCCCTTCATTTTCGGCCATCGCAACAAGATTCACATCGTTAACCTGGAGAAGACTCTCCAGAAGTACAACGAAGCCATGGCCTTCATCAAGAAGCTGTCGGCTAACCGTGGCACCGTTCTGATGGTGGGCACCAAGCGTCAGGCCCGCGAGATCGTTGCTGAAGAAGCGCAACGTGCCGGTCTGCCTTTCGTGGATGAACGTTGGCTCGGCGGCATGCTGACCAACTTCAAGACGGTTAAGGGCTCGATCAAGCGCCTGAAGGAAATGGAACAGATGTTCGAGGAAGGCTCGCAAGACAAGCTTTCCAAGAAAGAAGCCCTGATGGCCAAGCGTGAGCTGGAGAAGCTGCAGAAGTCCATTGGCGGCATCAAGGACATGGCCGGCCTGCCGGACGCGATCTTCGTGATCGACGTGGGCTACCACAAGATCGCCATCACCGAAGCCAAGAAGCTGGGCATCCCCGTGATCGCCGTTGTGGATACCAACCACAGCCCCGAAGGTGTCGACTACGTGATTCCGGGTAACGACGACTCGTCGCGCGCGATCCGTCTGTACGCCCAAGGCGTGGCTGATGCCGTGCTGGAAGGCAAGAGCAACATGGAGCAAGCCTTCGTGGCAGCTGTGTCCGACGAGTTCGTCGAAGTGGACGCCGCAGCTTCTGCGTAATGATGGGCCGGGGCTGTCATCAGCCCCACATGGAGCCCCCTGAAAATCGCAGCCGGGGGCGTGCATCGCACGCGACCGGCTGTTTTTTCTTCAAGCCGCTATAAGCGGCATCTGGACTGAACTCAAGGAGCAAGCATGGCGGCAATTACCGCAAGCATGGTGGCTGAACTGCGCGCGAAGACCGACGCGCCCATGATGGAATGCAAGAAGGCGCTGACCGAAGCCGACGGCGATCTGGGCAAGGCTGAAGAGATCCTGCGCGTCAAGCTGGGCAACAAGGCCAGCAAGGCGGCTGCCCGCGTGACGGCTGAAGGCATCGTCGGCACCTACATTTCCGCTGACGGCAAGCTGGCCGCCATTGTCGAAGTGAACTGTGAAACCGACTTCGTGGCGAAGAACGACGACTTCCTGGCTTTCACCAAGGCTGTTGCCGAACTGGTGGCCACGCAGAATCCGGCCGACGTGGCTGCTCTGTCGGGCCTGGCGCTGCAGGGCTCGAACGTCGAAGCCGTGCGCACCGCACTGGTTGGCAAGATCGGTGAGAACATCTCGATCCGTCGTTTCGAGCGCGTCGAAGCCAAGGGCAAGGCTGCTCAATACATCCACGGTGGCTCCAAGGTCGGCGTGCTGCTGGATCTGGTGGGTGGTGACGATGCCACGGCCAAGGACATCGCGATGCACATAGCGGCCAGCAAGCCGAAGTCGCTGGACGCTTCGGGCGTTGCGCCCGAGCTCATCGAGACCGAGCGTCGCGTGGCCATCGAAAAAGCCAAGGAATCGGGCAAGCCGGAAGAGATGCTGGCGAAGATCGCTGAGGGCACGGTGCAGAAGTTCCTGAAGGAAGTGACCCTGCTGTCGCAAGTCTTCGTCAAGGCTGAAGACGGCAAGCAGACCATCGAGCAATTGCTGAAGAGCAAGTCCGCATCGGTGGCAAGCTTCACGCTGTACCTCGTTGGTGAGGGCATCGAGAAAAAGGTCACGGACTTCGCTGCTGAAGTCGCTGCCCAGGCTGCTGCTGCCCAGGCTCGCTGAGTCTGCGGGGCGGGCATATGCCCGCCCTGACATTGAATACCTGTGGCGCCGTTCGGCGCCACACCAACCCCACAGGAGAAAAGATGGCTGCTGCCTACAAACGCATTCTGCTCAAACTCTCCGGTGAAGCCCTGATGGGGGATGATGCCTACGGTATCAACCAGTCGGTGGTTTCCGGCATCGTGGCCGATGTGGCCGAAGTGGCGAAGCTGGGGGTCGAGATCGGTGTGGTCATCGGTGGCGGCAACATCTTCCGTGGTATGGCTGGCGCTGCGTCTGGCATGGATCGCGCAACGGCTGACTACATGGGAATGCTGGCAACCATCATGAATGCGATGGCACTTGCCGACGCATTCAACCACGCGGGTATCGGTGCGCGCGTGCAATCGGCACTGCGTGTCGATCAGGTCGTGGAACCCTACATCCGTGGCCGCGCAATCCGCCACCTTGAAGAAGGCCGTGTGGTCATCTTCGCCGCCGGAACCGGCAATCCCTTCTTTACGACTGATACGGCCGCCGCGCTGCGCGGCAGCGAGATCGGTGCGCAGATCGTCTTCAAGGCCACAAAGGTGGATGGTATCTACACGGCCGATCCGAAGAAGGATCCGACGGCGACCCGTTATACGACTGTGACGTTCGATGAGGCCATTGCCCGCAACCTGCAGGTCATGGATGCTACGGCTTTTGCACTGTGTCGCGACCAGCGTCTGCCGATCAAGGTCTTCAGTATCTTCAAGCCAGGCGCGCTGCTGCGCGTGGTGAAGGGTGAAGATGAAGGCACGCTGGTTCACGTTTGAAGGGGCTGAATAATGATTCCCGAACTGAAGAAAAATACTGAAGCCAAGATGCAGAAGTCGATCGAGGCGCTCAAGAACGACCTCGGCAAAGTGCGTACGGGCCGTGCGCACGCTGGTCTGCTCGATCATGTGATGGTCGATTACTACGGCTCGCCCACTGCCGTTCCGCAAGTTGCCAACGTGACCTTGCTGGATGCCCGTACTCTGGGTGTGCAGCCTTGGGAAAAGAACATGGTTGCCAAGGTGGAAAAGGCGATTCGTGAGTCTGACCTAGGCCTGAATCCTGCCGTGATGGGCGACATCATCCGTGTGCCGATGCCTGCGCTGACCGAAGAGCGTCGTCGTGATCTGATCAAGGTGGTCAAGAGCGAAGGTGAGAACGCCAAGGTGGCGATCCGTAACCTGCGTCGTGATGCAAATACCTCTTTGAAGGATGCACTCAAGGCCAAGGAAATTTCCGAAGACGAAGACCGTCGCACGCAGGAAGACGTCCAGAAGCTGACCGACAAATACATTGCTGAAGTCGACAAGCTCCTCGCGCAAAAAGAACAGGACCTGATGCAGGTTTGATTCAGGCCTGACCATCACGTCCTGCGGAGCCCGGCCTCATGCCCCTGTCGCGTCTGTTCAGCTCTACGCGTGAAATTCCCGAATCCTCGGTTGTGCCCCGACATATTGCCATTGTCATGGATGGCAACGGGCGCTGGGCCAAGAAGCGCTTCCTGCCCCGCGTGGCAGGGCACAAGCGTGGCGTGGAAACGGTTCGCTCCGTAGTGCGGCTGTGCATCGACCACGGTGTCGAGCACCTGACACTGTTCGCGTTCAGCTCGGAGAACTGGCGTCGTCCGCCGGACGAGGTGTCGTTCCTGATGAACCTGTTCATGCAGGCATTGCGGGATGAAGCAGCCCGACTACACAAGAACAACATCCGCCTGCGCGTTATTGGCGACCTGTCACGCTTTGATCCTTCGCTGGTTGAAGTCATCCGGGAGGCCGAGGCGCTGACAGGGGCCAATACTGCGCTGACCCTGTCAGTGGCGGCCAACTATGGCGGCCGCTGGGATGTGCTAAATGCCATCAACAATATGGTGGCTGAGCATCCGGAGAAGGCTGGGCGTTACGAGGAGGCCGATCTGGCTCCCTATCTGACCCTGGCCGATGCGCCTGAGCCTGATCTCTTCATCCGAACGGGGGGCGAGCAGCGCGTCAGCAACTTCTTGCTCTGGCAGTTGGCTTACACAGAGTTCTACTTTACTGATCGCTTGTGGCCGGATTTTGATGCTGAAGCATTTGGCGAGGCGATTGCGTCGTTCCGTCAGCGCGAGCGTCGCTTTGGCCGCACCAGCGAACAGCTCGACAAGCCCGCTGGGGAAAACTGATACATGCTCAAGACCCGCGTCATTACCGCCCTGATTGTCGGTGCCATCCTTGCAGTGGCCTTGTTTGCCTTTCCTGATTGGGCATGGGCCTGCTTCGTTGCTGCGATCGTCTGGCTGGCGGCCGGTGAATGGTCTCGCTTGCTGAAGTCCTCAACGGTCGAGCGTCATGTTTTTGCAGTGTTGGCTGTGCTGCCTGTGCTGGGGTTTGGCGTTGCCGGTTCAGGGCCTGGCGTGAAGCAGGATCTGATGGTTCTCGGCGGAGCTGCATATGGATGCGCTTTGGCTCTGTGGCTGTTTTCGGTACCAGTCCTGTTGCGCTATGAGCTTGGTTTGAGCGGCTTTTACGGTCGTTTCATTTATGGACTGATCGTCCTGGTGCCGGCTTCCATCGCCATGGTTGAGCTACGCCGTGATGAGCCTTTGCGCTTGTTGGCGTTCATGGCACCGGTCTGGATTGCTGATACGGCCGCTTATTTCGTCGGGCGTCGGTGGGGAAAAGTCAAACTGGCGCCTACGATCAGCCCGGGCAAGAGTCGCGAGGGCGCATATGGCGCCCTGGTGGCAGTTGCGCTTTACGCGCTGGCCATGCACCTGCTGGTTCCTGCTGTGGCCAGTTGGATGCCACTACTGGCTTGGCTTGGCCTTGCCTTGGTTTATACGGCAATGAGCATTGAGGGAGATCTGTTCGAGTCTCTGCTCAAGCGTCGCGCTGAAGTGAAGGACAGCGGCAACATCCTGCCCGGACATGGTGGTGTTCTGGACCGCATTGACAGTCTGTTGCCGACGCTACCTCTGGCTGGCCTGATATGGTTGATCTGTCGCTGACATGAAGCGCCAATCCATCACCATTCTCGGTTCGACCGGATCCATCGGTTGTAGCACGCTGGACGTTGTGGCGCGTCACCCGGACCGCTTTGAAGTGTTTGCGCTGAGTGGGCACAGCCGTGTCGCAGAGTTGGCTGAGCAATGCCGTCAGCACCGTCCGCGTGTTGCCGTGGTGGCAGGGCCGTCCGAGGCACAGCAGCTGCGCACGCTGGTGGGTGCAGACACTGCTACCGAAGTGCTGTACGGCCCGCAGGCGCTGGAACAGATAGCCTCGGCGGCCGAGGTCGACACGGTCATGGCAGCGATCGTAGGCGCCGCTGGATTGCCGTCGTCCCTCGCTGCGGCGCGCACGGGCAAGCGTCTCCTGCTCGCCAACAAAGAGGCGCTGGTCATGGCCGGCGAGCTGTTTCTGGAGGCTGTGCGCACTGGAGGTGCCACCTTGTTACCCATAGACAGTGAACACAACGCAATTTTCCAGTCCTTACCAGTCGGTTTTGACTACGGTTTGCGCGAGTGTGGCGTGCGTCGCATCGTCCTGACTGCCTCTGGGGGGCCTTTCCGTGACACCCCGATCAAGCAGTTGGCCGACGTGAGCCCGGATCAGGCATGCGCGCATCCCAACTGGGTCATGGGGCGCAAGATTTCTGTGGATTCCGCCACCATGATGAACAAGGGGCTGGAAGTCATTGAAGCCCATTGGCTGTTCGGGGTAGAGGCGGAGCGCATTGCGGTGGTGATCCATCCGGAGAGTGTCATCCACTCCATGGTCGATTACATCGATGGTTCCGTGATTGCCCAGCTTGGCTTGCCTGACATGCGGACCCCCATTGCCCATGCGCTGGGATTTCCGGATCGCCTGGTGTCCGGAACCGGCATGCTGGATCTTTGTCGAACTGGCAAGCTCAGCTTCCAGGACCCCGATTTGCAGCGCTTTCCCTGTCTTCGTCTTGCCTATGACGCGCTGCAAGCCGGCGGTAGTGCCGCGACGGTGCTTAACGCGGCCAACGAAATTGCGGTCGCGGCATTTCTCGACGGGCGTTTGCGGTTCGATCGCATTGCCTCGCTGGTTGAGGCGGTCATGACGCGCATGCCGGTCGTGCACCTTGATGATCTGCCGACAGTTGCAGGCGTCGACGGTGAGGCACGTAGCCGCGCACGCGAGCAACTGGAAGCCCGGGCAGGACACTGAGGGAGCGCTCTCCATGGCCTTGCTGCAAACAATCCTGGCTTTCATTGTTGCCATTGCGGTTCTGGTGGTCATTCACGAACTGGGGCATTACCTTGTAGCGCGCTGGTCTGGTGTCAAGGTTCTGCGTTTCTCGTTCGGTTTTGGTCGCGTCCTCTGGTCGCGTCGTGCGGGTCAGGACGACACGGAGTGGGCCATTTGTGCCTTTCCCCTTGGCGGCTACGTCAAGATGCTGGATGAGCGCGAAGGCGATATCGTGCCGGCGAAAGAACTGCACCGAGCCTTCAATCAGCAGTCTGTTTGGGTGCGATCCCTGATTGTGCTTGCCGGGCCAGCGGCAAATTTCCTGCTCGCGATCGTCGTGTACTGGGTGTTGTTCATGACCGGGCAGTTTGAGGTTGCATCGACCGTGGGCAGTGTTCAGCCCGGGTCTGCTGCGCAGCGTGCCGGCCTGAACAGTGGCGATCGCATCGTCGAAGCCGGGGGAAAGGAGCTGCAATCCTGGGGTGATTTGCGCTGGGCAGTCATTGAGTCGGCTATCGACGGAGCAACCTTGTCGTTGCTCGTGCAGTCTGCCGACGGTGAGCGCGTAGAGCGCAAGCTCGACCTGCGAGGCGTGTCGATCGATGATCGTCAGCCTGACCCCATGCAGCAAATTGGTTTGCGTCCGCCCATGCCGCAGGTTTCGCCGGTGGTGGGGCGTGTGTTGCCTGGCAGTCCGGCCGAAAAGGCTGGTATCCAACCCGGGGATCGCATCGTGTTGCTGGATGAGGTGGCTATCCCGCATTTCCAGGTGTTTGCCGATACGGTGGCAGCGCTATCCGGACACACGGTGCCCGTGCGTGTTGAGCGGGCAGGCAAGCTGGTCGATCTGACCGTCAGCATCGAGTCTGTCGCGGGCAGTCAGCCGCCGCGGGGGCGTGTGGGCATCGAAGTAAAGCCGGACCCTCAGGCACAGCGGATCACGATGACCGAAGTGTTCTATGGGCCGGTCGATGCGCTGGGCAAAGCGATGGAGTCAACGTGGACTACGACAGCATTCAGTCTCAAAGTCATGTGGCGAATGTTGCGTGGCGATGTGTCACTCAGCAATGTCAGTGGCCCCTTGACCATTGCGGACTACGCAGGCAAAAGCGCAAGGGCAGGGCTGGACTCTTTTGTCAGCTTCATTGCGCTTGTCAGCATCAGCCTGGGGGTGCTGAACCTGCTGCCGGTACCGCTGCTGGACGGTGGGCACTTGCTGTATTATCTCGCTGAAATCATTCGTGGAAAGCCGCTCTCCGAGCATGTAATGGAGCTTGGTCAGCGCGTCGGCTTCGTGCTTCTCGGCTGCCTGATGCTTCTCGCTTTCTTCAACGACATCAATCGACAGTTTTCCGGCCTGGGCTGATGACCAAGACAATTCTTTCCGCGGCGCTGGCTGCTCTTTTTGCGCCCGCCGTATTCGCGCTGTCACCCTTCGTCGTGAAGGACATCCGGGTTGAAGGTGTACAGCGAGTGGAAGCCGGCACGGTCTTTAATTACCTGCCAATCCGCATTGGAGACACCGTCGATGATCAACGGATCGCACAGGCACTGAAGGCACTCTATGCCACCGGCTTTTTCCGCGACGTGCGAATCGAGGCAGAAGGGGCCGTTCTGGTTGTGCAGGTGGACGAGCGTCCGGCTATCGCACGCATCTCGATCAGCGGCAATGATGAGTTCAGCAACGATGTTCTGCTCAAAGGTTTAAAGGATGCAGGTATTGCGGAGGCCCAGACTTTTGACCGCTCCGTGCTTGACCGTGTCGAACAGGAAATCAAGCAGCTTTACCTGACCAAGAGCTATTACGGTGTGACCGTACGCACAACGGCATCGCCACTCGAACGCAATCGCGTTGCGATCAATATCGAGATCAATGAGGGTCAGATCGCGACGATCAAGCGCATTCGTATCATCGGGGCCTCGGCTTATTCCGAGAGCAAATTGCTGGATCTGATGAACCTTGGTGAGTCTGGATGGTTCACCTGGTGGAATAAACGCGATCGATATTCGCGCCAGCGGTTGCAGGGGGACCTTGAAGAGATCCGCTCCTGGTATCTAGATCATGGTTACGCTGATTTCGCCATCGAGTCTTCGCAAGTATCGATCACGCCCGACAAGCGAGACGTGTACATCACCATCGGAATTCGCGAAGGCGTGGCTTACAAGTTTTCCAATGTCAAGCTGGCGGGGGACTTCCTCGTACCCGAAACCGAGCTGAGCAAGCTGGTTAATATCAAGCCGGGCGAAGTCTATTCCCGTGAGCGTCTTAACGAGATTTCACGCAAGTTGACGGATCGCTTGGGCAATGATGGTTACGCGTTCGCCAACGTGAATCCCATTCCGGAACTGAACCGGGAAAAGCGCGAAGCTGCTGTCACCTTTTTTATCGATCCTGGTCGACGCGCGTACATCAATCGCATCAATATCTCGGGTAACAATAAAACGCAGAGTGAGGTCATCCGTCGCGAAATCCGGCAGATGGAGAGCGCCTGGTATGACAGGGAGCGTGTAGATCGCTCCAAGTCGCGTATCGAACGTACGGGGTTCTTCGAGGAAGTCACGGTTGATACCGATGCTGTACCCGGGACTTCGGATCAGGTCGATCTCAACGTTAAGGTGAAGGAGAGGCCGACGGGTAACCTGTCTGTCGGCGTGGGTTACTCTCAGACGGAAAAAGTCGTTCTCAGCGGGTCGGTATCGCAGAACAATCTGTTCGGTACAGGCAATGCACTGACCTTGCAGGTGACCTCAGGGCGCGTGAATCAGAATTTGCAGCTGTCCTACACCAATCCCTACTACACCCAGGATGGGGTCAGTCGTGGTTTTGATCTCTACCAGCGCAAGGTTGATACCGGCGAGCTGGCTGTGGGGCGTTATGCCACGCGTTCCCAAGGTGGTGGCGTGCGTTTCGGTGTGCCGGTTGCGGAAGACGATACTGTCAGTTTTGGTCTGTCGTACGACAAGACAGACATTGGGGTTTTTGACGACAGTCCTGTCAAGTATCGGACCTTCGTTCAGGAAAACGGGGATACCGCGACGACGCTTCTCGGAAATGTTGGTTGGTCCCGCGATCGGCGCGATAGCGTGATTTATCCGATGCGCGGAACCTATCAGCGTATCTATACCGATGTGGCGATTCCAGTGGCGGATCTGCGATACGCACGCGTCGGATACTCGATCCAGAGCTTCTTCCCCATGACGGAGCGCGTCGCTTTGTTGATGGCAACAGAACTGGGGGCGGCTTCTGGCTATGGTGGCAAGTCTTTGCCTTTCTATAAGAACTACTATGCTGGCGGGATAGGCTCGGTGCGTGGTTACAGGGATTCTTCTCTGGGCGATGAGGTGCTCGACAAGTACGGCAACCGTACGGGCGAGTCGTATGGAGGCGCGCGTCTTGCGACAGGCTCGTTGGAACTGCTCTTTCCGATGCCTGGCATGAAAGAGAAGGACCGCAGCATGCGTCTGAGCACCTTCCTTGATGCAGGTCAGGTCTGGCCCAAGGGCGAGGGCATGAACCTGTGGGAGATGCGCTATTCCTACGGTGTGGCCATGAGCTGGGCGTCGCCGATCGGGCCGATGAAGTTCAGTCTGGGGTTCCCGATCAACAAGAAGGAAGGGGACCGTACCCAGAAATTCCAGTTCCAGCTTGGCCAGATTTTCTAGGAGGCTTGCCATGAGCCGTTTCCTGTTTGTCCTGCTGTCATGTCTGGCGTTGTTGAACGGTGTTGTCCATGCCGCCGACGGCATGCGTGTCGGCTTCGTCAATGCCGACAAGATCATGCGTGAGTCCGCACCCGCTTTGCGCGTTCAGAAAAAACTCGACAAGGAGTTCGAGAAGCGTGATGCCGACTTGCAGCGTGTCGCCAAGCAGTTGCAGACCATGCAGGATGCGCTGGAGAAGAACTCCGTGACCATGCCGGAATCCGAGCGCAGAACGCGCGAGCGCAATTTCAACGATCTCAATCGTGAGTTCCAGCGCAAGCGCCGAGAATATCTTGAAGACCGCAACCAGCGTCAGAGTGAAGAGATGTCTGGCGTACTGGATCGCGCGAACCGCGTGATCAAACAGGTTGCCGAGGCCGAAAAGTACGATCTGATCGTGCAGGAAGTCGTGTATTTCAACCCGGCCATCGACATTACCGACAAGGTCATCAAGGCGCTTGCCGACCCTGTAGCACCACCGACCAAATGAGTGATCACAGCCGTACTCTTTCCGAGATTGCAGCCGCATTGGGCGGTGAGTTGCAGGGTAATGGACAGCTGCGCATTCGCCAGGTGGCGCCGCTGGAGCGTGCCGGAGAAGCCGAGATCGGATTCGTGGCACATGCCAAGTACCGCAAGGGTCTCGAAACGACGCAAGCGGCCGCGCTGATCTTGCCGCGCTCACTGGCGGATGCGTGGTCTGGGCCACGCATCGTTGTTGACGATCCTTACCTGTATTTCGCACGCGTCTCGCAGTTGCTGAATCCTCCGCCAGCGGTCGTGCGGGGTATCCATCCCTCGGCCGTCGTGCTCAGTCCTGTGCCTGCCAGTGCAAGCATCGGGGCTCTGGCATACGTGGGTGAGAACTGCAGCATCGCTGAAGGTGTTGTGGTGGGGCCGGGTTGCGTGATCGAGCAAGGGGTGACAATTGGCGAGGCGACGTGGTTGCATTCTCGCGTTGTCATCAAGTCAGACTGCGTACTGGGTCGGGAATGCATCCTGCACTCCGGTGTCGTGATCGGTACTGATGGTTTTGGTATTGCACGTCGCAAGGACGGGAGTTGGGAGAAGATTCCCCAGATCGGCCGGGTGGTAATCGGAGATTGCGTCGAGATTGGTGCCAACACCTGTATTGACCGCGGCGCGCTGGATGACACGCTGATCGGTAACGGCGTCAAGCTCGACAACCTGATCCAGATTGGCCATAACTGTCAGGTAGGTGACAACACTGCGATGGCGGCCATGAGTGGCATTGCCGGCAGTACGAAGATTGGCAAGCGTGTACTCGTGGGTGGAGCGTCTGGCGTGGCTGGGCACATCGAGATTGCTGACGACATTGTCTTGTCGGCGCATTCCAGTGTCACCAAGAGCCTGACCGAGAAGGCCGTCTACACCTCGGTAATCCCCGTGCAGCCGCATATCGAATGGGCACGCAATGCCGTCCAGGTCAAGCATCTGGACGCGATGGCCGATCGCATCAAACAGCTTGAAAAACGATTGAACGAACTGGAATTGAAAGAAGGGGAGAAGAACGAGTGAGCGCGATGGAAATCCTTGAGATCA
Source organism: Viridibacterium curvum (assembly GCF_039544165.1). Taxonomy (NCBI): domain Bacteria; kingdom Pseudomonadati; phylum Pseudomonadota; class Betaproteobacteria; order Rhodocyclales; family Rhodocyclaceae; genus Viridibacterium; species Viridibacterium curvum. Next base: position 234,206 of record NZ_BAABLD010000002.1, read on the forward strand.
AGAATTACTTGCCGCATCGTTATCCGTTCCTGCTGGTCGATCGAGTGATCGAGATGGAACTGGGCAAGCGTCTTGTCGCGATCAAGAACGTCACAATCAACGAAGAGTTCTTCAACGGACATTTTCCGCACATGCCGGTGATGCCGGGCGTATTGATTCTCGAGGCCATGGCGCAAGCCTGTGCCGTACTGTCGTTCAAGACGCAGGGCATCCTGCCGGATGACAAGACCGAGTTGTACTTCGCTGGCATCGACAATGCGCGTTTCAAGCGCCCGGTCGTGCCGGGTGACCAGCTGCGCTTTGAAGTGCAGATTGACCGCACCATGCGCGGTATCTGGAAGTACAAGGGTGTGGCCTACGTCGGCAGTGACGTGGCTGCTGAAGCTGACCTCATGTGCGCGATCAGGCTCAATAAATGATTCATCCCACAGCCCTTGTCAGCCCGAACGCGAAGATCGGCGCGCGTGTCCAGATCGGGCCGTACTCGGTGATCGAAGATCATGTCGAGATCGGCGACGACACCGTTGTCGGCTCGCACGTTGTGATCAAGGGGCACACGACCATTGGCCGTGAGAACCGCATCTTCCAGTTCTGCTCGATCGGTGAAATTCCGCAGGACAAGAAGTACGCTGGCGAACCGACGCGGCTGGAGATCGGTGATCGCAACACGATTCGTGAGTACTGCAATTTCAATATCGGTACGGCGCAGGATGCGGGTGTTACGCGTATCGGTAGCGACAACTGGTTCATGGCTTCTGTCCATATCGGTCATGATTGCCAGGTTGGCAGCCAGACCATCATGGCGAACAACGTCACCCTCGGTGGGCATGTGCACGTCGGTGATTTCGTCATCCTTGGAGGCATGGCCGCCGTGCATCAATTCACCATCATCGGCGCACACAGCATGGCCGGTGGTGGTGCGATCATCACCCAGGATGTGCCTCCCTTCGTGATGCATGCCGGCAATCCTACGACACCGCATGGCATCAACAGTGAAGGCTTGCGTCGTCGTGGCTTCTCTGCCGAGGCCATTGCTCAGATCAAGCGTGCCTACAAGGCCATCTACCGCGAAAACCTCACGCTGGCCCAGGCGCGTGAAGAAGTCGCACAGCTTGCAGCGGCAACGCCAGAGCTGCAGGTCATGATGGACTTCTTCGAAGCCTCGAAGCGCGGCATCATCCGCTGAGCATCATGCGTATCGCCATGGTGGCCGGTGAGGCCTCGGGGGATCTGCTGGCCAGCCATCTCATGAGAGCCCTGCGGGTGCATCTTCCCGATGTGCAGTTTTTTGGCATCGGTGGCCCTCGCATGGAAGCAGAGGGATTTGATTCCTGGTGGTCGGCTGAGCGTCTGGCCGTAAACGGAATCGTCGACGTGCTTTTCCGATATCGTGAGCTGCTGGGCATTCGCAATGGCTTGGTTAAGCGCTTGCGCGCCGAGCCGCCAGATCTGTTCATCGGTATCGACGCTCCGGATTTCAATCTTGGTCTCGAAGAGAAGTTGCGTAAGTCGGGGATCCCGACGGCGCACTACGTCAGCCCCACCATTTGGGCCTGGCGTGGCAAGCGCGTCTTCAAGATCAAGCGCGCCGCAGATTGCGTGCTATGCCTGTTTCCATTCGAACCCGTGCTGTTCGAAAAGCATGGCGTCCGCGCGCATTTCGTGGGCCATCCATTGGCGGACGAGTTTCCGCTGAAACCTGACCGCGAAGCAGCGCGCGAGTTGCTGGGAATTCCCAAGGCGCCCAAGGTGGTGGCATTGCTGCCCGGGAGCCGCAATGGCGAGGTCAGCAGACTGGCCGATGATTTTGTGGCGACAGCCCGAATCCTGCACGAACGTCATCCGGAGCTTCGTTTTGTCGTGCCGCTCGTGACACGGGCGACTCGCCATCTATTCGAAGAGGCCATCCGGCGGGCCGATGCACAGGAATTGCCGATCCGCATCCTCTTTGGTCATTCGCGTGAGGCCATGACGGCAGCAGACGCGGTGCTCGTTGCGAGTGGCACGGCGACACTGGAGGCTGCTCTTCTCAAGCGCCCCATGGTCATTGCTTATCGCCTTGCGAGCCTCTCGTATCACATCATCAAACGGCTGGCCTATCTACCCTACGTGGGTTTGCCTAACATTCTCGGGCGTGAGTTCCTTGTGCCGGAGTTCATCCAGGATGCCGTCAATCCAGCAGCCATGGCGGACGCTATCGAGAAATGGCTCAACGACCGTACTGCATGTGAAGCCCTGGCCGAACGGTTTGACGCGATTCATCACGAGTTGCGGCAGGACAATGCGGCGCGTGCTGCCGAAGCGCTGCTGCCGCTGTTGAGGCGGAGATGAGTGCCGTGCTGCTCATCGCGGGGGCGGATGAAGCGGGGCGTGGGCCTCTGTGTGGGCCTGTTGTTGCTGCTGCCGTGATTCTTGATCCGGCGCGCCCTATCGCTGGACTTGCGGATTCCAAGAAGCTCTCGGAAGCGGCACGTGATCGGTTAGCTCCGTTGATCCAGCGGGATGCCTTGGCCTGGGCGATTGCAGAGGCCAGTGTCGAGGAGATCGACCGTCTCAACATCCTTCACGCCAGCATGTTGGCGATGCGGCGTGCCATCGAGGCGCTGAGCGTTGTGCCGAACGAGGCGCTCATTGATGGCAACCGCATTCCTCCCGGGTTGAGAATGCCCGCCAGGGCGATTGTCAAAGGGGATGCCAAGGAGCCCGCCATTTCCGCAGCCTCCATTCTCGCCAAGACGCATCGCGATGCCTTGTTGGTGGCGCTGGACCGCGACTATCCCGAGTACGGCTTTGCCCAGCACAAGGGCTATCCCACGGCAGCTCATCTGGAAGTGTTGGCACGCCTGGGGGCGACGCCGCACCATCGCCGCAGTTTTGCTCCGGTGCGCGAGGCTCTCGCGCAGTTGCCTGTTCAGGCCTCGTTGCTGTGATGAAGCTCATCCAGTCTCGCGACAATCCGACTTTCAAACACCTGCGCGCCCTGGTCGAGGAGTCCCGTTACCGGCGCGAGCAAGGCCGGACCGTGCTTGATGGCGCCCATCTCATCAAGGCCGCCAGTGCCGCGGGCGTTGTTTTTCACCGTGTTGTGGTCACCGCCAAGGCAATGCGGCAGCAGGAGGTGCAGCGAATCGTCGAGGGCGGCTTGCCCTCGCGATGTGAGTTGCTTGAGGTCTCAGAGACCTTGCTGCGTCAGATCAGTCCAGTCGATACGCCAGCGGGCATCGCTGCAGAAATCGAGATTCCACGTCACTCGCCGGTCAATGTGTGCGGCGACGTGTTAATGCTGGAAGCCGTTCAGGATGCGGGCAACCTTGGTACTTTGCTACGAACAGCGGCGGCTGCCGGTGTTGGGCGCGTTGTGCTCAGCGCACAGTGTGCGCAGGCATGGTCACCCAAAGTCCTGCGTGCCGGAATGGGCGGGCACTTTGCACTCCACATTACTGAGGGAGCCGACCTGACAGGTGAATTGTCCACTTGGCAAGGCCCCGTGCTGGCTACTGCGCTGACAATAGACGCCGTAGACCTTTACGCCACTGACTTGCGAGCCCCCGCAGTCTGGCTGTTCGGTTCGGAGGGGCAGGGCTTGAGCGCTGCCATGCTGCAACGTGCAACGCAGCGTGTGCGCATACCCATGCCGGGCGGCACAGAGTCCCTGAATGTTGCCGCCGCCGCCGCTGTCTGCCTGTTCGAACAACTCCGTCAGCGTCGTATTTGATCTATATCCAGAAACCTTGTCGTGGTTTTCCCTAGGCTACGGACAAGGAGTGTTGTATGGATATCGAGCCAATCGAGAAAGTCGCCAGGGCTGGCGTGAGCAAAGCGGCACTGATGGTGAATGATCTGCCTCGCTACATATTGCGTTGCGTGCTGGCAGGTTTGTATCTGTCGATTGTGGTGCTGGTGTATTGGTGCCTCATCGAAAACCTGCACGGCAGTCCGTTCGGCAAAGTGCTCGCGTCTGCGTTTTTCGGTGTTGGGCTGTCGGTGATTGTTTTCACCCAGTCCGAGCTGTTTACCAGCAACAACATGTATCTGGCTGTCTCCTCTGCGGGTGGTCGAACCCTCTGGCGTCAGGCCTGGTGGCTGTGGGGCATTTGCTGGGTGGGGAATCTCATCGGCGCTTTGCTGTTGTGTGTGTTACTGGTCGGGGCGGGCGTGCTCGCCGAGTTGCCGGCCAGCCATGCCTTGCATGCGGGCGCCCTGCACAAGGCACATCAAGGAGCGCTTGCGATATTCAGCAAGGGAATTCTAGCCAACTGGGTTGTCTGTCTTGCCGTCTGGGTGGCGATGCGGGTGAAGGAAGATCTCACCAGGATTGTGGTGATGATTCTCGTGGTTTTCATCTTCCTGTATCTGGGGTTTGAGCACTCCATTGCCAATATGGGGACTTTCTCGATGTCCATGCTTGGACAGGGCACCCTGACGCTTGGGGATGCTGTGTTCAATCTCTTGTTCAGTACGCTTGGCAATATCGTTGGTGGTGCTGTCTTCGTCGGGCTGGCTTACCAGTTCCTCGAAGCGCCGAAGGCGTCTGACACAGCCAGTCGGGCGACTGTCACTGAAGCTGCGGGCGAGCCGCAAGGGCCGTTGATACGGCAAACTCGCTGAGACCCAGATTCATCGAGTCTTGTCGCGGACCAGACGTTGCTTCTCGCGCTCCCAGTCGCGCTGCTTCTCGGTCTCGCGCTTGTCGTATTGTTTTTTACCCTTGGCGAGGCCGACTTCCATCTTGATGCGGCCGCGCGTGTAGTGCAGGTCCAGCGGAACAAGCGTGTAGCCCGCACGCTCCACCCGGCCGATGAGTTTGGCGATCTCGCCCGCATTCAGCAGCAGCTTGCGCGTTCGCACAGGATCCGGATTGACGTGTTTCGAGGCCTCCGGCAGCGCACTGATGTGCATGCCGATGACTACGACCTCCTCGCCGCGCAGAATCACATAGGCCTCCTTGATCTGCACACGCCCAGCGCGGATCGCCTTGACCTCCCAGCCTTCGAGGATCAGACCGGCTTCGTATTTCTCCTCGATGAAGTAGTCGTGGAAGGCCTTGCGGTTATCGATGATGCTCATGCGGAGAAGGGCTACCGGGCGGGAAAAGGAAGAAAGAGGCTACGCGGGCTTGCGCTAGAATCGCGATTTTAGCAGCGCAGCGTCCGCCCTTACTCCCGATGGCTTCCGAAGTCCGCAAAGTCGTCCTCATCGAGCATTCCGCACAGCGCATGTTTGCACTGGTCGATGGTGTCGAGGACTATCCCGCGTTCCTGCCCTGGTGCGGCGGCGGCGAAGTGCTTGAGCGTACTGATAGCCTCACCACGGCCGTTCTGCACGTCAATTACCACGGCATTCGCACGCACTTTTCCACCCGGAACGAAAAGGTGTTTCCCGGCAGCATGCGGCTTAACCTCGTTGAGGGTCCGTTCAAGCATCTTGAGGGAGAGTGGTTGTTCAAGGCGCTAGGCAACGCAGCCTGCAAGATCGAATTCAACCTGCGCTACGAGTTCTCCAGCAAGCTGCTGGAGAAGGCGCTGGGTCCGGTCTTCAATCACATTGCCAATACCTTCGTCGAAGCATTCGTCCGGCGTGCCAACCAGCTCCAGCAGGAGAAACCATGAGCGAGCAGCAGATCCAGGTTGACGTCTGTTACGCCTTGCCCGGCAAGCAGGAGCTGGTGTCACTGACTTTGCCTGCCGGCAGCACCGCCCAGACCGCCATCGAAGCCTCGGGGCTGCTGTCGCGTTATCCCGAGATTGACCTGGAAAAGAACAAGGTCGGCGTCTTCGCCAAACTGGTCAAGCTCGACGCTCCTTTGCGCGATCGTGATCGGGTGGAGATCTATCGCCCCTTGATTGCTGACCCCAAGGAAGTCCGCCGCAAGCGTGCGGAAGAGGGCAAGGTCATGAAAAAAGGCGGCGGCACGCTCGAGGCGTAAACCGCCGCCCTCTGGCGGAGGTGCTCAGTTGCAGTCGCGGGCGATCTGGGCGCGGACGCGCTCGGCTTCGCGTGCCATCTGTTCGTCCTCCATGAAGACGCGTTCGCCGTTGGCGTCCAGCTTTGCCACGCGGCCACCCTTCTGAAGCATGGCCAGATTGCCGCGCAAGCTTTCGCAATGGCGGCGCTTCTCGTCAGCCTTGTCAGCCTCCGCCTTGCGTTTCGCCTCTGCCTCCTTGTCCGCAGCCTGCTTCTGCTTGTATTCCAGATCACGTTCCTGCCAGGTCTTCGGGCCGGACTGGGATGCCGCTGGCGAGGACTGTCCAGCGGCAGACTTGTCGCCGCTTGCCGCTTTTTCCTTGTCTCCGCCACTCGCTGTGCTGGACTTGCTGCTGTCTGAGGGCGGGCCCGGGCGGGCTGCCGGCTTGTTCGTGACCTGCGTCTTGCTGTCAGGCGGAGGTTGGTCCGAGTAATGCGTGCGCCCGTTCGCGTCTTTCCATGAATAGATCTGCGCCACCACGCCTTGCATGGCGAGCAGGCTGGCTATTGCGACGGAGGAAACGAGCAGTCTGTGCAGGGACATCGTGGGGGCTCCTGGCGGAAATGTGGCGTCGATACTGGGCTGCCGGGGGTATTTTTGCCAGAGGCGGCTGACGAACGTATAATGCGCCTTTGCAAGAGTGAGGATTATAGACATGCGTTTGATCCAGAAGGCGCTGACGTTCGACGACGTCCTGCTGGTTCCCGCCCACTCCGACGTGATGCCGCGAGACGTCAGTCTCGCCACCCGGCTCACGCGCAACATCCAGCTGAATATTCCCCTAGTGTCTGCCGCCATGGATACGGTGACCGAGTCGCGTCTAGCCATTGCGCTGGCGCAAGAGGGCGGTATCGGCATCATCCACAAGAATCTCAATCCCAGGCAGCAGGCGCAGGAAGTGGCCCGCGTCAAACGCTTCGAGTCCGGTGTCCTGCGCGATCCGATCACGATTCCGCCGACACTGACTGTGCGTGAAGTGCAGGCGCTGACGCGCCAGCACCGGATTTCGGGTCTGCCTGTACTGGATGGCAAGAAGGTTGTGGGCATCGTCACCAACCGTGATTTGCGGTTCGAGGCCAATCTCGACCAACCCGTGTCGGCCATCATGACGCCTCGCGAGCGTCTGGTGACGGTGCGGGAAGGCGCGTCGCTGGAAGAAGCAAAAACCCTGATGCACAAGCATCGCCTGGAGCGCGTGCTGGTGCTCAAGGAAAATGGCGAGCTCTATGGGCTGATCACCGTCAAGGACATCCAGAAGTCGACGGAACACCCGTTTGCGGCCAAGGACACCCATGGGCGTCTGCGCGTTGGCGCAGCTGTTGGCGTTGGCGCCGGTACCGAAGAGCGCTGCGAAATGCTGGTGGATGCCGGTGTGGATGTGATCGTCGTCGATACGGCCCATGGCCATTCGAAGGGCGTGCTGGACCGAGTGCAGTGGGTCAAGAAGAACTTCCCGCAGGTCGATGTGATCGGCGGCAACATTGCAACAGGGGCTGCCGCCCACGCCCTCGTGGACCACGGCGCTGACGGCGTGAAGGTGGGGATAGGTCCGGGTTCAATCTGCACCACTCGTATCGTGGCCGGTGTCGGCGTGCCGCAGATTACGGCCATCGACAACGTCGCGACCGCACTGGTTGGCACGGGCGTGCCGATGATTGCCGACGGCGGTATCCGTTACTCGGGCGATATCGCCAAGGCGATTGCTGCAGGCGCCAACTGCGTGATGCTGGGTGGCCTGTTTGCAGGCACCGAAGAGGCTCCGGGCGAAACGGTGTTGTTCCAGGGCCGCTCTTACAAGTCTTACCGCGGCATGGGCTCGCTCGGTGCGATGGAGAAGGGCTCGGCTGATCGTTACTTCCAGGATGCTGAGAACAACGCGGACAAGCTGGTGCCCGAAGGCATTGAAGGTCGCGTGGCCTACAAGGGCCCGGTGGGTGCCGTCATTCACCAGCTCTGCGGTGGTGTGCGTGCCTCCATGGGCTACGTGGGCTGCCCGAGCATCGACATCATGCACAGCAAGGCTGAGTTCGTGGAAATCACTTCAGCTGGCATTCGCGAGTCGCACGTGCACGATGTGCAGATCACCAAAGAAGCACCCAACTACCACCAAGAGTGATGAGTGAGGAGTGTTGAGTGAGGAGGCGCCGAGTGCGCCTCTTCGCTTTTGCTCCGCTCTCCTTACTCCTTACCCCTCACGGTTTTCAAAATGCACGACAAGATCCTCGTCCTCGATTTCGGCTCACAGGTCACCCAGCTCATCGCGCGTCGTGTGCGTGAAGCGAATGTGTATTGCGAGATCCACCCGAACGACGTGTCGGACGACTTCATCCGCAGCTTCGCGCCCAAGGGCATCATCCTGTCGGGCAGCCACGCGTCGACCTACGAAGACCACGAGCTGCGCGCGCCGCAGGCCGTGTGGGATCTGGGTGTGCCTGTGCTGGGCATCTGCTACGGCATGCAGACCATGGCCGTGCAGCTCGGTGGCGAGGTGAGCTGGAGCGACACGCGTGAATTCGGTTATGCCGAAGTTCGCGCACACGGCCATACGAAGTTGCTGCAGGACATCCAGGACTTCGCTACGGCTGAAGGCCACGGCATGCTCAAGGTGTGGATGAGCCACGGCGACAAGGTCACAGCCTTGCCGTCAGGATTCAAGCTGATGGCCTCGACGCCCAGCTGTCCCATCGCCGGCATGGCGAACGAAGACAAACGCTACTACGCCGTGCAGTTCCACCCGGAAGTGACGCACACGGTGCAAGGTGCAGCGATCTTCACGCGCTTCGTGCGCGAGATTTGCGGTTGCGCCGGTGACTGGATCATGGGCGACTACATTGCGGAGGCCGTCGCGAAGATCCGTGAGCAGGTGGGCGATGAAGAAGTGATCCTCGGCCTCTCCGGCGGTGTGGATTCTTCCGTCGCGGCCGCGCTGATCCACCGCGCGATCGGTGACCAGCTCACCTGCGTGTTCGTTGACCACGGTCTGCTGCGCCTCAACGAAGGCGACATGGTCATGGAAATGTTCGCCGGCAAGCTGCACGCCAAGGTGATCCGTGTCGATGCCAGCGATTTGTTCATGGGTGAGCTCGCTGGCGTCAGTGATCCAGAACAGAAGCGCAAGATCATCGGCCGCCTGTTCGTCGACGTTTTCAAGTCCGAAGCCGAAAAGCTCAAGCAGAGCGGGCAAGGACACAAAGGTGCGACCTTCCTCGCTCAAGGCACGATCTATCCGGACGTGGTCGAAAGCGGCGGCACCAAGACAAAGAAAGCGACGACCATCAAGAGTCACCACAACGTCGGTGGCCTGCCCGAGCAACTGGGCCTCAAGCTGCTGGAGCCGCTGCGCGAGCTGTTCAAGGATGAAGTGCGCGAGCTGGGTGTGGCGCTGGGCCTGCCGCATGGCATGGTCTACCGCCATCCGTTCCCTGGGCCGGGCCTCGGCGTGCGCATTCTCGGTGACGTGAAGATGGAGTACGCCAACCTGTTGCGTCGTGCTGATGCGATCTTCATCGAAGAACTGCGCAAATGCGTCGACGCGGCCACCGGCAAGAGCTGGTACGACTTGACCAGCCAGGCCTTTGTCGTGTTCCTGCCGGTCAAGAGCGTCGGCGTGATGGGCGACGGCCGCACCTACGATTATGTGGTGGCCCTGCGCGCTGTGCAGACGCAGGACTTCATGACGGCTCACTGGGCGCATCTGCCGTACGAGCTGCTCGGCAAGGTCAGCAACCGCATCATTAACGAAGTGCGCGGCATCAACCGTGTGGTCTATGACGTCTCCGGCAAGCCGCCGGCAACGATCGAGTGGGAGTAAGCCGGTGAGCCCGCAGGACGAAGCCTTCATGCGCGAAGCCCTCGCGCTGGCGCGTGAAGCGGGCAGCCTCGACGAAGTGCCGGTCGGCGCCGTTGTTGTGCTCGAGGGCCGGATCGTCGGCCGTGGCTTCAATCAGCCCATCCTGCGGCATGACCCCACGGCGCACGCCGAGGTGATGGCGCTGCGCGATGCGGCGCGCAATATCGGCAACTATCGCCTGCCGGGGTGTTCCCTCTATGTCACGCTGGAGCCCTGCCTGATGTGCAGCGGCGCCATCATGCATGCGCGCGTGGCGCAGGTCGTGTTCGGCGCGACCGACCCCAAGACCGGTGTGGCGGGGAGCGTGCTGGACGTCTATGCGGAAGCGCGCCTCAATCACCACGCCAGCATCACTGGCGGTGTGCTGGCCGAGGAATGCGGCCAGTTATTGTCGAGCTTCTTCGCCGCGCGTCGCCAGAAACCCCTGTTGGCCTGAAACCCTTCGTTGTGTCCGGTCCCATCGGGACTCAGGCGGCCCGTCAGGCGGAGCGCGGTGTAAGCTAATGGCCCATGAATACATCGGCTACCCGCCCTGTCATTGCCCTGGTTGCGCCTTCGGCATTCCTGCCCGATATCGAGGCACTCGATATCGCGGTGGCGACGATGCAGGAGCAGGGCTGGACAGTGAAATACGATGAGGCGCAGCTGCTCGGCCGCTTTCAGCGCTTCACGGCGCCTGATGCAGAGCGTCTTGCTGCGCTCTATGCGGCGGCTGAAGATCCGGAGGTCAATGTCGTGATGGCCTTGCGCGGGGGATACGGCCTCAGCCGGCTGCTCGGCGACATCGATTTTGCGCGTATCGCCGCCGGCAACAAGCTGTGGGTAGGGCACAGCGACTTTACTGTTTTCCAGCTGGGTCTGCTTAGGCACGCGGGCCATGCCAGCCTGGCCGGCCCGATGGCGGCGACGGATTTCGGTATCACGCAGCGCAGCTCTTTCACCCTGCAACATTTCCGCCGCTGGTTCGAGGCGCCGGACGACACGATTCACGTGCCCCTGGACTGTGGCTGGCAGGGCGAGCTGCGGGGGCTGCTGTGGGGCGGCAATCTGACCATGCTGACGCATCTGGTTGGTTCACGGCATTTGCCACGGATCGATGGCGGCATCCTGTTCCTCGAAGATGCGGGAGAGCTACCGTTTCGTCTGGAGCGATTGCTTTACCAGCTGTGGCATGCAGACGTGCTGCAGACGCAGCAGGCTCTGGTGCTGGGGCAATTCTCGGAATACCGCTTGGGGCCGCGTGACAACGGTTATGACCTGCCGGACGTCATCGCGCATTGGCAGGACAAGCTGGGCATCCCTGTGCTCAGCGGCTTGCCGCACGGCCACGTGGCGGACAAACTAAGCCTGCCCGTGGGCGGGTTTGCACACATTCAGGCAGAAGCGACGGGCTACCGCATGCGCTATGCCTTCAAGGAAGAGGTTCTGACATGACGCGTCTCGAATTCGGTGATTGGGCTAGCTTCAGCGCGGAGGCCTACGCGATCCGCCATACCGTATTTGTGCAGGAGCAGGGGGTTCCCGAGGAGCTGGAGCAGGACGAGTTCGATCCGCAGTCCCTGCACGCCCTGGTGCGTGATGCTGACGGGAAGGCGATTGCGACGGGGCGCTTGTTGCCGGACGGACATATCGGTCGGCTGTCGGTGCTGGCAAGCTGGCGCGGCAAAGGCGTTGGCCGTCAGCTGATACTGGGCTTGCTGGCGCAGGCCTACAAGCGCGGCCATGGCTCCGTGGAGTTGAACGCCCAGTGCAGTGCGCAGGGCTTCTACGAGAGCATGGGTTTTGAAGTCGTAGGGCCGGTGTTCATGGAAGCCGGCATTCCGCATCAGGCGATGCGCAAGTCCCTGTCCTGAGCGTCTGCTAGAAGTCCTCGAAGCGCTCGACGACGCGTTTGGGGTCATCAAGCAAAACCGGCAGGCCGCAGACCAGTGTGTTCTGCTGGAGCGCGTCGCTGAACGCTTCTGCGTTGCCGACACCTTCGTACACTTCCATCCAGGTCGTTGCGTCGTCGACGCGACGCATCAGGCGTCCCGCTACGCCGGTCTGTGTCTGCATCAGTGAGAACAGACGCAGAACCGCAGCCTGCACCGCAGCGTTTTGCTGCGGCGCCACCCGGTAATAGACGTAGAACGCCGTCACGCAGTGGATCGTCCCGGTTGATCGCTCAGTTGATCGCCTAGTTGATCGTATAGGGCAGGGCGCCGAGGCGCAGGGCTTGCCCCTGCAGGTTGCCAAGGTGCACGTCGCCGCTCTCGAAGGCCGAGATCTGCATCACCGCCAGTGCGTCGAAGCCACCGGCAGGGGCTGGTGAAACAGCCAGCAGCTTGCCGCAGGACTGTTCGCCGAACTCGGCCGAGAACAGGTCGGCGCCCGGCGCGGCTTCGCTGTCGAAACTCACGAGGTACATGCGCTTCTTGAGTTTGCCGAGGTATTGAGTGCGGGCAACGATTTCCTGGCCGGGGTAGCAGCCTTTCTTGAAGTCGATGCCACCGATCAGTTCGTAATTCACCATCTGCGCGACGAATTCATCCTGTGTCGCGGCGGTGATTTGGGGCACGCCGGACTGGATGTCCAGCCAGTGCCAGGCCGCTGTGCCGGCCGGCAGGGCGCCACCGGCCGAAAGCTTCTTCCACAACTCGGCAGCTTGCGCGACGGGAACCGCGATCACCATCCGGCTGGCGTCGATGCGCACCACCTGCACGCCGCCTTGCGAGACGCTCATCACTTCGGGCGGCAGCTTGAGGCCGGCGGCATCCAGCGCCTTGCCAGCGTTGGCACCGGCGAGACCGATCAGCGCCACATCGGGCGTGATGTCCGCCAGACGCAGCTTGCTGCGCAGCACGAACATCGACAGCTTCTTGTGGATGCCAGCGAGGATGTCGGCCGACAGTTGCAGCAGGTAACCGGTGTTGTCGCGCCAGATCGTGAAGCTCGCCAGCATGCGGCCCTTGGGCGAGTTGAAGCTGGAGTATTGCGCGCCGTGCAGCGGCAGCTTCTTGATGTCGTTGGAGAGCAGGTTATGCAGGAAGACGGCTGCGTCTTCGCCCTCGGCGCGCAGCAAGCCAGTGTGGGTGAGGGGGACAATCACGGTGCCGTTGGCAGCACGTTGTACGGACTCTTGAACACTGCCGATCTGTACGTTGCAGGAGGGACCTTCCTCGAACCTGGCGCCAATGTCGTCAAGAAAAACCAGCCAGGGAGATTGCATGGTGTCGATCCTCAGTGAAGCGTAGTGATACGTGTGAAGCAAGGTGCTTGCCCGGTAACGGCAGGCGACTTCGCAGAGCCGGCCAGAACGGCGGCCGGGGCAGCCTTTCAGCTATTATAGATTGGCTGGCCGCGCGGCATTTCAAGGTGTTTAACGCGCGGGATTGCATCTCGTTGTCACGCGCGCAATTCGCAGCATTACTGAAGGCTTTGGCCTCCCCTGCCTGATTCCGGTTCCTGCATGTTCCGTCTATTTTTCCGTTTGTTGCGCTGGAGTGTGTTGATTGTTGCACTCATGACAGGCGTGGCTGTCTGGTATGCGTTCCAGCCACTGCGACAGTCGGCGCCGGTGCTGGATGTGGAAGTGCCGCGTGGCGCATCCATGCGCGAAGTCGCTCGCCTCGTCGCCGAGCAGGGCATCGAGGTTCAGCCGCTGTATCTGGCCTGGCTGGCGCGCCTGAGCGGGCGGTCGCAAAAGATCCAGGCAGGCAGTTACCAGATTCAGGAAGGTGCGACGCCCTGGCAGCTGGTCGAGCTCTTGTCATCAGGTTCGACGACGTACGCGGATGTTGCCTTGATCGAAGGGCACAATTTCCGGCGCATGCGTTCGGTGCTCGATGCCAATCCGGATCTCAAGCATGACACGCTGGGCCGCAGCGACGCAGAGGTGATGGCGCAACTTGGGCTGAGTGGGCAAGACCCCGAAGGGCTGTTCTTCCCCGACACGTATTTCGTCTCGCGTGGTGTCAGCGACCTCGAAGTGCTGCGACGTGCACATGCGCAGATGAAGAAGGTGCTGGCAGCTGAATGGGAGCGACGCGCGCCCGGCCTGCCACTCAAGTCGTTACAGGAGGCGCTGATCCTGGCATCGGTCATCGAGAAGGAAACCGGAGTCGAGGCGGATCGCGACGAGATCGCTTCGGTCTTCATCAACCGGCTGCGTATCGGCATGCCCCTGCAGAGTGACCCGACCGTCATCTACGGCATGGGGGCGGCGTTCGATGGCAACCTGACTCGGCGTGATCTGCAGACCGATACGCCCCATAACACCTATACGCGTCGCGGCCTGCCGCCGACACCCATCGCCATGCCAGGCCGCGCCGCAATACATGCCGCCCTGCATCCGGCCAAGACGGATTTCCTCTACTTCGTGGCGCGCGGTGATGGCAGCAGCCACTTCTCGCGCTCGCTCGACGAACACAACCGCGCTGTGGCGCGTTATCAGAAAGGACGCGGTTGATGCGCGGACGCTTCATCACGTTTGAAGGCATCGACGGAGCTGGCAAGAGCACGCAGATCGCGGCGGTGGTTGCGACCTTGCGTGAGCGCGGGCTGACAGTGGTGCAGTCACGCGAACCCGGCGGCACGCCTTTGTCGGAAAAACTGCGCGAAATCGTGCTGCATGAACCCATGAATCTCGAGACCGAAGCGCTGCTGATGTTCGCTGCACGGAAAGAGCATCTGGCGCAGGTCATCGAGCCGGCGTTGGCGCGTGGCGAGTGGGTGGTGTGCGACCGTTTCAGCGACGCCACCTTCGCCTATCAGGTTGGCGGCCGTGGTCTGGATGCCGCCAAGTTTGCGCAGCTGGAGCACTGGGTACATCCAGGTCTGCAGCCCGACCTGACCTTCCTGTTCGACGTGGCGCCTGCGGTAGCGGCGCAGCGGCTCGCGACGGGACGTGCCGACACGGATCGCTTCGAGCGCGAGCAAACGGGCTTCTTCGAACAGGTGCGTGCGGCCTATCTGCGGCGCGCGGCAGCCTCCGGTGGGCGTTTGCAGGTCATCAATGCTGAGCGTCCGCTGAATACGGTGACGGCGGAAGTACTCGCTGTGCTGGCGGATCGTCTGCCATGAGTCAGCCGACGGATTTCCCCCCTTGGTTGCTGCCCCTCTGGCGCGCGACCATCGCGCAGGGCGCACGCCTGCCGCATGCCTTGCTGTTCGCTGGGGCGCCCGGCAGCGGCAAGCGCCTGTTCGCAGAGCAGCTTGCGCAAGCCTTGCTATGCCAGCGCCCGGATGCCGAGGGCTTTGCCTGCGGCCAGTGCGGATCCTGCAACTGGTTTGGCGCCGACAACCACCCGGACATGCTGCGCCTGGTGCCTGCGGCGGACGAGGCAGGGGAGGACGAGGCTGAAGGCGAAGCCGACAGCGGCAAGAAGGAAAAAAGGAAGTCGCAGCAGATTGTCATCGACCAGGTGCGCGGCATGCAGGGCCTTCTGGAAATCAGCGGCCACCAGGGCGGGCGGCGAATCGTGTTGATCGACCCGGCCGAGGCCATGAACGTGGCAGCTGCCAATGCCCTGCTCAAGTCGCTTGAAGAACCGCCTATCGATGCCGTATTCCTGCTGGTGAGCCACGCCCCGCGCCGTTTGTTGCCGACCATCCGCAGCCGCTGCCAGGTGCGAGACTTCCCGGTGCCGGACGCCGGCGTGGCGACGCAATGGTTGAAAGAGCGCGGGGCTTCGGAGGCGGACGCCGTGCTGGGATTTGCGAGTGGACTGCCGCTGGCGGCGCTCGACTATGTGAAAGGGCCGCTGGCCGAGGCGCGCAAGCGTTTTGCCAACGACATGCTGGGCTTGCCGAAGTCCGACCCGCTCAAGCTGGCCGCGTCGTGGGACAGTTGGCTCAAGGGCAAGGATGCCGAGAAGATCGGCCTCAACATGAGCCTGCTGGTGGGCTGGTTGCAGCGCTGGCTATCGGACGGTGCCCGGCTGGCGGTGGGCGGTCAGGCGCGTTTCTTCCGCGACTTCGCGCCGCAGCTGTCGGTGCAGGTGGCGGGGCGTCTGGAAGTCTGGACGAGTTGTTACAATGAATTGCAGGCGTACCGGCGGGTTGCGCAACATCCGCTTAATGCACGATTGTTTCTCGAAGATGTGTTGTTGCGTGTGGCAAGATCGACCCGGTAGTTTTTCTCCTTGATCGAGGACTGAATGGAAGCTCGCCCCTCTGCTGCCCGCCCGAGTGTGTTGTCGCTCAACATCAACTCCCGCTCGGCCCTGCATGCCGCTTACATGCCCTTCATCAAGAATGGCGGCCTGTTCATTCCGACGCCCAAGGCCTACAACCCCGGCGATGAAGTGTTCATGCTGCTGCAGCTGATGGACGATCCGGCCAAGCTGGCCATCAAGGGCAAGGTTGTGTGGATCACCCCGGCCCACGCGCAGAACGGAAAGACGCAGGGCGTCGGCGTACAGTTCGCGCCGGATGACGCCAGCGCAGCGGCCAAGATCAAGATCGAGCAGGTGCTGGGCAGCGCGCTGGGTTCGAGCCGGCCGACGCACACGCTTTGAATCTGTGAGGAGTAAGGAGTCAGGAGTGAGGAGTTAACATTTCAGGGCCGCAGAGCGGCTCGCTGACTTCAACTCTTCTCTCCTCCCTCCTCACTCCTCACCCGCCTCAAATGTTCATCGACTCCCACTGCCACATCGATTTTCCGGATCTTGCAGATCAGGGCGAAGCCCTGTTCGAGCGCATGGCTGCGGCGCAGGTCGAACAGGCTGTGTGCATCGGCGTCACCATCGAAAATCTGCCGCGTGTGCTGGCGCTGGCCGAGTTGCGGGACAACATTTTTGCCACCGTGGGTGTGCACCCGGAGCACACCGAGGGCGAAGATCCCAGTCTTGAGCGCTTGCTGGATCTGGCAAAGCACCCCAAGGTGGTTGCCATCGGCGAGACCGGGTTGGACTACTACTGGCACAAGGACAAGCCCGAATGGCAGCGTGAGCGTTTCCGCACGCACATTCGCGCCGCAAAGGCCTGTGGCAAGCCCCTGGTGATTCACACACGGGACTCGGCAGACGACGTCATCCGCATCCTGCAGGAAGAGGGCGCTGAACAGGTGGGGGGTGTGATGCACTGCTTCACGGAGACGCAGGCGGTGGCTGATGCGGCCATGGCACTGGGTTTCTACATCTCGTTCTCGGGTATCGTGACCTTCAAGAACGCGCAGCAAATCAAGGGTGTGGCCGCAACAGTACCGCTTGATCGCATCCTCATCGAGACCGATTCACCCTATCTAGCACCCGTACCGTATCGCGGCAAGATGAACGAGCCTTCCTACGTGCCGCACGTGGCAAAGGAAGTCGCCAGCCTGCGTGGCATCAGCGTTGAAGAGTTGGCGGCGGCTGCGAGCGCGAATACGCGGCGACTTTTTACCGGCATGGCCTGTTGAGTTGAACGTTTGCCGCCGCAGGAAATGAAAAAGCCCTCGCTTGAGCGAGGGCTTTTTGTTGCAACAGCCTGCAATCAGAGCGCGCTGACGTCTGCCGTCGTTACGTCACACTGTGCGGTGTCGGACTTCCACTTCTCGCCCAGTTTGGTCGAAGCGTCCGTAGTACGGGTGCCGACGTAGGCATCACATACGGTGGGCGTGCCGCTCTTGTAGTCCTGGATCTTCAGGTTACGCAGGATCGCCTTGTCCGGCACGTTGTAGGGCGAGGGTACCGTGCTGTCCCAGGTCGTATCGATACCGACGATGGTGCTGATGCCGGGACCGCTGAGGCGGGTGCCTGCTGCGTTCTGGTACTTCACGGTCAGGCCATCCAGGTCGATTGTGCGGCCACCTTTGTTCGAAGAGCAGTCACCACAGGTACGCAGGATCTTGCCGGAGCTCGTGTACTTGGCCAGCGAGATCGACTTGCCGGACTTGTCCTTGGTCGTCGTCGCTGTCAGGTCAGACTGGACCATGATGGCGGTGAAGTTGCGTACATACATCTTCGAGTTGAAAGCGTTGTCCTGGAAGAACTTGTCCGGCTTGCTGCCATGCTCGTAGGCGTTATCCAGCATCTGGTAGGCAGTGCTGTCGTAAATCGAGAACGTGCCGCCTTCCGAGTAATTGCCGGCTGCGTGTTCGCAGACCTCTTCCCAGACCACGTTGCGCAGCGTGCAGTTGCCTGCCAGGCAGGAGATACCGTGGCCGCCGCCACCCGCAGCAATGCGGACGTTCTTCACGATGGCTCCATTTTTGAGCGAGAGCACCGAGGGTTGACCTTCCTTGTCTGCCGAGCAGCCGTCAAAGCCATCGACACCCTTTAGCGAGAGCGTCTTGCCACCGCAATCGACTTCGACGCCGTCGATGGTGCCGCCTGCGACGCAGAGGCTGCTGGCACCGGCGGCGGTGCTGGATGTGGCTGACGAGGCTGCAGAAGAGGCCGCCGAAGACGTCGCCGAGCTGGCAACGCTGGAGCTGCTGGTCGTCGTGGCGCTGTAGGAACACCAGGCCGTGCTGGTAAAGGTATTGGTGGGGTAGGCACTGAGATCGCACGCGAAATTGCCTGTCTTGGTGGCATAAACAAAGCTGCCGGCTTTACCCAGTGCTGTGCTGCGGGTGCCTGTCATGGTGCAGCTGCTGCCAACCTGTACGCACTTCGTGTAACCGCTGGGGTAGTCGGTGGCGGCCTGTGCGCCAGAGGCGATACCGGTGAAAAGTGCTACAGCCATCATCCTGCGAATCATTCGTGTCTCCCTGAACTTGAGCTGGTGTTGCGCCACATGGTGCGTGGCCAGAGACATCGACTTCTCATTTCGGCGTTGCCTGTTTGGCAATCTGTGAGTGCAATTTAATTCATCAAAAACATCAATTCCACCATTTGTATGATGAATTTGACGATTCGGTCACGGGGTTCTCTGGCCCGCATGGCGGGTGCCCTGCAGGGGGATGAACACCATCCGACGCCAAGCCGCACCAATACTGGCGCGGTTTGGCGGGGGGTGAAACGATCGTATGAATGCGGAGAAGTTGAGCCCACCCGTCTGGAGACGAGTGGCGTTTCGCTTGGCGGATCGAGGCTGTTTCGGCAGACCCTTGCGGCCTACCGGCAGGTGTTGCCCGCGCTTGAACCCGGATAGGGAATCGAAATTCCCAGGCCGATGGTCCGGTGGCGCTGGTTGTAGTCGATAAGGCTCTCGCCGTAGCCATTGAAGTAATGCAGGTGCCACTGCATCAGCTTGCAGCTGAAAAGGCCGGGAATGCCGAACGGGAAGGCAAAGTCGATCTGCGCGGAGCGCTTTCGGGCAATCAGCGACAGGCTGCTCTCGCGTGACCACCAGTAACGCATCTCCAGGTCGCCGTAACCGAGGTACTTGGTGAGGTCCGGATTGTCGTTGTCCGACGGCCGCTCTGGGATTCGCCACCAGGGGCGGATCTGGATCGCGAAGCTGGTCCCGTCCTGCCAGGTCTTCTCCAGTCCCAATCGGGCGTAGAGACGATTCCAGCTCCGTGATTGCGGCAGGGGCTCGCCATTTGACTGGTGCACGAAGCCAATGTTGAGCATGCGCGGCGTCATCCCGCCCAGGCTGAACTTCTCGCGGAATGCATCGGAGAAACGGTAGGAATAGATTGCCTCCGGCTCGTAGTCACTCGCGCGGAAGGAGCGCGAGTGCTCACCGTCGAACACCTGCCAGTGTGACTGTTGCGAATAGGCGCCCCACAGGCTGTGGCGTTCATTGCCAGCCACCAGTGACTTGAAGCTGAACAGGAACTTGCCTTCGCGCGTGTCGTAGGGGCCTTCCTCCCGCACGACAGCGCTGCGCGTCGGGCTGTGCGCCTCGTTGTTGGGTGAGTGGGTATAGGTCGCCAGCAGGTAGCTCTGTTTGTACTGGCTGAATACGCCGCGGTTTTCCCTCTTGCCGTCCACGTCCGGCGCAGGTGTCCACAAGGTGTCGAGCCGGCTTTGCGGGAGTTCTGCCTTGGGGGCCGAACCCGTATCGGGCGGCGCGACCGCAGTCACTGGCGCATTGATCGGCGGCAGACCGGCCTCGCGACGAAAGCAGTCGAGCTGCTTGGCGACATCGAGATTGCCGCAGGCCTGCAGGGCCTCGATCGTTGGCGTCGGTGCTGCGGCCATCGCGGCGTTCACGGAGCCGAACAGCAGGCCGGCAAGGAGCGGGTGAGCGTTGCGCAATAGATTCATCGGAGATCAGTACGTGTGTTCGACGGCGGGGAAGCTGCCGTCTTTGACCGCAGCGACATAGCTGGCGACAGCGGCCTCGATGCTGGCAGCGCCATCCATGAAGTTGCGCACGAAGCGTGCCTTGCGACCGGGATACACACCCAGCATGTCGTGCAGTACCAGCACCTGACCATGCGTGTCCTTGCCTGCACCGATGCCGATGGTGGCCATGGTAGTCAGTGATTGCGTCAGGGCTGTTGCCAGCTGGGCCGGCACCATCTCCAGCACGACCATGGCAGCGCCGGCCTGTTCCAGCGCCAGGGCATCGTCGCGCATGTGCTGTGCACTCTCTTCGGTCTTTCCCTGCACGCGGTAACCGCCAAGTTGGAAGACCGACTGCGGTGTGAGGCCGATATGGGCACACACTGGCACGCCGCGTTCGACGAGAAAGCGCACCGTCTCGGCCATGAAGGCGCCACCTTCCAGCTTGACCATATGCGCGCCGGCAGCCATCAGCGTGGCGGCATTGCGCATCGCCTGTTCCCGGCTCTCGTGATAGCTACCGAAGGGCATGTCAGTAATCAGCCAGGGGCGCTTGCTACCGCGCGCGACACAGGCCGTGTGGTAGACCATGTGTTCAAGCGTCACGGGCAAAGTGCTGGTCTGCCCCTGCAGGACGTTACCCAGCGAATCGCCGACCAGCAGCACATCGACGCCAGCGTGTTCGCACAGCGACGCGAAGCTCGCGTCATAGCAGGTCAGCATGGCGATCTTCTCGCCGGCTGCACGCATCTTGCCGAGGTCGTGCAGGGTGACGGATTTGATTTCGGCTTGCGCACTCATGAAAGCCTCCTTGCTGTCTTATTGCGAGTAACTGAAGAATTCGCGATAGCCTCGCATCGCGAAAAGGCGCTTGATGAGGAGATCGAGATCCTCTTCGACTTCGACCGGGTTGAGCACCTCGGCGTTCACGATGAATAGTGGCGAGCGGTCGTAGTGATGGAAGAATTCGGCGTAACGCACCGCAACGCGCTCAAGGTAGCTTTCAGTGATGCGGCGTTCGCTGTCCATGCCGCGACGGCGTACGCGTTCAATGAGGGTCTCGGGCTTGGCTTGCAGGTAGATCACCAGATCCGGAGCCGGGGCCTGCGGATGCAGGCTGCGCCAGGCGCGACGGTACAGCGACTCCTCCTCTTCGCCCAGCGTGAGGCCGGCGAACAGTGGGTCCTTGTCGAGCAGGAAGTCGCTGATGACGCGGTGCCCGTCGCGCTTGTGAGCGTCGAGTCCGCGCAGCAGTTCGGTGCGCTGGAAGAGGAACTCCAGCTGCGTGGCGAGCGCCCAGCGATCCATGTTCTGGTAGAAGCGGCCGAGGAATGGGTTGAGCTCGGGCTGCTCCAGCAGCAGGCTGGCATTGTTCAGACGCTCTGCAAGGCGGCGTGCGAGGGTGGTCTTGCCGGCCCCGATGGGGCCTTCGACGACGATGTAGCGGGATTTTTCGAGCATTGGGCGTTCTCTCAGGCTCGGAAGATGAAGTACGCCGCGCCCATCATGCACAGCGCAGCCCAGAGGTAATCCAGCTTGAACGGTTCGTTCATGTAGAACACGGCGAAGGGGGCGAAGACCGACAGGGTGATCACTTCCTGCATGATCTTGAGTTGCCCGAGGCTCAGCGTCTGCGCTCCGATGCGGTTGGCCGGCACCTGTAGCAGGTACTCGAACAGCGCGATGCCCCAGCTCACCAGCGCGGCGACGACCCAGTGCCGCGTGTTGAGGTGTTTGAGATGGCCGTACCAGGCGAAGGTCATGAAGACATTCGAGGCGATGAGCAACAGGATGGTGACGAGCCAGGGAGGCAAGGTGCTCATGGATCAGTCTCCGCTGCTGCTGGAGTCGGAAGAGCTGGAGTCGCAACTGCTGCTATCGGAGCTGCTGGAGGAACTGTCGCTCACATCGCAGCTACTGCGTGAATCGTTGTCGTCGCTACTCGTGAGGTAGCTGCTGCTGGAGTAGTCGGAGGTGCTGCTACTGCTGCTTGTCACGTTGTCCGTCGCGCTCCAGTTGTCGTTGTCGCGGACGGAGGGTTGCGTACGGATCAGGTGCAGGACCAGAGCAGTGAAGCCTGCGATGAAGGTGACGAAGATGGCGATCTTCAAAGGTGCCGCGATCCAGCAGAACACGACGCCGATGATCAGGATGACATTGAGAAGCAAGGCGACCTCAGGAAAGGGTGCTGATGCTCTGATCCTGCACGGCGGCCAGCAAGGTGCTGACGATGCCACGTCCGGGAATCTCCAGGTCGGGGTCGATCTCGGCCAGTGGTGCGAGGACAAAAGCGCGTTCGTGCATGCGCGGGTGGGGGACGATGAGGCCGTGCTGATTGATCTGCCGGTCGCTGAACAGCAGCAGGTCGAGGTCCAGCGTGCGTGGAGCGTTGGGCGTGCTGCGCACACGGCCGAATTGTTTCTCGATGGCGAGCAGGGTTTCGAGCAGCAAAGCCGGGCCCAGCGCGGTTTCGATGCGGGCGACCGCGTTGATGTAGTCCGGCTGCGGTTCGCCACCGATGGCGGCCGTGCGGTAGAGCGCTGAGTGCGCCTGCAGACGACAGTGCGGGGCCTTGCCGAGTGCTGTGATAGCACCGCGTACGGCCTCAGCCGGGTTGTCGCCGATGTTGGCGCCGATGCCGATCCAGGCGCTGACCGTAGGAAGCAGCATCTCTTCGCCCTCGTCAGTCCGAAGCCGGAGCGGCGCCTTGGCCGGGCTTCTTGCGCGGGCGACGGCGGCGCTTGCGGGCGCCATCACCGGCCTTGTCTGCAACCAGCATGCCTTCGCGGGCGTCCGGGTTGGCGTGGGCAAAGGCATCCCACCAGTCGGGCAAGGCCATCTCGATTTCGCCGCTTTCGGCGCGCAGGCGCAGGAAGTCGTAACCGGCGCGGTAGCGCGGTTGCTCCAGCAAACGATAGGGCATCTTGCCGGCGCGCTTTTCGAAGCGCGGCTGCAGCGCCCAGATCTCGGTGATGTCGGCCGAAATGCGGCGCGTGATGGCGAGTTTCTCGGCCTGCTGGTCGAGCACTTCCGTCATCGCGGCGAAGAGTGCCGGCGTGGTGTGCTCGCCGGCGTCGCGGCGCGCATTCCAGTTGGCCAGCACTTCGTGCCACAGCAGGGTGGCGAACAGGAAACCCGGCGAGATGGGCTTGCCGTCGCGCACGCGCTGGTCGGTGTTCTCCAGCGACAGCCAGACGAATTTCTCGCCCATGGGCTGGTCGAGGATCACGTCGAGCAGGGGCAGCAGGCCCTTGTGCAGGCCTTCTTCGTGCAGGCGCTTGAGGCAGACGACGGCGTAGCCGCTGGTGAGCAGCTTGAGCATCTCGTCGAACAGGCGCGCGGGGGGCACGTTTTCTAGCAGGCTCGACATCTCGCGGATCGGCTTGCGCGCAGCCGGGTCGATGATCAGGCCCAGCTTGGCGGCCAGCCGCACGGCACGCAGCATGCGCACCGGGTCTTCGCGGTAGCGCTGCACCGGGTCGCCGATCATGCGCAGGGTCTTCTGCTTGAGGTCGGCGACGCCGTGGTGATAGTCCACTACCACTTCGGTGGCCGGGTCGTAGTAGAGCGCGTTGACCGTGAAGTCGCGCCGCGTGGCGTCTTCTTCCTGAGTGCCATAGACGTTGTCGTTGAGCACGCGGCCGTGTTCGTCGGTGACCGTGTCTTCATCGTGCAGGGCGCGGAAGGTGGAGACCTCGATGGTCTCGTTGCCGACCATGACGTGCACGATCTTGAAGCGGCGGCCGATGATGCGCGAACGGCGGAACTGGGCGCGCACCTGCTCGGGCGTGGCGTCGGTGGCGACGTCGTAGTCCTTGGGCGGGATGCCGGCGATCAGGTCGCGCACGGCGCCACCGACCACGTAAGCCTTGAATCCCGCCTCTTGCAGGCCGGCACAGACGCGGCGGGCAGCCGGGGAGAGATCGTCACGGCGGATGCCGTGCAGGGCGACGGGAATCTGGGCAGGTTCGGCCGTCTTGCGCGGTTCCCGCAGGAACACGCGGCGCAACAGTTTGCGGATCATCGAGGCTGGAGGCGCTTCTTGGCTTTCAGAACAAGGAATTATAGCGGGCTTCAGCCTTGCGGCGGGTTGCGCTGCGGCGTTGCCCTGCTGCGGCCTGTTCCTGATTCAGCCGGGCTTCGTGATTGTCCCGCTCAAGTACGCAGGCGCTCGACCTTGCGGCCATTGATCAGGGCATACAGTGCCGGGATCACCAGCAGGGTCAGCACGGTCGAGGAAATCATGCCGCCGACCATGGGCGCGGCGATGCGGCTCATGACTTCCGAGCCGGTGCCGGTGCTCCACATGATGGGCAAGAGGCCCGCCATGATGGCGACGACGGTCATCATCTTGGGGCGCACGCGCTCCACGGCGCCTTCCATGATCGCGGCGTAGAGGTCGGCCGCCGTGGGCGGGCGGCCCTCGGCGGCGCGCTGGGCGCGGATGTGTTCCCAGGCGTGGTCAAGGTAGATCAGCATGACGACGCCGGTTTCGGCCGCCACGCCGGCCAGCGCTATGAAGCCCACGGCCACGGCGACGGAGAGGTTGTAGCCCAGCGCCCACATCAGCCACACGCCGCCGACGAGGGCGAAGGGCACGGAGAGCATGACGATCAGCGTTTCGGTCAGCCTTTTGAAATTCAGATAGAGCAGCAGGAAGATGATCAGCAGGGTGACCGGCACGACGATCTTCATCTTCGCAATGGCCCGCTCCATGTACTCGAACTGACCGCTCCAGGTGGCGTAGTAGCCGGGCGGGAACTGCACCTGCTCGGCGACGGCCTTGCGTGCGTCGGCCACGTAGGAGCCGATGTCGCGGTCGCGGATGTCGACGTAGATGTAGGCCGATAGCAGGGCGTTTTCGGTGCGGATGCCGGGCGCGCCGCGGGCGATTTCGACGCGCGCGACCTGACCCAGCGGCACCATGGCGCCATCCATGGTCGGTACCAGCACATTGGCAGCAATGGCCTGCGGGCTGTCGCGCAGCTCGCGCGGATAGCGCACGCTCACGCCGTAGCGTTCCCGCCCCTCGACGGTGGTGGTGACCATCTCGCCGCCCAGTGCGGTGGCGATGACCTCCTGTAGCGCGCCGACACCGAGGCCGTACCGGGCGAGCTTTTCGCGGTCAGGCTCGATGTTGAGATAGAAGCCGCCAGTGATGCGTTCGGCGAAGGCGCTCGTAGTGCCCGGCACCTGCTTGACGACTGTCTCGATCTGCCGCGCCAGCGTCTCCATCTCGTCGAGATCCTTGCCGAAGACCTTGATGCCGATGGGCGTGCGGATGCCCGTCGCCAGCATGTCGATGCGCGCCTTGATCGGCATGGTCCAGGCGTTCGATACGCCGGGGAACTGCAGCGCGCGGTCCAACTCGGCAATCAGCTTGTCCATGGTCATGCCTGGTCGCCACTGGTCTTCAGGCTTGAGGTTGATGACGGTCTCGAACATCTCGGTCGGTGCCGGGTCGGTGGCGGTGTTGGCGCGGCCGGCCTTGCCGAACACCGACTCGACCTCGGGGAAGCTCTTGATGATGCGGTTCTGCGTCTGCATCAGCTCGGCCGCCTTGGTGATCGACATGCCGGGCAGCGAGGCGGGCATGTAGAGCAGGCTGCCTTCGTTGAGCGTGGGCATGAACTCGGTGCCCAGCTTGGACGCGGGGTAGAGCGTGGCGGCCAGCGCGACCAGCGCGAGGAAGATGGTGGTGGCTTTCCAGCGCATCACTGCCGCGATGACGGGGCGATAGGTCCAGATCAGGAAGCGGTTCACCGGGTTCTTCGCCTCGGGCAGGATGCGGCCGCGCACGAACAGCATCATCAGCACCGGAACCAGGGTCACCGACAGCAGGGCGGCGCCCGCCATGGCGAAGGTCTTGGTGAAGGCGAGCGGCGAGAACAGGCGGCCTTCCTGCGATTCCAGCGTGAATACGGGCAGGAAGGAGACGGTGATGATCAGCAGCGAGAAGAACAGCGCCGGGCCGACTTCCTTGCACGCTGCGATGAGGGCTTCGGCGCGCGTGCGTGCGCCCTCGTCGTCATTCCCGCGAAGGCGGGAATCCAGTGGCTTTGCAGCGGTTGTTAACGTCGCTGGATTCCCGCCTTCGCGGGAATGACGGGCGGCACTTGTTGGCATTGGGGCCAGGGGAGAGAGTGGCGTCGTATCGCGCCCTGCCTCCCATCGTTCCAGATGCTTGTGCGCGTTCTCGATCATCACGATGGCCGCATCAACCATCGCGCCGATGGCAATCGCGATACCGCCCAGGCTCATGATGTTTGAACTCATGCCCAGCAGATGCATGACCAGGAAGGCGATCAGCACGCCCACCGGCAGCATGATGATGGCGACCAGCGCCGAGCGCACATGCAGCAGGAAGACCACGCACACCAGCGCGACGATCAGGCTCTCTTCGAGCAGGGTATTGCGCAGCGTGTCGATGGCGCGGTGGATCAGCTCGGAGCGGTCATATACGGCCTGCACGCTCACGCCCTCTGGCAGGCCGCTGGCGATCTCGCCAACCTTCTGCTTGATGTTGTGGATCACCTCCAGCGCGTTCTGGCCGTAGCGCGCCATGGCGATGCCCGACACCACTTCGCCCTCGCCATCGAGCTCGGCCACGCCGCGTCGTTCATCCGGCACCAGCTCGACGCGCGCGATGTCGCGAATCAGCACGGCCGTGCCGCGCTCGCTCTTGACGACCAGGTTGGCGATATCGGCCGCCCCGCGCAGATAGCCCTTGCCGCGCACCATGTACTCGGTCTCGGCCATCTCGACGATGCGCCCGCCCACATCGCGGTTCGATTCGCGGATGGCCTGCGTGACGGTGGCAAGCGGAATGCCGAAACTGCGCAGGCGGGCCGGGTCGACCGTGACCTGGTAGGTCTGCACGAAGCCGCCCACCGAGGCCACCTCGGCCACGCCCGGCGCCTTGGCGAGCTGGTAGCGCAGGTACCAGTCCTGCACGGTGCGCAGCTCCGCAAGATTCTGCTTCGCGCCGATCACAGCGTACTGATAGACCCAGCCCACGCCCGTGGCGTCCGGCCCCAGCTGCGGGCTGACACCCTGCGGCAAGCGGCCGGCTGCGGAGTTGAGATATTCGAGCACGCGCGAACGCGCCCAGTAGATGTCGGTGCCGTCTTCGAAGATCACGTAGACGAAGGAGGCGCCGAAGAACGAGAAGCCGCGCACGACCTTGGACTTTGGCACCGACAGCAGGGCCGTGGTGAGCGGATAGGTGACCTGGTCCTCGACCACCTGCGGCGCCTGACCGGCGTAGTCGGTGTATACGATGACCTGTACGTCCGACAGGTCGGGCAGGGCGTCGAGCGGCGTACGTAGCACGGCCCAGATGCCGGCGATGACGACGAACAGGGTAGCGAGCGCAACGAGGAAGCGGTTGCGGGCCGACCAGTCGATGATGCGGGCTAGCATGCTTGCGCTCGTCCAAGGGGTGCGCTGCCTTTGTGCGTCATTCCCGCGAAGGCGGGAATCCAGCGGCGTTGAAAGTCACTGGGTTCCCGCCTTCGCGGGAACGACGGATGTGTTGCCGCAGTGGCTGAGCTGGAGTGATCGCTCATGGTTTGGCTTTGCTGATGCGTGTGATGACCCAATCACCCGGCTTGCGTTCCACGAACTCGAAGTCCACTGCCTGCCCGGCCTTGAGGCCCGTGGCGAGCGAGGGATTGGCGAACTGGAACTCCATGGTCATCGCTGGCCACTTGAGCGAGGGCACAGGTTCGTGCGTGAGCATGGCGCTCTGCATGCCGGCATCCAGTGAGTCGACTTTGCCGGTGGCCTTGTGCACGCCGGATGCAGGTGTCGCCGCTGGCGTGCTGGCGCTGCCGAAGCCGCCCAGCGCTGCGCGCAGGTTGCTCTCGGCATCAAGCAGGAAGTTGGCTGCCACGACGACGAGCTCACCTTCGCGCAGCCCCTGCAGCACGCTGACGTAGTGATCGCTGCGAGCGCCCAGCTTCACTTCACGCGGTTCGAAGCGGCCTTCGCCGGTCTGCACCAGCACCGTGGTACGCGTGCCGCTGTCGATGACGGCGCTATCCGGCACGCTCAGCACGGGCTTGCTGGCGCCTGACGAGAGTTCGATCTGCGCATACATCGCGGGCTTGAGCAGGCCCTGCGGGTTGGCGAGCTCGACACGGATGGGAATGGTGCGCGTGGCTTCGTTGAGCGTGGGATAGATGTAGGTGATGCGCCCCTCGAATGCCTTGCCCGGCTGTGCGGCAAGGCGCACGCTGGCCTTGCTGCCGATCTTCACCAGAGCGATGTCCTGTTCGAACACGTCGGCAATCACCCACACGGACGACAGGTCGGTGATCTGGTAGAGCGTTTCGCCGGGCATGAAGCGCATGCCCTGCAGGGCCTTCTTTTCGGACACGATGCCGGTGACGGGTGAGCGAAAGGGCAGGGTGCGCCGGGCTTCCTGCGAGCTGCCGAGGGCCTTGATCTCCGCTTCCGGAATCTCCCAGTTGCGCAGGCGCGTCAGGCTGCCTTCGGCAAGCTGGCGCATGCTGCGCTGGGTCTCTTCGTTGCTGCCCTTGAGCGCTTCGAGGCCCTGCATGGCAATGGCGTATTCGCGCTGGGCCGAGACGAGTTCGGGGCTGTACGCCTCGAACAGCAACTGGCCCCTGCTGACGGTTTGCCCGCTGGCGTTGACGTGCAGGCGCTCGACATAGCCTTCGAAGCGCGGCGCGATGGCATAGGTGCGGCGTTCATCGGCTTCGACGCGGCCCGCTGCGCGGATGATGCGGTCGAGCACGCGCAGGCTGGCGGCTTCGCTGCGCACGCCCAGCTTCTGCACTTTGGCTGTGCTGATCTTCAGGCTGCTGTCGTTGGCTTCCGGCTCCTCTCCGGCATAGACCGGGATGTAGTCCATGCCCATCTGGTCTTTCTTGGGTACGGGCGAGGTGTCGGGCAAGCCCATGGGATTGCGGTAGTAGAGGATCTTCCGTTCGCCTGACAGTGCGGCTGAAGCGGGCATGGCTTCGGCGCCAGTGGGCGTGGGGGCGCGGCGGCCGAGGCCGTAGCCAAGGGCCAGGGTGGCTGCCAGTGCAAGGGCGCCCAGACTCAGGGCGACAGGGCGTTTCATGGGGCTTCTCCCAGCATCCTGGTGATTTCGGTCCAGCGCATTTGCTGGTCGGCCTGGGCCTTGAGCAGGCCGATGCGTGTCTGGCTGATCTGGCGTTGCGCTTCGAGCAGGGTGGCGAAGTCGAGCTTGCCGTTCTCATAGGCCGCCAGTGCCGACCTGTAGGACAGTTCGGCTTGCGGCAGCAGGCTGCTGCCCAGCTCGCGCTCGATGCGCGCCGAGACCTCCATCGCTGTCAGGCTGGCAGCCAGCTCGCCGCCGAGGCGCTGCGCAGCCGCTTCCTGGCGTGACTGCGCAGCCGCCTGCATGGCCGTGGCCTCGCGCTCCTGGCCCCTGCGTGCGCCCTGCTGCAGGGGGATGTTCATCTGGAGCATCAGCTCCCATTCGCGGATGGCATTGCGCGTCTGGATGGGCGCGACGCCCAGCGTGAAGTCGGGGTAGCGCTCGCGGTAGGCCAGCGCGCGGCGCTGTTCTGCGGCCTGTACGCGGGCCGCTTCGGTCTGGATCTGCGGATTGCTGTCGGCCAGGCGCCGCGCCAGGTCGGCGAACTGGCGGCCAGCCGGGGTGGGCAGGGCTGGCAGGTCTTGCGCATCAGCCAGTGCCTCATCCGGCGAGCGGCCCAGCAGGGCGTTGAGGCGCGTCTGCAGGGTCAGCGCTTCGCCTTCCAGCATCACGATGTCGTTGCGCATGGCGGTCTGTTCGAGCTGGCTGCGCAGCACGTCCTGCTGCATGGCCAGGCCGCTGGCATAGCGTGTCTGCGCGATCTGTTCGAGGCGGCGCAGGGTGTCCAGCACCTCCCGGCTCAGCTGCAGATTGCGCGCAAGGAAGTAGCGCTGGATGTGGGTCTGGCGAATGGCTGCTGATAGATCGACCCAGCTGCCGCGTTGCTGCAGGCTGGCGGCGCGTGCTTCACTGCCGGCAATGTCGCTGCGCAGCCCGCGCTTGCCGTACCAGGGCAGGTCCTGCATCAAGAGGTAACGCGTGCTGCCGACGCGCGAGGGGTCGAGCGTGGCGCTCTGTTCGCCCATGCGCGTGAGGTCGCGCAGCTCCACCTGCAGCTTGGGGTCGGGCAGGGCACCGGCGGCGGCAATGCGCGCCTCGGCCGCCGCGCTCTCGTAGCGCATGGCGGCGTAGTCGGCGCTGTGCTGGCGGGCATGGTCGAGCAGGCCTTGCAGCTGGCTGCCCAGTTCCGCAGCGTGCGCGGCGGGCAGCAGCAGAACCATGGCGGCCGTCAGGAGATGACGCAGCAGACGCATGGCGCGCTTACTTTGCCTTGACGATGTCGGTGACCAGCAGGGCGTCTGCCGTCTGCTCGACCTGGAACAAGACCTTGTCGCCGGGCTTGAGTGCATCGAGCTGGGCGGGGTTGCGCGCCTTGAACACCATGGTCATGGGGGGCATGTTCAGCGCTTTTATTTCGCCGTGCTTCAGCGTGACCTTGCCGGCGGCCTTGTCGATCTTGCGCACTTCGCCCTCGGCAGGGGCGGCGGCAAGCAGGGCGGCACTTTGCAGGAGCAGGGCCAGGGCGATGGTCAATGTTTTCATGGAGCTTCCTCAGGGTTTGACGGTGACGCGGCCGCGCATGCCTGCCTGGTAATGGCCGGCGATGAGGCAGGCAAACTCGAAGTCCCCGGCGCGATTGAACTGCCAGACCAGCTCGCCGGTCTTGCCCGGCGGCACGTGGGCCATCCAGGGTTCGTCGTGTTCCATGTTCGGGAATCGCTGCATCAGCGCGGCGTGCTCTGCCAGCGCGGCAGGGGTGCCGATAACCAGCTCGTGCAGCACCTGGCCGCTGTTGTGGATGCGCAGGCGCAGGGTGTCGCCACGGCGCACCTGCAGGCGGTCTGGCGTGAATCGCATCTGGTCGTCCATGCGGATATCGATCGTGCGGCGCACGGCCTTGGGCTGGCCAGCGATGCCCCAGGCGGTCTGCTCGCGTGTGGTGGTGGCCTTGCCGGCATGGTTGTCGCCATGGGCGAAGGCAGCGCCACAGCCGAGCAAGAACAGGAGGGTGAGGAGGATCTTCATGTCAGGCATGGTGTTGCGTGTCACCCCACAGAAACCTGACGCCTGGATTACAAATTTGTAATCATCCGGACAAAGCCGTGGCGACCGCGCAAAATCCCGCCATGCGATTGACCCACAAGTGCGCCCCATGAAGATCCTGGTGGTCGAAGACGAGCCGAAGACCGGCGACTATCTGAAGCAGGGCCTCAGCGAGGCGGGCTTCGTGGTCGACCTTGCACGCGATGGCAAGGATGGCTTGCACCTGGCGCTGAGTGAGGACTACGCGCTGGCGATTCTCGACGTGATGCTGCCGGGCCTTGATGGCTGGCAGATCCTCGCTGGCCTGCGCCGTGCGGGGCGCGATATGCCGGTGCTGTTCCTGACGGCGCGCGACCAGGTGGAAGACCGCGTGAAGGGCCTTGAGCTGGGCGCTGACGATTACCTCGTCAAGCCTTTCGCCTTCGCCGAGCTGCTGGCCCGTGTGCGCACCCTGCTGCGCCGGGGCAGCAAGGCAAGCGAGGGTGATCTGCTGAGCATTGCCGATCTGGAGCTCGATTTACGTCGGCGCCGCGTCACGCGCGCAGGGCAGCGCATCGACCTCACGGCCAAGGAGTTCGCCTTGCTCGAACTCCTGATGCGTCGGCAGGGCGAAGTGCTGCCGCGCTCGCTGATTGCATCACAGGTGTGGGACATGAATTTCGACAGCGACACCAATGTCATCGAGGTGGCTGTGCGTCGCCTGCGTGCCAAGGTCGATGATGGCTTCCCGACCAGACTCATCAACACCGTGCGTGGCATGGGCTACGTGCTGGACGCGCCGTGAGCCTCCTGCAGCCGGCACGTCGCCCCTCGCTGAGCCTGCGCCTGACGCTGTTCTTTGCTGCCGCGTCTACGGCTGTGCTGCTGGCGCTGGGTTACATGATCCTGCGCGCTGTTGACCGCCACTTCATGGAGCAGGATGCCGCGCTGCTGGAAGGCAAGATCGCACTGGCTCAGCACGCCTTGCGGAGCGCCCGCAGCGTGGCCGACCTGGCTGCCTTGCCGCAGAAGTTCGATGATTCGCTGATCGGCCATCATGGCCTGGTGGTGGCCGTGATCGCTGCCGATGGCAGCCGGCTGTTTGCTTCACGCGACATGCAGGTGCCCGAATCACTGCTGGCGCCCGAAGCGGCTTTGCCGGAAGCAGAGTTCGAACACCTCGCACATGCAGGCCACGCCGCCAACATCCGCACGGCGCAGCTTTCCGCCTGGCAGACGTCGGCCGGCAACTTCCGTGGTCTGGCTGTCGCGATGCATACCGGCGTCGCCAGCATGGCGCCGGTGACGCTGATCGTCGCGACCGAGATCTCGCACCACACGGATTTCCTGCGCGAGTTCCGCGTCACGCTGTGGGTGTTCGTGGCCTGCGCGGCCTTGCTGACGGGCTTGCTGGGCTGGCTTCTTACGCGACATGCTCTGTTGCCGCTGCAGGCCATGCGCCGTACGGCGGCCGAGGTGACTGCGGACAACCTGCACTTCCGCCTGCCGCTGGCTGACGTGCCGAAAGAGCTGGCAACGCTCGCCGAATCGCTCAACCAGATGCTGGCGCGCCTTGAAGACTCGTTCAGGCGTCTGTCGGATTTTTCGTCCGACCTTGCGCACGAACTGCGCACGCCGGTCAGCAACCTGATGACGCATACGCAGGTGGCACTGTCGCAAACGCGCAGTGCCGAGGAGTACCGCGACGTGCTGTACTCAAACCTTGAAGAATTCGAGCGCCTCTCCAGCATGGTGTCCGAGTTGCTGTTCCTGGCCAAGGCGGACAATGGTTTGATGGTGCCGCGTCACGAACTGGTGCGGCTCGAAGACGAGATGCGCAAGCTCTTCGATTTCTACGAGGCGCTCGCTGAATCCGCGCAACTGACGCTGCAAGTCGAAGGGCAGGGCGCCGTACCGGGCGACGGATCCATGTTGCGGCGTGCGCTCTCCAACCTGTTGTCGAACGCCGTGCGCCACGCCACGCCGGGCACGGCCATCGTTGTGCGCATCGACGACAGTGACGGCACACACGTGCAACTGGAAATCGAGAATCAGGGCGAGACCATCGCCCCCGAACACCTGCCGCGCCTGTTCGACCGCTTCTACCGTGCCGACGCTTCGCGCCACCGCAGCAGCGAAGGCGCCGGGCTGGGGCTGGCGATAACGCATGCCATCGTCGTGGCACATGGTGGCAGCCTTGCTGTGACGTCGGAAGATGGCGTCACGCGCTTCACGATGCGATTGCCTGCACCCAGGCCTTGATTTTTTCAGCCTGCGGAATCGACGCATTCGCCGGGCTCGTCGACGGCAGGCGTATCAGCTCGGCCTGCAAGAACGGCAAACGCGGCAGCACATGCCGCCGGAACAAGGTGTCGGCGGCCGTACCGTTGAAGCAGACGCGTTCGATGCCAGGCTGACGCGCAAAGAAAGCCGCGAAGTCGTTCGGCACGATGCTCTCCGCCTCAATATCTGCATCCAGACTGCCCTCGCGTACGCAGGTCTGCAGCACGTCCCACACCGCGATGCCCTGCGCTTGCAGGGCTGACACACGCGCGGCGTAGTCAGTGGTTGCGTCGAAGCGCAAGGCGCTGCCCAGCGCGCGCCAGAACAGGTTCTGTGGATGGGCGTAGTACTGCTGCGCACGCAGCGAGGCGATGCCGGGCATGCTGCCGAGGATCAGTAGCCGGGCAGACGGTGGCTCGATGGGTGGAAAGCTGTGGACGCGTGCCATGGTTTCAGTCCGTCAATGATCACGGTGCGCAATGCGCACCAACGCGTCTGGACAGTTCAGCGCAAACTGATCACTGACCAGCCCGACTTCTCGGCATGCGCCCGCAGCGTCGGATCCGGGTCGACGGCGACAGGATTCGTCACCAGCGACAGCAGTGGCAAGTCATTGAGCGAGTCGCTGTAGAACCAGGTCTTGTCGAAGCTTTGCAGGTTCAGCGCCAGCGATTCCAGCCAGGTGTTGACGCGCGTGATCTTGCCTTCCTTGAAGGCCGGTAGGCCGCGTGGCTCGCCGGTGAAGCGGCCATTCTCCTGAGCCGGAATCGTGGCGATGCAATGCGAGACGCCGAAGGCGCGCACGATGGGCGCGGTGATGAAGGCGTTGGTGGCGGTGACGATGGCGACGAGGTCGCCTGCGTCGAGATGCTTCCGCACCAGCGCCTGACCCTGCGGCAGCATCATGCCCGCGATGCGGCTCTGCATGAACTCGGCGTGCAGGGCGTCGAGCTGCGCGCGCGGGATGGCGGCGAGCGGGGCCATGACGAAGCGCAGGAAGGCGGCGTTGTCGAGCGTGCCGGCCTTGTAGTGCTCGTAGAACTCATTGTTGCGCGCCTCGTACTCGGCGCGGTTGACGGCGCCACGCTCGCAGATGAATTCGCCCCAGGCGTGGTCGGAGTCGCCGCGGAGCAGGGTGTTGTCGAGGTCGAAGAGGGCGAGATTCATTGCGGCAGCCAGCAGTGTTCGGGGAGGCTGACGACCTTACCAGATTGCGGCGCCAGCAGTTTGCCGCCGTACCGGTTCAGCGCAGCAAGCCCCAGGCGGCCAGGCAGACCAGGCCGAGCAGCGCGACACCGGGTAGGAGCAGGCGTTGCGGGGCGATGCCTGGGCGGCCCTTGGGTGGGTAGGGTACGTCGGCGATAGGCGGCTCCGCCTCACGGGGCTGCGCAGCTTGCGGCGTCGAGATCACAATGGGGTGAGCAGGTTCGGGTAGCAGGCGTGGCAACTCGCAGCCGCAATGCACGCAGTAGCGCCCCTGCGCTTGTTGCGCGCCACATGCGACGCATTGTCGCAGGACCAGGCTGACGATTTCGACAGGAGGTTTGGCCGCAACGATGGGGCGCGGAGGGTTGACCAGTGTCGAGTCCGCCGGATCTTTTGCCGCGACAGGTGCGCTCAGCGACTGCGCTGCATTCAGGTTGCCCGGACGCGGAATGGCGATGGTGGTTTCGGCCTCCAGCAAAGCGTTGCGGAAGGTGTGCGGCGTCAGCGCGGTCTTTTCGAGCTCGGCGCGGATCGGCGTTGTCGCGGTCACCGTGGCAAACGATGGCGGCGGCAGGTTGGTCTCGTCGCGGATCAGGGCGTTGAGATAGGCCTGCCCGGCAAGTTCGGTCTTTTCGAGGTCGGGCAGGTTCTGGTTGGTGGCGATCAGGTCGTGGTCGACCATGGTCTGGGTGAGATTCATCTCCACCTGGGTGGCGGTCATGTCCGCCCCGTCTTCGAAGCGCCTGAGTGGCTGATGAACCTCGGTCGCGGAAAGCGACTGTTGCTGACGCATGATTTCGTGGATGTTGCGTGAAGTCGCAGTCAGGGCCGAGGGCTCCGGTCGCTGCTCCTGCACCCGGATGGGCGTCGTGACGGCTGGCGTTGCCTGCTTGGTGGCTGCGGCGGGCGTGGTGTTCGCCGCTCCAGGCTGCGCCTCGGCCACGACGCGCATGCCGATGCTTTGCAACCGGGCTGCGTAGCGGCGTGCTTGCTCGGCGTCGAGGTCCTTCTTGATGACGGTCTTGCGGCCCGAGAACATCTGGGCCAGCTGTGGCGGCGTGGCACGCAGTCTATCTGCCGCAGCTTCCATCACGGCTTCGCGCGTAAAGCCTTCCAGCACGCTCCCTGCGAAACAGATCCGATAACGCGGGGTGTCGGCGGCCGGAGTGGCGGGCTGTGCCAGAGCGGGCTCAGGCTCTACCAGGATTCGCATGCCCAGCTCGCGCAGCTCGATGGCGTATCGTTTGGCGACGTCCATGTCGACGCCGCGCTTGAGGATGACGGTCTGGCCGCTGAACAGGCGATCGGTTTGTGCCGGGTTGGCGCCGAGTCGACGTGAAGCGCGTTGACGAATGACTTGGGGGTCGTGGCCGGGTAGCAACTCGCCCTTGAAAACGATCCGGTAACGCTTGTCCATCAATACTCCCTCGGCTTTGCAGCGCGCCGCTGCAAATTTGTTATTTATGACGAATTATCGCTGAATCACAGTCGTTGTCATTGCCCTTTAGGGGCAGGGCGAGATCGCCTTTGCAGGATTTTTCACGCGGCCCTTGCAATTCCACAAATACTGTATAAAACTACAGTCATTGCATCGAGCGCTGCCGAATTGATTCGGCTGACCCGACAAACGCTTCCGAGTCGTACCACTTCGAGACCACGTGCCTGTTACAGAGCCATGGAAAAACTGACCGAACGCCAGCAGCAGATTCTCGACTTCATCCGTGAAGTCCAGGAAGCAAACGGCGCACCACCTACCCGGCTCGAGATCTGCGCTGCCTTCGGGTTTGCGTCGCCCAATGCGGCCGAAGCGCACCTCAAGGCGCTTGCCAAAAAAGGCGCGCTGTCGCTGGAGGCGGGTTCTTCGCGGGGTATCCGTCTGGCCGAGGCGCTGGGTTTGC
The DNA here is from genome assembly GCF_039544165.1 of Viridibacterium curvum. Lineage (NCBI taxonomy): Bacteria > Pseudomonadati > Pseudomonadota > Betaproteobacteria > Rhodocyclales > Rhodocyclaceae > Viridibacterium > Viridibacterium curvum. The sequence goes on from NZ_BAABLD010000002.1 coordinate 270,660, forward strand.
CCGTCGTGGGGCGCGTCGCGGCCGGTTCGCCCATTCTGTCAGAAGGGACTGTAGATCGCCATGTGCGGGTGGATCCGGCCATGTTCGAGCCGCGTGCCGACTTCCTGCTGCGTGTGCGTGGCCTGTCAATGATCGAGGCCGGCATTTTCGAGGGTGATCTGCTCGCGGTGCATCGCACGGCGGACGTGCGCGACGGCCAGATCATCGTGGCGCGCGTCGATGATGAAGTCACTGTCAAACGCCTGCGTCGTGCCAAGGGCCGCATCGAGTTGTTGCCTGAAAACCGCAGCATGAAGCCCATCGTGATCGATCCTGAACGTCAGAGCCTCACCATCGAAGGGTTGGTTGTAGGGCTGATCCGCGACGATTTCGCTTTCTAGGCAGACGGTGTCCATCTCATGTCTGCCTCTTCTTTCCAGTTTGCCGTTTGCAGGAGCAATACCATGAAGTCCCATAGCATCGTTCCGGAAGCCAGCCGTCAGTCCTTGCCCGTGGGTCGCATCATCAGCACCTATCCGTGGGCGCAGGCCATGCTGGATGTGTTGCAACGGCGCGGTCGCAGCTATGGTTTGCTGGCCATGTATGAAGAGTCGCGCCTGACCGTTCCGCGTTGAGCTGCGCCAGACATATCAGTTTCATGGGCCACAAGGCCTGAGCGGGGTCTCCCGATCCCGCTTGTGCGGAAGTCAGCGTGTCACAGAGCTGATGGATGCTTTGAAGATTGCCGGCACATGCAGCCCTCGTCACCTTGTTGCATGTGCCCACACCGAGCAGTACAACCAGTCGATCGCTAGTCGCCGGTTGCCGCACTGCCGGGCAAGGAAGGTATGGGGCGCTCACCTCATTCCTTGCCCGCGCAGCGTGGTTTTCAAAGCGCTGTGCTGAATGGTGCGCACCGCATTACCCCATTTGCCCGGGTTTTTATCCGTTCAGCTGCCGTCTGCTTCAGCCTGGCGCAAACGTGCGACTTGCCGTGCTGCGGCGAGTCCTGAGCGTACGGCTGCTTCGATGGTGGCCGGGTAGGGCGATTGCAGGTAGTCACCTGCCAGCACCAGATTCTTCAGCGGGGTAACCGGAATCGGGCGCCACATCGACGGTGTGCAGGAGAAGGTTGCGCGCTTTTCGGTAATGACCGTCGACCAGCTGGGCGCGGCCAGCCGTGGCAGCAGTGTCTCCACCGCTTCATGGGCGCGTAGCGCCAGTTCGTCGCGGCTCAGTTCGGAATGTGGGCCGCGTGCCGAGATCACGGCGGCGATCAGTCCTTTGTCTTCACCGAGCTGCCCCCGATCGAACAACCACTGGAAGCTGCCTGAAGCGAGGCCAAGCATGGGCTCGGGCAGACGCACCGCGGCGTCGTACTGCAGGTAGACGGTCGTGATCGGCTGGTGAGGGATGGCGTCGATCTGTTCGCGCAGCAGCGTCAGTTCGGGGAGTGGGGCCAGGAGGTCGCTGACGTGATAAGGGGCTACCGCGAGTATGACCTGTGAGAAGCGTTCGCCTTCGAAGGGATTGCCAAGCAGGCGGAAGGCGTCTTCGTCCTGCTCTATCCCTTTGACCGGTGTGGCGATATTGACGGTGCCATTGTTGCGAGCCAGAAATTGCGCGGCCGGCACTGGCAGCAGTTCGGAGAGGTCAACGCGCGGGATCAAAAGCTCGCTGGCTGTGGCGCTCTGCGTCAGCGAGTCGCGCAGTACATTGATGAATACCTGCGCGGAGGCTTGATCCGACGGGGTGTTCAGGGCTGCGACGCACAAGGGCTCCCAGAGGTGCTGACGCAGCAGATCTGTCTGTGCTGTATCGCTGAGCAGCTGATTGACACTGCAGTCTTGCTGCAGCGTGTAGCGGATGCGCTTGATATGGCGCATCAGCCGCACGGCTGCGAAGCGGTCAGACCAGGTCAATTGCTTTGAACGCCACAGGGCCACTGCGAGGTGCAAGGGCGCTGGCAGATCGGGAGCGCGAATGTCGAGCTTGCCCGGGACGTGCCAGGTGAAGGGGCGACTGAGCAGCTGACGCGGTGGTACGCGCAGCAGGCGTAGCAGTTTGAGGGTTTCCGTGTAGGCGCCGATGAGCAGATGCTGACCGTTGTCGATGCGGCGACCGTCCTTCTCGACGACACGGGCGCGGCCCCCGAGGACGCGGGATGCTTCGAACAGTGTGACGGGGATGCCGAGGCGAGCCAGTTCGACGGCTGCGCTCAGGCCAGCATAGCCCCCACCGATGACGGCCACACGCCTCATATCAGCCCCTGATCCAGGTGGTGACAGCGATCCACAGTTTACGGATTGGCGTCAGCGATGTGCGCTGGCTCAGGACCTTGCAGCCGTCGCGCTTGATCTCGTCGAGTGTTGCGCGGTAGATGGCTGCCATGATCAGGCCGGCACGCTGGGGCTTGCGATCCACTGCAGGAAGATGTGCCATGGCCTGTGCGTAGTAGCGCTCGGCTCGTTCGATCTGGAATTCCATGAGCGCACGGAATTTGTCGCTGTACTGGCCGTCGGTGATTTCGCGCGCAGTGACGTTGAACTGCTGCAGCTCGTCGATAGGCAGGTAGATACGGCCACGGCGTGCGTCTTCGCCGACGTCGCGGATGATATTGGTGAGCTGGAAGGCGATGCCCAGGTCGTGCGCGTACTTGAGCGTCTGGCGGTCGGTGTAGCCGAAGATCTCGGCTGCGAGCAGGCCAACCACACTGGCCACGCGGTAGCAATAAAGCTGGAGTCCCTTGAAGTCGAGGTAGCGAGATTGCTGCAGATCCATCTGCATGCCTTCGATGATCTCCAGCAGCTGTTCGCGCGGCAGGTTGATGGTCTTGACTACTTCGGCGAGAGCCTGGGTCACCGGATGTGTGGGAGACCCACTGTGGATCTCGCAGGTTTCCTTGCGCCACCACTCCAGCTTGGTCTGGGCAATCTGCGGGTCAGGAATGTCGTCGACAACGTCATCCACCTCGCGGCAGAACGCATACAGCGCCATGATGGCGCGGCGCTTTTCAGGTGCGAGGAAGCGGAAGCTGTAATAGAAGCTGGAGCCGCTGGCGGCGGCTTTCTGCTCGCAGTACTCGAAGGGATTCATGCAGGTTTTCTTGTCATGGTGATGGCGCGCCAGACGAGGCGCAGCCAGTCTGTCTTGCCCAGGGTGGGGCGACGGCGGAAAACATCGTAGTCCACGGCCTCGATTTGCTCCAGCGTGCGCAGGCCTCCCTGCACGATCAAACGCAGCTCCCAACCGATGCGGCCGGGCAGGGCGAAGGCAAGCGGGGCGCCCCGCAGCATCATGTCGCGGGCACGCTCGACCTGGAACCGCATCAGGGTCCGCCAGTTGTCATCGATGCGTCCCTCGGCAATCTGCGTCTCGCTGACGCCGAAGCGCAGCAGATCCTCCTGAGGCAGGTAAACGCGGTTCTTGGCCCAGTCGACGGCAACGTCCTGCCAGAAGTTGATGAATTGCAGGCTGGAGCAGATGTCATCCGAGTTCGAGAGATTGCCGGGCGTGGCGGCCTTGTAGAGATGCAGCAGAAGCCGCCCCACAGGGTCGGCAGAACGCCGGCTGTAGTCACGCAGTTCGGCGAAGTCGGCATAACGGGTCTTCACGACGTCCTGTGAGAAGGCGTCGAGCAGGTCGCGCAGCAGGATTACGGGCAACTGGTGCGCCCGGACATTGCGCGCCAGGCGGGCAAACATGGCAATGTCAGGGATGCCGCCGCTATCAATGGTGTTGAGTTCGCGACGGTAGTCGTTCAGCGCGGCGAGGCGTTGCAAGGGTTCGGCATCGCCTTCGTCCGCGATGTCGTCTGCGCTGCGGGCGAATGCATAGATGGCTTCCACCGGCTCGCGCAGGTGGCTGGGCAACAGCAGGGAAGCGACGGGAAAGTTTTCGTAGTGATCGACGGGCATTTGTCCGGCTGACATTCGCGGGCAGGGGAGTATAGCCAAGCTGGTATACTTCGGCCCGCTCGCCGGCTGGACCGGCAGCTTTCCACCTTGCCCAGGTGGCGAAATTGGTAGACGCACCAGATTTAGGTTCTGGCGCCGCGAGGCGTGGGGGTTCGAGTCCCTTCCTGGGCACCAAACGAGACGCATGGCGTACAAGCGGAATGAGTGAGCCTTTGCCAGTCCACCGCCGTAGCCGGCGCACGTTGTGGCGTGTCCTCACAGTGGGCGTGGCCCTGCTGATCGCGTATGGCTCGCTCTACCCCTTCCATTTCACTACCGACGTCGACCTGACGCAGGCCAGACAGGCGCTGTGGGAACGGGCGGGCGATCTGTGGACGAACTTTCCCGATGTCACGGGCAACGTGTTGTTGTTCTTGCCGTGCGGGCTGTTGATCGCGTTCATGGCGGGCCATGCAAAGGCGCAGCTGTCACAGTTTTTCGCCTGGGTGATGTTTGCCTTGCTGGTTCAGATCGCGCAGTTCTGGGTGCCGGAGCGTTCGGCAAGTCTGGCCGACGTGCTCTGGAATGGCGTCGGCTGCGCCGTTGGCGTGGTGGCAGGACTGGCCTATCGACGCCTGGATGCGGCGCGTGACAGGCAGGAAATCCCTTTCGAGCCGCTGAGCATGATTGTCGCCTTGTGCTGGTTGGGTGCCGAGCTGGCGCCCTTTGTCCCCAGTCTCGATGTGGGGCAGGTGCGCAGCGCACTGCGGCCACTGCGTGATCCTTTCAACATCGATTTCGTGCATGCCGGCGTTGTGGCGGTTCAATTCCTGGTAGCTGCCTTTGCCTTGCGCAGTGGAGTGGGACGTTACAAACCTGCATTGATGATCACCGGCATGGCGGCGATTTTTCTCGGGACCAAGCTCTTCATCGTGGGGCATGCATTACATCCGGGGACCTTGCTTGGGCTCGGTGTTGGCTGGCTGGCTTTCCTCATCTGGCGCAGGCGCGAGACGCCTTGGGGCGTATTGCTGGGTTTGCTGTTGGTCAGCTATCTGCTGGATTCTCTGGCGCCATTCCAGTTTCCAGGTTGGCAGAGTGATCTGCACTGGTTGCCGCTCTTCGCTCGGCTGGAAGGCAGCATGCTGGCCAACCTGGTCAGTCTGCTGCGCATCGCCTACATAAGTCTTGCCGTGATCTGGCTCTTGCACGGTATGCAAGCCAGGGTTTTCGCTGCCAGCGTAATCATCGCCATCTGCTTTGCAGGTGTGGAGTATCTGCAGACCTGGGTGGCAGGGCGAACGGGGGACATGACCGAGCCCTTTGTGCTGCTGTTGCTTGCATGGGTACTGCGCAAACCACTCGTGCATGCCGACAGGGCGGAATTGAAGAAGAGGCAGGTGGTGCCTGCCTCTTCACCCGTTGCTTCACGGTAACGGCAAGGCGCAGACGCTGTCAGGCCGCGACGGCTACCGGTTTGTCGGGCCGGCACTCACGGGTCAGCACGGTTACGCCATTTTCATCGACAGTTTCGAGCTTGACCGTGAAACCCCACAGCCTTGCGACGTGCTTGAGCATTTCTGCCGTGCTCTTGCCCATGGGCCTGCGCTTGAAGGATTGATGGCGTAGTGTGAGGCTGCGATCACCACGCATATCGACGTTCCATACCTGGATGTTGGGGTCGCGTGAGCCGATGTTGTACTGCTCCGATAACGTCTGGCGAATCGCGTGGTAGCCCGCATCGTCGTGGATGGCTGAGACTTTCAGGCGCGGGGCCTGATCATCGTCTTCGATCGCGAACAGTCGCAGGTCGCGAATCAACTTCGGTGACAGGAACTGCGCGATGAAGCTCTCGTCCTTGAAGTTGCGCATGGCGAAGTCGAAGGTTTCACGCCAGTTGGAGCCGGCAATGTCCGGGAACCACTTGCGATCTTCTTCAGTGGGGTTTTCGCAGATGCGCCGGATATCCGTCCACATCGCAAAGCCCAATGCATAAGGGTTGATGCCGCGGTACCAGGGTACGTTGTAGGCGGGTTGCATCACCACGTTGGTGTGGGAATGCAGGAACTCCATCATGAAACTGTCTGCCAGCAGCCCCTCGTCGTACATGGTGTTTAGCAGGGTGTAGTGCCAATAGGTGGCCCAGCCCTCGTTCATGACCTGGGTCTGCCGTTGCGGGAAGAAGTATTGCGAGACCTTGCGAACGATGCGTACGACTTCGCGCTGCCAGGGCTCCAGCAGAGGAGCACTCTTCTCAAGGAAGTAGAGAAGGTTTTCCTCTGGCTCGGCAGGGAAGCGGCGCTCGGCTTGTTGTGACGACTTGGCCTCGGTTTGTGGCAGCGTGCGCCACAGGTCATTGACCTGCGATTGCAGGTAGTCCTCGCGCTCCTTCTGGCGCATCTTTTCTTTTTCAAGCGACAGCTTGGGCGGGCGCTTGTAGCGGTCTACTCCCACGCTCATCAGCGCGTGGCAGGAGTCCAGCAGCAGCTCGACCGCCTCCTCACCATGGCGCTCTTCGCATTCGGAGAGGAAGTTTCGCGCGAAGATCAGGTAGTCGATGATGGCGTCCGCGTTGGTCCAGGTGCGGAACAGATAGTTGCCCTTGAAGAAGGAGTTGTGGCCGTAAGCCGCATGTGCAATCACCAGGGCCTGCATCGTCATGGTGTTTTCTTCCATGAGGTAGGAGATGCAGGGGTTGGAGTTGATCACGATTTCGTACGCCAACCCCATCTGACCACGCCGATAGCCTTTCTCGGTGGCAATGAATTGCTTGCCGAAGCTCCAGTGGTGGTAATTCACCGGCATGCCGACGGAGGCGTAGGCGTCCATCATCTGCTCGGCAGTGATGAGCTCGATCTGGTTGGGGTAGGTGTCCAGGCCGTAGCTTTCGGCGACGCGCTGGATCTCCTTGTGATACTGGTCGATGAGCTCGAAGGTCCATTCCGACGGGGCGGGCAGGGGCTTCTTTGCGCGTTTCTTCGTAGTCGGGCTCATAGGAGTGTCTTCTTGAAGAGTTCGCGGAACACGGGATAGATATCGGCGTAGTTCTCGATACGTTGCATCGCGAATGCGGGCGTCGTGCCGATGATTTTTTCGTACTCGCGCCACAGGTTCTGCGGTTCGCCGGGTGTGATTTCGATGTAGGCGAAAAACTGCACGAAGGGCAGGATGGTCTGCGACAGGATTTCGCGACAACGCGGTGAGTCGTTCTCCCAGTTGTCGCCGTCCGACGCCTGCGCGCCGTAGATGTTCCACATGCCGGTGTTGTAACGCTCGCGGATGATGTCGCGCATCATGTCCAGCGCGCTGGAGACGACCGTGCCGCCCGACTCACGCGAGTGGAAGAAGTCTTCTTCGTCCACTTCGCGTGCCACAGTGTGGTGACGGATGAAGACCACCTCGATGTGCTCGTAGGTGCGCGTAAGGAACAGGTAGAGCAGCATGAAGAAGCGTTTGGCCGTGGCCTTCTTCTGCTCATCCATCGAGCCCGACACGTCCATGAGGCAGAACATCACAGCTTGAGTCGAGGGCTGCGGCACCTTGATGCGGTTGTTGTAGCGCAGGTCGAAGGTGTCGAGGAAGGGGATGCGTTCGAGTTTTGCGCGCAGAGCGCCGGCTTCTTCCTTGAGCTTCTGGATTGCTTCTTCGTCGCGCGGCGTGGACTTTTCCAGCTCGTCGATCTCGGCGTGCAGCTCACGTAACCTGGCGTTGTAGGGCGAGCCGAGTGCCAGACGGCGCCCCAGTGCGCTACGCATCGAGCGCACCAGGTTCAGGTTGGTCGGCGTGCCGTCGTTCGAGAAGCCAGCGCGTTGCGACTTGTAGTCGGGGATCTTGGCGAGCTGTGTCTTGACGAGGTTGGGCAGGGCCAGGTCGTCGAAGAACACGTCAAGGAACTCCTCGCGCGAGAGCTGAAAGACGAAATCATCCTCTCCCTCGCCATCTTCGCTCGCGCTTCCGCCGCCTCCGCCACTCCCACCACCTCCCAACGGACGATTGATCTCGTCGCCGGAGGCGAACTGATCGTTACCGCTATATACCTGTTCCCAGGTGCCGCCTTCCCCATGCTGGAAATGCGGCTCGGACAGGTCCTTGGAGGGGATGGTGACGCTCTCCCCGTTGTCGAGATCCTTGATCGAACGGCCATCAATGGCGTCGGCGACCGCCTTGCGAATCTGCCCCTTGAAACGGCGCATGAAGCGCTGACGGTTTACTGCGCTTTTATTCCTGCTGTCAAAACGTCTGTCGACTATGCGAACCATGTCTATGCACCAGGATTGATTCAAGTGCGGAGCACTGCGCCATGGCGGGGCATGGCGCAGTGCATGAAGCTTACGAAGACTTGCGGACGCGGAGGTACCAATCGCAGAGCAGGCGGACCTGGTTCTCGGTGTAACCCTTGGTGATCATGCGGTTGACGAAATCCTGGTGCTTTTTCTGCTCGTCTGCACTGGCCTTGGGCGAGAAGGAGATAACGGGCAGCAGGTCTTCGGTATTCGAGAACATCTTCTTCTCGATGACCGAGCGCAGCTTTTCGTACGAAGTCCAGCTCGGATTCTTTCCGCTGTGCTTGGCACGGGCGCGCAGCACGAAATTCACCACCTCGTTACGGAAGTCCTTGGGGTTGCTGATGCCAGCAGGCTTCTCGATCTTTTCCAGCTCGTCGTTCAGCGAGGAGCGGTCAAAGATTTCACCCGTGTTCGGGTCGCGGAATTCCTGGTCCTGGATCCAGAAATCAGCGTACGTCACGTAGCGGTCAAAGATGTTTTGCCCGTACTCGGAGTAGGACTCTAGATAGGCGGTCTGGATTTCCTTGCCGATGAATTCGGCATAGCGCGGCGCCAGGTATTCCTTGATGAAGGCCGTGTATTTCTGATCTATCTCGGGCGGGAATTGCTCCTGCTCGATCTGTTGTTCCAGTACGTACATCAGGTGTACTGGATTGGCGGCAACCTCTCGATGGTCGAAGTTAAAGACCCGCGATAGCACCTTGAACGCGAAGCGTGTCGAAAGCCCGGTCATGCCTTCATCGACACCTGCGTAGTCGCGGTACTCCTGATAGCTTTTGGCCTTGGGATCCGTGTCCTTCAGGTTTTCGCCGTCGTAGACGCGCATCTTGCTGAAAATACTGGAGTTTTCTGGCTCCTTCATGCGCGAGAGAACGGCGAACTGAGCCAGCATCTTGAGCGTGTCTGGCGCGCAGGGCGCTTCCGTCAGCGAGCTATGCTGCAGCAACTTTTCGTAAATCTTCACCTCGTCCGACAGGCGCAGGCAGTAAGGCACCTTGACCGTGAAAATGCGGTCAAGGAATGCCTCGTTGTTCTTGTTGTTCTTGAACTGTTGCCACTCGGATTCGTTTGAGTGCGCGAGGATCACACCGTCGAAGGGGATGGCGCCGAATCCTTCCGTGCCCTTGTAGTTCCCCTCCTGCGTAGCGGTAAGCAAGGGGTGCAGCACCTTGATCGGTGCTTTGAACATTTCGACGAATTCCAGCAAACCGCGGTTGGCAAGGCACAGGCCACCCGAATAGGAGTAGGCGTCGGGATCGTCCTGCGAATACTGTTCGAGCTTGCGAATATCGACCTTGCCGACCAGAGACGAGATGTCCTGGTTGTTCTCGTCGCCGGGCTCGGTCTTCGCGACAGAGATTTGCTGCAGCGCAGAGGGGCGCAGTTTCACTACGCGAAACTTGGTGACATCACCGTTGAACTCATGCAGGCGCTTGACCGCCCACGGGGACATGATGGTATTGAGGTAGCGGCGCGGGATGCCATAGTCATTCTCGAAAATTTGACCGTCCTCCAGCGGATCAAACAGGCCCAGCGGCGATTCATGCACCGGCGAGCCCTTGATGGCGTAAAACGGCACCTTCTCGACGAGCTGTTTGAGCTTTTCAGCCAGCGAGCTCTTGCCGCCACCAACAGGGCCCAGCAGATAGAGAATCTGCTTCTTCTCTTCCAGTCCCTGAGCAGCATGGCGGAAGTAGGCAACGATGTTCTCGATGGCTTCTTCCATGCCGTAAAACTCACGGAACGCCGGATAAATCTTGATGACCTTGTTGGAGAAGATGCGTGAGAGGCGCGGATCAAGCCGCGTGTCCAGCATCTCCGGCTCGCCGATCGCCATCAGCATGCGCTCGGCTGCCGTAGCGTAGGCGCTGCGATCTTTCTTGCAGATCTCGAGGTATTCCTGCAAGGAGAGTTCTTCTTCCTTGCTCACCTCGAACCGGGCCTGGTACGCACTGAAAATACTCATGCAACACCTCCTCGAAGAATCACACCGACGGGAACAACTGTCCGCAATCGAACTATCGTCCAACTGCGTCTGGAACTAAAGCCGGAGCGGGCGGCATTTGGCACGTCTATTCCTCTCAGCCATGGACGGATGCAGCACTATCATGGCTTCCGTCATCAAGACCCCCTGAAGGTGATCGAAGTTCCGTTGTCCTTCAGTCCCTTGCAAGCTGCTCGATGCATGGAACGTGCCAATTGCTGTCAAACAAGTCGTACCCGGGACGGGCGGCCGGTCTGCTGTGGTAAAATCGTGCTACCCGTATTTGTGTTTCGCCCGGACTTGCGCGAGCAGCGCGCAGGCAGTCTTGGCGCCTCTTATGAACGCAGGGCTTTGTGTCTTCGCGCTGAAGCCCGACCCCACATCGACCAAGGATTTTCCTGATGCAAACCAATGAAATGACGCTGGGCGCGCTGGAGCGCCGCATTGACATGTCCATCCCGATGGCTGAAATCGAGCGCGGCGTCGAGGAGCGGCTCAAGCGTCTGGCTCGTACCGTCAAGATGTCCGGCTTCCGCCCGGGCAAGGTGCCGATGAAGATCGTCGAGCAGACCTACGGCCCGCAAGTGCGCTCCGAAGTGCTGGAAGCCGCCGTCGAGCGCAATTTTGGCGAAAAAGTGCGCGAGCAGAATCTGCGTGTTGCCGGTTATCCGCGCATCGAAGCCAAGCAGCCTGCCGCTGACGGCCAGGTTGAGTTCAGCGCCGTGTTCGAAGTATTCCCCGAAGTCAGCATTGGTGATCTGGGCTCTCAAAGCGTCGAACGTCCGGTTGTTGAAGTTGGCGAAGCTGAGGTCGACAAGACACTGGAAGTGCTGCGTAAGCAGCGCGCCGTGTTCGAAGCCGCAACCCGTGCATCCGTTGAAGGTGATCGCGTGGTCATCGACTTCACCGGTCGCAAAGATGGTGAAGTCTTTGAAGGCGGTCAGGCGACCGACTTTCCCGTGACGGTGGGTGGGGGGCAGATGCTGCCCGAGTTCGACGCGCAACTGGTAGGCGTGTCTGTTGGTGAGAGCCGTACCTTCGACCTGACCTTTCCTGAGGGCTACCACGCACAGAATCTTGCCGGCCAGACCGTTCAGTTCGAAATCACCATCAAGAGCGTCGAGGCGCCCCGTTTGCCGGAACTCGACGCTGAATTCGCCAAGTCTCTTGGTGTTGTGGATGGCGATATCACCCGGATGCGCGCAGAAATCCGCGGCAACCTGGAGCGCGAAGTGAAGCGCCGCATCCGAAATCTGGTGCGCGGCAATGTTTTCGACGTACTCGATAAAGCCGTGACGCTGGAAGTGCCCAAGGCTTTGATCGAATCCGAGTCCAAGCGCATGGCCGAGCAGGCTCGCCAGGACATGGCGCAACGCGGCATGGATCCGAAGAACATTCCGGTTGAGCCGGCATGGTTCGTTGAACAAGCGGGCAAGCGGGTCAAGATGAGCCTGATTGTGTCCGAAATTGTCAGCAAGAACGGACTGGGTGCCAAGCCCGAGCAGATTCGCAAGATCATCGAAGACCTCGCGCAAAGCTATGAAAAGCCTGAGGAACTGGTGAAGTGGTACTACTCCAGCCCGGAACGTCTGTCGAACATTGAAGACGTGGTGGTGGAAGACAATGTCGTTGAATGGGTTGGCACGCAGTTGAAAATGGCTGACAAGGCCATCACCTTTGACGAACTGATGAATAGTCAGCAAGCGGCCTGATCTTTGCTTTTGTTGTTTTGAACAGCCATTTTGTTGCGTTTGAAGGGATTTCAGGAATGACTCATTTCGGAACAAGCATGCCCCCCCACAACACGGATGGCTGGGACCCACAAGGTCTGGGCCTCGTGCCCATGGTTGTGGAGCAGAGCGGGCGGGGCGAGCGGGCGTTCGATATCTATTCGCGCCTGCTCAAGGAGCGTGTGATCTTCCTGGTTGGGCCGGTGAATGATGTGACGGCCAATCTGATCGTTGCGCAGTTGTTGTTTCTGGAGTCGGAGAATCCTGACAAGGACATCTACTTCTACATCAACTCGCCCGGCGGCTCGGTCAGCGCAGGCATGGCCATCTTCGACACGATGAAGTTCATCAAGCCCGATGTCAGCACGCTGTGCATCGGGCAAGCAGCCAGCATGGGCGCATTCCTGCTGTCTGCCGGTGCCAAGGGAAAGCGTTTCTGCCTGCCTAATTCACGCGTCATGATTCACCAGCCGCTGGGCGGTTTCCAGGGGCAGGCGTCGGATATCGAGATTCACGCCCGCGAAATCCTTTATCTTCGCGGTCGTCTCAACGAGATGTTGGCGGAACATACGGGACAACCGATCGACAAGATCGAACGTGATACCGACCGTGACAATTTCCTTTCAGCAGCCGATGCTCAGGCGTACGGTTTGATCGACAAGGTTTTGACCAGCCGTAGCGAAGTGGCCTGAACGGGTAGAACCTGCCCAACTGGAATCCGGGGACAGAGAGATGACTGACAAGAAAGCCGGTGGAAACGAGAAGCTGCTCTACTGCTCTTTCTGCGGCAAGAGCCAGCACGAAGTACGCAAGTTGATTGCCGGCCCGTCGGTATTCATCTGCGATGAGTGTATCGAGCTATGCAACGACATTATTCGCGACGAAATCGGCGGTGAAGCTGCTGCGCGTCTGGACAAGGGTGAGTTGCCCACGCCCAAGGAAATCGGCGAGATTCTCGATCAGTATGTGATCGGTCAGCCGGGCGCCAAGCGCAGTCTGGCGGTGGCGGTGTACAACCACTACAAACGCTTGCGGCATCTTTCCAAGACGGATGATGTCGAGCTCTCAAAGAGCAACATCCTCATGATCGGGCCGACGGGCTCGGGCAAGACGCTGCTCGCGCAGACGCTGGCGCGCCTGCTTAACGTCCCCTTCGTGATGGCCGATGCGACTACGCTTACCGAAGCAGGTTATGTGGGTGAGGACGTCGAAAACATCATCCAGAAGCTCTTGCAAAAGTGCGATTACGATGTCGAACGTGCGCAGCAAGGCATCGTGTACATCGACGAGATCGACAAGATCTCGCGCAAGTCCGACAACCCTTCAATCACGCGCGATGTGTCCGGTGAGGGCGTGCAGCAGGCGCTGCTGAAGCTTATAGAGGGAACCATTGCTGCTGTCCCGCCGCAAGGCGGCCGCAAGCATCCGAACCAGGATTTCGTCCAGGTCGACACCACAAACATCCTGTTCATCTGCGGCGGCGCATTTGATGGCCTGGACAAAGTGATCCGCAACCGCACCGAGCAGGTCGGTATCGGCTTCGGTGCCGAAGTGAAGAGCCGTGAGCAGGGTAGCGTCGCCGAGGCGCTGCGTCAGGTCGAGCCAGAAGATCTCATCAAGTACGGTTTGATCCCTGAATTCATCGGGCGTCTGCCAGTCGTGGCAACCCTGCACGAGCTGACGGAAGAGGCTCTGATCCAGATCCTGGTCGAGCCGAAAAACGCACTGGTCAAACAGTTCCAGAAACTGTTTGCGATGGAAGGCGTCGAACTCGAAGTTCGCCAGGCCGCATTGCACGCGATTGCTCGCAAGGCGATCAAGCGCAAGACGGGCGCACGCGGACTCCGATCCATTATCGAAGCCGCACTTCTTGATACGATGTACGAACTGCCGGGGTTGGAATCGGTCAGCAAGGTTGTCATCGAAGAGAACGTCATCGAATCGGGCGCCAAGCCTTTGCTGATTTACGAAGACCAGCCGAAGGTCTCCGGCTCGAATTGAGTTTTTCCGCGCGGGCGGCAGCTTGAACATCAGCTGATCGCCCGCATATCTGCAGGGAGCTCTTAAGAGGAACACTCATGTCCAACAAGCCCGAACTCCCGCCTGAGATCATCGAACTTCCGCTGCTTCCGCTGCGCGATGTCGTGGTCTTTCCCCACATGGTCATCCCGTTGTTCGTCGGGCGCCCCAAATCAATACGGGCGCTTGAGGCTTCCATGGAGTCCGGCAAGAGCATCCTGCTGGTCGCCCAGAAGTCGGCAGCCAAGGACGAGCCATCGACGGAAGATCTCTACGACATTGGCTGCGTGGCCAACATCCTGCAGATGCTCAAGTTGCCTGACGGTACGGTCAAGGTGCTCGTCGAAGGGACCCAGCGCGCGCGTATCGAAGATGTGGAAGATCTGAGTGATGTTTTCATGGCACGTGTTCGTCCGATGCCAAGCGGTGAGACGACGAACCACGAGATCGAGGCGATGCGTCGCGCGATCATCAGCCAGTTCGATCAGTACGTGAAGCTTAACAAGAAGATTCCGCCCGAGATCCTCACCTCGCTGGCTGGTATCGACGAAGCTGGCCGCCTGGCGGATACCATTGCCGCACACCTTCCGCTCAAGCTGGAACAGAAGCAGATGGTGCTTGAGCTGCTGGATATTGCTCAGCGCCTCGAGCGTTTGTTGTCCCAGCTTGAAACCGAACTCGACATCCTGCAGGTCGAAAAGCGGATCCGTGGCCGTGTCAAGCGCCAGATGGAGAAGAGCCAGCGCGAGTACTACCTCAACGAGCAGGTCAAGGCCATCCAGAAGGAACTGGGCGAAGGCGAAGAGGGTGCGGATCTCGAAGAATTCGAGAAGAAGATCAAGAGCGCCGGCATGTCAAAGGAGGCTTTGGCAAAGGCGCAGGCTGAGCTCAAGAAGCTCAAGTTGATGTCGCCGATGTCAGCCGAAGCTACGGTTGTGCGCAACTTCATCGAAACGCTGACTGGTCTGCCCTGGAAGAAAAAGTCCCGCATCAGCAAGGATCTTGGCGAAGCGCAGAAGATCCTCGACAAGGATCACTACGGTCTCGAGAAGGTCAAGGAACGCATCCTTGAGTACCTTGCAGTCCAGCAACGTGTGGACAAACTGAAGGCGCCGATTCTCTGCCTCGTCGGCCCCCCTGGGGTCGGCAAGACCTCCCTTGGTCAGTCGATTGCCAAGTCGACCAATCGGAAGTTCGTGCGTATGTCGCTGGGCGGCGTACGTGACGAGGCCGAGATTCGTGGTCACCGTCGTACCTACATCGGGTCGATGCCGGGCAAGATCCTGCAGAACATGACCAAGGTGGCCGTGCGCAATCCGCTCTTCCTGCTCGACGAAGTCGACAAGATGGGGCAGGACTTCCGCGGTGACCCCAGCTCGGCTCTGCTCGAAGTGCTTGATCCAGAGCAGAACTCAACTTTTGTCGATCACTACATCGAGGTTGAATACGACCTTTCTGAAGTGATGTTCGTGGCGACGGCCAATTCGCTGAACATTCCTGGCCCGCTGCTTGACCGTATGGAAGTCATCCGCTTGTCCGGTTACACGGAAGAGGAAAAGGTCAGCATCGCCCAGCGTTATTTGCTGCCCAAGCAATTGAAGAACAATGGCGTCAAGAAGGAAGAGCTGACGGTTACCGAAGACGCGTTGCGCGACATGATCCGCTACTACACTCGCGAGGCCGGCGTTCGTAGCCTGGAGCGCGAAGTGTCGAAGGTCTGCCGCAAGGTCATCAAGTCGCTGGTGATGAAGAAGCGCAACAGCAAGATCATCGTCAACGCCAAGAACCTCGACAAGTTCCTCGGTGTGCGTCGTTACAGCTTCGGTGTAGCCGAGAAGGAAAATCAGGTTGGACAAGTGACAGGTTTGGCGTGGACCGAGGTTGGAGGCGAACTGCTGACCATTGAAGCGGTTGCGCTGCCGGGCAAGGGCAAGATCGTTACGACCGGCAAGCTCGGCGAGGTTATGCAGGAGTCCATCCAGGCTGCCTTGTCGGTAGTGCGCAAACGCTCGCGTAATCTCGGTATAGAAGAGAGCTTCTACGAGAAGAGCGACCTGCACATCCACTTGCCTGAAGGCGCAACGCCCAAGGACGGGCCGTCCGCTGGCATTGCCATCTGCACGGCCCTTGTGTCGGTTCTGTCGGGGATTCCAGTCTGCGCGGACATTGCCATGACGGGGGAAATCACCCTGCGTGGCGAGGTTTTGCCCATTGGCGGCCTCAAGGAAAAGCTTCTTGCCGCCGTCCGTGGCGGTATCAAGCGGGCGTTGATTCCTGAAGAAAACGTCAAGGATCTCAGTGACATGCCGCCGGATCTCAAGGATCGCATCGAGATCATTCCGGTACGCTGGATTGATCAGGTGCTGGAGCTGGCGCTGGAACGCCAACCGACACCGCTCGCTGAGCCCGTGCCTGCCGCAGAGCTTCCTGCAGGCAGCGAAGTCGCAACTGCCGCAGGCGTTATCACCCACTGATCTCACAGGCGTCCGGCATGCGCCGGACGCCCGTCTGCGAAACCCGCGAATCGCTGCAAAGCCGCTTGACACAAGGATTTGCGGCTTGTTATAAGAATTGCCGCTGGCTGACGAATGTTCGATGCATGAACACCTGTGTGTCGATCAATTGATAGCGTGGCTTCGTCCGATGATGTCTTGACAACACTGAGGGGGTTTTAAGTGAACAAATCTGAACTGATCGACGTGATCGCCCAAGAGTCCGAAATCTCCAAGGCTGCAGCGGGCCGGGCACTCGACGCCGCCATCGCCGCCATCAAGCAATCGCTGAAGAAGGGTAACGACGTTACTCTCGTTGGCTTCGGCACGTTCTCGGTTGGCAAGCGCGCTGCGCGTTCGGGCCGTAACCCGCGCACCGGCGCCACCATCAAGATCAAGGCAGCCAAGGTGCCGAAGTTCCGCCCTGGCAAGGCGCTTAAGGATGCTGTAAACTAATGCGCCCTGTGGCTGGTGATTCACCGGTCACCACGGCGGGTGCTTAGCTCAGTTGGTAGAGCGTCGCCCTTACAAGGCGAATGTCGGGGGTTCGAGCCCCTCAGCACCCACCAAGCAAAAGCCGCGTGCGGCTTTTGTGTTTTTCCAGGCTGGGAGTGGTAGTTCAGTCGGTTAGAATACCGGCCTGTCACGCCGGGGGTCGCGGGTTCGAGTCCCGTCCACTCCGCCAATCGAACAAAGGCGAACGCAGGTTCGCCTTTTTCGTATCTGCCAGGTCTGCATGCGTTGTGCAGGCCTTCTGATCAAGCAGTTCATTTTTTCGAGCACGCAATGTTAGAAGCCATCCGTAACAATCGCAGAATTGTCCAGATCGTTCTTGCCATCATCATTTTGCCGTTCGCGCTGTTTGGGGTGCTCGGCGACAAGACGGGTTCCGTCAGCGGCTCGGATACGCTGGGCAAGATCGGCGGTGAAAAGATCACGGTGGATGAATTCACAAACCGGGTGCGTGAACTGGCTGCAATGAATGCAGATCCTGCTGCTGCAGATACGCCGGCTTTTCGTGATCGTGTGCTTGAAGACATGCTCAATGAGCGCGCCGTGACACGTACGGCAGCAAATGTGGGCATTGTGGTCCCGGAAAGTCTGATCCGCGATGCGTACACCCGGCGGCCAGAGTTTCAGGAGAATGGCAAATTTTCGCCTGAACGAGCCAAGGCAATGCTGATGCAGAGCGGTCGTAGCTCCACGTTCTACGACAAGATCCTGCGTGACGAACTGACTCAGTATCTGTTGCTGGAACCGATCTTCAGAGGAGCTCCCTTTTCACGTGTTGCACTGGCGCGCTATGCCACTCGTGTCGAAGAGCAGCGTGCTTTCTCCGAAGTGAAGATAGACGCGATCTCCAAGCTGCCTTCTATCAAGATTGACGCAGCGGCAGTGAGTGCTTACTACGAAAGCAACAAGACGTCTTTCGAAACTCCTGAGCGTGCCAAGGTTGAATATGTTCTGTTGAATGCTGAAGCCATGGCGGCCAAAGAGACCGTTCCTGAAGCGGACCTGCGCAAGTGGTATGACGAGCACAAAAAGAACTACGAAGGCAGTGAGGAGCGTCGTGCCAGCCACATCCTGGTGGATGTGCCGGAAGGCGCCAAGGCAGACGTGAAGGCTGCTGCGCGCAAGCGTGCTGAGGAGTTGCTGGCCAAGGTCAAGGCGAATCCTGCCAGCTTTGCCAAGCTTGCCAAGGAGAGCTCGGACGACAAGGCGAACTCAGAGCAGGGCGGCGACCTTGGTTTCTTCGCGCGCGACTGGATGGATCCCGCTTTTGAAAAGGCGGCGTTTGCCCTGAAACCTCGTGAGATCAGCGACATCGTGGAATCGAAGTTCGGTTTCCACATCATCCAGCTGACCGATGTGCGTGGCGGCAAGACCCGTTCGTTTGAATCGGTGCGTGACGAGATCAAGACTGAGTTGCAGAAGCAGGCTGCTGGCAAGCGCTACATGGAAGCGAACGTGCAGTTCGGTGATCTGGTCTACAACGAGCCGGACAGCTTCAAGTCGGTTACAGACAAATTTGGTTTGTCGGCAGTGCGTAGTGACTGGGTCGAGAAGGGGCAGGTTGGTTCGGATCCCGTCATTTCCGATGCCAAGGTTCAGGCCGTCATCTATTCCGAGAAGTCGATCAAGGAACGCCACAATTCGGATGTGATCGATCTTGGCAAAGCTGGTTTCGTTTCGGTCAGATTGTTGGATTACCAGCCGCGGCAGGTGCGTCCTCTGGAAACCGTGCGCGCGCAGATCGAGTCGCAACTGAAACTGCAGGAAGCGCAGAAGCTGGCGAAAGCTGAGGGGGAGGCGTTGCTTGCAAAGCTGAAGGCGGGCGAAGCCGTCAAGGTGACGTGGGCTGCTACACGTACGTTGAAATTCCTCGAGTCTCCTAGCCAGGAATTCCGTCAGGCTCTGTTTTCTCCCGTGGAGGAAAGCAAGCTTCCCCTGTTCGCTGGCGTGACGACGCCGGAGGGTTATTCCTTGTTGCGCATCGAGAAGAAAATTTCAATCGCAGTGACTAAGGATGATCCACGTGTCGTTAGTGGAGGACAGTTTGCGCAAGCATACGCAACGGCAGATATCCGCAGCATGCAACTGGGGCTGCGCAACAAACTGGGTACGGTGATTAATCGCGACAAGCTGCCCAAGCAGGCTAGCAGCGAGTAATCGCAGATTGCACAAACAAAAAACGCTGCCCTCGGGCAGCGTTTTTTGTTGGATGCGAGGATCGTGTGATCAGAGGCCGTCCGTGGTGCCAACTGCCACGGTATTGAAGCCTGCATCCACGTACATCACTTCACCCGTGACACCTGACGCCAGATCGGAGCAAAGGAAGGCCGCAGCGTTTCCGACTTCGTCAATGGTTACGTTACGGCGCAACGGGGCGTTGCGTTCGTTGTAGTTGAGCAGCTTGCCGAAGCTGCCGATGCCGGATGCGGCCAGCGTACGGATCGGGCCGGCCGAAATGGCATTGACGCGAGTACCTTCGGGGCCGACGGCGCCAGCCATGTAGCGCACATTTGCTTCGAGGCTGGCTTTGGCCAGGCCCATGACGTTGTAACTGGGCAGCGTGCGTTCAGCACCAAGGTACGACAGAGTCAACAGGGAGCCGTTGCGATCTTTCATCAGCGGGCGGGCGCCCTTAGCCAGCGCGGCAAAGCTATAGCTGCTGACGTCGTGTGCAATACGGAAGGCTTCGCGGCTGATGCCGTCGAGGAAGTCACCCTGCAGGGCTTCGCCCGGTGCGAAAGCGATCGAGTGAACCAGGCTGTCGAGGTACCCCCAGTCGCGGCCGATGGCTTCGAACAAGGCCGCGATTTGCGCATCTTCAGCAACGTCGCAGGCATAGACCTTGTCGCTGCCGAATTCTGCAGCCATGTTGGTGACGCGTTCCTGGAAGCGGTCGTTCTGATACGTGAACGCCAGTTGGGCGCCCTCGCGGTGCATGGCTTTGGCAATGCCGTAGGCGATCGAGCGGTTGCTGAGCAGCCCGCAGATCAGGATGCGTTTGCCAGACAGGAAGGCCATGTAATTCTCCAGGACGAAAAACCGCGATTATAACCGACCCGCCCGGGCATGCTGCCCTGTCACGTTGCCCCGGAAAGCAAAGGGCCCGCCTTGGCGAGCCCCGGTTGACGCAAGCCAGAATGCGTTTACTCGACCTTGGCGCTCTTGCGCAGTTCGTCGACGTGACGTTGGATCATCTGCTGGATCAGGTTGTCACGGACGCGGTCCTTGACCGAGTCAAAGTCCGGCGCTTCGGGTTTGCGCTCGTCTTCCAGCAGGATGACGTGATAGCCCCATTCGGTCTTTACCGGTGTCTTGGTGTAGTTGCCCTTGCGAAGCTGGGCTACCGCAGCGGCAAATGCGGGGTTGGGATTCATCCAGCCCAGGTCACCGCCATTGTCACGGCTGCCGATGTCCTTGGATTCCTTCACGACATCGTCGAAACGTGCTCCGCCATCAAGGCGCTTGATGAGTGCCTGGGCGTCAGCTTCGGTTTCGGTCTGGATGTGGCGCAGCTTGTATTCCTTGTCGCCACGCATCTGGATCAGTCGGTTGTATTCGGTCTTGATGGCCTCTTCGCTGATCGGGTGCGCTGCGACGTAGGACTCCAGATATGCACCCATCAGCAGCGTCTGGCGCGCGAGCTCGAGGCGGCCGTTGAACTCGTCCTTCTTGTCGACGCCGGCCTTGCGGGCTTGCTGTGCCAGCAGTTCGCGCTTGATGAGCTCTTCACGGATTTCCTGGTTCAGCACTTCGGGAGGCGTGCGCTCCACGTCCGGGTTTTGCGTCGCGATCTGCATAAGCAGCGACTGCGCCATGGCCTTGCTCAGTGGCGTGCCGTTCACGGTGGCAACAGCGTTCGCTGCAGGCTTGGCACCGGCGGCAGGCTTCTTGGCGGCCTGGGCGTGAGCAGATTGCAGTGCGCCGAGGCTGATCAGGCTGACAGCAAGGATCGAAAGCTTGAAGTTCATTGGGATTCCTGGATCAGGGTGAGAGGTACGTAAGGGAGAGAAGAGATCAGGTGCTACGGGTTGCGGCTTCTTCAGGCGTCATCGCGTTGATCTGCAAGGCATGCACGGCTCCTTGCATGAGATCACCCAATTGCGCGTAGATGAGTCGATGTCGGGTCAGCGCACCAAGTTCTACAAAGCGCGGGGAAACGATGGTCAGGCTGAAATGGCCGCCACCACTGCGCGCGCCAGCGTGGCCTGCATGCAGGTGGCTGTCATCACCGACTTCCAGCCGCTCGGGTTCCAAAACTGCGAGCCGTTCCCGGATCAGATCGGCCGTTGTGCTCACGAAGGATCTTTCGGCAGGTATCGGGCGATGGACATCATCTGCGCCACGCAGAACACCAAGGTGATGCCGATGCTGCCAACCTTGAAATTGACCCAGGTGGCTTCGGAATAGCTGTACGCCACGAGGATGTTGACCACACCCATGATGGCGAGGAACGCAATCCACGCGAAGTTGAGACGCGACCAGATCGGATCCGGCAACTGGATGTGCTCCTGCATTGCGGCGCGGATCAGGTTGCGTTTGAAAGCAAGCTGGCTGACCAGCAGGGCGATGGCCATGATCCAGTAGATTACGGTGGGCTTCCACTTGATGAAGTCAGGGTTGTGGAAGATCAGCGTCAGTGAGCCGAGGCCGAAAATGATGCCGGCTGACACCTTGAGCATGTTGTCGACACGCTTCGTGATCAGCCAGGTGAGGATCAGTTGCACAAGGGTGGCGCCCATCGTTGTCAGGGTGGCGACGTAGATGTCGCCGAATTTGTAGGCGACAAAGAACAGCACGATGGGGAAAAAATCGAAGAGCAGCTTCATGGTGGGCGGGATTATAGACGAGAGGGGTCAAGCGGATGTGACGGGGCCGGGTACGCCCTGGGCGCTGCCGCCAGACGGTGGCGTCGCAGGCAGCACGATGCGGGCGGAGAGCCCGCCGCCTTCGCGATTGGCGAGCTCGAACTGCCCCCCGTGCTGGCGCGTGATGCGATCGACGATGGCCAGCCCGAGGCCCGACCCGTCTGTATTGCTGCGTGCCTGTTCCAGCCGGGTGAAGGGGCGTTTGAGGCGTTCGAACTGAGACTCGGGAATGCCCGGCCCCTGATCGGCAACCTCGATGATCAACTGCGTTTTGTCGCGGCGCAGCGAAACGTCGATGGTTTGCTCTTTGCCGCCATAGCGCAAGGCGTTGTCGATCAGGTTGGCGATGGCGCGGCGCAGTGCATCGGCACGAAGCTTCAAGGGGGGGAGTGCTTCTGCTTCGAGCACGATGTTGGCGCCACGCTTGCGATAGCGCTCGGCGAGTTCGCCAAGCATGCCGGCGAGGTCGGTTTCCAGTAGTTCCACTGCTTGCGTGTCACGGGCGAAATCGAGGAACTGGCCGATGATGCGATCCATGTCGTCGATATCGGTGCTCATGGCTTCCAGCTCGGTATCTGGCACCCCGGACAGCTCCAGGCCCAGCCGTAGCCGCGCCAGGGGGGTGCGCAAGTCATGCGAGACACCGGCGAGGATCAGTGCACGGTCTGACTCCAATTGTGCGAGGTCGTGCGACATCTGGTTGAAAGCTTCCGCCACTGCCCGTAATTCGCGCGGTCCGCGTTCCGGCAAGGCTGGTGGGAGTTCGCCCTGGCCAACCATGCGCGCCGCATGCTCCAATGACTTGAGCGGGCGGCTGACGCTGAACATGAGTAGCCACGCGCCAAGCAGAGACAGCAGCAGCACGATCAGCGCCCAGCCGATCCAGCCGGCGAGGGTGCCTGCGCGGATGCGCTCTGCGGGAAGCATCAGCCAGTACTCGTCTTCAGGCACCGCATCGTCGAGCACGAAGCTGACGAAAAAGCCTTCTTCGCCTTCGACTGAACTGGCGATGCGCGTCGAGGGCCCGATACGCCGCTGCAGCGCTTCGTGCAGATCCTGCATGAAGCCTGTGTCTTCCGCCTCGACAACGAGGTCCGTGGGTTCAGCCGGGTAGACGCGCAGACCCTCCTGGCTCATGAGCTGCACCAGCAGCAGTCCGCGTCGCGTCGCGTCCGCAGCCAGCAGCGCAGAGCGCGTCAGGTTCACGGCGCTGGCCAGCATTTGTGCCGTTTGCTCGGTACGCGAGCGGATCGAGATCTGCTTGTAGATCTGGAACCAGGCGAGCAGGGACAGGCCCATCAGCATCGCGATGAGCAGAAAGCTGCGCCACAGCAGGGTGCGTGGCCAGGGTTTGGGCAGAGTCAGTGGAAGGCGCAATCAGCCTTCCTTGTGCTTGCTGCCATCGGGCACAAAGACATAACCGAAGCCCCACACGGTCTGCAGGTAGCGTGGTTTGGCAGGGTCTTCTTCGATCAGTTTGCGCAATCGAGACATCTGCACGTCAATAGAGCGGTCGAACGCGTCATATTCACGGCCGCGTGCCATTTCCATCAGCTTGTCGCGTGACAGGGGTTGCCGTGGGTGCTGAAGCAAAACCTTGAGCAGCGCAAACTCACCCGTAGTGAGCGGTACGTCTTCGCCATCGCGACTCATGCTGCGCGCGGCCAGATCCACGCTGACCTTGCCGAAACTGACGATCTCGTCCTCGTCTGCCGGGGCGCCCGGCAAGCTCTTGGGGCGGCGGCGCAATACGGCATGGATGCGGGCGACCAGTTCGCGCGGGTTGAACGGTTTGGGCAGGTAGTCGTCTGCGCCGATTTCCAGCCCCACGATGCGATCCACTTCGTCGCCACGGGCGGTGAGCATAACGATGGGGACGGCGTTCTCGACGGAGCGCAGGCGGCGGCAGATCGACAAACCGTCTTCACCGGGCAACATCAGGTCCAGTACGATCAGGTCGAAATGCTCACGATTGAGTGCGCGATCCATCTGAGCAGCATCGGCCACACCCTTGACGGCAAAGCCCTGTTCGTCAAGATAGCGGTCAAGCAGACCACGCAGGCGAGCGTCGTCATCGACGACGAGAATGCGGTAGCGTTCTTTTTCCATGGCGGCATGCTATGCCGCTGGCCCGTTTCTGTCAGCAGGACTTGAAAGCATCTGTGTCCAGGTGTTGCCGCGGGCGCCATTGTTTACATTTGCTTACAAGGCACTGCAATTGGTGCACACAGTTTTCCTGCCGACAGGCCACGATAGCAGCATGGCAGCCGAAGTGGCGGCCTTGAAAGAACGCCGAATGATGATGTCCCGCCGGATCGCCTTGCATGGTGGTCTTTTCCTGCTGATGTGTGTGTTGCAAGCCGCTATGCCGGCTATTGCCGCGGAAGATCGCGGTCATCCCCCGCAGCTGCAGGAAGAGCGCCGCGAGCGGCTGCGCGCCTTGCGTGACGAGATGCGACGGGAGCATCAGAAGCGTTTGCGTGAACAGTCATTGCAGCCGGCGGAAGAAGAACGCCGCGAGATGCTGCGTGCCTGGCGTGAGGATCAGGAGCGCCGCGAAGCCTGGCGCGAACGTCGCGAGCGGGAAGGCGCATCCCGTCCCGTGGGGCCGCCGCCGTCGCGCGAGGCGGGAGGGCGGGTGGATTGGCAACGTTTAAGCCCGGAAGAGCGTCGGGCTTTGCGGCGGGAACTGCGAGACGCTTACCGAGAGCGCTGAGTCCCGTCTGCTGAGAGGAGGAGGCATGAGGCATTTCAGTACGATTGGCCTGTTGGCAGTGCTTTGCGCTGTACTGACGGCGCCCGCGATGGCCGCGGGTATGGGCGTTGCCGACGCGCGCCATCTGCTTGTGCGTACCGGCTTTGGCGCCACACCGGAGGAGATCCAGCGCTTCTCGGCCCTGTCACGCGAGGCCGCTGTGGACCAACTCCTTCAGCCGGCTGCGGGACTACCCGTCACGCCCTTGCCGGACAACCTGCAAGGCGCGGCGGGTCGCCCCACGACGCGTCTGAACGAGCAGGAGCGGCGTGAGTACGTCTTCGATCAGCGTCTGCGCAATGCTGATCTGCGCGCCTGGTGGTTGACCGAGATGCTGCACACGCCGGCACCGCTCGTCGAACGCATGACCTTGTTCTGGCACAACCACTTTGTGTCGAGCGAGCGCAAGGTGCGACAGGTAAGCCTGATGCGCGACCAGAACCAGCTATTCCGGCAGTACGCGCTGGGCAACTTCGGCACGCTGCTGCATGCAGCATCAAAAGACCCGGCGATGCTGCTGTATCTCGACGCCGCCACCAACCGCGCTGGCGCCCCCAATGAAAACTTCGCGCGTGAGGTGATGGAGCTCTTCACCCTCGGTGAAGGGCATTACACCGAGGCGGATATCAAGGAGGCGGCGCGCGCCTTCACTGGCTGGAGTATCGACCGGCGACTGGGCACGATGGAGTTCCGCAAGGCCTGGCATGACGGGGGTGAGAAGCGCATCTTCGGCAAGACTGGCACTTTCGATGGTGACGACGTGCTTGACCTGCTGCTCGCACGACCAGAGACCTCGCGCTTCGTCATCGGCAAGCTGTGGCGGGAATTTGTCTCACCCACGCCCGATGCGGCTGAAGTCGAACGCGTTGCGCGTGTCTTCCGCGAGCAACGCTACGAATTGAAGCCAGCCTTGCGTGCTCTGTTGCTGAGCAAGGATTTCTGGAGCGACGCCAATCGCGGCGCCCTCATCAAATCGCCGGTCGAAATGGTCGTTGGCACGCTGCGCACGCTGCAGATCGATGTGCCTGACGCGTTGCCCTTCCTGCGAACCCTGCGTGAACAGGGGCAGGAGTTGCTCGCGCCGCCCAACGTCAAGGGCTGGCCCGGTCATGATGCGTGGATCAACGCCTCGACCTTGCTGGAGCGCAAGCAGTTCCTTGAGCGCCTTGCGCGCGCTGAAGAGCTTGGCAGCATGCTGCCCCCCGCTGCGATAGAGCGACGCGAGCAGCGCGTGGCATCCGCAGCGCAGGCGCCGGACGAGGCCATGGATGCCCCGGCGCGCC
The DNA here is from genome assembly GCF_039544165.1 of Viridibacterium curvum. Classification (NCBI taxonomy): domain Bacteria; kingdom Pseudomonadati; phylum Pseudomonadota; class Betaproteobacteria; order Rhodocyclales; family Rhodocyclaceae; genus Viridibacterium; species Viridibacterium curvum. The sequence goes on from NZ_BAABLD010000002.1 coordinate 296,462, forward strand.
AACAACTGCGTCAGCAACGCCAGGCGCAATTGCAGCAGCGCGTTCTGTCCGCTGTGCAGGCAATCCGCATTCCTTCCGGTGCTTGGCAGCAGACGCTGAGCCGAACGGGCTTGCAGGCTGAGGACGTCGTGTGGGCCTCAGGGCACGAGGCCCCGACACCAATGATGGCCGCAGCCAACAGCGTGCCAAGGGATCTGCGCAGCCTGCTGCTCGATCCTGTCTATCAGATCAAGTGAGGGGTGATCATGGATCGTCGTGATTTTCTCGCTGCATTTGGCGCCGGTGCCTGGGTGGCCTTGAGCCCCGGCGTGGCGCTGGCGCAAGCGGATCGCAAGCAGGACTGGGATCGTCTGCTCGTTCTCGTCGAGCTCAAGGGTGGCAATGACGGTCTCAATACAATCGTGCCGCACGCGGATGACCAGTACTACGTGCTGCGTCCCAAGCTGGCGCTCAGTCGCGAACAAACCTTGCCCTTGAGCGAGGCGCTGGGTCTCAACAAGGCCATGGCTGCCGTGATGCCGCTGTGGGAGCATGGGCAGCTCGCGGTGGTTCAGGGCCTCGGATATCCGCAGCCCAACCTGTCGCATTTCCGCTCCATCGAGATCTGGGACACCGCGTCGCGTAGCGACGAGTATCTGTCATCCGGCTGGATCGCGCGCGCGCTCAGCCGCAAGCCAGCGCCGAAGGAGTTCACGGCTGACGCGCTTGTTGTTGGTGCCAGCGACCTCGGTCCGGTAGCCGGCTCACGTGCCATCACGCTGGCAGGCAACTTCGAACGCAATGCGCGCCTCGCGAACATGGGGATGGGCAAGGCGGATGGCGCGCTATCGCACATCCTCAAGGTGGAAGCCGACGTGGCGCACGCTGCGCGTTCGCTCGGTACGACGACAAGCCTCAAGACCGAGTTTCCGACGCACGAGTTCGGCCGCACCTGTCGCACGGCCTGTGAGACGCTGGCCCGATCAACCGGCGTCGCGGCCATGCGTCTGAGCATCGGCAGCTTCGATACCCACGACAACCAGACGAATCGCCATGCGCTTCTGCTGACGCAGCTGGCAGAGGGCCTGGCTGCCTTGCGCAGCGCGCTGGTTGAGATGGGGCGCTGGGATGAATCTCTTGTGATGACCTATGCCGAGTTCGGGCGTCGACCGAAAGAGAACCTCAGTGGCGGCACCGATCACGGCACGGTGGCACCGCACTTCGTGATGGGTGGCAAGGTGCGCGGCGGCCTGTTCGGCAGTACGCCGTCGCTGAACAAACTGGATGAGAGCGGCAACCTGCCCTGGCAGGTCGACTTCCGTCAGCTCTACGCCACTGTGCTCGAAAACTGGTGGGGCGTGCCGTCTGCCGAGTTGCTCGGTGGACGCTTCAACAAGCTGCCCATCGTCTGATCGGCTCAGCCTGGGCAGTTCAGTCCGGCTTGGCGGAAGTGATTGCGTGCTTGCTCCACCAGGGTGGCGTCCGGCGTTGGCGTGTCAGCCAGCTCGTACTTCATGCCCATCTGTTCCCACTTGAATTTGCCTAGCTGATGAAACGGCAGGACTTCGGCGCGCTCGACGTTGCCGAGGCTTGCTGCGAACTGCGCGACGCCTGCGATGTTGGCCGGATCGTCGGTCTGACCCGGCACGAGTACAAAGCGGATCCACATCGGGCGCTTGCGCGCGGCGAGGCGGCGTGCGAAGGCCAGCACTGGCTCAACGGGCTGACCGGTGACGCGTTGGTGCGTGGCCGGATCCCAGCTCTTGATGTCGAGCAGGAAAAGGTCGATTTCGTCGAGCTCGGCGTCACTGAGTCGGTCGCCAAGAAAGCCGTTGGTATCCAGCGCGGTGTGCAGCTGCATGGCGTTGGCGCCACGGATGATGTTCATGACGAAGCGGTCCTGCACCAGTGGCTCGCCGCCCGAGATGGTGACGCCGCCACCAGCGATGCGCAGGAAGTCGCCGTACTTGCGCAGCTCGTCGAGTACGTCGTCGACGCAGGTGAGCTGGCCGTTCTTCATCTTCCAGGTGTCGGGGTTGTGACAGTAAGTGCAGCGGAATTCGCAGCCGGTGGTCCAGAACACGACGCGCATGCCGGGGCCGTCTACGGCAGAGCCCGCCTCTTCGGAGTGGATGAAGCCCCAGCGACCTTCGCGAGAGAGGCGGTAGACGTCGTCATCGTCGAGCTTGGGATGATCGACCTGGCGCAGTTCGAAGCGACTGCCTTTGAGACCTGGTGGCGTAGGGGTGTTCATGGTGTCGGGGTGACGCGCTTTATTGTGGGACTGCGGAAGCGCCGGGGCCTGTTCGCCCACGGCGCTCTGGCGGTGGCGGGGTGTGCCCCCCGCCTGCCGCTCACACCTCGCCGTGGAAGGTGCGGTTGATGACGTCGAGTTGCTGCTCCCTGGTGAGCTTGATGAAGTTCACCGCGTAGCCCGAGACCCGGATGGTGAGCTGCGGATACTTCTCCGGGTTCTGCATGGCGTCCATCAGCATGTCGCGGTTGAGCACGTTGATATTGACGTGGAAGCCGGTGATGCCGAAGAAGCCGTCGAGCGAACGGGCCAGGTTGCTGACCTGATCGTCACGCGTGGCACCGAGGCCACTGGGTACGATGCTCGAGGTCATCGAGATGCCATCCTGGCAGTGCTCGTACGGGATCTTGGCAACCGACATCGCGCTGGCCACAAAGCCGAGCTTGTCGCGGCCGTGCATGGGGTTGGCGCCGGGTGCGAAGGGTTCACCGAGGCGGCGGCCGTCCGGTGTGTTGCCGGTGCTCTTGCCGTACACCACGTTGGAGGTGATGGTCAGCACGGACTGCGTGTGCAGGGCATCGCGATAGGTCTTGTGCGTACGCAGCTTGTTCATGAAGGTTTCGGCAAGCCAGGTGGCGAACTGGTCGACGCGGTCGTCGTTGTTGCCGAACTTGGGGAAGTCACCTTCCGTAATGTAGTCGGTGACGAGGCCGGTTTCGTCACGCACGACCTTCACCTTGCCGTACTTGATGGCCGACAAGGAATCAGCGACCACCGACAGGCCTGCGATGCCGAATGCCATGGTGCGCAGCGGGTTGTAGTCGTGCAGGGCCATCTCGATACGCTCGTAGGCGTACTTGTCGTGCATGTAGTGGATGACGTTCATGGCATTCACATACGTGCGGGCCAGCCAGTCCATGGCGACGTCGTAGTTCTTCAACACGGCATCGAGCTCAAGCACGTCACCTTGCACGGGCTCGAAGGCGGGCATGATCTGGTCGCCGGTGATTTCATCGCGCCCCCCGTTGATGGCGTAGAGCATGCACTTGGCCAGATTGACGCGCGCACCGAAGAGCTGCATCTGCTTGCCGACCCGCATGGCCGACACACAGCAGGCAATCGCCGTGTCGTCGCCCCAGGCCGGACGCATCAGTTCGTCAGATTCGTACTGGATCGAGCTGGTGTCGATGGAGACCTTGGCGCAGAACTTCTTGAAACCCTCGGGCAGCTTGGGCGTCCAGAAGACCGTCATGTTGGGCTCCGGTGCCGGGCCGAGGTTGTAGAGCGTCTGCAGGTAGCGGAAGCTGGTCTTGGTGACCAGCGCGCGGCCGTCTTCCGACACGCCACCGAGCGACTCGGTGACCCAGGTCGGGTCGCCGGAGAACAGGGCGTCGTATTCCGGCGTGCGCAGGAAGCGCACGATGCGCAGCTTGATGACGAAGTCGTCGATGATTTCCTGCGCTTGCGTTTCGGTGATCGTGCCTTCGGCAAGGTCACGCTCGAAGTAGGCGTCGAGGAAGGTCGAGGTGCGGCCCAGCGACATGGCGGCGCCGTTCTGCTCCTTCACTGCTGCGAGATAGCCGAAGTAGAGCCACTGCACGGCTTCCTTGGCGGTGGTGGCGGGCTTGGCGATGTCGAAGCCGTACTTGGCAGCCATCTCCTTGAGTTCGTTCAGGGCCTTCAGTTGCTCCGAGAGTTCTTCGCGGTCGCGGATGATCTCGTCGGTCGAGTGAGCGCCGTCAATGCTGGCTTTTTCTGCTTTCTTGGCGGCGATGAGCTGGTCGACACCGTAGAGGGCCACGCGGCGGTAGTCGCCGATGATGCGGCCGCGGCCATAGGCATCAGGCAGGCCGGTGACAATGTGCGAGCGGCGGGCCTTGAGCACGTCGGCGGTGTAGGCATCGAACACGCCTTCGTTATGCGTCTTGCGGTACTTGGTGAAGACGTCACGTACCTTTTCGTCGACCGGGAAACCGAAGGCCTTCAGGCCACCTTCAACCATGCGCCAGCCGCCGTTCGGGAAGATCGCGCGCTTCAGCGGGGCTTCGGTCTGCAGGCCGACGATGACTTCGTTGTCGCGGTCGATGTAGCCAGCGTCATGCGCAGTGATGGAGGAGGGGATCTGCGAGACGTCAAGCACGCCCTTTTCGCGTTCCTTCGCAAACAGTTCGCTGAGTTTGGCCCACAGTGCGGTGGTGCGCGGTGTGGCCGTAGCGAGGAAGGTGTCGTCGCCGAGGTACGAAGTGACGTTCGTCTGGATGAAGTCACGTACGTCAATGGCCTGTTGCCATTGGCCAGCGGTGAAACCGCGCCATGCGTGGGCCAGCGCTTGATCAAGTCGGGGGGTGTCGCGTTCTGCCATGATTGTCTCCGTCTGATGCTTGAACAGGATGCGCCCGGGTTGGGCGCGGAGGCGGTTCGCTCTTTTGGAATGAAGCACCTCGCTTGGTTTCAAGTATGGACATGGCAGCTTTTGTGGCCTTGATCTGGCTCAAGTGGCGCCTGTTTGTTCTTTAGAAATCAATGCATTAGCTTGTGTGATTGCGGCATAAGTTTGGCTGTTGGTGCGGGGCAGCAGAGGCTTGGTCGCCTGGGGTGTAATCGTGCCGGGAAGCGCGCCGGTCGGGCCTCCCGGGCAGAAAGTCGCACCCATCGATGGTGCTTGCCGGTGCGAGTTCAGGGCTCGTTGCCGGCGGCTTCTGCAGCCTTGATCTGTGCGCGCACTTCGTCCATGTCCAGTCCTTTGATCTGCGTGATCAGCTGTTCAAGCGCGCCAGCAGGTAGGGCGCCGGATTCGCGGAATACCATGATTCCGTCGCGTATCACCATCAGGGTGGGAATGGAGCGGATGTCAAACGCGCCAGCGAGGTCGCGTTGTGCTTCGGTGTCGATCTTGCCGAATACGACGTCCGTGTGCTTGTCGGAAGCGGCTTCGAACACCGGTGCAAAGCCACGGCAAGGGCCACACCACTCGGCCCAGAAATCCAGGATCACGATGGGGTTGGTTTCAACCGTTGTGTTGAAGTTCTCTTCGGTGATTTCGATGGTGGCCATAATGGTCTCGGTGCTTTGTTGGGGGAGACCCATTGTCCCTGCTGCGGTGCAGGGCGTCCATGGGGCAGGCCTGATCAGGCGCGGAGTATGATCCGCGCAGCTTTGCCACACTGAGGTCTGCATGCTGCCCAGCTACACCGATGTTCTGCGGTTCTGGTTCAACGAGATTACGCCCGCGCAATGGTGGCGAGTCGATTCCGCCTTCGATGCGCTGATTGCCGATCGTTTCAGCAGCCTCCACTGCGCCGCGCTGCAGGCCGAGCTGTTTTCCTGGCGAAGTGAAGCAAGGGGAAGGCTTGCCGAGATCATTGTGCTGGATCAGTTCTCGCGCAACATGCATCGCGGTACGCCAGCGGCGTTTGCGGCAGACCCGCTGGCGCTGGTGCTGGCACAGGAAGCTGTGGCTGCATGTGCTGATCTTGAATTGCCCGAAGATGAGCGCTTCTTCCTCTATATGCCGTATATGCACAGCGAGTCGCAACGCATCCACGCCGTTGCAGAACGCTTGTTTGGCGAGCGTGCGCCAGCGGGCAACTACGAATTCGAGCTGAAGCACAAAGCCATCATTGATCGCTTTGGGCGCTACCCGCATCGCAATGCGATTCTGGGAAGGGAGAGTACGGCGGATGAATTGGAGTTTCTGAAGCAGCCGGGCTCTTCTTTCTAGGCTTCAATGCGCGCAATGACAAACGCCAGCCCGCTTGAGGCTGGCGTTTCTGTTTTCTGCGTCATGAATCAGAGTTCCCTGATGTCAGCCCCGACCCGGGCCTGCTCCGCCGGGCTGATGGCGGCTTTGCTGGCGTATGCAAGCCAACCAGCCGTGACGTCATTGATCTGCTCGATGATGCGCTTTGCGCCGGGAATCTTGAAACGGTCCGCCACCAGCAGAAGATCACTGCGCTCGATGTCGCGGAACTTGCCGTTCACCGACATGAGGTGCTGGTGCGTCCATTCGCTGGTGGGGCTGTGGGCGTGGGTGATGTCGTAGGCGGGGGCGAGTTGCCAGGGGCCGCCTTCGCGCAGGAGGAAGCCGAAGTTCTTGGTGTGGTCGTCGTTGTTGGCGGTGGCGACGTTGAAGACCATGCGGCGGTAGGCTTCCTGCATCGCCGTGCTGTCGAGCTGCAGGGCCTGGCAGGTGAGGAAGAGCTGGTTGTAGTCGTGCGTGGCGCGCTGGTTGTAGTCGAGGTGACTCATGGCGCAGAGCGATTGCAGGTGGTGCTTGCGCTGGCCGTCGCGGTCGAAGCGGCGGGTCATGAAGTGAGCGCGGCCGTTCTCTTCGAGCAGGCGGCATTCGGTCATGGCGATGCCGGCGTCGACGGCCATGAGGTGGTAGGCGTATTCGATGCGGCCGTAGTCCTGCCCACTGCCGAGGTGCAGGTCGTGGCCGACGCCGTCGAGCTTGAGCAGCCAGTACTCGAAGCCCTCGTCGGCGGGGAGCTGGCCGGAGCGGATTTCCTGCGTGGCGGGATTCCAGGCGATGACGGCCTTGGCGCGCGCGCCGCCGGCAGAGATGCCGACCTGGATGAGGTTGTGGATGGCGGCCGCTGCCTCGTGGTCGCTGGAGAGGCGGCCGGCGAGGGCGGCGCGGGCGCCGGTGACGAGGTCGGCGAGTTCGATGGCGGTGGGCTTGCGCGTGCGCGGGCCGCGGGCGGGTTTGAATTCGAGTGCGCCCATGCCGCGCGGTCCGACATAGGCGAGGCGGTCGAGCGGGGTGATGGCGCTTTGCGCGACGCCCTCGCGGGCCAGGGCGGCGTCGATGAGGGCGTTGCCGAAGGTGTCGGGCAGGGCGTCGGCGAGCATGGCGGGCAGGCGCTTGTACGTGAGTGCCGGCAGCTGCGGGAAGACGTGCAGGCGACGGGCGAGCGGCATGTGGATGGGGGCGAGCTCGATGCCACGCTGTTGCCAGCGGCTGTCGTATTCGAAGACGTAGGCACCCGATGCAGGGTCGGCTGCGACGGCACCAACGAGCTGGCCCCAGATGTGGACCTGGACGACATTGACGGGTTGGTACATCAGGGCGCCTTGACTGTCTTGAGGGAGGCGGGCTTGCGTACGCGGCGGGGCACGCCCTCGCGGGCGCTGGCCTTGAGCATGGCGAGCGGGCTGACCTGCACCGGGGGGGCCAGGGCCGCAAGCCAGGACTCCTGCCCCAGCGCGCGTGCGACGGCGATGACGGTATGCAGGCTTGAGCCACTGCCGTTCTCCAGCCCCTTGATGGCGCCCAGGCTCAACTGGGCGGCGCTGGCGAGTTCGTCTTGCGTGAGGCGTGCATCAACGCGCAGGCGGCGGAACATCTCACCCAGGGCAGTGATCCACTCTTCCGTAGATCTTGATTCCAAGATAGTCATAAAAGAGTTTTTTATGTACCAATATCGATGTAATGGATTGAACTATAGTCTTTATATTTATGTGTATCAAGGTTCTCAAAAATGGCTTTTATTGGCTTGAATTCAGTTAAAAGACATAACTACTATTTTTAGGAATTCCAGTGCTCTGTACTCAGAGACGGCCGGCACGGGCATGAAAAACGCCAGCCCGAGGGCTGGCGTTGCGGTCCGAGCTGGAGCGGGTCAGAGCCCGAAGTAGCGATCCGCGTTGTTGTAGCAGATGTCTTCGACGATCTTCTTGAGCAGCGCGTAGTCCTGCGGGTACTCGCCGTTCTCAACCCAGCCACCGAGCAGGTTGCACAGGATGCGGCGGAAATACTCGTGACGCGTGTAGGACAGGAAGCTGCGCGAATCCGTGAGCATGCCGACGAAGGCGCCGAGGTTGCCGAGCTGTGAGAGCGCGGTGAGCTGGCGCGTCATGCCGTCCTTCTGGTCGAGGAACCACCAGCCGGAGCCGAACTGCATCTTGCCGACGACCTTGCCGTCCTGGAAATTGCCCAGCATCGTGGCCAGCACTTCGTTGTGCATGGGGTTGAGGTTGTAGAGCACGGTCTTGGGCAGCAGATCGTCGCTGTCGAGCGCGTTCAGGAAGGCCGAGATCTTGGCCGAGATGAGGTCGTCGCTGATCGAGTCCCAGCCAGTGTCCGGACCGAGCTTGTTGAACATGCGTGTGTTGTTGTTGCGCTGCGCACCGATGTGCAGCTGCATGGCCCAGCCACGCGTGGCGTACTGGCGGCCAAGGAACAGCATGACGGCGGTCTTGAACTTGTCGGCATCGTCCTTGCTGATGGCCTGGTTGTCCATGGCGCGCGCGAGGATGGTCGACAGTTCGGCGTCGGAAGCTGGCGAAAAGAAGGCGATGTCGATGGCGTGGTCGGAGAGCTTGCAGCCGTGGGCGGCAAAGTAGTCCAGGCGAGCATTGAGTGCCTTGGTCAGGTCACCGAAGTTGTTGATCGCGACACCGGAGACTGTGGCCAGCTTGCGGATGTAGTCCTGAAAGCCTGCGCGGTCGATGTTGAAGGATTTGTCGGGGCGGAAGGTCGGCAGCATCTTCGACTTGAAGGTTGTGTCCGCTGCGGTGGCTTTGTGGTGCGCGAGGTCATCGACGGGGTCGTCGGTGGTACAGACGACACGCACGTTGCTGCGGGTCATGAGGCCTCGTGCAGACAGTTCCGGCTTGCTGATTTGCGCATTGCAGACTTCCCACAGCTCATCGGCCGTGGCGGCGCTGACCAGGGTCCTGGTGCCGAAGTAGCGTTGCAGCTCCAGGTGGCTCCAGTGGTAGAGCGGATTGCCGATGCCCATCGGGAGCACAGCGCAGAACTTCCGGAATTTCTCGATATCGGGTGCGTCGCCGGTGACGAAGTTCTCGGCCACGCCCGATGAGCGCATGAAGCGCCACTTGTAGTGGTCGCCACCCAGCCAGATCTCGGTGATGTTGCGGAACTGCTTGTTCTCGGCCACTTCCTGCGGCGGCAGGTGGCAGTGGTAGTCGATGATGGGCTGGGGCGCTGCGAACTCGTGATAGAGCTTTTGTGCGGTAGGGGTTTCGAGCAGGAAGTGCTCGTCCATGAATGCCTTGGCCATGAGTGCTCCGTGTGCGCTGCGGGTTTATGGAATGAGTTTAGACCCCGGCGTAAGCCGAGAAGCCGCCATCGACGGCGATGATCGAACCGGTGACGAAACCAGATGCCTTGGGTTCGCACAGCCACAGCAGCGCACCGATAAGCTCGGATGCTTCGCCGAAGCGGCGCATGGGCGTCTGGGCGATGACTTTCTGGGCGCGCGGCGTGTAGCTGCCATCTTCCTTGAGCATGAGCTTGTGGTTCTGCTCGGTGATGAAGAAACCTGGCGCCAGTGCGTTGACGCGAATGCCGGACTGTGCGAGATGCACCGCAAGCCATTGCGTGAAGTTGCTCACCGCGGCCTTGGCGCCGCTATAGGCTGCAACCTTGGTGAGCGGCTTGAGCGCGCTCATCGACGAGATGTTGATGATGCTGCAGCCCGTGCGGCCAAGCATCTGCTTCGCAAAGACCTGGCTGGGCAGCAGGGTGCCCATGAGGTTGAGATCGAAGACGAACTTGAAGCCTTCCATGTCAAGGTCGAAGAAGTTCGAGCCTTCGCCGGCTGCGTCGAGATATTCCTGATCGGTCACGCCCTTGGGATGGTTGCCCCCGGCACCGTTGATGAGGATGTCGCAGGGGCCCAGCGTGCTGGCGATGTGGGCTGCTGCAGTTTCAAGCGCAGCACGGTCGAGCACGTTGCAGGACATGCCCTGGGCGAAGCCGCCCGTCGCGTTGATGGATTCCGCCAGTGCCTCGGCCTTTGCCAGATCACGACCAATGATGACGATTTTGGCGCCACATTCGGCCAGCGCGCGACACATTGCGGCACCCAGCACACCGGCACCACCGGTCACCACAACTACCTTGTTCTTCAGATCAATATCAAACGGCAGACTCATGCAGTGGCTTTCTGTTCCGGAACGAACTTGGTGATGGCTTCCCACAAACCATTCAGGTAGACGGCGCCCAGCGCGCGATCGTAGAGGCCGTAACCGGGTTTGCCGGTTTCTCCCCAGATCATGCGCCCGTGGTCAGGGCGGACATAGCCGTCGAAATGTACATCATGATATGCGCGCAGGATGCGCGCCATATCAAGAGAACCCTCGCATGAAAGGTGGGCAGATTCGTAGAAGGTGCCGTCTTCTTCGACCGCCACATTACGCAGGTGACCGAAGGGAATGCGGCCCATGCCGCCGAACTCGTGCACCAGCGACTCGATGTTGTTGCAGAGGTCGGCGCCGAGGGAGCCTGAACAAAGCGTGATGCCGTTGGCGGGTGAGTCGACCATCTTCACGAGGCGCATGAGGTCGTCGCGATTCTTCACGATACGCGGCAGGCCGAAGATGGGACGCGGCGGATCATCCGGATGCATGCCCATGCGCACACCGGCTTCTTCAGCGACGGGAATGATGGCGTGCAGGAAGTATTCGAGATGGGCCCACAGCTGCTCTTCGCCAATGGCCTGGTACTCGTCGAGCACCTTCTTGAGCTCATCGGGCTTGTAGCTGGCGTCCCAGCCAGGCAGGGAGATGCCTTGCTCGGGGTCGATGGCGGCAACCTGTTCGGCGTCGAACGCCAGCGTGTAGGAGCCGTCGGGCAATTCACGTGCCATTTCGGTACGCGTCCAGTCGAACACGGGCATGAAGTTGTAGCAGACGACTTTGACGCCCACTGCGGCGCAGTTGCGGATGTTCTGCTGGAAGTTGGCGATCAGGCGATCACGCGTTGGTTTGCCGAGCTTGATGTCCTCATGCACCGGGATGCTTTCGACGACCTCGAACTTGAGGCCTGCGCCTTCGATACGGTCACGCAGCGCCTGCAGCTTATCCAGCGGCCAGACTTCGCCGACCGGCACGTCGTAGATCGCCGAAACGATGTGTTGGACACCAGGAATCTGGCGGATGTATTCGAGCTTGACGGGATCGCTTTCGCCGTACCAGCGGAAACTCATCTTCATGGGTGTCTCCTGAGTGTGGTCTAACTTGTATGGTAGTATAGCAATCAAGTCGTCCAAGGCAATAGGCGCTTCCCCCATGGGTTCAATCGAAACCGGCAAATCGATAGGCGTGCAACTGCATAACCTGCTGCGCGAGGCTATCGTGCGTGGCGAGTTGCGGCCGGGCGAAGCATTGTCCGAAACGGACATTGCGGCGCGTTACAGCGTCAGCCGTCAGCCAGTGCGCGAGGCCTTCATTCGTTTGGCACAGGAACGTCTTGTTGCGGTACTCCCGCAGCGCGGCACCTTCGTCGTCAAAATCTCGATTCGCGACGTTCAGGACGTGCGTTTTGTACGCGAGGCCATCGAGATTGCGGTGGTGCGTGAGGCGGCGGAGCAGCGTGACCCGGCATTGGTGAAGTCGCTGCGCAGCATCCTGGCTCAGCAGAGGAAGGTGAAGGGGGGCGACAACGCGGCGTTCCTCGCCCTGGACGAACAGTTTCACCAGACCATCGCTTTGGCGACGGGGCGCGAGCATGCCTGGCGTGTGATCGATCAGATCAAGGCGCAGATGGATCGCGTGCGCTACCTCAGTTACGACGCGGCGACGCCGTTGTCACGCCTGGTCGAGCAGCATACGGCCATCGTGGATGCCATCGAGGCCGGTGATCCGATCGCCGCAGAAAAGGCGATGCATCACCATCAGCAGGAAATCCTGCAATCGCTGTCGGCGCTGGCGCAGCGTTTCCCTGACGCGTTTGAGCTTTAGGGCGTGCCCAATGTGAAAACGCCGGAGCAGTGCGAGACTGCCCCGGCGCCGACAGTAGATGGAGCTACCGTCTTAACCTTGCAGCAGTTGCAGCACTTGCTGCGGCAGAGCATTGGCCTGGGCGAGCATGGCCGTGCCTGCCTGCTGAAGGATCTGGGAGCGCGACAGGTTCGCGGTTTCCATCGCAAAGTCGGCATCGACGATGCGCCCGCGCGCAGCAGACTGGTTCTCGGACGCGATCTGCAAAGCGGAGATCACGGCCTGGGTACGGTTCATCGCGGCACCATACCCGGCGCGAGCCGTCGTGATGGTGTTGATGGCCGAGTCGAGATTGGTGATGGCATCGAGCGCTTGCGAAGCTGTCGAGATGAAGATCGACGTCGTATCGACTGCGAGCGTTGAGGAGCGGAGGTCAACCGTGCTGACCGTGATCTGATCGTTCGTCGTGGTGCCTGCACCGACCTGGAAGGTGAAGGTGGCCGCTGCGCTGTTGAGCAGATTCACGTTGTTGAAGCGTGTTGATTGCGCCAGACGACCGACTTCACTCGATAGCGCACGGAACTCCACCGCCAGATTGTCGCGGTCACCGGAGTTCATGGTGCCGTTGGCGGCTTGCACAGCCAGCTCGCGCATGCGCTGCAGATTGTCCGAGATCTGCGAAGCGCCACCATCTGCCACCTGCATCAGCGAGATCGAGTCGTTCGCGTTGCGCATGGCCACGTTGAAGCCGCGAATCTGGGAGTTGATACGCTCCGAGATGGCGAGACCGGCGGCATCATCCTTTGCAGTGTTGATACGCAGGCCGGATGAAAGACGCTGCAGCGAAGTGGAAAGAGAGTCCTTGGTAGTGGTGAGGTTGCGCTGCGCATTGAGCGACGGCACATTGGTGTTGATTGTCATTGCCATTTTTACATTCCTCCATGAATGCAATTAACGAAATGCCGACGGCGAGGTCCTGTTGTCAGACGAATGCCAACGGCATTCACCATTGGATCTGACTGAGGTCAGGATTGCCGTTAGGCAGATCCGTGGTCGGCGCACTACCCATTCAGCAAAGAGCGGGCCAGTTTTTGAATGGAGGAAAAATGCCGCGCTTTTTCCCGTGTTTCCACGGTTTCAGGCGGATATGACGTGCGTGACTGGCAAAAAAATTGGCGAAGCGGCAAGTGAGCTCGCCGCTGCGGCAGTTTTTGCCGGCACCTGGGCGTGCTTGCAGTTGGCAAGGGATTGCGTTGAAGAAGATGGCTGGAGGGCGGGGCTGACAACGCGGCCCTGTGGTCGTGTGCTTGCGAGCGCAATCCCTCGCCTGCTGTATGTACACAAGCACTTAAAAGCAAATGCCACAGGGCTTGTGGCCCTGTGGCATTTGTTGTGAGAGCTGTCTTGCGACAGCCTTGAAACTATCAGCGCAGCAGACTGAGCACTTGCTGCGGCAGGCTGTTGGCCTGTGCAAGCATGGCGGTACCCGCCTGTTGCAGGATCTGCGCTCGCGAGAGCGACGCGGTTTCCGTCGCGAAGTCGGCATCGACCACGCGACCACGGGCAGCCGACTGGTTCTCGACGGCGATCTGCAAGGACGAAATGACGGCCTCGGTGCGATTCAGTGCGGCACCGAAGCGCGCACGGGTCGTGGTGATCGTGTTGATCGAGCAATCGAGGTTGGTGATGGCAGCCAGAGCCTGCGAGGCGGTCGAGATGAAGATGGAGCCGGAGTCGATGGCCAGAGTCGAAGAGCGAATATCGACCGTGCTGACGGTGATCTGGTCGTTGGTCGTCGTACCGGCGCCAACCTGGAAGGTCAGGGTCGAGCCGCTATTGAGCAGGTTGACGTTGTTGTATTTGGTCGCTTCACCCAGACGCGAGACTTCAGCGGACAGGGCGCGGAATTCCACGGAGAGATTGTCACGGTCGCCGGAGTTCAGCGTGCCGTTGGCTGCTTGCACAGCCAGTTCGCGCATGCGCTGGATGTTGTCCGAGATCTGGGCTGCGCCACCGTCGGCCACCTGCATCAGCGAAATGGAGTCGCTGGCATTGCGGATGGCCACGTTGAAACCCTTGACCTGAGCCTGGATGCGTTCGGAGATCGCCAGACCCGCAGCGTCATCCTTGGCTGTGTTGATGCGCAGGCCCGAAGACAGGCGTTGCAGGGAGGTGGCCAGTGCGCCTTGCGAACCATTGAGGTTGCGCTGGGCGTTCAACGAAGCCACATTGGTGTTGATCGTCATTGCCATGATATGGCTCCTTTATATATGTGCGTTCCTCACTCCAGACTATCCGGGGTGGGTGAGTGAAGATCACTCATGGGAGCTCTATCGGAAGGCTTTCCGGAAAACTTGAATCTGGAGTGATTTTTCCCTTGTTATTCCGGCTTTCGCTTTGGCCAGAGGGCTGCTATGAAACCGGGAAAATCCAGCGCTGGAGCGACTTTGCGCGGTCTTGCAGCGAACTGTTTCCGGGCTCTGGCAATCGGAAATGGCGCCATTTTCATCAGCATCTAGGGCGATGTTGGCGGGGTTGGGCTCATTAACATCGGCTGACACCGATAGCCTGAGCAAAGAAGGTTCGCTGATGAGTGCCGAGCAGAACACCGAAGAATGGACGCCGCTCCAGGAAGCGTACATCCAGAAACTGATGGCGACCTATAAGGCCAACCTGCATTTCCTGCAGGTTCGGTTCGACCACATCTTCGAAGAGTTGATGGCGACGGATCTTCAGGCGCCGTTCCGCGTCGACGCCGATGGCAAGCTGACTATCTACTACCGGCACTTCGAGGGTGGCCCGCGCGAATTTACCGATTTCGGCCGCGCGCTCTACAAGATCTTCGAAAACACCGAGACGCGGCCGCGCATCGACGTGGACCGTGGCTTCGTCGAGAACCCCGAGCAGGCATTCCCTCATCTCACCAACCCGGACTTCTACCAGCCCATCGAGCCGCGCTTTCGCGGTGAGCTGATCGAGGGCTTCCGGCGCATCACCAAGGACACGGGTTATCTTGCCCGCCCGGATTTTGGCGACCATGCCATGCCTCTGGTCATCGTATTCGGTAGCGGTTACGGCTGGCACCTTGAGCGTCTGGTCGACGACTGGGAGATGCGCCACCTCGTGCTCGTTGACACGGATCTCGCGCGCCTCAACCTGTCGATGTACTTCGTCGACTATGTGTCGCTGTACCAGCGGTTTGCGGCCAAGGGCTTTCACTTCTCGATTGCCTACGACAAGGATCCGGACACGCTCGCGGAGCATCTGCGGGCAATGTTCTACAACCTGTGGCCGCCATACTTCCTGCAAGGTATGGGCTTGTTCTTCAACGACTATGACTCGCAGAAGGTCAAGACCCTGTGGGACAAGCTGCGTGGCGATCTGTGGACGCTTTATCGCGGCTGGGGCTTTCTCGACGACGAGATCCTCGGGCTCAAGCACGCCATGGAAAACGCCATCGAGGGCTATCCGCTCATTACGCGCAAGCCTGACCTGCCGCCGGATGCTGAAGTGTTCATCGTCGGCTCGGGCCCCTCACTGGACGGTTTGCTACCCACGCTGCGCGCCAATGCAGACAAGGCCATCATCATCAGTTGTGGCACAGCCATTACTGCGCTGGCGCGAGCAGGCATCAAGCCCGATCTTCACGTCGAGATCGAGCGTACCTACATGACCTATGTCGTGCTCGACGAGCCGGTGACGCGCGATTTCGTCAAGGACGTGCCCATCGTCGCGTTGTCGATCATGCATCCTGCCGTCTTCACCGTCACCAGCAAACCGCTGATGTTCAACAAGGAGATGGACCTCGGCGCGCCCTTGCTGGACTTCGACAAGAAAACCAAGTGGTTCCGTAGCGGACCGACCTGCACCAACGGGGGCGTGGCTCTGGCCTTGCACATGGGCTTCTCCAGGATTCATCTGGTGGGCATCGACTTCGGCTTCAAAGACCCCGGGCAACACCATGCCAAGGCCTCTGTCTATTTTGATGAGGGCGACAAGGAAGCCATCCTCGACAAGATCGTTCAGGACACCCACACGGCGCACAAGACAGGCAAGCCGACCCCCGGCAATTTCTGCGACCAGGTGTTGTCGACCGAGATCTTCATGCATTCACGTGACGCGATGGCCATCACCATCGACGACTACCCGGATGCCCAGGTTTTCAATCTCAACGAAGGGGCGAAGATCCGCAATGCGGCACCACTGCATGCCGAAGATCTGGTCGTAAAAGCGGATCCCGCACGCCGCGCAGAGACGGTGCAGGCGATGTTGTCGGCATTCACTGAAGAGTATGACGTCAACCCGTTTGCCAACCTGGGCCTGCTCTGCGAGCAACTGCAGGCGGTGCGGCGGGATCTGCGCGGCATTCTGTCCGGCGAGATCACCAGCAAGATGCAGATCGCCGACAAGCTCTATGCCATGCATCACTACCTGTTCGACGAGAAGCACCAGGCAACACACATCTTCCCGCTGGTCAGAGGTTCGATGCTGCACATGGGGCGCTTTTTCTTCGACTGCATGTCGCTGGCCAAATCGGAAACCGAGGCCGTGGAGTTCGCCCACTTCGGTTTTGACCTCATTGATCGCTTCCTCGCCGCGGCGCTGGACAACATGCTGTCCATTCTCGAGGTCGGCAAGCAGAAGCTGCAGACCAAACTGGCCGCGGTGTCGGCCCAGACCGCACATGGAGAAGCTGCATGATCGACGGAAAGTCCATTTTCATCACGGGCGGCACCGGCTCATTCGGTCGCGCCTTCGTGCGCAAATTGCTGGAAACCGGCAACCCGCGCCGCATCGTCGTCTACTCACGGGACGAGCTGAAACAGTACGAAATGCAGCAGGAGTTCCGCGATGAGCGCATGCGTTTCTTCCTCGGTGATGTACGCGACGCTGAGCGCACCCGCCAGGCCATGCGCGACATCGATATCGTGGTACACGCTGCGGCGCTCAAGCAGGTTCCGGCAGCCGAATACAACCCGATGGAGTGCATCAAGACCAACATCATCGGGGCGCAGAATGTCATCAATGCCTGCCTCGACAACGAAGTCGAGCGGGTCATTGCCCTGTCGACCGACAAGGCCGCCAACCCGATCAATCTTTATGGTGCGACAAAGCTGGCGTCGGACAAGCTGTTCGTGTCGGCCAACAATATCGTCGGGGGGCGCCGCACACGCTTTGCTGTTGTGCGCTACGGCAACGTGGTCGGCTCGCGCGGCTCGGTCGTGCCTTTCTTCCAGAAGCTCATTCGCGATGGTGTCAAGGAACTGCCGATCACCGACGAGCGCATGACCCGCTTCTGGATCACGCTGCAGCAAGGGGTCGATTTCGTGATCCGCAACCTCGCGCGCATGCACGGTGGCGAGGTCTTCGTGCCAAAGATTCCGTCTTCCCGCATCACCGATCTGGCCACGGCCATTGCACCCGAGCTGCCAATGAAGATGGTCGGCATCCGGCCCGGTGAGAAGTTGCACGAGATCATGGTGCCGGCAGACGACTCGCACCACACTATCGAATTCAAGGATCACTACGTCATCACCCCCAGCATCCTGTTCTTCGCCCAGCCCAATTATCTGCACGACGGTACGGGGGAGGAGGGCAAGCGGATCGAGGAGGGCTGGGAGTACAACTCGGGTACCAATCCCTGGTTCCTGAGCATCGAAGAGATCCGCAGACTGATTGACTCCACCACGGTTGAACGACGCGCCATCTGATGAGTGAAACTGCGTACATGGCATCCATTCCCTACAGCCGCCAATGCATCGAAGACGACGATGTCGCCGCCGTCGCCGCAGCCCTGCGCGGTGACTGGCTGACGCAGGGGCCCACCATCGGCCAGTTCGAGCAGGCGGTGGCGCGCTGGTGTGGCGCTGCGCATGCGACGGCGGTCAGCAATGCGACCGCCGGTTTGCACATCGCCTGCATGGCTTTGGGGCTGGAGCGCGGCAAGCGACTGTGGACGTCACCGATCACTTTCGTGGCTTCGGCGAACTGCGGTCGCTACTGTGGGGCCTCGGTCGACTTCGTGGACATCGATCCGCGCACCTACTGCATCTCGATGGAAGCCCTTGCGGCCAAGCTGGAGCAAGCCGAGGCAATGGGCAAGCTGCCGGACGTGCTGGTGGCCGTCGATTTTGCGGGCCAGCCTTGCGACTGGAAGCGACTGGGCGAACTGAAGCAGCGTTATGGCTTCCGCCTGATCCATGATGCGGCCCACAGCTTCGGCGCCGAGTATTTCGGCAAGCGCGTCGGTGGTCTGGGTATTGCTGATTGCACGGTGTTCAGCTTCCACCCCGTCAAGATTCTCACGACGGGTGAGGGCGGCATGGTGTTGACTGATGACCCGGCCTTGCATGAGGCGTTTGGCTTGCTGCGCAGTCATGGCATCACGCGTCAGCCCGAAGCCCTGCAGCGACAGGACGAGGGAGGCTGGTACTACGAGCAACAGACGCTGGGCTTCAACTACCGCATGACGGATCTTGCCGCTGCGCTCGGCATTTCCCAGCTGGGCAAGGTCGAGCGCTTCATCGCCAGGCGTCGGGAGCTTGCCGCACGTTACGACGACCTCCTCGCCGACGTGCTGGTGGAGCGCCCCTTTCAGTCCCCCAACGGCAAGTCGGCCTATCACCTCTATCCGGTCCTGCTTGCCGACAGCGAGACTCGCCATCGCACCTTCGATGCCCTGCGCGAACAGGGTATCCACGTCCAGGTGCATTACATCCCGGTGCATCTGCAACCGGACTACATGCGCAGCGGCTTCAGGCGCGGGGATTTTCCGATTGCCGAGGCGTACTACGAGCGCACACTGTCCATTCCCTTGTTCCCGACCATGACGCTGGCCGAGCAGGACGTCGTCGTGGCTTCACTCCGGCGTATTCTCCAGGAGCAGTGACATGGCGACACTGGCGCTGGGCACCGCGCAGTTCGGCCTTGACTACGGTCTCACCAACTATGTCGGCAAGCTGTCGACGGGTGAGGTCGAGCGCATTCTGCAACATGCCAAGGATCACGGTATCGGCTGGCTCGATACCGCAGCGGCCTATGGCGATGCCGAGTTCCGGTTGGGGAGTCTGCTCGGCGGCGATGCCAGCTTCCTCATCTGCAGCAAGCTGCTGCCGACGCCGGTTGGCGGTGACGCACTCGACTCGGCGCAGCGCAGTTTCGAGCGAAGCCTCGACGCCTTGCGGCGAGACTATCTCGATGCCTTGCTGGTGCACGCGCCGGCAGATCTGCTGGGTGAGCGCGGAGATGCTGTCTGGCATTGGCTGACCAGACTGCGAGAGCAGGGGCTGGCACGCAGCATAGGCATGTCGGTGTACGAAGAGTCCGAGATCAATGCGCTGACGGCACGCTTCAAGCCGGACTGGATACAGTTGCCGGCGAGCATCCTCGATCAGCGGCTCGTCACCAGCGGCTGCCTTGCGCGGCTGAGCGAGCAGGGCATCCACATCCAGGCGCGCTCGCTGTTGCTGCAAGGCGTGGCAACCCTGCAGGTGGGGGCCTTGCCCGGCGCGCTCGCCGGACTGGCGCGCGCACTGCAGCGGCTGCATGTCGCAGCGGAAGAATTCGGTGTGCAAACCCTTGATCTGGCCCTGGCCTGGGCCGCAGCGAACAAATCCATTCAGCTGGGTGTCGTCGGTGTCAGTGGCGTTGACGAACTGACGCAGTGCGTGGATGCCTTTGCGCTGGGCTTCGACATGGACTGGTCGCAGTTCGCCAGCGATGAGACGACTTTGCTGGACCCGCGCAAATGGCCAACGGGTTTGCGTATCGAACACCAGAGCGGGAGTGTCTGACATGTTGACGACGCAGGACGATGTTTTCGGCAAGAGCGAAGGTGATGCGTGGTTTCAGCGCAATGTCGCCTGCCTCAGCGATGTAGACCACCCGGATCGCATGCTCGACATCCTCTCGCGGCTTGACGAGCGTGAGGGCATCAACAGTGTTTGCGAAGTAGGTTGCGCGCACGGCTGGCGCCTGGCGCGTTTGCCCGAGGCCCTGCCCAATGTGCAGCGCCGTGCGGGCTTCGATCTCTCTGCTGCGGCGATCGAAGATGGCATGCGACGCTGCCCCGAGCTCGAACTGCGGGTCGGTGGGGCGAGCGCTCCGCCGTTCCATGAACAGTTCGATCTGGTCATCGTGAACTTCGTGCTGCACTGGGTTGACCGCAGCCTGTTGCTGAAGACGCTGGCCGCAGTGGACGACCTGGTGGCGCCGGGTGGCTGGCTGGCGGTGGGCGACTTCCTGCCGGATTCACCTTGCCGGCGCCGCTACCATCACAGACCCGACGTCGAGCTCTACACCTACAAGCAGGACTACTCGGCAGCCTTCACGGCAACCGGCCTGTATCGCGAGGTTTCACGCAGCGTGCATCACCATGCCGACACGGGGCATGGCTTGCAGGCTGCAGACGCTGGTGACCGCGCAGTCTGCGTGTTGCTCCACAAGCCTGTGCAGGCCTATGCCGAGCAGCGTGGCTGAAATGCAATTGGTCAGGGTACTCGCCATCCTGCAGGCACGCGTCAGTTCGACGCGCCTGCCGCGCAAGGTGCTGTTGCCGTTGCTGGGCGAGCCGATGCTGGCGCGCCAGATCGAGCGTATCCGGCGTGCCCAGCGTATCGACAAGCTGATCGTCGCGACATCGAGCGATCCCAGCGACGATCCGCTGGAGGCGCTGTGTTCGCAGATCGGGGTCGAGTGCTACCGTGGATCGCTCAACGATGTGCTGGACCGCTTCGCACAGGCGGCCATGCTCGACCGGCCAGATCATGTCGTACGCCTGACCGGTGATTGCCCGCTGACCGATCCGCAGCTCATCGACCGTGTCATCGTGCGCCACCTCTCCAGTGGCGCGGACTACACGAGTAACGTCGCGCCGCCGAGTTTTCCGGACGGGCTCGATGTCGAGGTGATGCGCTTGACGGCACTCGAAGCCGCTCACCAGGAAGCCGCGCTGCAGTCGGAGCGGGAGCATGTCACGCAGTATCTTGTGAAACACCCCGACTTCTTCATGCACGCCTCCGTGTGCAGCGAGGTCGACCTGTCACACCTGCGCTGGACGGTCGACGAACCCGATGACCTGCAGCTTGTCGAGCGCGTTTACGCGGCGCTCTATCCCGCCAACCCCGCGTTCGGCATGCAGGATGTGTTGCGGCTTCTGGACGAGCAGCCCGAGCTGATCACGTTCAACACAGCCCATCAACGCAATGAAGGGCTGGCGATTTCGATTGCCCGTGACGAAGCGCCGCTGAGGGAGTAGTCAAATGTCTGATCGCTACCACCAATCCGAAGTCTTGCTGGAGCGCGCTCTACGTACCATCCCGCTGGGCTCGCAGACGTTCAGCAAAAGCCGCACGCAGTATCCGCATGGCGTGTCGCCCTACTTCATCGAGCAGGGGCTGGGTTGCAAGGTCACTGACGTCGACGGTAATCAGTACACCGATTTCGTGATGAGCCTCGCCGCCGTCACCCTGGGCTACAGCGACCCCGACGTGACAGCCGCCGTGGCGGCGCAGTTGAAGAGCGGCGTGATCTACACGCTGCCGCACCGCCTGGAGATGGAAGTCGCCGAGAAGCTGGCCGAGGTCGTGCCCTGCGCCGAGATGACGCGCTTCGGCAAGAACGGCTCGGACGCTACCGCTGGTGCCGTGCGCGTGGCGCGTGCCCACACCGGGCGCGAGCGCGTCGCGGTGTGTGGCTACCACGGCTGGCAAGACTGGTACATCGGCTCCACGGCCCGTCATCGTGGCGTGCCGCAGGGCGTGCGCGCGCTCACGCACAACTTCGCCTACAACGATGCCGAGGCGCTGGACAGGCTGCTCGCCAGCCACCAGGGCGAATTCGCCGCCGTGATGCTGGAGCCCATGAACGTGGCCGAGCCCTTGCCCGGTTATCTCGCCGCCGTGCGCGACATCGCCCATGCGCATGGTGCCCTGCTGGTGTTCGATGAAACGATCACGGGCTTTCGCTACGAGATCGGCGGGGCGCAACAGCGCTTCGGCGTGACCCCTGACCTGGCCTGCTTTGGCAAGGGGCTGGCAAATGGTTACCCGGTGTCGGCGGTTTGCGGCAAGGCCGAATACATGAAGGTGATGGAAGAGATCTTTTTCTCCTTCACTTTCGGCGGGGAGCTGTTATCCCTCGCGGCAGCCAAGGCCACCATCAGCACACTGCAGCGTGAGCCGGTGATCGCCGGACTCAAAGCGAAGGGCGAGCGCATCAAGGCTGGGCTCGCAGAGCGCATCACCCGGCACGCAGCGGGCGAGTTCGCAGCCGTAGCGGGCGATGCAACTTGGTCGTTCTTCATTCTCAAGGACACGCCGCGCTACACCCTGTGGCAGCTGAAGACCCTGTTCCTGCAGGAGATGTTTGCGCGCGGCTTCCTGACCCTGGGTACGCATAACGTCTGTCATGCGCATTCCGACGCAGACATTGAGGCATTGCTTGCCGCCTATGACCAGGTTCTGCCTATACTCGTGTCAGCGGTACAAAACGAAGACCTCGAAAAACAATTGCGCTGCGCTCCGCTGGAGCCGCTGTTCAAACTTCGATAAACACACGGCACGATGAAGATTGCTGTCCGCGCCGATGCCTCAAGGGAGATGGGGCACGGCCACGTGATGCGTTGCCTTGCCCTTGCCATGGCCTTGCGTGATCGCGGCGCCGAGGTGAGCTTTCATTGCCGCTCGCTTGAAGGGCACGCGTTTCCCGTCATCGGACAAGCGGGGTTCGCCTGTTTCCCCATTGCGCCTGAAGAAGATGTGCCGGCCTGCGACTGGCTGATCGTGGACCACTACGATCTGGACGCGACATGGGAAGGAGCGCAACGGCGACGCGCCGGGCGCATCATGGTCATCGACGACCTCGCCAACCGGCATCACGACTGCGACCTGCTGCTCGACCAGAACCTCAACCCCGCTGGCCCCGAACGTTACGCCCCCTTGCTTCCGCTGGATTGCCCGCAGATCCTCGGCCCGCATTTCGCACTGCTGCGCCCGGAATTTGCGTTCGAGCGCGGCCGCGTCGCGCCACGCAGCGGCCATGTGGCCCGCCTGCTGGTGTGTTTCGGCGGCGGAGATCTGGATGACGTGACGGGCTGGGTGGTCGACATGCTCGCCGAGGCGTTCCCGCAGATCAGCGTCGACGTCGTGGTGGGCGCGGCCAACCCCAATGTGCCCAGCCTGCGCCGCCGCTGTGAGCACCATCCGCACGCCACGCTGTCTGTCGCCGTCGAAGACATGGCCCGGCGCATGCGTCGCGCCGATCTCTTCATCGGCGGCGGCGGGTCCATCACCTGGGAACGTGCCGCGCTCGGGCTGCCGGGCATCACCCTGTCCATCGCGGCCAACCAGCTGCCTGTCGCGGCCGCCATTGCCGCACGCGGCGCAGGCGTCGATATGGGGCGTGCCGAAGACACCTTGCCCCTGGCCTTGCAGGCACGCCTTGGCGACCTGCTGTCGCGCCCGCAATTCGTGCAGGACATGTCCTTGCGCCTGTCGGCACTGTGCGACGGCGGCGGCGCGCGACGCGTCGCCACGAAGATGCTCAATTAGCCTGCGCCCGCAGGCGCAAACGCCTTCATTCGCAATGGCGAACGCTCGCCCAGAGCATTTGCAACCCAATCAGACAGTGCGTCGAACCCGAAGCCAATCGCTTCACAGGTGCGGTTTCAAGCGCACAACCCCGCGCCGCAAACCATCCAGCCACGCTGCGTGAGCTTGTTGGCGGGTTGCAACCCGTCCTACCGATAGCACCTGACCCACTCTGGCGACACGAACCGTCTTGCGGTGCCTCCGGCTTTTGCCGGGATAAACAGCGCACGAAGGCGCGAAGCCAGGAGCGTCCGGAAAGTCACTGGATTCCCACTCTTGCCCTCTCCCCCAACCCCTCCCCCGCAAGCGGGGGAGGGGAGCGATTAGCCTGCGCCCGCAGGCGCAAACGCCTTCATTCGCAATAGCGAACGCTCGCCCAGAGCCTTTGCAAGCCAATCAGACAACGCGTCGAACCCGAAGCCAATTGCTTCGTAGGTGCGGTTTCAACCGCACAACCCCGCGCCGCAAACCATCCAGCCACGCTGCGTGAGCCTGTTGGCGGGTTGAAACCCGCCCTGCAGGTAGCGCCTGACCTACCTTGGCGTCACGCAACGTCAAGTCGCGACGCCCAGCACGCCTCGCCAGGCCGGGCGTAACGAACCGTCTTGCGCTGCCTCCGGCTTTTTCCCGCATAAGCGCGCGCGAAGGCGGGAAAACCGGGGCGTTCAGAAAGTCACTGGATTCCCGCCTTCGCGGGAATGACGAGCATGACCCGAGGCGCATTCGCGATTTACAGGAGCCAGTTACTTGCCTTGCAATCTAAGCCAAGTTTGCAGGCACAAAAAACCGTTCCGCCATCTCTTCCAGCCCCACGTTCTCCAGCACTTCCGCAAGCCGCTCCGCTGGCTTGCGGCGCGGCAGGTTCTTGTAGCTGGCGATGATCAGTTCGTTCTTCATCGAGTGCTCCCAGCCCACCAGCTCGGTGACGCTGACCTGGTAGCCGTGTGCTTCGAGCTGCAGGCAGCGCAATACGTTGGTGATCTGGCTGCCGAACTCGCGTGTGTGCAGCGGGTGGCGCCAGAGTTCGGTGAGGGCGGATTTGCCGAGCGCCTTGCCCTTGTTCTTGCGCAGCACGGCGGCGACTTCGGCCTGGCAGCAGGGCACCAGCACGATGTGTTGCGCGCGCTTGGCCAGCGCAAAGCGGATGGCGTCGTCGGTGGCGGTGTTGCAGGCGTGCAGGGCGGTGACGACGTCGATCTGTTCAGGCAGGGCGCTTGAGGTGATGGAGTCGGCGACCGACAGATTCTCGAAGCGCATGCCGCCAAAGCCGAGTCGTTGCGCGAGTTCGCGCGACTTTGCAACCAGCTCGTCGCGCGTCTCGATGCCCCAGATCTGCCCTTGCGCGGCGTGCTCCTTGAAGAACAGGTCGTAGAGGATGAAACCGAGGTAGCTCTTGCCGGCGCCGTGGTCTACGAGCTGCAGGCCGGGCTTGTTCGCGAGCACGTCCTTGAGCAGTGGCTCGATGAACTGGAACAGGTGATAGACCTGCTTGAGCTTGCGCCGGCTGTCCTGGTTCATCTTGCCGTCGCGCGTGAGGATGTGCAGTTCCTTGAGCAGCTCGATGGACTGGCCGGGGCGGATGTCGTGGGTCTTGCTCATGGCGGGGCTTGTGCAGCGCGGGGTGTTATGGAGAGGGCGTGCCGCCGCCAGCCCGGTGCGCGGGCCGGTGGCGGCGGGGTTGGGTCATCAGACGCGCCAGCTGAAGGGGTTGAAGCTGGTGTTGCGGTCGTACCAGTCTTCCTCTTCGCGCTTCTTGAGGAAGGCGACGACGCGGTAGGTGACGGGGGTCATGAGGATTTCCCAGCCGGTCTTGAGCAGGTATTGGGCGATGACGACCTTGATGACCTGGTCGGTCGACCAGATGCCGTAGAACGCGATGAAGTAGAACAGGCCGGAATCAACCGCTTCGCCGACGACGGTGGAGCCGATGGTGCGCGTCCACAGCCACTTGCCGCCGGTCGCCAGCTTCATCTTGGCCAGCACGTAGCTGTTGACGAAGCTGCCGCACCAGAAGGCGATCATCGAGCCGACCACAATGCGCCAGGTGTTGCCGAACACCATTTGCAGACTCTCCTGGTATTTCTGGTTGAAGTCGCCCTGCGCAGCGGGCAGGCTCAGCACGGCCCAGGACATGAAGGCCGCAAACACCAGTCCGCCGAAGCCGGCCCACACCACGCGGCGGTCGCGGCCGTAGCCATAGACTTCGGTGAGGATGTCGCCAAAGATGTAGGAGATCGGGAAGAACAGCACGCCACCGCTGAAGATGAACGTGCCGATGATGGGCAGGGTGACTTCGGCCGTCTTGGCGGCGCCGATGAGGTTGGAACACAGCAGCACGCAGACGAATGCGGCCATGACGAAGTCGTAGTAGCGATAGACGCGCCCAGTGGGCGCGCCGGGCAATGGTTCGGTTTGCATGGTGACTCTCCCTGTATTGGGTGTTGCGGTCATGCCGTTCAGTCAAGCATTCGACAGCCTGCAGATCGTCATTCCCGCTTTCGCGGGAATGACGGCTGTGCGGTTTCAACTGAACTGCATTAGGGGGTTATGGGGTTTTGTTGTCGGGGGCGTGAAGCTGCCGCGGTAATTCTGACACGCGATAGCGGGACCGACGAGCGTGACGCCAAGGGCCGGGCAGGGGCAGAAAAACAAAAACCCGGCCGAAGCCGGGTTTTTTTTGGAATCTGGTAGGCGGTATTGGACTCGAACCAACGACCCCGTCCGTGTGAAGGACGTGCTCTACCAACTGAGCTAACCGCCTGCATGGCCACGCAGCGTCGCTGCGAGATCACGAGAGAGGCGAGATTATAGGGAGCAGTTTCGGGTTCGTCAAAGGTAAAATGCGCGATTCCGTTTTCCTGCTGTCCTTCCCATGACGACCGTCCGCACGCGCTTTGCCCCCAGTCCCACCGGCTTCCTCCACATCGGTGGCGCCCGTACAGCCTTGTTCTCGTGGGCGTTCGCCCGCCACCATGGCGGCCAGTTCGTGTTGCGCATCGAAGACACGGACGTGGCGCGCTCTACGCCCGAGGCCGTGCAGGCGATTCTCGACGGCATGAACTGGCTGGAGCTCGGGCACGACGAAGGCCCTTTCTACCAGATGCAGCGCATGGATCGTTACAAGGCTGTCATCGCCGAAATGCTGGCGGCGGGCACGGCGTATTACTGCTACACCCAGCCGGACGAGCTCGAAGCCATCCGCGAAGCGCAGCGCGCGCGTGGCGAGAAGCCGCGCTACGACGGCCGCTGGCGGCCCGAAGCGGGCAAGACCCTGCCGGCAGTGCCGGCCGGGGTGCAACCCGTCATCCGTTTCAAGAATCCGCTGGATGGTGTGGTGGCCTGGGATGACCTCGTCAAAGGCCGCATAGAGATCGCCAACGCCGAGATGGACGACCTCATCATCGCGCGCGCCGACGGCACGCCGACCTACAACTTCTGCGTGGTGGTCGACGACTGGGACATGCGCATCAGCCACGTCATCCGTGGTGACGATCACGTCAACAATACGCCGCGCCAGATCAACATCCTCAAGGCGTTGGGGGCGGTGGTACCTCAGTACGCGCACCTGTCGATGATACTGGGTGACGACGGCACCAAGCTCTCGAAGCGCCACGGTGCAGTGAGCGTGATGCAGTATCACGAAGAGGGTTACCTCAAGGAAGCCGTCATCAACTACCTCGCGCGCCTGGGCTGGAGCCACGGCGACGACGAAGTGTTCTCGCGCGAACAGTTCGTCGAATGGTTCGATCTTGATCACATCACGCCCTCGGCCGCGCAGTTCAATACCGAGAAGCTCAAGTGGCTGAACGCGCACTACATCAAGCAGACCGCGCCTGAAGTGCTGGCGGCTGACATCGCGCAGCGTCTCGCACAGCGTGGCGTGAGCGTTGCTGGCGGCCCGGATCTGGCGGCCGTGATTGCGCTCTACCGTGATCGCGCTTCGACGCTGGTCGAGATCGCCGATGCGGCGGCGCCTTACTACGCTGCCCTGCAGATCAGCGACGAGCTGGCGGCCCAGCACCTCACCGATGTAGCACGCGACGCGCTGGCTGCTTTGGCCGGGCGCCTGCAGTCGGCAAGCTGGGACAAGGCGGCGCTGAGCGCTGCGATCAAGGAGACCTGTACCGAGAAGGGTCTGAAAATGCCGCAACTGGCGATCCCGCTGCGCGTGAAGCTGCTGGGCGTTACCCAGACGCCGTCGATTGACGCCGTGCTTGAAGTGTTCGGTCGCGAGGCCGTGTTGCAGCGCCTCGGCTGAGCCTGAGACGTCATGCGCATATGGGTCGATGCCGACGCCTGCCCGGGCGTGATCAAGGAGATCATTTTCCGGGCGGCGGAGCGCAAGCAATTGCAGACCACCCTGGTCGCCAACCAGATGCTGCGCGTGCCGCCATCGCGCTTCATCCGGGCGGTGCAGGTGCCGAGCGGCTTTGATGTGGCGGACAACTACATCGTCGAGCGGGTGGAGGCGGGCGATCTGGTTGTGACGGCGGACATTCCGCTTGCTGCGGGCGTCATCGACAAGGGCGCGCTGGCGCTCAATCCGCGTGGCGAGCTGTACTCGGCCGCGAACATCCGCGAGAGCCTGTCGATGCGTGACTTCATGGAAGGTTTGCGCAGCAGTGGCGTACAGACCGGCGGCCCGGCAGCCTTCAGTCAGGCTGACCGCCAGCAGTTCGCCAACCAGCTCGATCGCCTGCTGGCCGGGGTGAGCGGGGCCTGAGCGGGGATTGAGCAGGGAGTGGGGTGGGGGAAACTACCCATCCTGCCCCCTAAAGATTCTGGCTCCCCAGCCCGTTGTCCTGTCCACAACAGCGTTCAGGATGATTTTTCATGACGAGCAGCCCTCCGGCCGACTATCGCGGCACCCGTGCGCACCGGCCTGATCTGGACTGGAGCCAGATCAAGGAATCTGTACTGATGCTGGAGCTGATGGCGGGCCTGGTGCGAGCCGCCATGCGCGACAGCGAGAACTCCGTAACTGAGTTGGCGACAAGCTTCTCGGCCATTGCGGACCACACCTTTGCGCTCAGCGAAGTGATTGAAAAGCTGCCTGATACGCCTGAGGTGAGCGAGCACAAGGCAACATTGGGTGGCTCGATGAGCGAAATGCGCAACATGCTCAATCGGGCCATTGTGGCTTTTCAGTTCTATGACCGCCTGGTTCAGCGCCTTTCGCACGTTGTGGACGGTCAGGCAGATTTTGCGGAGATCGTTGGCGACCCTCGTAAGCTCTACAACCCTGAGGCTTGGCTGAGTCTGCACGAACGAATCCGCAAATCCTTTTCGATGCAGGAAGAGCACACCTTGCTGGAGGCCGTGCTCAAGGGTGTCGCGGTCGAACAAGCCATCAGCGATTATCTGAAGCTCTTGCACGAGCAGAACAACGAGATCGAGTTGTTCTGACCGCCCATCAAAGCAAAGCGGCCCGCCAGTGCGGGCCGTTTGCATTTTTCGTGTAGCACTCAGATCAGGGGCACGATCAGCAGCGCCACCAGGTTGATGATCTTGATCAGTGGATTCACTGCAGGGCCTGCCGTGTCCTTGTAGGGGTCACCCACGGTGTCGCCCGTCACCGAGGCCTTGTGGGCGTCGGAGCCCTTGCCGCCGTGCGCGCCTTCCTCGATGTGCTTCTTGGCGTTGTCCCAGGCGCCGCCGCCGGTTGTCATCGAGATGGCGAGGAACAGCCCCGTGATGATGGTGCCCATCAACACCCCACCGAGGGCTTGCGGACCCAGCAGCAGACCAACGAGTATCGGCACGAGAATGGGTAGCAGCGACGGGATGATCATTTCCTTGATCGCTGCCAGTGTCAGCATGTCGACCGCGCGAGAGTAATCCGGCTTGGCTGTGCCGGCCATGATCCCCGGGATCTCCTTGAACTGACGCCGTACCTCGACCACTACGGACGCCGCAGCCCGACCGACCGCCTCCATCGCGAAGGCGCTGAACAGGTAAGGCACGAGGCCGCCGATGAAGAGGCCGATGATGACGAGGTGGTTCGACAGGTCGAAGGTCATGGCCCCTGCGCCATGGGCATTCCTGACATCCAGCGCATGGGTGTAGTCGGCAAACAGCACCAGCGCCGCCAACGCTGCGGAGCCGATGGCGTAGCCCTTGGTGACGGCCTTGGTGGTGTTACCGACGGCATCCAGTGGATCTGTGATGGCGCGTACTTCGGGTGGCAACTCTGCCATCTCGGCGATGCCGCCGGCGTTGTCGGTGATAGGGCCGTAGGCGTCGAGCGCGACGATGATCCCGGTCATCGACAGCATCGAGGTGGCTGCAATGGCCACACCGTAGAGTCCGCCCAGTTTGAACGCGGCGAGGATCGCAATGCACACGCCAATCACCGGCCAGGCTGTCGCCTTCATCGACACACCGAGGCCAGCGATGATGTTGGTGGCGTGACCGGTCTGCGAAGCGGCAGCAACATCCTGCACCGGCTTGTATTCGGTGCTGGTGTAGTACTCGGTAACGAAGACGATGAAGCCTGTCAGCACCAGACCCACTGCCGATGCGGCGAAGAGGCGCAGCGGCGCCGCGTTCACGATGCCGAGGCTGGCTTTCAGCAGGTCATCCGGCACCATGCTCCAGGTGACCACGGCAAAGCCCAGCAGGGCGACGCCGCCGGCGAACATCAGCCCTTCGTAAAGGGCTCCCATGATGCGCCGCCCGGGGCGCGACTTGACGATCAGTGCGCCGAGGATGGAGGCGACGATGGCCACCGAGCCCAGGGCCAGCGGGTACAGCGCGCCGATCAGCGCCTGGTCGGTGATGAGCAGCGCACCCAGCAGCATGGTGGCGATCAGCGTAACGGCATAGGTCTCGAACAGGTCGGCAGCCATGCCGGCGCAGTCGCCCACGTTGTCGCCCACGTTGTCGGCGATCACGGCGGGGTTGCGCGGGTCATCTTCCGGTATGCCGGCTTCGACCTTGCCAACGAGGTCGGCGCCGACGTCGGCGCCCTTGGTGAAGATGCCGCCACCGAGGCGCGCGAAGATCGAAATCAGCGACGCGCCGAAGGCCAGGCCAACCAAAGGCTTCATGCGGCTGGCGAGCGTTGCGGTATCAGGCGTGGCCTGCATGAGGATCAGGTAGTAGATCGCGACCCCGAACAGCGCGAGACCCGCGACCAGCATGCCGGTGACGGCGCCACCGCGAAAGGCCACCGCCAGCGCTTCGGCAAGCCCGGTGCGCGCCGCTTCAGCTGTGCGCACGTTGGCGCGCACCGAGACATTCATGCCGATGTAGCCGGCTGCGCCGGAGAGAATCGCGCCAAGCAGGAAGCCACCTGCGGTCAGCCAGTCGAGCAAGATGCCGATGGCGATGAAGAGGATGACACCGACGACCGTGATGCTGGTGTACTGCCGGTTGAGGTAGGCCGCAGCGCCGAGCTGCACGGCCTGGGCAATCTCCTGCATGCGCGCATTGCCGGCAGGGCGTGAAAGGATCCAGCGTGTGGTGAATACGCCGTAGAGCACGGCGAGCAGGGCACTGCCAAGGGCAAACCACAGGACTTCCGACATCTCGACTCCTCCACGGTAGCGTTGGCGGAAGGGGTGGGGCGGTACTTTGTGACCTTCCCTCGAATCGCGGGCCCGTCCGCTGCGCCAACGCTACCATCCGCGCCCGGGGCGCGCCGCTCAGGAGTTTCCCTAGGCGCTCTTGCGCCTTCCTCACGCTGAGGTCGTGTCGCAGTGCCGCAATCAGGGCAGCTGTGGCTGGCCTTGCGCGTGACGGTAGGCCGTGTGTTCGCCCAGTTCGTCGACGTAGCGCGCCATGCCATCCGCCTCGCGCTGCAGGAAGCGGCCGATCGCGTCGCGGAAATCGGCATCGGCAATCCAGTGCAGCGAATGCGTGTCGACGGGATCGAGTCCGCGTGCAAGCTTGTGCTCACCCTGTGCGCCGCCCTCAAAGCTATGCAGACCCTGCGTAATCGCGTACTCGATGGGGGTGTAGTAGCAGGCCTCGAAGTGCAGACAGGATATGCGCTCCATTGCGCCCCAGTAGCGGCCGTAAAGCACGTTGGTGTCGCGCAGCAGCAGGCTGCTGGCAACAGGCTGACCGTCGCGCGAAGCGATGATCATTACGCAGCACTCAGGCAGGCTGTCCGCCAGCGCCCTGAAGAAGGCGCGCGTCAGGTAGGGACGGCCGCCGTGCAGGGCGTAGGTCATCGTGTGGCAGCGGTAGAAGAAGTCCCAGTCCTCGTCGCTGATGTGACGGCCTTCGCGCGTTGCCATCACGACACCGGCTTCGGTCACCTTGCGGCGTTCCTGACGTATCTTTTTGCGTTTGTCATACGCAAGGCTGGCGAGGAAGTGCTCGAAATCACCGTAGCCGCGGTTTTGCCAATGGAACTGCACGTTGTGACGGAGCATCAAGCCGGCCGCTCTGGCGGCTTCACGGCTGGCTGCGTCGCAGAACAGCAGGTGCAGGGAAGAGCGCTCGTCGTCGATCGCCTGGTCCAGCATGGCCGCCAGCAACTGCCGCCGCGCCGTCTCGTCGCGGGCCAGCAAACGGGCGCCCGGCACTGGCGAGAAGGGGATGGCACACAGCCACTTGGGGTAGTAGGGCAGACCATGCCGTTCATAGGCCTCGGCCCAGGCCCAGTCAAAGACATACTCGCCCCATGAGTGCGTCTTGAGGTAGGCCGGTGCGGCGGCGATCAGCGTGTCGCCGTCCCACAGGGTGGCATGAGCCGGTGTCCAGCCCGTTTGTGCACCGACGCTGCCCGAGGCCTCCAGCGCAGCCAGGAAGGCGTGGCGAACGAAGCACTGGCCGTCGTGCAAGGCGTCCCACTGCATGGGTGGAATCTCGCGGATATGCGGGACGAGGCGGAAACCGGGTGTAGCGGTGGACATCGGTGGGCTGCGGCGTGCGGAACGAAGAACCACGACACGGTATAGTTTCACCCTTGTTCAATGCAACAGACAGGCTTTTCCCATGCTTCGCATCGCAGTCGCCCAGATCAACAGTGTCGTAGGAGATCTTGCCGGCAATGCGGCCAGACTCAAGGCTGCCGCACTGGAAGCGCGTGAGGCCGGGGCCGACATCCTGTTGTCGCCCGAGTTGGGACTCTGCGGCTATCCTCCTGAAGACCTTCTGACGCGACCGGATTTTTACGCGGACTGCGCTGTCGAGCTGAAGGCTCTGGCTGCTTCAACTGTGGGCATCGACCTGGTCGTGGGCTTCCCCTTGCGCGAAGGCGAGTACTGCTACAACGCCGCTGCATTGTTGCGTGACGGCCAGATCGCAGAGGTGTATCGCAAGCAGCGTCTGCCCAACTACGAAGTCTTCGACGAAGTCCGTTACTTCGAGCCGGGCGACGAGAGCCTGCTGTTCGATTGCAAGGGTGTGCGTGTCGCCGTCAACATCTGTGCGGATGTGTGGGGCAATGGTCCGGCCGAATCAGCAGCGCGTGCGGGGGCCGAGCTCCTGCTGGTGCTCAATGCGTCGCCTTATCACATGGAAAAGCAGCTCGAGCGCTACGACGTGCTGCGCGAGCGCATGGCGGGCTCCAGCATGGCGGTGCTCTACTGCAACCTCGTCGGCGGGCAGGACGAGCTGGTGTTCGACGGCGCTTCCTTTGCGCTCGATAGCGGTGGCCAGCTCTCCTATCAGGCTCCGTCTTTCGAGTCGCGCGTCGACGTCGTGAGTTTCGAGAACGGCCGGTTCCGCAGCAATGTGCAGGTCAAGCCACGCAGCATCGAGGCGGAAGTTTACGAAGCGCTGAAATTGGGCGTGCGGGACTATGTCGGCAAGAATGGCTTCCCCGGTGCGCTCATCGGCCTTTCTGGCGGCATCGATTCTGCACTGACGCTATGTGTGGCGGTGGATGCGCTGGGTGCCGACAAGGTGCGCGCCGTGATGATGCCTTCGCCCTACACCGCGCAGATGAGTCTCGACGACTCGCGTGCCATTGTTGCAGCGCTCGGTGTGCGTTACGACGAGCTTTCCATTGTGCCTGCCATGGAGGTGTTCGGCTCTGCGCTGCAGCCGCTTTTCGAAGGTCGTGCGCCGGACACGACCGAAGAGAACATCCAGGCCCGCATCCGTGGCGTGAACCTGATGGCGCTGTCGAACAAGTTCGGCAGCATCGTGCTGACCACGGGCAACAAGAGCGAAATGGCTGTCGGCTACGCGACCCTGTATGGCGATATGGCTGGCGGATTCGCAGTCATCAAGGACATCCTCAAGACCTTCGTCTATCGCCTGTCGCGCTATCGCAACACCCTCTCACCGGTGATTCCCGAGAACATCATCGACCGCCCGCCCTCAGCCGAGTTGCGGCCGGACCAGAAGGACCAGGATTCGCTACCCCCGTACGAAGTGCTGGATGCCATCATCGAGGCCTACATGGAGCGCGATGAGAGCCCCCGCGAGATCATCGCGCGCGGTTACAGCGAGCACGATGTGCGGCGCGTCATCGGCATGATCCGGCGCAATGAGTACAAACGTCGTCAGGCACCGGTGGGCATTCGCGTGACCCGACGCGGCTTCGGCAAGGACTGGCGCTACCCGATCACCAATCGCTATTCGGGCGCTTATTGAAGTAATATCCCGACGCAACACATCGGGACACGCATTTACCGGAGGCAACACCGTGAAGAAGATCGAAGCCGTCATCAAGCCGTTCAAACTCGACGAAGTGCGTGAAGCTCTGTCCGAAGTTGGCATCACTGGCCTGACCGTGACGGAAGTGAAAGGTTTTGGCCGCCAGAAGGGCCACACCGAGCTGTACCGCGGCGCCGAGTACGTTGTCGACTTTCTGCCCAAGATCAAGGTGGAAGTCATCATTCAGGACGGTATCGTCGAACAAGCCATCGAAGCCATCATCAAATCGGCCCGCACCGGCAAGATCGGCGACGGCAAGATCTTTGTCACCAGCGTCGAGCAGGTGATCCGCATCCGTACCGGTGAGACCGGCGAAGACGCGATCTGATTGTTCCGGTCCCTGAATGGGGCCTGTCGCTGAGATGAAAAAGCCGCCCTCGGGCGGCTTTTTGTTTTGGCTCGACTGCGTCAGGGCAGATAGGGCGCCAGCCAGCTCATCTGGGGTGCATCGGTGCTGCCGGATGGTTCCAGCGTGAACATGTAGCTGCCCCACCAAGGGCCGGCTGCCCACCAGGTCCAGCCGATCCAGACGTCCTTGTTCGATTCCAGGTGCGAGAGCATGTTGCCGATCGCGGCCTGGCATGTGGCGTTGTTGCCGCCTGCGAATTCGCCAAGGAAGCCCTTGCGGTTGTTGGTCTTGAGCCAGCTGGTGAAGTTGGCAAGACGTTCCGACCCGATGGTAGTGCTGTTGCAGCTGGCCGAAGTGCCGGAGCTGTCACCGTCGAGGTACTGGTGCACTTCATAGGCGTAGTTGTTGCCGCTGTCGACCACGCCCAGCATCACGCTTGCGTTGGCTGTGCCGTACCAGTTCTGACTCCAGCTGTGTGCGCCCGTCCAGGCATTGCCCGGCACGAGGATGAGATTGCTCGCACCGGCCGCACGGATCGCGGCAATGGCTGCGTTCGCAGCACTCAGCCAGGTTTCGGTACTCATGTCGTGTGGCTCGTTCATGAGCGCGAAGATCACGCGTGGATTGCTCTTGTAGCGCGCGGCGAGACGACTCCAGAAGTCGGCGAAGGCGCTGTTGGGCAAGCCGCTGCTGCCCACCAGGTTGCCGTACCAGCGCGCGTAGTTGTGCGGGTCGAGCACGACGTTCATGCCCTTGGCGGTGGCAGCTACCACGAAGGTATCCAGGCGGCCCAGTTCGGTGCTGTCGAATGCCGTGTTGAGGTTGGGCTGCAGTCGTTCCCAGCGGAAGGGCAGGCGAGCGACGTTCATCTTCTTGCCAAGGAAGTAGTCGACTTCGCCCTGATTCGGATAAACATAATGCGTGTTGTAGGTGCCGGGCAGCGAGCCTTCGCCGAACTCCGCACCAGCCAGGCTGACGCCACGATAAAGCAGGCCGCTGTTCGCGCTGCTGGCCTGACTTGATGACGAGCTGGACGACGACACGGTGCTTGATGCGGAGCTGGAAGTCTTCGAGGCGCTGGATGAGCTCGATGCGACTGAGGACGACACACTGCTGCTTGAAGAGGCGCTGGAGCTGCTGACGGCGCTGCTGCTGGCCAGTGACGAGGCGAGGCTGGACGAAGCAAGGCTGGACGAAGCAAGGCTGGAAGAGGCAAGGCTGGAAGAGCTGGACGACTTCGAGGAGGCGCTGCCCGAAGCTGTCGAGGTACTGCTGCTTGATGTGCTTGCGCCGGTACCGCCAGTACCACCGCCACCACCGCCCGAGCCTCCGCCGCCGCAGGCGCAAAGACTGACTAGTCCCGCAATGACGAGCGGGGTCCGCAAGGAAAACTGCATGGCATCGACCTCAGGGTATTTTTGCTATGGAGGCGATTTTCCGGCGCCTGCGGCGCGTTAAGCGCTGTGGTACGACGGGCCGCGCCCTGTCGCGACAACCGGTCAGCGGCGGCTGGAACGCATCAGCACCAGCAGCGCGCCAGCGCCACCGTCATGCACGCGCGCCTGGGCATAGGCCAGCACGTCGGCGTAGTTGGTCAGCCAGCCTGCAACGAGCTTCTTGAGGACGGGCTCCTTGCCCGGCGAGCCGAGGCCCTTGCCGTGGATGATTCGCACGCAGCGGATATCCTGCTTGCGCCACTGTGCGAAGGCCGCTGCGAGGATGTCGCGTGCCTGATCGCGGTTGGCGCCGTGCAGGTCAAGTTCGGCTTCCACCACCCAACGGCCGCGCCGCAGGTCACGCAGCATGCTGCGCGGCATGCCTTCCTTGAGGTAATGCAACTCATCGCCGCCTTCCAGCACGAGGTCGAGCGGCGTTGGCGCGTAGATCGATTCGGCCAGCGCGGCTTGCTCGTCGCGTTCGTGCTGGATGGGGAGCGGGCGCGGTTTGGGCGTTTCCTTGACGACGCGATCCGTCTGGATGGGCTTGACGCCCTGCAGTGCGCGCGCAAGTGCCTGATCCTCACTGCTGCCAAGGGGAACGGTCGTGTTGTCGAACCAGGTGTCGGGCAGGGCCAGCGGGTTGTCCGCACGCGGTGCCTTGGGGGGCTCGGGCGCTTCTTCAGGGATTCGCGGGCGGGGTACGGGCTTGGGCGCCGGACCACGACGCAACTCCACGCGGTCGGATCGGGCAATCTCGGTCGTGCCGGCCGTGGCCTGGCGGAACAGGGCTGCGTCGTCGGCAACCGGTGCGGCAACAGGTGCAGACGGCTGTTTGAGCCGACGTCGGACTTCTGCGAGGGAAGGGAGCTTGTTGCGGGACATTTCCATGTGCCCCTCAGGTGGGGTTGGCGTCAGTGGGTCAACCGACCGACGCCAACGGTTCCTGACTTACTTCAGGTTGTCGAGATAGCGCTCGGCATCAAGTGCTGCCATGCAGCCCGTACCAGCGCTGGTGACGGCCTGACGATAGACGTGGTCTTGCACGTCGCCGGCAGCGAAAACCCCGGGAATGCTGGTCTGCGTTGCGTTGCCATTGCGACCCATCTGGGTGACGAGGTAGCCGGTTTCGTCCATCTCCAGCTGCCCCTTGAAGATCTCGGTATTCGGCGCGTGGCCGATGGCGATGAACACGCCGTTGAGTGTTACGTCCACCGTCTCACCGGTCTTCACGCGCTTGATGCGCATGCCAGTCACGCCGCTGTTGTCGCCCAGCACTTCGTCCAGCGTCGAATCGAGTTCGAGCTTGATACGGCCCTCCTTCACGCGCTCCATCAGCTTGTCGACCATGATGGCTTCGGCCTTGAACTTGTCGCGACGGTGCACCAGGGTCACCTTGCTGGCGATGTTCGCGAGGTACAGGGCTTCTTCGACAGCGGTGTTGCCGCCGCCGACCACGGCGACTTCCTGGTTGCGGTAGAAGAAGCCGTCACAGGTCGCACAGGCCGACACACCGCGGCCGGCGAACTTCTCTTCCGAGGGCAGGCCGAGGTACTTGGCGGTAGCGCCGGTGGCGATTATCAATGCGTCGCAGGTGTAGGTGCCGCTGTCACCCACGAGTGTGAAAGGTCGCTCGGTGAGTTTCGTGGTGTGGATGTGGTCGTAGATCAGTTCGGTGTTGAAGCGGGTAGCGTGCTTTTCGAAGCGCGCCATCAGGTCCGGCCCCTGCACGCCATCGGCATCGGCGGGCCAGTTGTCGACCTCAGTCGTCGTCATGAGCTGACCACCCGGGGCAAGGCCAGTGATGAGGACCGGCTTCAGGTTGGCACGCGCTGCGTAGACCGCTGCGGAGTAACCGGCGGGCCCGGCGCCGAGGATGATCAGGGAGTGGTGCTGGCTTGCGGTACTCATGGCGGATTCCTGCAGGACTTTGGAGTTTGGGGGTGTTTTGTGAATCCGATTATATCTGCCGTCGACTGGTCAACTGGCCATCGTGGCTATAGCGAGAGGTAATCCTGATATCCGGGGCGCAGGTGGATTCGCCTTGAAAGCTCAAGATCCCTGCGGATGCGACCGTTCATCTATACTGCGGCCAAAGCAGGACGCGGGTTGGCCGAGGTCAAGGAAGCAGTTCTCAGGAGAATGAAGAAATGTTGCA
Organism: Viridibacterium curvum; assembly: GCF_039544165.1. Lineage (NCBI taxonomy): Bacteria > Pseudomonadati > Pseudomonadota > Betaproteobacteria > Rhodocyclales > Rhodocyclaceae > Viridibacterium > Viridibacterium curvum. The sequence continues at coordinate 334,533 of NZ_BAABLD010000002.1, forward strand.
CTCGAATAACGTTTCGGTAACAGCTTTGCGAACCCTCCCGATGTTCCAGGGCATCGCCCCGGAACGTCTGGAAACGGTCTCCCGCTGCGCCACCCTGCGCCGGGTCACCCGCGGCACCGCCGTCGTACTGGCCGGGGACAATACCGACAACGTGTATTTCGTGCTGAACGGCAACCTCAAGGTCGTGGTGAGCGACGAGGACGGCCGCGAAGTCATCCTGACCATGATCGGGCAGGGCGACATCTTTGGCGAAATGGGCGTGGTTGATGAAGAGCCGCGCTCGGCCACGGTGACCGCTGTCTCGGCCGTCGATCTGGTGGTGATTGCGCAAGCGGATTTCCGCCGCATCCTGCAAGAGAACTTCGAGCTCTCGCTGCGCATCATGGGCAGCCTGGCCAAGCGTCTGCGCGACGCCGACCGCAAGATCGAAAGTCTGGCTTTGATGGACGTCTACGGCCGCGTGGCACGCCTGCTGCTGGACATGGCCGAAAAGGTGGGCGAAGAGACCATCGTGCGTAAGAAGATCTCCAAGCAGGACATCGCCAAGATGATCGGCGCATCGCGCGAAATGGTCTCCCGTGTCATGAAGGATCTGCAGACTCGTGGCCTCATCAACGAGACCGACTCCGGCGTGGTGCTCTACGAGCAGATCCACTCTGTCTGAGCTCTCTGCATATCGGTGCGCGGGCCGCGAGAGTTCTCTCTGCGGCCCTTTGTTTTTCAATGGGTTCACGCCCTGACGCCTTCTGCCCGGTGTTCGCCCGGTGGTCCGGTCGGCTGAGTGGCATGGCGCTATAATCCGCCAACTTTCCGCCGCCCCGTCGCCCATGCTTTTCAGATTTGCCAACTCGCAGGCTTCGGTCCCCCTTCCCGAGAAGATCGGTGCCTTGCTGCGCGAGGCCCGCTGGCTCGTGCTCGCCGTTGTCGGGGCTTACGTGGCCATGATCCTGTTCGGGTACGACAAGGGCGATCCGGGCTGGTCGAATGCCGTCGGGCCTGGTGTCATCCACAACCCCGGCGGTCGTTTCGGTGCCTGGCTGGCAGATCTCCTCCTGTTGTTGCTGGGCAGCTCGGCCTGGTGGGTGGTGCTGTTCCTGTTCTGGGGCCTGTTCTTCGGTGGTCGTCTACGCAGTGAGCTGGCGGGGGATCGACGTTCCTTCCTGATCGTGATCGCTGGATTCGCTGTCGTGCTGTTGTCGAGCTGCGGCATTGAAGCCCTGCGCTTCCATTCCAGCAAAGCGATGTTGCCCGATCTGCCGGGTGGCGTTATCGGTGTCGAAATCAGTCGCCTCTCGATGCAATACCTTGGTTTCACGGGCAGCACGATGATTCTGCTGAGCCTGTTTGCCGGTGGCTTGTCGGTTTTCGGTGGTTTTTCCTGGTTGTCGGCGCTAGAGAAGCTGGGGCTTGCGCTGGAGACGTCCGCGTTGTGGGTCCGTGCCCAGTACCAGGCCTGGCAGGATCGTCGCGCGGGTCAGGAAGTCGCGGAAGTGCGCGAAGAGAAGGTGCAGAAGGCGCGCAAGAAGCGCGAAGAGAAGCCCAAGGTCAATATCCACATCGAGCCGGTGATCATCGAGCCCGCCAAGGGCAAGGACAAGCCTGAAAAACTGGTGCAGCAATCCCTGTTCGGCGAGCTGCCGGTGGGTGGCTTGCCGACGCTGTCTTTGCTCGACCCGGCCTCCAGCGATGTGGAGCCGCCTTCGGTCGAATCCCTTGAATACACTTCGCGTCTCATCGAAACCAAGCTTGCCGACTTTGGTGTCGAAGTGAAGGTGCTGGCCGCCTATCCGGGCCCGGTCATCACGCGCTTCGAGATCGAGCCCGCCACGGGCGTGAAGGGCAGCCAGATCGTCAACCTTGTCAAGGATCTGGCGCGTGCGTTGTCCGTGATGAGCATCCGCGTGGTTGAAACCATCCCCGGCAAGGCCTGCATGGGTATGGAGATTCCCAACCCCAAACGGCAGACCGTGCGCCTGTCCGAGATCGTCGGCTCGCGCGTCTATGCGGATAATCCTTCGCCGCTGACCGTGGCACTGGGCAAGGATATCGGTGGCAATCCCATGGTGGCCGACCTTGCCAAGATGCCTCACCTGCTGGTCGCCGGTACGACGGGTTCGGGCAAGTCGGTGGGCATCAACGCGATGATCCTGTCGCTGCTCTACAAGTCCGAACCCGACAAGGTGCGGCTGATCCTCATCGACCCGAAAATGCTGGAGCTGTCGATCTACGAGGGCATTCCGCACCTGTTGGCACCCGTCGTGACCGACATGCGCCACGCCGGCCATGCGCTCAACTGGTGTGTGGGCGAGATGGAGCGTCGTTACAAGCTGATGTCGGCCATGGGCGTGCGTAACCTCGCGGGCTACAACAAGCAGATTGTGGAAGCGCAGAAGGCCGGCAAGCCGCTGGCGAATCCTTTCTCGCTGACGCCAGAGAATCCCGAGCCGTTGAACCAGATGCCGATGATCGTCGTTGTCATCGACGAGCTGGCGGATCTCATGATGGTGGTCGGCAAGAAAATCGAAGAGCTTATCGCCCGCCTTGCCCAGAAAGCACGTGCCGCCGGCATACATCTCGTGCTCGCCACGCAGCGCCCTTCGGTCGACGTGATCACGGGTCTCATCAAGGCCAATATCCCGACGCGCATGGCCTTCCAGGTTTCGAGCAAGATCGACTCGCGCACCATCCTTGACCAGATGGGGGCGGAGTCCCTGTTGGGCATGGGCGACATGCTCTACCTCGCACCGGGCACCGGCATGCCGACACGCGTGCACGGCGCCTTTGTCGATGACAAGGAAGTGCACAAGGTCGTCGAGTATCTCAAGACTACCGGCCAGCCGGACTACATCGAAGGCATTCTCAGTGGTGCGGAAGAGGGCGGCGGCGAAATGTCTATGGAGACGGCGGGTGGTGAAGCCGGTGATGGCGAATCCGACCCGCTTTACGACCAGGCCGTCGAAATTGTCGTCAAGACGCGGCGGCCTTCGATATCGCTGGTCCAGCGTCATCTGCGCATCGGTTACAACCGCGCTGCGCGATTGATTGAACAGATGGAAAAGTCCGGTGTCGTATCGGCCATGAGCGCCAACGGCAACCGCGAAGTGATCGCGCCTGCGCCGCGCGAGGAATGAACCCCGGAATGACGATGAAAAAAACGCTTGTTGCCGCACTCTGCATGTTCGCAGCCACGCATGCCCTTGCAGGTGGTATCGAACAACTCCACCAGTTCCTCAACGGCACCAGGACAGCCCGGGCGACCTTCACGCAGAACGTCATCAGCAAGAGCGGCAAGGCTGGCCAGAAGGCCAGCGGCAGCATGTTGTTCCAGCGCCCCGGCAAGTTCCGCTGGACCTACGAGAAGCCCTACAGCCAGCTCATCGTGGGTGATGGCAGCAAGCTGTGGACCTGGGACAAGGATCTCAACCAGGTTGTCGTGAAGCCCATGGGGAGCGCGCTCGGCGCCAGCCCGGCCGCGCTGCTGGCAGGGGACGACGACCTCGACAAGAACTTCACACTGAAAGACGCTGGCGAACAGGATGGCCTCGCCTGGCTGGACGCTACGCCAAAGACCACGGAAGCCGGCTTCGAGCGCGTGCGCATCGGCTTCAAGGGCGGCCTGCCGCAAGCCATGGAAGTGCGCGACAACTTCGGCCAGACGACCATGCTGACGTTCGCATCTTTCGAGCGAAATCCCTCGCTGGGTGCGGACAACTTCCGCTTCACGCCGCCCAAGGGGGCGGACGTGGTGGGTGAGTGAGTCCCCTGTTTATGGCGCGCTTTGCGTCGCAAGCGACGCTCTGTGGATTCCCGCGTCCGCGGGAATGACAGACATGCGCCGTGGCGACGCTCCCGTCATTCCCGCGGACGCGGGAATCCACAGGCGAGCCGCAGGCGAGTGATCGTCAATGCGACAACCAGCCGTCTACATCCTCTCCAGCGGCAAAGAAGGGACTCTGTACATCGGCGTGACCAGTGATCTCGTCAAACGAGTCTGGGAGCACAAGCAGGACGTGGTCGAAGGTTTTACAAAGCGATACCGGGTGCATCAGCTTGTTTACTTTGAGCAGTACGCTGACATGCTGTCCGCCATCACGCGCGAAAAGCAGCTCAAGAAATGGAACCGACTCTGGAAATTGCAACTCATTGCCGAGCACAATCCAGCATGGCGGGACTTGTGGCCCGATATCTGCGGCTGATTGCGTCGCAAGCGACGCGCTGTGGATTCCCGCCTGCGCGGGAATGACGTCTTAACAACCGGTTTCCCCTTTTCATGGACGACCTCTTCGCCGATCAGCAGCCCGCCGGCAATGTCCCACTTGCCGAGCAGTTGCGTCCCAAAACGCTCAGCGAGGTTGTCGGCCAGTCGCACCTGCTCGGGGTGGGCAAGCCGCTGCGTCTCGCCATCGAGTCGGGCAAGCCGCACTCGATGATCCTGTGGGGGCCGCCCGGGGTGGGCAAGACCACCCTGGCGCGGCTCATGGCGACGCATTTCGACGCCGAGTTCCTGGCTTTGTCCGCCGTGTTTTCCGGCGTCAAGGACATTCGCGAGGCCATGACGCAGGCCGAGGCGAGCAAGGCGCGTAGCGGACGGCACACCATCCTGTTTGTCGATGAAGTGCATCGCTTCAACAAGGCGCAGCAGGATGCCTTCCTGCCTTATGTTGAATCCGGGCTCGTCACTTTCATTGGCGCGACGACCGAGAATCCCTCGTTCGAGGTGAACTCCGCGCTGCTGTCACGCGCCTCGGTATATGTGCTCGACAGTCTCAAGCCGGCCGAAATGCAGCAGCTGTTCAGCCGCGCACTCAGCGAAGCGCTGAATGGGTTGCGCTTCACGGATGAAGCGCGTGATCGCCTGATCGGTTGGGCCGATGGCGATGCACGGCGCTTCCTCAACGTGCTTGAAACCCTGCGTACCGCTGCGGGCGCGGCCAAGGTCAGCGAACTGGACGGCGCATTCGTCGAGAGCACGCTGGCGCAGAACCTGCGGCGCTTCGACAAGGGTGGCGAGGCTTTCTACGACCAGATCTCTGCGCTCCACAAATCGGTGCGCGGCTCCAATCCTGATGCCGCGCTGTACTGGTTCGTACGCATGCTCGACGGCGGCGCTGATCCGCTCTACCTGGGTCGTCGCATCGTGCGCATGGCCAGTGAAGACATCGGCCTTGCCGATCCGCGCGCGTTGCGCATCGCGCTGGATGCCTGCGAGACCTATGAGCGCCTGGGCTCACCCGAAGGCGAGCTGACGCTGGCGCAGGCGGTGATCTACCTTGCCTGTGCAGCCAAGTCGAACGCTGCCTACATGGCGTACAACGAAGCGCGCCGCTTCGTGCAGCAGGACGGCAGCCGCCCGGTGCCCTTGCACTTGCGCAACGCGCCGACAAAGCTCATGAAGGAATTAGGCTACGGCAAGCAATATCGCTACGCGCACGACGAACCCGGTGCGTATGCGGCGGGGGAAGATTACTTTCCGGAAGGGATGCCCGCAGTCGATTGGTATTCACCAACCGACCGCGGACTGGAGGCGAAGATCGCCGAGAAACTCGCTTACCTGAGGAGGCTCGATCGACACGCGAGAGGTGAAGATCAATGAGCGAGCGGGTGCGCAGATCGGAACTGCGCGTACACGTGTAGCACGTGTTCTGCTTTGGCAAGCTGGCCATCGCGAATCGCGGTCTGGACCATCTCGGCCAGGCATAGGTCCATCTGACCTACACCATCTTCGGTTTGCACGAGGCTGCATGCGACTGTCGCAGCGACTTCGTGCGGCAAATGTTCGTGCAGGGCGAACAGCTCGACCTCTTCTTCCGTGAGATCGCAGTAATCCAGACAGTCGCGAAGAGAGAGCATCTGGGGCCTCCTTCCTGCATCAAATGTCGTCTTTTGTTAACTCAAGCTAGGCAGCCAGCGGGTGGAACGCCAGTAGCGCTTTGCAATGACGCGAGAGGCTGCCGATAGCTCCGCCCCAAAACCCTGATTTTTGAGACAATCCACCGCTCGAATGACATCAGAACGCGCCCAGCACGCACAAAAGCCATGCTAGACATTCAGCTACTCCGCACCCAGCTCGACACCGTTGCCCAGGCGCTCGCGACACGCAAGTTCCAGCTCGACACCGCCGCTTTCCAGGCGTTTGAAGACGAACGCAAGACCCTGCAGGTGCGTACGCAAGAGTTACAAGCGAAGCGCAACAGCCTCTCCAAGCAGATCGGCATGCTCAAGGGCAAGGGCGAAGACGCCTCGGCTGTCATGGCCGAAGTGGCGGGGCTTGGCGACGAGCTGAAAGCGGGAGAAGAAGCCCTTGCCGCGCTGCAGGGCAAACTCAACGACTTCCTGCAACGCATTCCCAACCTGCCACACGCCTCCGTGCCCGTCGGGACCGACGAAACCGGCAACGTGGAGGTGCGCAAGTGGGGCGCGATTCCCCAATTCGCGTTTGAAGTGAAAGACCATGTCGACGTCGGCACGCCGCTGGGTCTGGATTTCGACACGGGAGCCAAGCTATCCGGCGCGCGCTTCACCTTCATGAAGGGTGGCATCGCCAGGCTGCACCGTGCGCTCGCCCAGTTCATGCTCGACGTGCAGACCACTGAGCACGGCTACACCGAGTGCTATACGCCGTACATGGTCAATGCAGAATCCCTGCTTGGCACCGGCCAGTTGCCCAAGTTCGAAGCCGACCTGTTTGCGGCGAAGAAGGGCGGGCAGGAGGGCGAGGGCGAAGCGCTGTACCTGATCCCGACTTCCGAAGTCACGTTGACCAACACCGTGCGCGGCGAAATCGTCGCCGCCGCCGACCTCCCCATCAAGCTCACCGGCCACACGCCGTGCTTCCGCTCAGAGGCAGGCAGCTACGGTCGCGACACCCGCGGCATGATCCGCCAGCACCAGTTCGACAAGGTCGAAATGGTCCAGATTGTTCATCCCGAGAAGTCTTACGAAGCGCTGGAAGAGATGGTCGGCCACGCCGAGGCCATTCTGCAGAAGCTCGGATTGCCGTACCGCGTCATGGCGCTGTGCACCGGCGACATGGGTTTCGGCGCGACCAGGACCTTCGACCTTGAAGTGTGGCTGCCTGCGCAGAACGCCTACCGCGAGATTTCGTCCGTCTCCAACTGCGAGGCCTTCCAGGCCCGCCGCATGCAGGCTCGCTTCAAGAACGAGCAGGGCAAGAACGAGTTTGTGCACACCCTCAACGGCTCTGGTCTCGCTGTGGGTCGCACACTCGTCGCTGTCCTGGAGAACTACCAGCAGGCTGACGGCTCGGTGGTGATCCCCGAGGCGCTGCGTTCGTACATGGGCGGCCTCGAAAAACTCATCCCCTGAGCTAGTCAGACTGAAAGAGTGCCGCTATAATGCGCGGCTTCGCGGAGAGGTGGCAGAGTGGTCGAATGTACCTGACTCGAAATCAGGCGTAGGTGCAAGCCTACCGTGGGTTCGAATCCCACCCTCTCCGCCAAGATCACCTGAATGCCCCGCAAGGGGCATTTTTGTTTCTGGCCTTCAGGCTTTCTGCGAAAGGCTCCCCTCGCCCGCCGGCGGGAGAGGGGTTGGGGGAGAGGGCGGCTTTGCACTCTCCAGCATCGGAAAGCCGCCCGCATGAACGATCAGGAACTCCTCCGCTACTCCCGCCACATCCTGCTGCCCGAGCTTGACGTTGCAGGCCAGGAGGCCATCCGCAAGGCCCGTGTGCTCATCGTCGGAGCTGGCGGTCTGGGCTCCCCGGCTGCCATGTACCTCGCCTCTGCAGGTGTCGGCACGCTGATCCTCGCTGACGGCGACACGGTCGACCTCACCAACCTGCAGCGCCAGATCCTGCATCGTAATGACGCCGTCGGCCGCTTCAAGGCCGAATCGGGCCGTGACATGCTCGCCGCGCTCAATCCTGATGTCGTCACGATTGCCTTGCCACAACGTCTCGAAGGCACACTGCTGGATGCGCACATTGCCGAGGCCGACGTGGTGCTCGATTGCTGCGACAACTTCGCCACGCGGCACGCGATCAACCGCGCCTGCGTCAGGTACGCCAAACCCCTCGTTTCCGGCGCTGCAGTGCGCTTTGACGGTCAGCTCAGCACTTTCGACCTGCGCAACCGTGCAAATCCCTGTTATCACTGTCTGTTCCCGGATGGCGAAGACGTCGAAGAGACGCGTTGCGCGGTCATGGGCATCTTCGCGCCGCTGACGGGCATCGTCGGCAGCATGCAGGCGGCTGAGGCGCTCAAGCTCATAGCGGGCTGCGGCGAGTCCATGGTGGGTCGCCTGCTGGTCATTGACGCACTCGACATGAGCCTGCGTACGCTGCGTTACGGCAAGGATGCAGGCTGCCCGATTTGCTCGGGCTCCGCGGAATAGATCCGGCTTCTGGCAGCGTTCAGGAGCTCATCGACGGGAGTTCACGCACCGGATGATCTCCGCATTGCTCGGCAGATTCAGACAGTCGCGTTTGTCGCCTGGGGCACGTTGCGCTGGAGCCGCTGGCGCCGGTTGTGGCGCGGGAGCGGGAGGTGTCGGTGCTGCGGCCGGAGTGGGTGCCGGTGCTGCGACGGGCTTGGGCGCTTCGATGCGGGCTGGCGCTGGCTGTACGGGTGCTGGTTGCGGCACGGGTTGAACCGCCGCTGGCGCGGGTGGGGGCGGCTCAGCGACCGGCTTGGGCAGCGGGGCATCAACTGAGGGGGCTGTTGGCGCTCGTACGGGGTCAGGGATCCGCGTCTGCTGGGTAGCAGGTTGCGCACCGGACGGCGCCGGCGCTGTGGGCGGTTTGCGGAGGGGCTCTTCGACGACAGCAGGCTGCGGTCTGGTCGATGTCGCCGGGGCGGCAGTCGGACGCGGGCGCTGGATGAAGTCGTAGATGTAGTCCAGTGCCTGGCGGTACTCGGTGGTGTCGATCGCGTTGCTGAGAAGCGTGAAGCCGAGGGCGGCCTCGGGAGAGATGCGCACCATGCCGCGCGTCTGGTAGCGGAATTCGCCGGGGGCTCCTCGTAGCTCGGCAGCCGTGAGGACCGACAAGGAGCCGTAGCTGCCATGCACGCGGATCGGTGATAGCGTCACCTTGCGTTCGATGGATTGGCGCAGCGAGGGTTCGGCGTTGCGCGTCACGGTAGCCGCGATTTTATCGGGCGTGTTGAAACGGGCTTGCGTGAGCGGGTCTGCGAGGAAGTAGAGGGTGAGGCTGAGCGCTTGCCCTTGCTTGGGTCGCACGCGTACGTCAGCGAAGCGGTCGGTGGCTTCGGTGAGTACTTCGGGGCGCCACTCGTTCGTTTCCGGCAGCGTGTAGCGATCACTGGGACCCAGCACGATTTCGCGGAGGTTTGCCGACGTCTGCGCCTGCGCCGGCATCAACGTAGCCAGCAGGTACAGCAGGGTGGCGATGACGGATGTGTGTTTTTTTATCATTGGAAAGGCTCTTGTCTCCGCGGGGTGTCTCCGGGAACCGCGGACGGGCTGTGCCGGGGCGCCAGTCAACCACTGATAGCCCCCGACCGCAAGCCCTCGGGTCTGTTTCAGGCTTTGCTCAGGTGGGCCAGCACGCGCAGGTCATCACCGACCTTGCGGAAGTCATCAAAGACCCATTGCGATGCGTCGGCCAGACGCTCCAGGCCGGGCAAGTCGAGCATGCCGCGCGCGTCGCTGCCAAGGACTTTGGGTGCGAGGTAGAGCAGAAGTTCATCCACGCATCCGGCAGCAAGCAGAGCGCCATTGAGACGGCTACCCGCTTCGACGAGGACTTCGTTGTAGCCTCGCTGGCCGAGGGCTTCCATCAATGCATCGGGGGCAACGTGGCCGTCCCGGGCGGGTAGGGCGAGGATTTCAGCGCCTTTGGCTAGCAGTTCAGCATGACGGCCCGGGTCAGCAATACATGTAACGATCAGGGTGTTGCCATCCCGCAGGATGGCAGCCGTCGAAGGTGTACGAAGCTGGCTATCGACGACGATCCTGGCGGGCTGTCGGGGTGTTTGTACGGCGCGCACATTGAGCTGGGGGTCGTCTGCCAGTACGGTGCCGATGCCTGTGAGCACAGCGCAGCTGCGTGCGCGCCAATGGTGGCCGTCGGCACGTGCGGCATCTCCGGTAATCCACTGGCTCTCGCCATTGGCCATTGCCGTGCGGCCATCCAGGCTGGCGGCGATCTTGAGGCGTAGCAGGGGAGTGCCCAGGGTCATCCGTTTGACGAAGCCGCGATTGAGCGCGAGGGCTTCGTCGGCCAGCACATTCGGGGTAACGTGAATGCCTTCTGCGGCGATACGTGCGAGTCCCTGACCGGCTACCAGTGGATTTGGATCCTGCATGGCCGAGACGACGTGGCCAACGCGGGCGCGGATCAGGGCGTCGCAGCAGGGCGGTGTGCGGCCGTAGTGGGCGCAGGGCTCCAGCGTGACGTAGACCGTGGCGCCTTCGACCGAATGACCGCGTCGCGCAGCGTCTTCAAGTGCCTGGATTTCTGCGTGGTTCTGACCGGCGGGTTGCGTGAAGCCTTCACCGATGACCTTGCCTTCCGGGCTGACAATGACGCAGCCAACGCGGGGATTGGGCGTGGTTGTGTAGAGACCACGTTCAGCCAACTGCAGAGCACGGTGCATGAATTCCGGGTTGATCATGGCTTGGTGGTGCGGTCTGTCATGCGTGATCGAGTGCGTGATCGATTTGGTCTCACCCGGCCCTGACGGGCCACCCTCTCCCGCAGGCGGGCGAGGGAACGGCTGGGTTCAGGCCTTGCGCGTGCGCGGCTTGCTGGCAGCCTTGTGTGCAGGCTCCAGCTCGCGCAGCACTTCGGCGAATTCTTCGGTGTCTTCGAAGTTGCGATAGACCGAGGCGAAGCGGATGTAGGCGATCTTGTCGAGGCGCTTGAGTTCGCGCATGACCAGTTCGCCAACCTTGTCTGAAGGGATTTCGCGCTCGCCCAGTGAGAGCAGACGGCTTTCGATGCGTTCGATGGCGTTGTCGACGCTTTCGGCGGTGACAGGGCGCTTGCGCAGTGCGAGTTTCATGCTGCCGAGCACCTTGTCGCGCTCGTATTCGCTGCGGCTGCCGTTTTTCTTGACGATCTGGGGGAGCTTGAGCTCGATGCGCTCGTAGGTGGTGAAACGCTTGTCGCACTCACCGCAGCGACGACGGCGACGGATGAGGTCGCCTTCGTCGTTTTCGCGCGTGTCGGTGACTTGCGTGGAGGGGGCGTTACAGAAGGGGCATTTCATGGCGTGGCCGCCATGAAAGTGAGGAGTGAGGAGTGAGGAGTGAGGAGCAACGGCCCGGCCTCGCCGCTGCGCGGCATCGGATCGGGCTGGGGGGTACATACCGTGATGGTTTTACTCCTCACTCCTGACTCCTTTATCCTCACTCTACGGAGCTCAAGCTCCGTAGACCGGGAACTTCTTGCACAGTGCGCTGACTTCTTCGCGTACCTTGGCGAGCACGGCTTCATCTTCTGGCGCGTCGAGTACGTCAGCGATGAGGTGGGCCACTCGCTCAGCTTCAATCTCGGTGAAGCCACGTGTGGTCATCGCGGGGCTGCCGATGCGGATGCCAGAGGTCACGAAGGGCTTTTCCGGATCTTTCGGAATCGCGTTCTTGTTCACCGTGATGTGTGCCTTGCCCAGCGCGGCTTCGGCAGCCTTGCCGGTGATGTTCTTGGGACGCAGGTCGAGCAGGAACAGGTGGCTTTCAGTGCGGCTGGAAACGATGCGCAGGCCGCGTTGCTCGGACAGCACGCGGGCCATGACGCGAGCGTTGGCCACCACTTGCTCCTGGTACTTGCGGAACTCGGGCGTGGCCGCTTCCTTGAAGGCCACGGCCTTGGCTGCGATCACGTGCATCAGCGGGCCGCCTTGCAGGCCGGGGAAGATGGCCGAGTTGATGGCCTTCTCGTGCTCGGCACGCATCAGGATGACGCCGCCACGCGGGCCGCGCAGGGTCTTGTGTGTCGTGGAGGTCACCACATCAGCGTGCGGTACGGGGTTCGGATAGATGCCAGCGGCGATGAGGCCGGCGTAGTGAGCCATGTCCACCCAGAAAATCGCGCCGACTTCCTTGGCGATCTTTGCGAAGCGCTCGAAATCGATGCGCAGGGCGTAGGCCGAGGCACCGGCGACGATGATGCGCGGCTTGTGCTCACGAGCCAGGGCTTCCATGGCGTCGTAGTCGATCTCTTCCTTCTCGTTGAGACCGTAGGAGACGACGTTGAACCACTTGCCCGACAGGTTGAGGGGCATGCCGTGGGTGAGGTGACCACCTTCGGCGAGGCTCATGCCCATGATGGTGTCGCCGGGCTTGGCGAAGGCCATCAGCACAGCCTGGTTGGCTTGCGAGCCGGAGTTGGGCTGCACGTTGGCGCAATCGGCACCGAACAGCTTCTTCAGACGGTCGATGGCGATCTGTTCCACCACGTCCACGTGCTCGCAGCCGCCGTAGTAACGCTTGCCGGGGTAACCCTCGGCGTACTTGTTGGTCAGTTGCGAGCCCTGGGCTTCCATGACGGCGCAGCTGACGTAGTTTTCAGAGGCGATCAGCTCGATGTGGTCTTCCTGACGCTTGTTTTCGGCCGACACGGCGGCAAACAGTTCGGAATCAACCTTGGAGAGGACGTTTTGCTTGGAGAACATGGGTTTCTTTGCAGTGCACGAATAAAGGCGAATGATAGCAAGACGGGCTGCTTTGGGCCATTTGGCGGGCTCTGGCAGGCTGCTTGGTCGGAATGTAGCGGCAGTGTGGCGTGTTGTCTTGTGTGAAGAAAAGCGAATTGTTTTCATGACTTGCATGAATCCTGTTCATGCGTAGCCGGACTCAGACGGGCAGCTCGTCCAGACTGTTGCCAAGGTGGGCGGTGTCGTTCCAGCTGAGCATCTGCCAGCGTCCGGCTTCGTGGGCAATCCAGTTCAGTGCCGCATTACCCAGTTCGAAGTTACGTGGCAGGTCAAGCGCCATGCCGGTAACGTGGCGGCGGGCTGCATCCAGCACACCGCCATGCATGACCAGCAGGATTTGCTGGCCGGCATGGCGTTGGGCCAGGGTCTCCAGCGTGGCGGCGACGCGGGCGTAACACTGGCGCAGGCTTTCGCCCTCGGGCGGGACGAAATCCGGCTCGCGGCGCGTGACACGCGCCTGCATCTCGGGGAACAGCTGCTCCGCTTCCTGGCGTGTGTGGCCCTGAAAGATCCCGAAATTCCGCTCGCGCAGTGTGCTGTCGGGAATCACTTTTTGCCCGCGCGGTGCCGCTACGGCCGCTGCCGTGTGCAGGGCGCGTTGCAGGTCGGAACTGTAGATGGCGTGGAACGGAGTGTTCGTGAGCACCGCGGCAAGGGCGCGTGCCTGGCTGCGCCCGGTGGCGTTGAGGGGGATGTCCTCGTGGCCTTGCAGACGGCGCTCGACGTTCCAGTCGGTTTCACCGTGCCGGACGAGGCACATGCGGGTGTGAAGGGGAGACATGTGGAAAATACGGAGCAGGGCGAGCGGCGGAAAGGGCCAAAGTATATGTCGCCGGTCAGCAGAGGCTGTCGGGAATTTCCGCAGCCGGGTTAATGCCAGTATCCTTGGCGCCCTGAATCGTGGCCCGGAACCGCGATCTGTTAAACATGTGCGGGCACCTGCGCAGCCCGCCTGGAGACAACATGCAGGCTTTACTGAAGTGCTCGCGGGGCATCGATGCCCTCAATGAGTGGGTCGGACGACACATTGTCTGGCTGATCCTGATCATGGTGCTGATCAGCGCCGGCAACGCCATCGTGCGCAAGGTCTTCAATTCCAGCTCGAACAGCCTGCTGGAAATCCAGTGGTATCTGTTTTCCGCCGTGTTCCTGCTCGGTGCGGGGCACGCCCTGTTGCGCAACGCCCATGTGCGCATCGACGTGATTACCGGGCGTTTCAGCCAGCGCGTGCAAGCCTGGATCGACCTGTTAGGCACAGTGTTCTTCCTGCTGCCCGTAGTGGGCGTGATCTGTTGGCTGTCCTGGCCCTGGTTTGTCGATTCATGGCAGAGCGGTGAAGTGTCGGCCAGCGAAGGTGGTCTCGTCCTGTGGCCCGCGCGCCTGCTCATGCCGGTTGGCTTTGCGCTGCTGCTGTTGCAGGGGCTTTCCGAACTCGTCAAACGCGCGGCGTTCCTGATGGGCCTAGTCAGCTTGCCCGTCGCCGCAAATGAAGGCCCGAGTGACGAAGAAGCGCTCGCTGAAGACATCCGTCGCGCACGTGGTCTGTCGCAAGATGAAGCGGAGACCGGCAAATGATCGAGTTCCTCATCCACAACATGGCGCCGTTGATGTTCGGCGCAATGGTTCTGCTGCTGTTGCTGGGATATCCTGTCGCGTTTTCGCTGGCCGCATGCGGCGTGATCTTCGGCGTCATCGGCATCGAGCTGGGCATGCTGCCTGCCAGCCTGTTCCAGGCCATGCCTTCGCGCATCTGGGGGGTGATGAGCAATGACACCATGCTTGCCATTCCATTCTTCACCTTCATGGGGTTGATTCTCGAGCGCAGCGGCATGGCCGAGGATCTGCTCGACACCATCGGACAGCTGTTCGGGCCGGTGCGAGGCGGGCTGGCCTTCGCCGTCATCTTCGTGGGTGCCATGCTGGCAGCCACAACTGGCGTGGTGGCTGCGTCGGTCATCTCGATGGGCCTTATTTCGCTGCCCATCATGCTGCGTTATGGCTACGACCGGCGCCTCGCCAGCGGCGTCATTGCCGCCTCGGGCACGCTGGCGCAGATCATTCCCCCCTCGCTGGTGCTGATCGTCATGGCCGACCAGCTCGGCAAGTCGGTCGGCGACATGTACAAGGGCGCCTTCATTCCCGGATTCGTGCTGACCGGTCTCTACGTGCTGTACGTCATCGGCGTGGCGCTGTTCCGCCCGCAATGGGTGCCCGCCCTGCCGGCAGAGGCGCGCACCATCCGCGAGGCAGACGGCCGCAGCGGTCTGCGATCGCTGGGCGTACTGGTGCTGGTGGCGTCGACGCTGGCCGTCGGTTTCATGTTCACCGGCGGGCCCGAAGCGATCATGTCCTTCATGCGCAATGACGTCGTCGAGCATGTCGCAACCGATGAAGGCATCGTCATCGGCATGTGTGCCTGGGCGCTCGTGGCCTACGTCGTGGCGCGCGCCAACCGCAGCCTCAAGCTGGGCCTGCTATCGAACATGGCCGAGCGCTTCACCTTCGTGCTGATCCCGCCGCTGGCGCTGATCTTCCTGGTGCTGGGCACCATCTTCCTCGGCGTGGCCACGCCCACCGAAGGTGGCGCAATGGGCGCACTCGGCGCGCTCGTCATGGCGGTGGCGCGCAGGCGTCTCAATGTCGGCTTGTTGCGCCAGGCCATGGAGTCCACTGCACGGCTCTCGACCTTCGTATTGTTCATCCTGATCGGCGCGCGCGTGTTCAGCCTCACGTTCTATGGCATCGATGGTCACATCTGGGTCGAACATCTGCTGTCAGACATGCCCGGCGGCCAGCTCGGCTTCCTGGTCTTCGTGAACGTGCTGATCTTCGTGCTGGCGTTCTTCCTCGACTTCTTTGAACTCGCGTTCATCATCGTGCCGCTGCTCGCGCCCGTCGCGCAGAAACTGGGCATCGACCTGATCTGGTTCGGCGTGCTGCTGGGCATCAACATGCAGACCAGCTTCATGCACCCGCCGTTCGGCTTTGCCCTGTTCTACCTGCGCTCTGTCGCACCCAAGGCCATCAAGACGACCGACATCTACTGGGGGGCCGTGCCCTTCGTGGGTATCCAGATCATCATGGTGGCGCTGGTGATTGCCTTCCCGCAGCTGGTGACCTTCGGGCTGGACAAGGCGCAGGACGTCGATCTCGACAAGGTCGAGATAAACATCCCCGGTGACGAGGCGCCAGCAATGGAAGCCCCAGTGATCACTGGTGATGAGCCGAGCTCACCGGCCGGGGCGTCGGAGCCCGCAGCGGAAGATGCTGGAAATGACGACCTGATGAAGCAATTGGGCGGGAAGTAAAGCGCGTCGTCAGGACAACAAAAAACCGGCCATTGGCCGGTTTTTTTTGGGTGCGGGAACTCAGGCCACGGTGACCGGAATCTTGCCGATGCGGGCCTGCCACTCCTTCGGCCCGGTGTTGTGCACCGAAATGCCGGTCGAATCGACAGCGACAGTGACCGGCATGTCCTGCACTTCGAACTCGTAGATGGCTTCCATACCCAGGTCGGCGAACCCGACGACGCGGGCTGCCTTGATTGCCTTGGAAACGAGGTATGCAGCGCCGCCCACGGCCATGAGGTACACCGACTTGTGCTTCTTGATGGCCTCGATGGCTGCCGGGCCGCGCTCTGACTTGCCGATCATGCCCAGCAAACCGGTTTCAGCGAGGACCTGTTCGGTGAACTTGTCCATGCGCGTCGCCGTCGTCGGGCCTGCCGGGCCAACCACTTCGTCGCGCACCGGGTCGACCGGGCCGACGTAATAGATGAAGCGGCCACGGAAATCGACCGGCAGCGCTTCGCCCTTGTTGAGCATGTCGGTCATGCGTTTGTGCGCAGCGTCGCGGCCGGTGAGCATCTTGCCGTTGAGCAGCAGCACGTCACCCGGCTTCCAGGAAGCGACTTCTTCGCGCGTCACGGTGTCGAGGTTCACACGGCGACCCTTCGAGGTGTCGTAAGTCAGCTTCGGCCAGTCTTCCAGCGAAGGTGGGTCGAGGTAGACCGGGCCGGAACCGTCGAGCACGAAGTGCGCGTGGCGCGTGGCCGCACAGTTCGGGATCATCGCCACGGGCAGATTGGCCGCGTGTGTCGGGTAGTCGAGCACCTTCACATCGAGCACGGTCGTGAGGCCGCCGAGGCCTTGTGCGCCGATGCCCAGCGCGTTCACCTTCTCGTAGATTTCCAGGCGCAGCTCTTCGGCACGCGTTTTGGGGCCTCGCTTGATGAGATCGAGGATGTCGATCGGCTCCATCAGCGCTTCCTTGGCCAGCAGCATGGCCTTCTCGGCCGTGCCGCCAATGCCGATGCCCAGCATGCCCGGCGGACACCAGCCCGCGCCCATGGTCGGTACGGTCTTGACGACCCAATCGACGATCGAGTCCGAAGGGTTGAGCATGACGAACTTCGACTTGGCTTCCGAGCCGCCGCCCTTGGCCGCGACAATCACCTCTACCTCATCGCCCGGCACAATGCTCACGTTGATCACCGCAGGCGTGTTGTCCTTGGTGTTGGTGCGCTTGCCGGCCGGATCGGCGAGCACCGAGGCGCGCAGCTTGTTGTCCGGGTAGTTATAAGCCTGACGCACGCCTTCATTCACCGCATCTTCCAGCGAGCCCGTGAAGCCCTCCCAGCGCACATTCATCCCCACCTTCAGGAAGACGGTGACGATGCCCGTGTCCTGACACAGCGGGCGATGGCCTTCAGCCGCCATGCGCGAGTTGATGAGGATCTGCGCCATCGCGTCTTTGGCGGCAGGGCTCTCTTCCATCTCGTAGGCGCGGGCGAGGTTGGTGATGTAGTCCACCGGGTGGTAGTAGCTGATGTACTGCAGCGCGCCGGCAACGCTTTCGATGAGGTCGGCTTGCTTGATGGTGCTCATGGCTTGCTCCGGAATTACGGGGGGAATTGTTTGCCGTCATTCCCGCGAAGGCGGGAATGACGAAAGTGTCAGTGCTCCTGCTTGAGCGGCTGATGATGCGACATCAGACGGTCGCAATAAGCGATGGCCATCGCCGAGAGCAGGAAAGCGATATGGATGCCCGTCTGCGCAAGCAGCATCTTTTCACTGTAGTTCTCGGCGTTGATGAATGTCTTGAGAAGATGGATGGACGAAATGCCGATGATGGCTGTCGCCAGTTTTACCTTCAGCACCGAGGCATTCACGTGCGACAACCACTCCGGCTGGTCCGGATGCCCTTCGAGGTACATGCGCGACACGAAGGTTTCGTAACCACCAACGATCACCATGATCAGCAGGTTCGAGATCATCACCACATCGATCAGGCCCAGTACCACCAGCATGATGGTCGTCTCGGTCAGCTTGCCTGCGTTGCCACCATGGCCCACCGCAGCCACCACGTGTTCGAGTGCCGCCTTGTTGCCCATCGCCGCGCCGATCAGATCGATCAGCTCGACCCAGAAATGGAACACATAGACGCACTGCGCGAGGATCAGGCCGAGGTACAGCGGCAGCTGCAGCCAGCGGCTCATGAAGATGAGGTTGGGCAAGGGGCGCAGGGGCTTGTTGGGGTTGTTCATGGCGATTCTGAGGGGTTGGTGCAGCGCGCAAGTATAGCTGCCGGCGGCGGTGGTCGGGCTGAACTGCAGAGCCCAGAAAGCAAAACGCCCACCGCGGACGGTGGGCGTTTTGTAAAGCAGAAACGGATCAGACCGAACGGCGGCGAGCCATCAGGCCGATCATGCCGAGACCGGCGAGCAGCATGGCGTAGGTGCTGGCTTCGGGGACCGGAGTAATCAGGCCCGTAGCTGCATCCAGCCCAACAGAGTTGGACTCTTGTGCGGAAGCCCAGTTGGTCGTGTTGGCGATCGCGGCCTTCAGATCGGCTACTGACGCGTAGGTGCCGGTCGGGTTGAATTCAGCCCAACGACAAGCAGCGGCTGTGGTGCAGGCCGTAGCTGTCGACAACACGGCCGTCACTTCCGTCGACAAAGTGCTTACACCGCGAATGTTGGTGAGTGTGATGCCCGAGATACTTGCGGGGTCATCTGAGGAAGCGTAAGGAGTCGCGCGATTGCTGATAGCGGCCAAGGTGTTGGCTGCAGAAGGAACGGTGTTAAACGTGGACGACGTCGCCAGATAAGCATAAAGCGTGTCGCCGCTCGAGCTCACGTTAAAAGCAGTAGCGGCTCCGCCCGTACCCGCGCCCAGGTTCACAACAGAACCCGTGCTCGCAACCTGTGCAGTCGACGAGCCATTATTTGTAACAGTGATGATGGTGCCTGCATCAACTTGGCTCGTGGCAGTCCACGACCAGAAAGTCTCTGGCGTAGTAACGAACGTGCCGTTGGTCTGGATGCTGGTGTCCGTGAAATAGATCGTCGTACCGAGCGCGATATCTGCGAAGGTAGCGAACGACCAACCGCCCACGGTGGTGTTGGTGCTCAGGCCGGTGAAGGCGATATCGCCTTGAACCAGGGCATGCGCGCCGCCAATCGATGCAGCAGCCAGCGCAACCGCTGCAGCCATCTTCTTCATATGAATCATGTCAACCTCTCCACAAAAGTGTTTTATTGGTAGCAATGCGTCTACAACCCGAGCATCGCCCCCGCAGCGTACCCCAATGACCTGACGGCTGCCAGAGGGGAGGTCGTATCCGGATTGCTGAAATTTGCCTTGCTTATCAATGTTCTGATTTGCAAAACGGGTTTCGTGGTCCGGGCGCCTGGAATTTTGGCACCGGTTCCAAGTAAGCAATCGGCATGCCGGCCTACTAAATCACTGATTTTTATGCTGTGATGAATTTCACGAATTTCACTTTTGTCAAATTCGCCGACAAATATCCGGGGAAAAGCGTGGCCGGCAGTCTTCCGGCATCCGTATGCCCTTGATCGGAAGGCGAAAATGCTGCGGTGCCGCGTACGCCAGAAGTCCTCAGCGCGGGTGGATGAGGGCCTTGCCTGCTTCGACTTCGAAGCGGGCGAGTGTTTCGATCCCTGAGTCCGCCCTGGTGGGGTCGACAACGGCGCGCAGGGTGGTTGTGAGCCTGTCGGGCTCAAGTTCGACAACGCCATAGCCACGTTTGAAGCCATCGCCGAAGACGAAGTGCGGGTTTTGTTTGATGTGGTTGGGGATGTTGTCGCCACCGTTGCTGTTCGAGCTGATGCTGGTGCCGGTGAATTCGACGCCGATGCTGGGGCTATCGGGCTTGTTGTAGTCGGCTTTGATGTGGCCGACCCAGTTGGCGTGCACGTCGCCGCCGAGCAGGACCGGGTTGGGGCTCCTGTTCTGGATGAGGGCGTTGATGAGCCGCTGGCGCGTGGCAGGGTAGCCGTCCCAGGTGTCGTTGCTGACGCCGGGGTTCTTCGTGCTGCCATAAAGGGTCTGGCCGAAGCGGGTGGTCTGCACGATCAGCGTCCAGCGTGGTTTGGTGCCGGCGGCCTTGAGGCCGTCGGCGAGCCAGCGCTCCTGTTCCATGCCCAGAAAGGTTCTGGCGGGATCGGCGAGTTCGCTGCAGGCGTCGCGGCGGATGGTGTGTGCGCCGCGCTTGTCGGGGTCAAGGCAGGCCTGCGGGCTGCGGTACTGGCGACAATCAAGGATGTGGAAATCGGCGAGCGTGCCGAAGCTGCCACGGTCGTAGATGCGCATTTCGGCACCGTCCGCGAGGCCGGTCAGGGCGCGGGTGAGGGTGCGGGCGCGCATGGGCTGGTTTTCATAGAAAGCCTGGTAGGCGGCGGCGCGGCGCGCGGCGAAGTCGGTCTCGGCGACAGGGTTGCTTAGGCCGGCATAGTCGTTGATGACTTCGTGGTCGTCCCAGGTCATCAGCCAGGGGCAGGCGGCATGCGCGCCCTGCAGGTCGGGATCGCTCTTGTAAAGCGCGTAGCGGTCGCGGTAGCTGGCCAGATCGGTGGGCTTGGGCAGGTCGTGCGAGCGGATGTCGTTCTTGCCTCGGCTGTATTCATAGATGTAATCACCGACGAAGAACACCGCATCGACGGCCTCGGCCTGCAGGTGCCGCCAGGCGGCGTAGTAGCCATGCTCCCAGCGCTGGCAGGAGGCGTAGGCGAGGCGCATGCCGGTGACTGCCGCGCCCGGCGCGGGCAGGGTGCGTGTGCGGCCGACGCGGCTGGTGTACTGCCCGCTGCGGAAGCGGTAGAAGTACCAGCGGTCGGGCGCGAGCTCCGGTACTTCGACATGCACGGAATGCCCCAGCTCGGCATGTGCATGCGTGCTGCCTTTCTGCACGATGCGGCGAAACTGCTCGTCGTCGGCGACTTCCCAGCTGACGGGGATGGGCTTGCTGCCCAGTGCGCCGGTTTCATCTGCCATCAGGCGCGTCCAGATCACCACGCTGTCGTGACGCGGCGAGCCACTCGCAACGCCGAGTGAGAAGAGATTGCCGATGGCGTTGCCGGGCAAGGTGAGGCCGAAGGCGCTGCGCGGCAGGGATTGCGCAAGGGCGCTGAAGGCGGCGAGTTTGAGGAGGTCGCGACGGTTCACAATTGGGTGCTGGGTAGAGGGCAGGCTTGCAGTATGAATGGATTCGCATGGGGCTGAGCCAGGGTGTGCGCCGAGCTTTCAAACCCCTCCCCTCCCTCCCCTTGTCAGGGGAGGGAGACCGCGCTGGCCTGAACGGGTGCCTCCCCTGACAAGGGGAGGTTGGGAGGGGTTTGACGTTGTCCCCTACAATGCCGCCTCCCGAATTTGATGATTCCCCCAGTGTCCCTGCTCGAACTTGTCCTCGCCAAAGACCGACCCGCATTGCGGCGCCAGCTGCGTGCCTTGCCGCAGCGCGCCGATACGCTGACGGCCTTGCCTGAGGCATTGCGGGCGAAATTCGAGGCGAGTATCGCTGCCCGCGCACTGCGGCGGGAGCGCTTGCCCAGGCCGGTGTTTGCCGATGACCTGCCGGTCAACCAGCGGCGCGCCGAGATTGCGGAGCTGATCGCGGCGAACCAGGTGGTGATCGTCTGCGGCGAGACGGGCTCGGGCAAGACGACGCAGCTGCCCAAGATCTGCCTGGCGCTGGGGCGTGGCGAGGCGGGGCTGATCGGGCACACGCAGCCACGTCGCATTGCGGCGCGGGCGACGGCCGAGCGCATCGCCGAGGAGCTGCAGAGCGAACCGGGCACCCTGGTGGGCTACAAGATCCGCTTCACCGATCACACCAAGCCCGAGAGCTACGTGAAGCTGATGACCGACGGCATCCTGCTGGCGGAGACGCAGGGTGATCCATTGTTGAGCGCCTACGACACGATCATCATCGACGAGGCACACGAGCGCAGCCTCAACATCGACTTCCTGCTCGGCTACCTGCGCACGCTGTTGCCGAAGCGGCGCGACCTCAAGGTGATCGTGACCTCGGCGACGCTGGATGCAGAGCGCTTCGCCAATCACTTCGCCATCGATGGCAAAGCGGCGCCGGTGATCGAGGTGTCGGGGCGCCTGTATCCCATCGAGGTGCGTTACCGACCGATTGAGGCGGAGTCCGTCGTTCCCGCGAAGGCGGGAACCCAGCGACTCTCTGGATCGTCGCAAACGTCACTGGATTCCCGCCTTCGCGGGAATGACGGCAAAAAGGCAGACCGGGATCTGTACGAAGCCATCGTCGACGCGGTCGACGAGTTGCAGCGCATCGGGCTCGGCGACGTGCTGGTGTTCCTGCCGGGCGAGCGCGAGATCCGCGAAGCGGCGGAAGCCTTGCGCAAGCACCATGCGCCGGGCACCGAGATCCTGACGCTGTTCGCGCGCCAGTCGGCGGCCGAGCAGCAGCGCGTGTTCGGTCGATCTTCGGGGCGGCGCGTGGTGTTGTCGACCAATGTGGCCGAGACCTCACTGACGGTGCCGGGCATCCGCTATGTGGTCGACACGGGCTTGGCGCGACTCAACCGTTATTCGATCCGCAACAAGGTGGAGCTGCTGCAGATCGAGAAGATCGCGCAGAGCGCGGCGAAACAGCGGGCAGGGCGTTGCGGGCGTGTGCAGGACGGTGTGTGCATTCGCCTTTACGCCGAAGAAGACTTCGCACGACGCCCCGGGCATACCGATCCGGAAATCCTGCGCTCGTCACTGGCCGGCGTGATCCTGCGCATGAAGTCGTTGAAGCTGGGTGCGGTGGAGGACTTCCCCTTCATCGATGCGCCGCCTGCGCGGGCGATCGCGGATGGGTATCAGTTGTTGCTTGAGCTGGGCGCAGTGGATGAGGTGGCGTCCCCTCTCCCGAAATCGGGAGAGGGTGGCCCGAAGGGCCGGGAGAGGGAGGCAACGTTGGCTGCTGTCGGCGCCGCTTTGGAAAAAGCCCTCTCCCCCAACCCCTCTCCCGCAAGCGGGAGAGGGGAGCGCAGTGCGGACTCGCGTCCGGAAAATCGGCTGGAACTCACCGCCATCGGCCGCGAACTCGCCAAGTTGCCGCTGGACCCCAAGATCGGCCGTATGCTCATCGCGGCGCGCGACCGCCACTGTCTGCGCGAAGTGCTGGTGATTGCCTCGGCCCTGTCGGTGCAGGACCCGCGTGAGCGGCCGCCCGAGCAGACCGGCACGGCGGATCAGGCGCATGCGCGCTTCCGCAGCGCGCCGGACGACAGGAACGAACCGCGCTCGGAGTTCATGTGGTTCGTTAACCTCTGGCGGCAGTTTGATGAAGTGTGGAAGCACGAGTCGTCGAGCAAGCAGAAGGCCTGGTGCAAGCAGCACTTCCTGTCATGGTTGCGCATGCGTGAATGGCGCGATGTGCATGGACAGTTGCATGCGCTGTGCGCGGAGCATGGTTGGGTCAGGCGAGAGAGCCCCGATACCGTCATTCCCGCGGAAGCGGGAATCCAGCGACGTTCAGATGGCGGGTCAAAGACACTGGATTCCCGCCTTCGCGGGAATGACGGAGAGTCATACGAGTCCATCCACAAGGCCTTGCTGACCGGCCTGCTGGGCCACATCGGCCTCAAGCAGGAAGAGACGGTGGGGCAGAACGCCGGGGCGTATCTGGGCGCACGCGCCATCCGATTCTGGCCGCATCCGGGGTCATTCCTCGCGAAGAAGGCCGGCAAGTGGATCATGGCGGCCGAGCTCATCGACACCTCGCGGCTTTACGCGCGCTGCATTGCGAGAATCGAGCCGGAATGGATCGAGGAAGTCGGCGCGCATCTGATCAAGCGCCAGACCTATGAGCCGCACTGGGAGAAGCGCCACGGCGCCGTGCGCGCTTACGAGCGCGGGGTGTTGCACGGCATCACGCTTTACGCCAGGCGCCCGGTGGCGTTCTCGCACATTGACCCGGTGGCCTGTCGCGAGGTGTTCATTCGCGAAGCCCTTGTCGAAGGCGATCTGGACGAAGGGCAGGCCAGGGCCATGCCGTTCTTCCAGCACAACCAGCGCCTCATTGCGGACATAGAGCGGCTCGAGCAGAAGATGCGCCGGCCCGATCTGCTGGTCGACAAGGCGCTCATCGAGGCCTTCTACGACGCGCAGATTCCGGCCGACGTGTGCGACGTGCGCAGCTTCGAGGCCTGGCGCAAGCAGGCGGAACGCAAGAACCCGCGCTGTCTGCACCTTGAACGCGAGCAGCTCATGCGTCACGAGGCGGCCGGCATCAACAGCGAAAACTTCCCCGGCACCATGCCCGTGCTGGGGCAGAAGCTCAAGCTGAGCTACGTGCACGAACCGCGTGACCCTGAAGACGGTGTGACGCTGACCGTGCCGCTGGCCATGCTCAACCAGGTGCCGGCGAACCGTTGCGAATGGCTGGTGCCCGGCATGCTCGAAGAGAAGGTGACGGCGCTGCTCAAGACCGTGCCGCAGAAGCATCGCCATCGCCTGCAACCGATTGGCGAGAGCACGCTGGATTTTCTGGCGGCAGTGGAAGAAGGCAAGTACGACCGCGAGCAGCCGCTTCTGCGGGCACTGCAGGGCTTTGTGGAAGACCGCGTGTCGTTGCAACTGCCGCTGGAGAGCTTCCGCAGCGAGAACCTCAACCCGCATTGCTTCATGAACTTTCGCGTCATCGACGAACACGGCCGCGTGCTGGGCCAGTCGCGCAACCTGATGGAGCTGCGCACGCGGCTCAAGGATCAGGTGGCAGCGGCGTTTCGCGCGGGGCTGGTGGAAGGCTCGATGGGCGCGCAGTTGGCGGGCTTGAAGGTGCAGGGGAAGGAAAGTGCTGAAGAGCCAGCCCTCTCCCGGCCCTCCGGGCCACCCTCTCCCGCAGGCGGGAGAGGGGAGAAAAACACACCTCTCCCGCCTGCGGGAGAGGGGCAGGGGGAGAGGGCCGCTGTGGCGCTCAGCAACCTCACCACCTGGAGCTTCGGCGTCCTGCCCGAACTGCTGGAAGTGAAGATAGCCGGTCGCACCGTGATCGGTTTTCCGGCGCTGCATGATGACGGCGATTCGGTCAGCATCCGCCCCTTCGACACCGAAGAAGAGGCGGCCAAGGCGCACTTCAAGGGCCTGGGCCGATTGTTCGCGCTGACGCTCAAGGACCAGGTAAAGGCCATCGAAAAGCTGCCGGGGCTGCGCGAGTTGTCGCTGCAGTTCATGCCTTTTGGCAGCGAAGCGGATCTGAAAGCGCTGCTGGTGCAGGCCACGCTGGCACGCACCTGCCTGTTGTCGCCATTGCCCACCGACGCGGACAGCTTCACGAAGCGTGCGCAGGAGGCCAAGCCGCGCATTACGCTGGTGGCGCAGGAGCTGATGCGTCTGGTCAGCAGCCTGGTCACAGAGCACGCTGCCATCACGAAGAAACTGGTGGGCCTGAAGAACGCCGGCGATCTGCCCTCGGACATCCAGGCGCAACTGACGCGATTGATGCCCAAGGACTTCCTCGTGTCCCAGCCCTATGAGCGGCTGACGCATTTCGCGCGTTACCTCAAGGCGGCAGCGATGCGCGTCGACAAGTGGCGCAACAATCCGGCGCGCGATGCCGAGTTGCTGGCTGATTGGCGTTCGCTGGCGCAGCCCTTCGAGCGAGAACTGCTCGCGCAGCGCAAGGCGGGCGTCATCGATGCGCAGATGGAAGAGTTCCGCTGGCTGCTCGAAGAGCTGCGCGTGAGCCTCTTCGCGCAGGAGCTCAAGACGCCGACACCGGTGAGCGTAAAACGCTTGCAGAAGATCTGGGACGCTCGGCCGCGATAAGGTGGGCTCGGTGGGCCAGCCCGTTGGTTCCGGCTTGAACGCCGTAGGCACACCGTGCCCACCCTGCAAACAGGTCATCCCCCGGCGCAAGCGCGCGCAGGGCGGCTGAATCTGCCGCGCCTATGGCGGCAAGATTTGCCGCTCCACGTTCGGGTGCTTTTTGCAAGGAAAAAAATTCTTTCATAACAATGGCTTGTGCCTGAATTTTTGCGTCTGTTGGACATGGCAAAGGAATTGCTATGACTGGACGTAGATAGCAGGGTCTGTTGGCATTCATCCGACGGTTGCGCGGACACTGAATTCGACACAGAACAAGGCGCGGCGACGCCGACAGGGTGGTTCCATGGCAAGGAGCCGCAACGAAGTGCTGTGACGAATTCAGTACCCGCCCGATGGGTTGAATCGCAGGGCTCGCCGTACTGCGTTGCGCTCCTTGTGTGGGGGCGCCCCCCCGCACTGCGTCGCGCGCCTTGTCCGGCAAGCCCTGCGATTCAACGCAATCCGCCGGATGAGTGTCAACAAACCCTTGGAGTGCCCGTCATGAGTCTGCTCAGTATCAGTCTTACTGCCTTGAGTGCCGCCCAGGCAGGGCTGACTACGACCGGGCACAACATCTCGAATGCCAACGTCGATGGCTACAGTCGCCAACGCGTGGCGCAGTCGGCGATGGATCCGTTGTTCTCGGGCTCGGGCTTTTACGGCCAAGGCACGCGCATCGATACGATCCAGCGCGTCTACAGCGGCTTCCTGCAAAGCCAGGTGCTGGCTGCAAGTTCGGCACGTACCGAGTTTGACACCTACGCCACCGAGATCAAGCAGATCGACAACCTGCTGGCTAACGAAAGCGCCGGTCTGTCGCCCGCGATTCAGGGCTTCTTCAAGGGCATTCAGGAGCTGTCGACCAATCCCTCCAGCATTCCGTCGCGCCAGGCTTTGATGTCGGCCGCCTCGACGCTGGTTGAGCGATTCCACGCACTGGATCAGCGTCTGGGTGAGATCCGCACCGGGGTGGAGTCCCAGATGGCCGAATCGGCCACGACCATCAATGCGTTGGCCAAGCAGGTTGCTGATCTCAACCAGCGTATCCGCGAGACTGAAGTAGCTGGCGCAGAAGTCGCAGCGAACGATCTGCACGACCTGCGCGACCGCCTGATAAAGCAGATCAACGACGAAGTCCGCGTGACGTCGACGACCCAGTCCGACGGTTCGATCAACCTGTACTTCGGCAACGGACAGCCGCTTGTGGTGGGCAAGGACGCGACGGCCCTGTCCGTCGGGCCGTCGCCCAACAACCCCGAAGATCAGGCCGTCTATATGACTCTGGGTGGCGTGAACATCCGCGTGCCTGACAGCCTCATCAATGGTGGGCGCATGGGCGGGCTATTGCGCTTTCGTGACGAGGCCCTGCTGCAAGCCGAGACGGCGCTGGGGCGCCTTGCCGTGGGCATCAGCAAGAACGTCAATGACATTCACGCCCAGGGGGTCGATCTCGATGGCCAGCTCGGTGGGCGCTTCTTTTCGAATCTCACGCCGGTGATCAAGCAGTCGGGCGGCACGGGTACGGCAACAGTGTCGGGGACGTACTACACCGCCACGTCGCGTGGGATCGAGGACCTGAAGGCTGAGGACTACACGCTGACTTATGCCACGGCGACGGGCTACACGATGCGCAGACAGTCTGACAACACCATCGTCTATCAAGGTGCTACGCCCCCCGATGGCACGACGACTGATGCGACCGACACCGACAAGACTTTGCGTTACGGCTTCTCGCTGAGCATCACTGGCACGCCGGTGGACGGTGACCGCTGGGTGGTCAAACCCACGCGCGATGCAGCGGCGGAGATTTCGCTGGCGATTCAGGATGTGCGAAAGATTGCGGCAGGTCTGCCGTTTGCGATGGCGGCCGAGACGGGCAACAGCGGCACGGCCAAGATCGGTGGCGGCACCATCGTGGCGACCGTGGGCGCATCGAGCGGTGCAGGTACAGGCATCGACACTGTCGGCGCGGACGGCATTCCGGACTTCAACGCGATTACGCTGACCTTCAATTCGGCGACCAACACCTTTTCCGCAGTTGACTCCACCGGTACGGCAATCACCCTGCGTGTGCGCAGTGGAGCCAGTACGAGTGACCCCAAGGATGCCGGCTTCCCCGGCGGCACAACGGCGGCAGACAACACTTACAACCCGGCATTGGACGGTGCAGGCAAGACTTTCGAGTTCGGCTCGCCAGCCATCTCTTTCACGATCACCGGAACACCGGGCAACGGTGACAGTTTCCGCATCACCGCCAACAGCACGGGCATCTCGGACAATCGCAATGCGCTGGCGCTGGCTGGCTTGCAGAACGTGAAGACCATGCTGAGTGGTGGTGCCAGTTACGAATATGCCTACTCGCAGCTGGTCAGCGATGTGGGCACCAAGTCGCGCGATGCCGAGATTGGCGTCGATGCGCAGACGGCGTTGCTGGAGCAGGCCCAGGCCGCGCAACAAAGCCTGTCGGGGGTGAATCTGGATGAAGAGGCCGCCAACCTCTTGCGCTATCAGCAGGCCTATCAGGCTGCCGCACGCGCGATGAACATCGCCAGCAAGCTCTTTGATGAGATCCTTAACCTGGCTTGAGGTTGATCATGCGCATCAGTACATCCCAGATCTATGACATCAACGTTTCCAACATCAACAAGCAGCAGCTCGATGTCGTGCAGTTGCAGCGCCAGCTCTCGACAGGCAAGCGGGTGGTCAACCCCAGCGATGACCCTGTTGCCGCAGCGCGCGCGCTGGAGGTGTCGCAGGCTTCCGCACAGACGGCCATGCATCTGGATGCGCAGGGTTCGGCCAACGACCTGTTGTCCATGCTGGACAGCAAACTGGCCTCGCTGAGCGAGTTGTTCACCTATGTGCGCGAACGGGCAATTCAGGGCGGCACGTCCACGATCAATCAGGACGACCGAAACGCCATCGCAGCGGATATGGAGGCACAGTTCAACAACCTGCTGTCGATTGCGAATACGACGGACGCCAATGGCGAGTACCTGTTCTCCGGCTTCAAGGGGGACGTGCAGGCTTTTACCGGCGACCTCTCCGGTGTGACCTACCAGGGCGACCAGGGGCAACGCAGTGTGCGCGTCTCGAACTCGCGCAACATCCCCGTCAGCCTCAATGGCGAGGAGGTGCTGATGCGGATCCAGACCACCGGCAGCAGCTTCAACCCGCAGGCATCGCTGGGTAACAGCGGTACGGCTACGATTGCCAGCAACGGAGTTGTCGGTACTTATGCCGGCGGTCAGTACGGCATCCGCTTCACATCGGCAACGACGTACAACATCTATGACCGTGCGGCAGATCCAGCCATGACCGGGACACCCATGGTGGCCGGTGCTGCATATACGGCGGGCAGCGCGATCAACCTGCCACCGGCTCCGGCCGCTGCCGAAATCCAGATCACCATCAACGGGACGCCCGCAACCGGCGACAGCTTCCTCATGAACCCGGGGAGCGGGACCACGGATGCGTTCTCCATCCTGTCCGACTTCATCAGCAATCTGCGTACGGGTGGCACCGGGCCGGCGTACTTCGCGTCCATCCAGGACACCATGTCGCTGGCCGACAATGCGATGGAGAACCTGCTGCGTCTGCGCGCGCAGGTCGGCTCCGAACAGATCGAGCTCGATTCGCTGGGCAATGTCGCGCAGGATCTGCAGGTGCAATACGCCGACCGCACCGACCGTCTGGTCGGACTGGACTATGCCAGCGCGATTTCGGACTTCCAGCTGCAGCAGACCTATCTCGAAGCGTCGCGCACGACCTTCGTCAAGAGTACCAACATGAACCTGTTCAGCTTCCTGACCTGAGGGCGCGATCATGAAGAAACTGCTCTGCCTGATGTTCATGGTGTCCCTCGCAGGCTGCAATTCGCTGGGTCTGGACAAGATCGGTTTCAGCAAGGCCGAGAAGGGCAC
The DNA here is from genome assembly GCF_039544165.1 of Viridibacterium curvum. Taxonomy (NCBI): domain Bacteria; kingdom Pseudomonadati; phylum Pseudomonadota; class Betaproteobacteria; order Rhodocyclales; family Rhodocyclaceae; genus Viridibacterium; species Viridibacterium curvum. Next base: position 364,224 of record NZ_BAABLD010000002.1, read on the forward strand.
CCTCCTGCCCGGCGGCGCGTTCAAGCTCTCGCCGCGCTACGCCGTGGCCTACATGGACATCATCATGGTCGCCGGCCTCGTCGGCCTGATGTACCAGGTTGTCGATCCGCAGGCGCCAGCCTGGGAGATCCTGGAGACACGTCTGCCAGACCGCCGCGTGATCTACAGCTTGCGGATGCAGCGTGTGCACAACGGTGGCGAAGGGGAGGCCCGCATGGTGCTGCAGCGACGCGCGACCGAACTGGCCCGCGAATCCGGCATGGCTGGCTACGAGATCATCAGTTACACCGAGTCGATGGACTCACGGCTGTTCCTGCCGCATCGACTGGCCGACGCCGAGGTGCGGATGATTGCGCCGCCTGTAGCGAAGCTGTAACACTCCCTGCGGGCTGTGATCACCTGAGTGCCGTGAACGCAGGGATGGCGCAGCTGGCATGGTGCGCTGCGTGACAAACGTCACCCGTTCCGGAGTTTGTGTCTTGCAAGACACAGTTCTGTGCGCTGAAATGCACGCATCACATGATTCATTGCAGTCCCCGCATATCCAAAGGGAGTCCAGCATGTTCGAACGTCGTCAGCGCGCCATCTCTGCCATGCACTTCAATCAGGTCACCCGTAATCTGGGTGCGAACGAGGCCCTGCCTGCGCTGCCCGGTCTGGCGGCCCAATTGATGGCCTTCCAGAGTGATGTGGCACGCAATAGCCGTGTGCAGATGGACGTCAGCGACGAGCTGGATCTTTCGGCTGACCAGGACGAGCTCGGCGGCGACTGATCGCGACACTTGTCTCGCGGGAGGCTGCTCCGCGAAACAAGCACCCAGGGCGCAATCCGGCGTGTCGCGGCTGTGAGCACGCGCGCCTCCCTGATCCAGACTGTGCGCCAAAGCGCATCCGGACTCGAAAGGCGGGCTGAAATCCGTTAAAATTCAGCCCTTTCCGGCGGTGGGCCTGTCTGCCTCCGTCCAGCCTCTCCAAGAGTCCATCTCCAATGTCCGACATCCTCAAGCTTCGTGGCGCGCCGGCCTTTTCGGCTTCGCGCCTTTCCCGCTTTTCCGAATCCCTGAAGTCTGCCGCCAGCAAGGTGCGTGGCGTCGTTGCCGAACACTGGTATTTCGTTGAGATCAGCGCCGCGCTGACGGCTCGGGAGCAGGAGCGCCTGGTCGACCTGCTGGATGCGCGCCCGGCCAGCGCCGCGTTGCCAGCCGGTGTGGGGCTGCTGGTGACGCCTCGCCTGGGCACCATTTCGCCCTGGTCGTCGAAGGCTACCGACATTGCCCGCAACTGCGGTTTCGACAAGGTGGTGCGCGTCGAGCGCGGCACACTGTTTACGCTGGACATCAAGTCGCTCGACGAAGCCACGCGAGACGCGGTGCTGCCGCTGCTGCATGACCGCATGACTGAATCGGTGCTGCCCACCGTTGAGGCCGCTGCCGAACTGTTTGCCCATTACGCGCCGCAGCCGCTGACTTCCGTCGATGTGATCAGCGGTGGTCGTGCCGCACTGGTCAAGGCCAACGCCGAACTCGGCCTGGCCCTGTCGGATGACGAGATCGATTACCTCGTCGAAAACTTCGTGCGCGTCGGCCGCAACCCGACCGATGTGGAACTCATGATGTTCGCCCAGGCGAACTCCGAGCACTGCCGTCACAAGATCTTCAACGCCGACTGGATCATCGACGGCCGCGCCGAAGCGAAGAGCCTGTTTGGCATGATCAAGGACACGCACAAAGCCACGCCGCAAGGCACCGTCGTGGCGTACTCCGACAATGCAGCCATCATCAACGGCTTCGAGGTGGATCGCTTCTACCCCGAGGCCGATGGCAAATGGAGCTTCAAGCGCGAAGAGACGCACCTGCTGGCCAAGGTGGAAACGCATAACCACCCGACGGCAATCTCGCCGTTTCCCGGCGCCTCGACCGGCGCGGGCGGCGAGATTCGTGACGAAGGCGCGACGGGTCGGGGCTCGCGTCCGAAAGCCGGCCTCGCAGGCTTCTCGGTCTCCAACCTGAACATCCCCGGCGCTGTGCAGCCCTGGGAGAAGCACTCAGGTGGGTTCTATGGCAAGCCGGAACGCATCGCCTCGGCGCTGGACATCATGATCGACGGCCCGCTGGGTGCAGCGGCCTTCAACAACGAGTTCGGTCGTCCCAACCTCGCTGGCTACTTCCGCACCTTCGAGCAGGAAGTGCAAGGCGAAGTGCGCGGCTACCACAAGCCCATCATGATCGCGGGCGGCGTAGGCAACATCCAGGCAAAGCAGTCAGAGAAGGTTATCTTCAAGCCGGGCACCTTGCTGATCCAGCTGGGTGGCCCCGGCATGCTGATCGGTCTGGGTGGTGGCGCGGCTTCGTCCATGACGACGGGCACCAACACGGCGGATCTGGACTTCGCCTCCGTGCAGCGCGGCAACCCGGAAATCCAGCGCCGCGCGCAGGAAGTCATCGATGCCTGCTGGCAGCAGGGTGACAAGAATCCCATCCTCGCCATCCACGACGTGGGCGCAGGCGGCATCTCGAATGCCTTCCCTGAGCTGGCCGATGTCGCCAAGCTCGGCGCGCATTTCGAGCTGCGCGAAGTGAAGATCGAAGAGCCCGGCATGAGCCCGCGCGAGATCTGGTCGAACGAGGCGCAGGAGCGTTATGTGTTGGCCATTGCGCCGGAAAGCCTGCCGATGTTCCAGGCTTTCTGCGAACGCGAGCGCTGCCCGTTTGCCGTGGTGGGTCGTGCCACCGCAGAAGAGCAGCTGGTCGTCTCCGACCGCCACTTCGGCAACAAGCCCGTCGACATGGAAATGCAAGTGCTGCTCGGCAAGCCGCCGAAGATGACGCGCAACGTCGCAACGCGCCAGATCTTCCTGCCGCCGTTCGATGTGTCGGCAATGGACGTCAAGGAAGCCGCCTTGCGCGTGCTGCGCATGCCGGCTGTGGCATCGAAATCCTTCCTCATCACCATCGGCGACCGCTCGGTGGGCGGCCTCACGGCGCGCGACCAGATGGTTGGCCCCTGGCAGGTGCCGGTGGCTGATGTGGCCGTGACCGCGATGAGCTTCCATGGCTACGCTGGTGAAGCCATGGCCATGGGCGAGCGCACACCGCTGGCCTGTGTGAGCCCGGCTGCGTCGGGTCGCATGGCCGTGGGCGAAGCCATCACCAACCTGATGGCGGCTGATGTGGCTGACCTGCAGCAGGTGAAACTGTCTGCCAACTGGATGGCGGCCTGCGGCCACCGTGGCGAAGACGCGAAGCTCTTCGAGACCGTCAAGGCAGTGTCCGACTTCTGTATCGGTGCGCAGCTCGCAGTGCCGGTCGGCAAGGATTCCTTGTCGATGAAAACGGCGTGGAAAGAGGGTGAGGAGGACAAGTCGGTCATCTCGCCGCTGTCGATGGTTGCCACGGCCTTTGCGCCTGTTGCCGACGTGCGCAAGACGCTGACGCCGCAACTGAAGATCGAAGAGGGCGTCGAGACCGAACTGGTGCTGATCGACCTTGGCTTCCAGAAGCATCGCCTCGGCGGCTCGGTGCTGGCTCAGGCTTACAACTCGGTGGCCGAACATGCGCCCGATATCGATGCCACGACGCTGAAGAACTTCGTGACGGGCCTCAACGCGCTCAAGCGCGATAGCCTGGTGCTGGCCTACCACGACCGCTCTGACGGCGGCCTGTTCGCCACGCTGGCCGAGATGGCCTTTGCATCGCGTACCGGTATTTCGGTCGAGCTGGACTCCGTCGCCTACGACGACATGACCAGCGACGTCGACGGCAGCGAGAAGCGCCCCGATCTGCTCAAGGGCCGCTTTAACGACCGCGTATTCGGCGCGCTGTTCGCCGAGGAGCTGGGCGCCGTGATCCAGATCCGCCGCGCCGATCGCGAAAAGGTGCAGCAAGTGCTGCGCGAGGCAGGCCTCGGCGCCGCCACGCACTTCATCGGCTTCCCCAACGACCGCAACGCACTGCGCATTCGCCGCAACGCCAAGACCGTGTTCGAAGGCGACGTGAATGAGCTGCTGCAGGTGTGGAGCGAAGTGAGTCACCACATTGCTGGCTTGCGTGACGACGCCGAGTCGGTGAAGCAGGAATTTGCTGCGCTGGCCGACAAGACCGATCCGGGTTTCTCGGTGTCGCTGAGCTTTGATGCGGCTGAAGACATCGCTGCTCCGTTGATCGCTTCTGGCAAGCGCCCCAAGGTGGTCATCCTGCGCGAGCAGGGTGTGAACTCGCAGAACGAGATGGCGTCCGCTTTTGAAGCAGCAGGCTTTGATGCCTATGACGTGCACATGTCCGATCTGATGTCGGGCCGCGTGAAGCTCGATGATTTCGTGGGCCTCGCAGCCTGTGGTGGCTTTTCCTACGGCGACGTCCTTGGCGCGGGGCAGGGTTGGGCCAAATCCATCCTGTTCAACGACAAGCTGCGCGAACAGTTCGCGACTTTCTTCGCGCGCAAAGACACCTTCGCGCTGGGCGTCTGCAACGGTTGCCAGATGATGAGCAATCTGGCCGAGATCATCCCCGGCGCTGAAGCCTGGCCGCGCTTCCACCGCAACAGGAGCGAGCAGTTCGAAGCACGTGTGGCAATGGTCGAAGTGCTGCCATCGCCGTCGATCTTCCTGCAAGGCATGGCCGGCAGCCGCATGCCCATCGTGGTGAGCCACGGCGAGGGCAGGGCCGTCTTCCAGAGCGATGCGGCGCGCAGCGCTGCGCTGGTGTCGGCACGCTTCATCGACAACAAGGGCGCCGTCGCGACAAGCTATCCGGCCAACCCCAACGGCTCGCCCGATGGCATCACCGCACTGACCACGCCAGATGGCCGCTTCACCATCATGATGCCGCACCCCGAGCGTTGCCGTCGCACGATACAGATGAGCTGGGCGCCGGAATTCCTCGGCGAGGATTCGCCCTGGATGCGCATGTTCCGCAATGCTCGCAAGTGGGTTGGGTGAGTCATTGATCAACCAACAAAAAGCCCGCCTTGAAGGCGGGCTTTTTGTTGGTTGGCGTGGCGCTTAGCGCTTGCACTCTTCGGTCTTATAGATCGTCACACGCTGCGTCGGATTGCTGAGCATGGTGGGCTCATAACGACAGTAGCCAGCGCCCACATCGTGTCGAACGGTGAGTTGATAGTCTTCGCCGGCTTTCGGAATGAATGCGAAGCTGCCCTTGCAGGTATAGCGCCAGTCGCCGATGGCTTCATAGCTGTCAAATACAACGGTAAGTGGCTTGCCTGCGCGCACGGTTGCCTCGGCCGAGGCCATCCCCGCAGGCCCTGTGCCCGGAATACCCAGCTTGCGATCAATGTACTTCGGTTTGCCCACAATGAAGTTCTTGCTGGATGTGACAACTCCAGCGCCGGGCGCTGACCAGTCGGTGCAGTTGCGCTCCGGGATCAACGTCAGGTCGCCGTTGGTGCTGAAGCGAACGCGGGCCGTCTCACCGTCACTCGGCTCTACATAGTCCCGCGATCGGGCGCTCATTTCGGCGCATCCGCTCAGGACGGCCACCACAAGAAGACTGATTGCGATGGTTGTTTTACTCATTGAAATGCTCCCTTTCGTGTGTAGTCGCCCGGCATTATCTGTGCATCGTTCCGGGGGGCACATGCCCTATCGGGCAGGTGGATACTTGATCGCATTCATTGCGATCTTGTTGCGCACAGCTTGATCAACATCAATCTCGAGCACCATGGCAAGACGCATCAGGTAGAGCAGGACGTCTGCAATCTCCTGCCGGACGTGCTCCGCCTCCGGTGTTGTCATCACGGCAGCGGCTTGCTCATCGGTTTTCCACTGGAATATCTCGGCCAGCTCTCCCACTTCGCCTGTCAGCGCCAGTATCAGGCTGCGCGGAGTGTGGAAACGATGCCAGTCCCGCTCATCGGCAAAGGTGTGCAGGGCAGCTTCCAGCGCCCGGGTGTCGATCAGTTGGCTCATTTGATGGTCAGAAACGGGGTATGTACTCAGGTCTGTTCTGGCTTGCAGGGTTTCTGCGGGGTCGGCAGATTATGCGCGGCGCATCGTGCGCCTCATTCCGGAGCCAGCCATGAAAAGTTCTATCGTCGCAATCGCTGCAACCTGCTCGGCGCTTGCCTTCAGCCCCGCGTGGGCGGCCAAGTCATGTGACGAACTGAAGTCCGAGATCGAAGCCAAACTGCAGGGGCACGGCGTCAAATCCTACACGCTGGATGTTGTGGTCAGCGATGCGTCGGGTGACGGCAAGGTTGTCGGCACCTGCGAGACCGGCAAGAAGAAGATCCTCTACAAGAAGGGCTGAGACACCGCACCATTACAGGCCCCGGTGCCAGCCGGGGCCGTTTCGGCAGGCTCACTCCCTGCCGAGAAAGTCCTTTTTGCCCAGTTCCACCCCATTGCTGCGCGCAATTGCGTAAGCCGTGGTGATGTGGAAGTACAGATTGGGCATGACGAATCCCAGCAGGTAACCCTGTCCCTTGAAGTGCAGATCGCCACTGCGCATCTGCAGGGTGATGTCACGATCCTCGCTGCCGTCTATCTGCTCCGGTGTAAAACTGGCGAGGTAATCCAGCGTCTTGCCAACTCGCTGCTGCAATTCGGCGAACGTAGTCTCGGTGTCTTCCCACTTCGGCGGCTCCTGGCCGGCGAGTCGCGCTGCGCCGCCTTTCACCGTGTCCGAAGCGATCTGGATCTGGCGGGTCAGCGGAAGCATGTCGGGGAACAGGCGCGCGGACAGGAACACCGCCGGATCAATCTTGCGGGCCTCTGCATGGGCTGCGATCTTGTCGAGAATGGCCGACAGGTTGCGGAGGGCGCGTTGCGCCGGCGGGATGAAGGCTTGATACATAGAGATGCTCATACGCTACTCCTCGTGTTGAGTGGGTGTTCTGCGTGGGTGACGACGAAAACCAGTAAATCGGCAGTCTCGTCGCCGATGTTTTCAAGTGCGTGACCTTGCCCGCTGGCCGTCTGCAACAGGTCGCCGGCATGCATGTCAGAAATGCTGCCGTTGTCATTGACGCGTACCGCGCCTTTGAGCAGCAGGTAGTACTCGGTTTCGAGACGATGATGATGCAAACCGACCGAGGCGCCTGGTGCGACGTGCATCCAGGTCAGCAGCCGCAGGTTGGGATGGGTGTTGCGCTCGATCAGATACCGCAGGCTCACCTCACCTTGCCCGTCGTGAATGCCGGTCTTGTGCTCAACATGCATGTCGTTGTGGCGAAAGATCATGGTCGGGAACGATATCTCTTGTTCAGAAGGGGCAGGGACAGCTGATGTGAATTGGCTCTCCGCTGACGGGGTGCGGGAAACGTAGCTCACACGCATGAAGCATCAGACGTGGTGCTTGCTGCCGCGCGGGGGCGTCAGCATATAGCGCATCACCGAGGATGGCATGACCGATTGCCTGCAGGTGGACGCGTAGCTGATGAGAGCGGCCCGTGATCGGGATCAGTCGCAAGCGGCTTGTATCAGGCGATGGTCGCGCCAAGGTACTGAAGTGGGTCAGAGAAGGCTTGCCCCGTTGATGGTCCACCATCTGGCGTGGCCGGTTGGGCCAGTCCGTGATCAGCGGCATGTCGATGCTGCCGTCGGTGGGGTCAGGCAGGCCCGACACGAGCGCTTCATAGGCCTTGCTGACCTGTCGGGAGGCAAAGGCCATGCTTAGCGTGCGTTGTGCATCGACGCCGCGCGCGAAAACGAGAATCCCCGAAGTTTCCATGTCCAGTCGATGGACGATCATGGCATCCGGGAAACGCCCCAGAAGACGAGTCGCCATGCAGTCCTGCTTCTCTTCTCCGCGCCCCGGCACAGACAGCAAGCCAGAGGGCTTGTTGACGACCACGCAGGTATCGTCCTCGTAAAGCACATCCAGCGGAAGTTGCGGTGGTCTGTAACGCTCAGTCACGCTGTGTGTCATCCCGTCGATCCAAACCTTCTGCTGTCGGCTGCTGTCCGGCTGAAGCCGGACCTACATCTGCACCATGTTGTAGGTGCGACCTCAGTCGCACAACCCCAGCGGCCAATGCTCCACCGAAGCCGCCTTGCCCGCAGGGTTGATGTCGATCTCTCATCCGCCACCTGCTGTCCGGCTGAAGCCGGACCTACACCGGCACCGAGTTGTAGGTGCGACTTCAGTCGCACAACCCCAGCGACCAATGTTCCACCGAAGCCGCCTTGTCCGCAGGGTTGATTTCGATCTCTCATCCGCCACCTGCTGTCCGGCTGAAGCCGGACCTACACAGGCACCATGTTGTAGGTGCGACTTCAGTCGCACAAACCCAGCGACCAATGTTCCACCGAAGTCGCCTTGCCCGCAGGGTTGATTTCGATCTCTCATCCGCCACCTTCTATCCGGCTGAAGCCGGACCTACATCGGCACCGTCTTGTAGGTGCGACTTCAGTCGCACAAACCCCAGCTCAAAACAACGAACGTGCGCCATCGAACCGCTTTGCAAAATACACATTGTCCAGCCGTTCAACCCGCACGCTGCCCCGGCTGCTGGGGGCGTGGATGAAACGTCCTTCCCCGATATAGATGCCCATATGAGAGTAGGGCTTTCCGTTGGTGTTGAAGAACACCAGATCGGCTGGTCGCAGGTTTTGCGAATCGACGACCTGAGTGATCGCCGCAATCTGCGACGCATTGTGTGGCAGCCGTTTGCCGGAGACCTGTTCCACGACATAGCTGACCATGCCGCTGCAATCGAGTCCCGCCTCGGGGTTACGGCCACCGAATTTGTAACCTGTGTCCAACAAACTCAGTGAGAAGAGCAGGATCTCGCTCGCCTGATGCTCTGCATCAAGGCGGAACGCGGCTGTCGAGGGCGCGCGCTCAAGGGGCGCCTGTTTCCGGGGGGCTGCGCTTTGCGGTGTTGTTGTATGCTGTACGGGAGGTGCCGACGAACAGGCCGCCAGGCCTGCAAGCACACACGGCAGCCAGGCGCGACGCATCAGACCTCCAGCCAGAAGGTGACTGGCCCGTCATTGACCAGTCTGACCTTCATGTCGGCGCCGAAGACGCCAGTGGCTACATTGTCATGCTTGTTGCGCGCCAGGCCGGTAAAAGCGTCGAACAAAGCGCGTGCTTCATCCGGAGCAGCTGCGGTACTGAAGCTCGGGCGGGTGCCGCGTTGCGTATCGGCCGCCAGCGTGAATTGCGACACCAGAAGCAAGCCACCCCGAACATCGCGCAGGCTGCAGTTCATACGGCCCGCATCGTCGTAGAAAATCCGATAACCGAGAATCCGTTCCAGCAGACGCTCAGCGCGTTGCGCATCGTCACCTTTCTGAATGCCGACGAAAGCCAGTACGCCCTGACCGATCTGACCAACGATCTGATCGTCGACGCGGACTGCGGCTTCAGAGACGCGTTGGATCAGTGCAATCACGAAGCGTCGTCGATGCGCTTGAGACCCTGACGGAAGCGCTCGGCATTGCGTCGGTAACCCTCTGCATTGGCGAGCAGATTGGCGACCTCGGCGTCCGACAATTCACGAATCACCCGCCCCGGCGTGCCCACCACCAGCGAGCGGTCGGGAATCACCTTGTTTTCCGGAATCAGGCAGTTGGCGCCAATCAGACAGTTCTTGCCCACAACAGCCCCATTGAGCACCACGGCATTGATGCCGATCAGCGAGCCATCGCCAATCGTGCAGCCGTGCAGCACTGCCATGTGGCCCACCGTCACGTTCTGGCCCAGCGTCAGCGGCACACCGTCATCCGTGTGCAGGATCGAACCGTCCTGGATGTTGCTGCCGTCGCCAACGACGATGGGGTCGTTGTCACCCCGCAGGACCGCGTCGAACCAGACGCTGACGCCCTTGCCCAGCGTCACTGTTCCCAGCACCGTGGCGCTCTCTGCCACCCAGCAGTCTTCCGCCAGCTGGGGCACGCGTTCATTCAGTCGATAGATGGCCATTGCAGGTATTCCGTCAGATGCAGCGCAGAAATCGTGCGTTGCAATAAAGCCGAAATCATAGCAGGCAGCCCACGCCGGGTTGCAGGGGCGGCAAGCAATCGGCTGCCTGGGTTTGGGGTTTGGAGAAGGGCGGTTTGCGACGTCTGGTTGTGCGGTTGAAACCGCAGCTACACGGTGGTGGGGCTGGGTTCAGGCGGAGGGAGAGTGGGCGTAGGTCCGGCTTCAGCCGGACTCATGGCGGCAATTGGAGCGTGGGTTGTGCGGTTGAAACCGCACCTACGGGGTGGTGGGGCTGCGTTCAGGCGGAGGGAGAGTGGTCGTAGGTCCGGCTTCAGCCGGACGCATGACGGCAATTGGGGCGTGGGTTGTGCGGTTGAAACCGCACCTACAGGGCGGTGGGGCTGGGGTCAGGCGGAGGGAGAGTGGTCGTAGGTCCGGCTTCAGCCGGACGCATGACGGCAATTGGGGCGTGGGTTGTGTGGTTGAAACCGCACCTACGGGGCGGTGGGGCTGGGTTCAGGCGGAGGGAGAGTGGTCGTAGGTCCGGCTTCAGCCGGACGCATGGCGGCAATTGGGGCGTGGGTTGTGCGGTTGAAACCGCACCTACACGGTGGTGGGGCTGGGTTCAGGCGGAGGGAGAGTTGTAGTAGGTCCGGCTTCAGCCGAACGCATGGCGGCAATTGGGGCGTGGGTTGTGCGGTTGAAACCGCACCTACGGCGACTCGTGCGCGCCTGCAGGGCTGGTTTTAACCGGTCACCAAGGTGGCTATCGGGCGGTGAGGCGATTACGAGGCGTCTTCTTCCTGCCCCAGCGCAATATCAACCTGCATCTCGGCCGAGATGGCTTCCAGGTCTTTCTGTAGATCGCCGATGCCCAGTTCCGTTGGGGCCAGTAGCAGGGCCGTCGCATGAAACAGCGTTTCCCCAGACATTGGTGCGGCGGACGTGCGCGTCTCCAGCGATTCCACATTCACTGCGTGGCGCGCCAGCACCTGGGTGACTTCGCGCACGATGCCGATGCGGTCATGACCGACCAGATCGAGCCTGAGGCTGCGGCGGATACTGTCAGGCGCGCCCGGTGTTGCCACTTCGACAACGACCCGCAGTGGTTCGAAAATGCGAAGCGCCGCCAGCAACGCGTCGGCCCTCTCCGCAGGCACGTCAACGCGTACCAGCCCCGCAAACTTCCCGGCCAGATGGGTCATTGACGCCTCCAGCCAGTTACCTTGATGCGCCGAAATGACCGCAGCAAGGCTTTCAACAAGGCCGGGGCGGTCATTACCGATGGCTGTGAGGACGAGATGTTGGCTCATGAATTTCGAGTACGACTTCAAGAATCAGGGCCCCGAAGATTACCGGAGCGTGAATGGCGACGGTTGACGTCTTGCGGACGACGAGTGACGAAAAACGGCAGGCTTCCCGCGTCAATTCACCGGATGGCGACAGGTGTTGTTGGCTCGCAATCTACTTAAGGCATTGTTTGTAAATGGTTTAAATCTGATTTCAGAGGCTGGGCTGGCATCTGGCATGCCGCTCGCTACAAGGAATACGCACGGATTCCTATCCGTCCATTCACAGGAGAATCAAACATGAAGCAAGTGCAAAAGGGCTTTACCCTGATCGAACTGATGATCGTTGTGGCGATCATCGGCATCCTGGCCGCTATCGCGCTGCCGCAGTACCAGACTTACATTGCTCGTTCCCAAGTTTCGCGTGTCATGGGTGAAACTTCGGCCGTCAAGACGGCTCTCGAGGATTGCATCGCTGGTGGTCGTCTTACCCTTGCAATTGGTGGTGCTGCAACGACTTGTGACCCGCAAGTTACTGCTTCTACTCTGATGACGGCTGCTAGCACTTGGGGTGCTCCGGCAGTTGCTGGTGCTGGCTATCCTGCTATTACTAACCCGATGGCTGCCGGTGCAGACGTCACAATTGTGGCGACGTTTGGGAATGGCGCTGCGTCGATCCTCTCTGGCACTCCCTACACCTTGACTTGGACACGCGCTGATGCGACGGGCGCTTGGACCTGTTCTACCAGTGCAGCTATGCCGGCTAAATTCAAGCCCAACGGTTGCATCTAAATTAGTAGTTGGAAGTTTCAAGGCTGTACGGTTTAGAGCCGCACGGGCCTTGATCAGAAAAGGGCACCAAGGGTGCCCTTTTCTATAACCTCAGTGTGCTGACCTTGAGTGCGGAGGAGTCATGTCTTCTGAATATTTTCGTTCAAGCAAAGGCTTCACTCTTATCGAGTTGATGATAGTGGTCGCGATCATCGGCATACTGGCCGCACTTAGCACCAATACGTATCGCAGTTACACCGCCCGTTCCCAAGTGGCTCGTGTTATGAGCGAGACAGCTACGCTTAAGACTGCGCTAGAGCAGTGTGTTACTAGTGGCAAGTTGACTCTGGGTGTCGCAATCACTGATTGTGATCCGCAGTACACCGGCTCGAATCTTATGCAGGATGCGCCGTTCGCAGGGTCCGGATTGCCTGTCGCAGGCGTCGGTTACCCAGACATCCAGAATCTCGCTACGGCTCCTGGAACACCGCTGCGGATCGTCGCAACCTTTGGCAATCGCGCGTCATCTCTGGTGCTTGGGCAGACGCTGACCTGGGAGCGTGATGCGACGTCCGGAAGCTGGTCTTGCGCTACGACGGTCGCGCAAGTCTACAAACCCACTGGCTGCAGTTGAGCCTAGCGATGCAGATGCCACTCCGCGCATCTGTTCGGACTCTCGCCCTTGAGCGCCGAGAATCAATGCGCTACCTTTCTGCACGGGCAAGTGCTTGTTTCAACGTCACGCGTTCGCTACCCAGCAATACCGTTGATCTAAGGTTCCGCCGCCAGTGCACTTGACGCCGTATTTCGCAAACGGCACCCTGCGCCCCTCACTGGAGGAGGCGTGTCGCTGTGCAAAGTTCTTCACCGCTGGTTTGGCTAATCTGCTTGTTGTGGCTGGTGTTGCAATGTGCATCGATTCTGGCTTCGCACCGTTATCCCCAGACGGTCTTCTATAACGAGTTCGCTGCGGCGTGTGCCGTGATGGCTGTCGGCGCCATGCTGGCCTGGGTTGGGCCTGTACGTTGGCGGTTGTCGCCGATGACCGCGATGCTGGCTGTTCTGGCCGGTGTTGTCGCTGCGTGGGCGATGGCAGGGGCTGGTGGCGCGGCGACGTCTGTGCTGCTGTATCTCCTCGTGCCGATTGTTCTTGCAGTGCTTGTTGCGGCAGCGCTGAATGTCATGTCGCGCGAGCAACTGGTGCAGTGGTGTGCTTGGGGCATGCTCGTTTGTGCTTGTTTGCAATGTCTGGCGGGCGCTCTGCAGCTGAGTGGGTACTCGTACCCCGGCGTGATCATGGCCAAGCTGATGAACTCGGCTTTCGGCAACATTGCTCAGCAGAACCATTACGCCAACCTTTTGTGGCTGGGCCTGGTCTCGCTGACCTATCTGTGGGTGCGTGGTGTTTTCCCGGCGTTGCCGGCCTTGGTGTCGGCTGTTGCGATCAATGTGTTTGCGGCGCTGTCCGTGTCGCGCTCTGTGTGGTTGTACACCGCGCTGGTGCCGGTGCTGGGCGCTCTCTATGTTCGCCATATGCCGTCTGCCGAGCGCCGCAAGGTCTGGTCGGGTTTGGCGGTGCTGACCTTGCTGAGTGTGGCGACCCAGATCTGGCTGGCTTATGGCAATGCGCAGGCCGCGCTGGGTGTGACGTCGGCAATCGACCGGGTGGGGGAGAGCGGTTCCAACGGCCAGCGGATGTTCGACTGGATCGTTGCTGCGCGCACGGCGCTCGAACATCCATTCACCGGTGTTGGACCAGGCATGTTTGCCTGGCAGACCGCGCTGGCGAGCATTGGCCTGCCGCCTGAAAACTGGGTGCGTATCGGCGAGAACGCCCACAACACGGTGCTGCACTTCGCGGCTGAATTGGGGTTGGTATTCATCTTCGTCGCCGGCTTGCTGGTGCTGGCCTGGCTGTGGCGGCGCTGGCGCGAGACGCCGACGCTGGAGAGCTGGTGGGGCCTGGGCATTCTGGCGGTGCTGGCGTCGCACAGTTTCGTGGAGTACCCGTTGTGGTACGTCTATTTCCTGGTGCCGCTGGGGTGCGCCATCGGGGTGATCGATGCGGGTGACGAGCGGTTACCGAGCTTGCGATTCAACGCCTTGTGGCTGATCGTGCCGCTGGCTTTGGGTGCCGTGGTGCTGGGTTCGACCTGGGGTGACTATCGTCGGCTGGAGCAGGCCTACAAGACGCTCAATGCCGACACCTCGCCAGACTTGGCGACGGCTGCGCGGCTGGATGCTGTCGGCGCGTCGATTGGCGCGCATTCCCTGCTCGCGCCGCAGGCAGCGGTGCTGCGTTTGCGGGCCTGGCGGACCTCGGACGCCGACCGGTTGCCTGCCATCGTGGAAGTCTGCGACCGCATGCTGCCGCACAAGGTCCAGTACAACACGCTCACGGCCTGCATGGCGGCTTACACGATGGCTGATCGCAAGGCGGAAGCGGATCGCATCAACGAGATTGCCTGCGGAGCCTTTGCGCCGATCCACAGCAAGCCCTTCGTGGAATACGCGCAGAAGCTGTATCTGCGCAAGGACTGGGCCTTGCCGGACAAGGGGCGTTGCCTGTAATGCCGAACGGGTTGTTGATGCGGGCGTAGGGCCGGGTGTAGGTCCGGCTTCAGCCGGGGTTTTTGGGGAATCGGGGCATGGGTGTGCGACTGAAGTCGCACCTACGAAGAGGGTTGTAGGTCCGGCTTCAGCCGGACGCCTGGTGGGAATTGAGGCGGTGGTTGTGCGACTGAAGTCGCACCTACGGGGTTGGTGGGTCCGGCTTTAGCCGGACATCGGGGGCAGGAGCGAGGCTGTGATTTGTGCGACTGAAGTCGCACCTACGGGGTGGGAGGGGGCGATGAGTTATGCGCAGCTCCGCAGGGGGCGGGTTTCGGAGGCGTCCCGGGCTTATCTCGTCACCGCTGTCACCGCCGGGCGTGTGCCACGGTTCGAATCCTTGCTCGCGGCGCGGGCTGTTGTGCGTGTGATGCGTGGGCTTCATGACGAGGGTTGGGTCGAGTCGCGGGCTTGGGTGGTGATGCCGGATCATCTGCATTGGTTGTTTGTGCTGGGTGAAGAGGCTTCACTGGCAGGGGTCATGCAGCGATTGAAGGGTTCGAGTGCCAGGGCCGTGAATCTGCTTGAGGGACGTACAGGGGCGCTGTGGCAGAGTGCCTATCACGATCATGCGGTGCGGGCGGAGGAGGATTTGCGGGCCATTGCGCGCTACGTGGTAGCGAATCCGTTGCGTGCTGGTCTGGTGACGGATATCGGTTTGTATCCGCATTGGGATGCGGTTTGGCTGGATCCGCTTGTGGGGTGAAGGGGGGAGGTCCGGCTTCAGCCGGACGCCTGGCGGGGATCGGGGCGGGGGGCGGTCTTTGTGCGACTGAAGTCGCACCTACGGCGTGGTGGGTCCGGCTTCAGCCGGACAGAGGTCGCACCTACGGGTTGATAGACCTGGCTTCAGCCAGACGTCTGGCGGGGGTCGGGGCGTGGGGCGTGCGACTGAAGTCGCACCTACGGGGCGGGGGGCGGTCTTTGTGCGACTGAAGTCGCACCTACGGCGTGGTGGGTCCGGCTTCAGCCGGACAGAGGTTGAACCTATGGGTTGATAGACTTTGCTTCAGCTGAACGTCTGGCGGGAATTGGGGCGAGGGGGCGTGCGACTGAAGTCGCACCTACGGGGCGGGGGGCGGTCTTTGTGCGACTGAAGTCGCACCTGCGGGGTGGTGGGTCCGGCTTCAGCCGGACGATGGGGGCGGAGGGCTGCCGCGCCGACAGCAGGGCGTGGGGTGGGTATACTTCGCGCCACTTCATCGGCCTGCCTATCAATGTCCCCGGTTCGCTCGGTTCAATATCGCTCTCCTCTTGCCTACCTGCGTGCTGCCATCAGCCGCCGGCTGCTGCGTTTCGTTCTTGCCGGGCGTGATGCGCAAACTTTGCCCATGCATGTCGTGGTGCCGGGCGACGAGGTGTCGGACGAGATGCTGCTGGCGGGTATCCACGAAGGCGCTTTGCTGGAGCCGCTCTTCAAGCATTTCCTGCAGCCCTTCCATGCACGGTTCGCTACGGGCGTGGCACTGGATGTCGGTGCCAACATCGGCAATCACTCGTTGTACTTCTCGCGCTTCTTCCCGCGCGTGCTGTCGGTGGAGCCCAACCCGGTCACCTTGAACGTGCTGCGGGCCAACGCGGCACTGAGCGGCGCTGATGTGACGGTGTTGCCCATGGGTTTCGGCAATGCCAACGGTAGTTTGCAGTTCTGGTCGAACCGCGCTGGCAATCTCGGCGCTTCGGGCTTTGCCTTTGCCGACGGGCCGACGGGCGAGCGCAATGGTCAATCCATTGAATGCCCTATCCGGCGTGGAGACGAGGTGCTGGCCGAACTGTCGGCAGGCCCCGTCGCACTGATCAAGCTGGACGTCGAAGGTGCTGAACTCTCGGCCTTGCAAGGTCTGGGTGAGTGCCTGCGGCGCGATCAGCCACTGGTGATCTTCGAATGCCTGAAAGCGGCCGGCGAAGGTGGTGGTGATGCGATCTTCGCGTACCTGCGTGAGCGGGGGTACGACCGCTTCTTCGTCGTCGAAAGCTCGGTCAGCGCAGCGCGTCGTCCTGTCGGTGGCTGGCTGCGGCGCTTGCTGCAGGGCGAGCGGGTTGCGCTGCGTGCGGTCGACAAGCCCGTCGAAGGCGAGCCCTGGCTGATGGTGCTGGCGCTGCCAGTCGGCGCTGTGCAGCCGGTGGGCGCAGCCTGATGCGCATTCTGCTGGTCATCCCGACCGTGTTCGGAGGCGGGGCCGAGCAGGTGGCTGCTGTGCTGTCGCGCGCCTGGAGTGACGGGCACGAAGTGAGTGTGATTGCCTGGCAGGCGGCGGGTGAGTCGCTGGACTTCGGCGTGCCCGTGCAATTCACCGGCCTGGGCGTGCAGAGCGGGCTGTGGCGCAAGCTGCGCAATGTGTGGCGGCGTGTGCAATGCCTGCGCCAGGCGCGCAAGGCGCAGCGTGCCGACGTGGTGATGGCCTTCATGGACGAAGCCGGCTTCCCCGCGATATTCGCCGGCTTGCTCGATGGGCAGCTGTCGCGCCTCATCGTCAGCATCCACCACAATCCGCGCTGGCTGCCTGCATGGCGTCGAGCACTGCTGGCCTTGCTTTACCGCTTGCCAGGGCGTGTGGTGGCGGTGTCCGCAGGGGTGCGTGACGAGTTGGTGGCCGGGCTGCACTTGCCGGCGGCACGTGTCACCAACATTCCCAATCCCCTCTCGTCTGCGTCGGTAGATGATCCCGTGTCACAGTCCCTCGCTGCGCGCCTGCGCCCTGGCTACCTGTTGGCGGTTGGCCGACTCGATTTGCACACAAAGGGTCTCGATCTGTTGCTCGATGCCTGGGCCGGATTGCCTGCCGGGCGGCCGCGGCTGGTCATCGTGGGGGAAGGTGGTGGGCGTGCCTGGCTGGAGGCCGAGATTGCTCGGCGCAACGTGCAGGGCGAAGTCCTGTTGCCGGGTTGGGTGCGAGATCCGTCGCCGTTCTACGCCAATGCACTGGCGCTGGTGTCGGCTTCGCGTTTCGAAGGCTGGTCCAACGTGTTGATGGAGGCGATGGGGCAGGCCTGCCCGGTTGTCGCGACGCGTTGCCCGCATGGCCCGGCGGAGATCCTCGGCGAAGGGTTTGCCGACTGGCTGGTGCCGAGTGAAGATGTGATGGCGTTGCGCGCGGCCATGCTGCGCATGCTTGCCATGCCCGAGTCCGCGCGCGCCGCGCTGGGTGAGGCGATGCGCCTGCGCGTCCAGCAGTTTGATGTGAGCGTCATCGCACCGCGCTGGTTGGCCCTCGCCGGGCAGATGCAAGGAGCTTCGGCATGAGTTTGCGCGCCTCGGTGAGCTACCTTTTTGTACGCGCTGCGGCCGGCATGCTCGGCATGCTGGCGTTGTCGCTGTTCGTGCGGGGGCTGGGTCCCGAACGGTACGGGCACTTCGCACTGGGCATTGCCGCAGCTGCGCTGGCTTCAAACCTTTTGATCATCCCCCTCAACAGCACACTGGCGCGGCTGTATGGCGAGGCAGAGCTGCGGCGCCCCTTGCTGGCCACAACGGCCGGCATCGTATGGCTGGCCGGCGCTTTCTGCCTGCTGCTGGCGCTGGTGGTCGAATTGCTGGGCCTGAGCTGGTTGCCGAAGTGGGTGCTGCCTGCTGCAGCGGTGTTCGCTGCGTCGCAAGGGGCCGTCGACTACGCGGCGCAGACTGCCACCTCGGCGCTGCAGCCCGCGCGCTACGGCAAGCTGCTGCTATGGCGTGCAGTGGGGATTTGCGGGCTGGGCATCACCGCGTTGCATGCTGGCGGTGGCGTGCTGGGTGTGCTGATGGGCATGGCGCTGGCGAGCATGCTGGGTGTGCTGCTGAGCAACAGCGTCAGCAGTCTCGATGCCGCGGAATTCGACCCCAAGCTGCTGCCGCGCATTTCGGCATTCGCCCTGCCTCTGGTGGGCAGCTGTGCGCTGACCTACCTCTTGCAGTGGGGCGATCGCTACGTGCTGGCCCACAACGTCGAGATGGCCGATGTCGGGCGCTACAGCGCGTTGGCCGACCTCACCACACAAGCCTTGATGTTGCTGAGCAGTGGCCTGAGCTCGGCCTGGTATCCCCGCGTTGTGCAGGCCTGGGGCGCGGGTGATCGTGATGAGGCTGAGCGGCTGATGTCGCGTTATGCCTTGATGGGGCTGGCTTTCCTGCTGCCGGCCGGATTGGGGTTGGCGTGTACCCTGCAGGGGATTGCGGCGGTGCTCTTCGGTGGCGAATACGTGGGCTTGCCGGCGGCATTGCCGGTGATGCTGGTGTTGGCGGCTTGTCTGTCCGTCAGCAAGAACTTTTTCTTTGACGTGCGCATCCTGCTGGCCGAGCGTGTCTGGAGGCAGGCTGTCGGCATCGCGCTGTCAGCAGGTGTGGCCTTGCTGGTCATGTTCGGTACGGTTGGTCGCCTGGGGGTGTTGGCGGCGGCCTTGGGGCTGCTGTCCGGACAGCTGACGGGCATCCTGTACAGCATCGTCGCCGGGCGGGGGGTATTGCGTTTGCGCATTGATCTGCGTGCCGCGTGCATTGTCGTCGCGGGCTGCGCCGCGATGGTGGCTGTGCTGTTGTACTGGCCTGCGGGCGGCGGAGTGGTCTCGCTGGCCTTGCGCATTATGGCGGGCGCATTGACCTACGGCCTGGTGCTGCTGGCTTGCGATCTGGACGGCATACGCGGTCGCTTGCTGGCGGTCTGGCGGGGGGCGCGATGAAGGTCGTGTTGTTCGCCAATACCGACTGGTTCCTCTTCAACTTCAAGCTGGCTTTGGCCAAGGCGCTGCGCGAGCGGGGAGACGAAGTGATCCTGCTCAGCCCGCCGGGGGAGTACGGTTCGCGCCTGCGGGAGCTGGGCTTCCGCTGGGAGCCGTTGCCGGTGTCGCGCAGCGGTGTGAATCCTGTGGCAGAGCTGCGTGCCGTGGCCCGCATCCACCAGCTCTATCGCGCCGTGAAGCCCGATCTTGTGCACCACTTCACCATCAAGTGCGTGATCTATGGATCCTTCGCGGCACGCTTGGCGGGTGTGCCGCGCATCGTCAACTCGGTGACAGGGCTGGGCTTTGCGCTGCTGGCGGATACGTTCAAGGCGCGTTGCATTCGCCCCCTGGTGCTGGGGCTTTACAGACTTGCCTTGCGTGAGACAGATGTGGTCTTCCAGAACTTCGACAACCGTCGCACGCTGGAGTCTCATGGTGTGCTGGCCAATAGCCGTGTGCATGTTGTGGCCGGGGATGGCATCGATACCGGGGTGTTCGTGCCGACAGGTGAGTCAGGCAAGGAGTTGCGCGTGTTGATGATGGCGCGCCTGCTGCACTCCAAGGGGATTGCGGAATTCGTCGCCGCAGCGCGGCGGCTGAAGACTGAACTGCCAGGGGTGCGCTTCGCGCTGGCCGGCTCGCCTGATGCGGGCAACCCGGAGAGCGTGACGGACGCTGAACTCGCCGCCTGGAAGGCCGAAGGCGTCGTCGACTTCCTCGGTCACCGCAGCGATGCGCTGGCGCTGAACCAGGCGTGCAGCGTCGCCGTGCTTGCCAGCACTCAGGGCGAAGGCATTCCGCGCGCGCTGCTGGAAGCGGCGGCCTGTGGCAAACCGCTCGTGGCGACGGACGTACCGGGGTGCCGGGAGCTGGTGGTGGATGGCGAGACGGGCTTCCTGGTGCCACCTGGCGACGCCGTGGCATTGGCCGAGGCTTTGCTGAAGCTGCTGCGTGACGCGTCCTTGCGCGAGCGGATGGGGCGGGCGGCACGGCAGCATGTTGAAGAGGATTTTTCGGATCAGCGCGTGAATGCACGCATGTTCGAGATCTACGGGGCCGCGCATTGATGGCACAGGCAAGCTATCTGCTGCTCGCATTCCTGCTCACTGCCGTTGCGTGCTGGGGCTTTGCAGAGCTCGCACGCATCGCGCCACAGCTGCGCCTGCTCGATCTGCCCGACGAGCGCAAACAGCACGCGGCTGCCGTACCCGTGGTGGGTGGGCTGGGCATTTTCGTCGGGCTCCTGCTGGCCGCCTTGTTGTGCGGGCAGGCCTGGCCGCTCGAGGTGCTGTTGCCGTCGCTGAGCCTGTTCCTCGTGGGTCTCGTCGACGACCTGCGTGGCATGCGTGCCCTCGTCAAGTTGCTGGCCCAGGTGCTGTGTGCCTGGTGGCTGGTCGAGCTGACGGGCGCCAGCCTGTACGCCCTGCCGATGCCCTTTGCTTACGGTCACTGGGTGCTCGGACCGCTGGCGACGCCATTGACGGTGCTGCTGGTGGTGGCGCTGCTCAATGCGATCAACATGATCGACGGGCTCGACGGCCTTGCCGGTGGCTGCCTTGCCATCGCAGCGCTGGGCATTGCTTACGCTGCGTGGGTGGTGGGGCGTGCTGATCTCGGCGTCTCGGCACTGGCCCTGTGTGCGGCGCTGGCGGGCTTCCTGCTGTGGAATGCGCGCCTGCCCTGGCAGCAGCGTGCACGCCTGTTCCTCGGCGATGCCGGTGCGCTGGGTGTCGGGCTTGTCCTGTGCTGGTTGATGTTCCGCCTCTCGCTGACGCCGGGTGGCACGCGTGTGCCGGTGACGGTAGCGCTGGCACCCTTGGCCGTGCCCTTGATCGACATGGTGGTGGTGGCGTTCTGGAGACTGGCAGAAGGGCGCAATCCCATGCAGGCGGACCGTGGTCATTCGCACCACCTTCTGCTCGGCCTGGGCCTGTCGGCTGTTGGTGCGGTACGCCTCATCTGGATCGCTTCGGCCCTTGTCACGGTGCTCACCTGCGTGGCCTGGCGCGCCGGGGTGGCGGAAGGGCGCCTGTTGGGCGTGCTGCTGCTGGCCGCCGTGTTGCACATGGTCTGGTTCCGTCGCAGCTGGCTGGCTTTGCGACGTAGCAAGGAGAATGTGTGAGGGTGACGCAGTGAAAGTACTGTTCCTCGCCAGCGGCCTCGGACTCGGCGGTGCCGAGACGGCGCTCGAACGCCTCGTCCCTGCGCTGCAGGCGCGTGGTGCGCACTGCGTTGTGGCGTCGCTGCGCGAACGTGGTGTGGTGGGTGAGCGCATGGCGCAGGCCGGCCATGCGGTGCACGCGCTGGGGATGCGTCCGCCGCTGCCGTCGTTGCGTGGCCTGTTGCGGTTACGACGGCTGGTGCGCGAGGTCCAGCCTGACGTCATTCAAGGCTGGATGTATCACGGCAACATCGCCGCACACGCCGCAGCCTGGTTTGCGCCGCAAGCCAGCGTGCTGGGGGCGATCCATCAGACGCTGGGCCGTCCCGAGCTGGACCCATGGACCACGCGGGCCGTCATCGGGCTGGATGCACGCCTGTCGCGCCGCATGGCCCGCGTCATCTATGTGGCAGAAAGCGCTGTGAGGCAGCACGTGGCGCGTGGCTACGCTGCGGACAAGGCCTGCGTGCTGCCCAACGGCTTTGATCTCGCGCGCTTCACGCCTGACGCTTCCGTGCGACGGCAGCAGCGGACCGCCCTCGGCTTTGGTGACGGAGACCTGGTGTTCGGTTGTGTCGGGCGCTATCACCCGGTCAAGAATCAGGCAGCTTTCCTGCGCGCGGCGGCCATCGTAGCGTCGCGACTGCCGCAGGCGCAGTTCGTGATGGTTGGCGATGGTTTGTCGCCGGGCAATGCCGGGCTGGATCCGCTGGTCGCTCACCCGGCTCTGCATGGACGGGTACAACTGCTGGGCGCGCGCGACGATATCCCGGCGCTGATGACGGCGCTCGATGCCCTGGTGCTGAGCTCCCTGTCCGAAGGGCTGCCCAATGTCGTGGCCGAGGCCATGAGCTGCAGCGTGCCTTGCGTCGTGACCGACGTGGGCGATGCGGCGTGGATGGTGGGGGAGACGGGCTGGATCGTGGCGCCCGGTGATGTCGAGCGTCTGGCTGCCGGTATGACTGCTGCGGCAACTGCGCCGGAATCGGAGCGGATTGCGCGCGGTGAGGCAGCCCGTGCGCGGGTTGCCTCGACCCTGTCGATCGATGTCGTGGCGGACGAATACCTGCGGTTGTACCGCGGTCTCCGCCAAAGCTGATCAGGTCTGCTTCATCAGCTTGTCGAAGTTGTCGGCGTGTTCTGCGTGGTGTTCTTCGAGCATCTGGCGGAACTGATTGACCATGTTGTCGATATCAGCCTTGCTGTTGTCTTTCATGGCCTGGCCCGAGGCGCGATCAATCGCCGTGCACCAGGCCGAAAAGCGGGACAGGGCGAACATGAAGGAACCATTGACCAGCATGATGTTGGTCTTGCCATCGCATTGCTTGTTGGCGAGGTGGATGTAGTCGTTGGCCCGGTCGTAGAAGGCGGGATCGACGGGAATCTGGGACATTCTGTTTTCTCCTGTGGTTTGTCTCCGGCGCGGATTGTAGCCGCCCGGGCATTCCGGTCAGCGGGCAGTGCAGCACGCCGCCAGTTATAATCCGCCTTTCACCGTTCCCGCAGTTTTCGCGCAATTTCCCATGTCCTCACTGAATACGCTCACCGCTCTCTCTCCGCTCGATGGTCGCTACGCCGGCAAGGTCGAATCCCTGCGTCCCCATTTCTCCGAGTTCGGACTCATCCGCAACCGGGTACGCGTCGAGGTTGAGTGGTTGAAGGCGCTTGCTGCGTCGAGCGACATCCCCGAAGTGAAGCCCTTTTCGGCCGTCACTATTGCCGAACTGGACGCCGTGGTTGCGAATTTCTCGGTGGCCGATGGCGATGCAATCAAGGCCATCGAAGCGACCACCAACCACGATGTGAAGGCCATGGAGTACTGGCTCAAGGAGCGCTTCGCGAACAACGCCGAAGTCGCCGCTGCGTCCGAATTCATCCACTTCGCCTGCACTTCGGAAGACATCAACAACACCTCGCACGCCCTGATGCTGCAGGAAGCCCGTGACCAGGCGCTGTTGCCGACCATCGACAAGGTCATTACCCGTTTCGTCGAACTTGCGCACGACCTCGCCGAAGTGCCCATGCTGAGCCGCACCCACGGCCAGCCGGCCAGCCCGACCACGGTCGGCAAGGAGATGGCCAACATCGCCTATCGCCTGCGCCGTGCGCGCAAGGCCATCGCCGGTGTCGAGATGACGGCCAAGTTCAACGGTGCCGTCGGCAACTACAACGCGCACCTCTCGGCTTACCCGGAACTCGACTGGGCTGCCTTCAACCAGCGCTTCATCGAATCACTGGGCCTGACCTTCAATCCCTACACCATCCAGATCGAGCCGCATGACAGCATGGCCGAGCTGTTCGATGCGCTCGCCCGCCTCGATACCATGCTCATCGATGCCTGTCGCGATATCTGGATGTACATCTCGCTGGGCTTCTTCAAGCAGAAGCTCAAGGCAGGCGAAGTCGGCAGCTCGACGATGCCGCACAAGGTGAACCCGATCGACTTCGAAAACGCAGAAGGCAACTTCGGTGTCGCCAACAGCGTGCTGCGTCACTTCAGCGAGAAGCTGCCGATCTCGCGCATGCAGCGTGACCTCACCGACTCGACGGTCCTGCGCAATATGGGCGTTGGCTTCGGCCACGCTTTGCTGGGCCTGGACTCCTGTCTGCGTGGTCTCGGCAAGCTCGAATGCAACCCGGCTGCGCTGGCAGCAGACCTGAACGATGCCTGGGAAGTGCTCGCCGAGCCGATCCAGACAGTCATGCGTCGCTACGGCATCCCCAAGCCTTACGAGCAGCTCAAGGAGCTGACGCGCGGCACAGGCATCACCAAGGAAGCGCTGCAGGCCTTCATCGCCAGGCTCGCCATTCCCGAAGCGGAAAAATCGCGTCTGCTGGCCATGACGCCCGCCAGCTACATTGGCGAAGCGGCCAAGCTGGCCAAGAAGATCTGACGCGGACTGACGCCACGCATGATGGACACGCGGCCCATCGGCGTATTCGACTCCGGTGTCGGCGGCTTGTCCGTGCTGCATGAGATCCGTCGCCGCTTGCCCCATGAGTCGCTGATCTACTTTGCTGACTCCGGTTTTGCGCCCTATGGCTCGCGCTCGCCGGAAGACATCCGCGAGCGCTCCCGCGTCATCACCGATTACCTGGCTTCACGCGATTGCAAGGCCATCGTCGTGGCCTGTAACACCGCCACCGCTGCGGCGGCGACCATGCTGCGCGAACGCCACCCGGGCCTTCCCGTGATTGGCATGGAGCCAGCCGTCAAACCCGCCACCGCCGCGACACGCAGTGGCGTGGTCGGCGTGCTGGCGACCGTGGGCACGCTGGCAAGCTCACGCTTCGCGGCTTTGCTCGACACCTTTGGCCAGGAGGTCACGGTGCTGACCCAGCCTTGCCCGGGACTCATGGAGTGCGTGGAGCGCGGCGAGCTTGATACGCCCGCGACGCTGGCCCTTTTGCGCAGCTACATGCAGCCGCTGCTTGATGATGGTGCCGACGTGCTGGTGCTGGGTTGCACGCACTATGTCTTCCTGCGCGAACAGGTGCAGGGCATTGCCGGGCCGGAAGTACGGCTCATCGACACCGGCGCTGCCGTCGCGGCGCAGCTGGAACGCAAACTGATCGAATTCGGTTCGCGAAGCGCGGAGGAGGGCGGCCGCCCTCCCGAGTTCATTGTCACGGGCGATGCCAGCCGCATGAACCGTACCCTGCAGAGCCTTTGGAGCGCAGACGCCCGCTTCTCGGCGTTTGCGTGAATCCTCAATGAATCACCTGTCGGAGAACTGATCGATGAACCAGATCTGGTTGTGCCTGCTGATCACCTGTTTCATGCCCTACCTTTTCGCGGCTGCAGCCAAAGCCAGTGGCGCCAGCGGCGGCCGCCGCTATGACAACAGCGATCCACGCACATGGCTGGCGGGTCTCTCGGGCTGGCCGGCGCGCGCGCAGGCGGCTCAGGCCAACAGCTGGGAGGCGCTCGCCATCTTCATTGCGGGTCTGGTCGCGGCCTTGCACGGTGGCGTGCCCGAGGCGGATATCGTGTTCTGGAGCTGGTGGTTCGTGGTCGCTCGGGTGATTTACGGAGCGCTCTACATTGCCAACCTGGCCACAGCGCGCAGTGTCGTGTGGCTTCTCGCGGTCTATGCCCCGCTGCACCTGATAGCAAGGGTGCTTTAGGTCAAGGTGAAGGCCGTTCCGGCCGATAGATTGGTGTGAGTTTCGTCACGCTGCCTTGGGGTGGCGCAGGCGTTTGAATCGGGCAAGACCGTTAAACTTGCGAAATTTGCAAGCCACGCCCGATCCCGTTTCAATCTTTGAAGGCAACCAATGGCCATCAGTATCGATACCTGCGCGGCAATGCACATCGGAGACCGCTCCGAGCAACAAGACCGTGTAGGCATGTTCCCCCATCCCAGCCGCCCCGGATGCATGATCGCGGTGCTGGCCGATGGCATGGGGGGGCACTCCGGGGGCGCCATCGCCGCCGAGCAGGTCGTTCTCAAGGCCAAACAGAATTTTTCGGCCTATGCGCCGTCCAGCGAGTCGCCCGTCGAATTCCTCAGGGAGGTCATCGACGACGCGCATGCCGTCATCAAGCTCACGCGCTTTACCAGTGAGGCCGATCCGCACAGCACCGCCGTTGTCATGATGCTGCGCCCCGGCCATGCCGACTGGGCACACTGTGGCGACTCTCGCCTCTATCACTTCCGTAACGGGGCGCTGGTCGCCCGCACGCCGGATCATTCCCTGGTCGAAGAGCTACTGCGTGCCGGCCGTATTACGCCTGAACAAGCCGAGGTGCACCCCCAGCGCAACCTGCTGCTGTCCTGCCTCGGTGCCGAGGCGCCGCCCAAGATCGAGGTCGGCGGCACAACCGCTCTGCAGGCGGGGGACGCGTTCATCCTGTGTTCCGATGGCCTCTGGGCTTACTTCAGCGACGAGGAAATGGGCCGCATCCTCTTTGAAAACGACGCCCGCACTGCTGCGCGCCAGCTGCTCGATCTCGCCCGTGCACGGGCTGAAGGTGGCGGAGACAACCTCTCGATGGCCATCGTCAAGGTTGTTCCCGTCTGAAAGCCTTTACGATTCAATGCCTTGGATTGCGCCCGAAAATATTTGCCGAAATCGCTAAAGTTTCTGGCAGCACCGACGTAAAGATTCTTGTGGATTGACTTCCACGCATCGACTCTCTCCTTGAAACCGCCTCGCAAGAGGCGGTTCTTTTCTTGATTTTCAGCGTTTTGAGCGCTACGACAAGAAGTCCCGGGGTCGATGACGCATTCACTACAAGAGGTGTTTCAGATGGGTCGTTCGCACACACATTCACTCGAAGCACAAAGCCAGCTGACCCGGCTGCTGGCCCTCAATGCGTTGTTCGACGCTGCTCGCGCGGGTAATGAAGGCGCTTTTGCTGCCGCGCGTGTCCAGGCTACCGTCTCCGCAATCAACAAGGCTGATCTGGTCGACCCGGCCAGCGACGCCGACCTGCAGCGCTGCTACAGCGCCTTGCTCGACGCCTCGGAACCGCCCGCACACCTGAGCTGATCGCGCGCACATGAAAACCTGACGGCTTGCTTCGGCAGGCCGTTTTCATTTGTGGTCTCGCGTCTCCGGCAGACCTGCTGATCGCGTTACAAGGCTGTCACAAAGCGTGTCCCGCGTAATGCCAGTCCGAATAGGCTGGCCTTTCCGCATTTTTTCCCCACGGTCGAACTTGCCGCCCCGGCAAATAATGCCCTTCACTCCACAGGTGGATTTTCCTGTGCTCCCGGCTTGATCCTTCGGCGTCAGGCCGCCCCCCGAGGGGGCCAGGAAAATCTTGGGGCGGCACGGTGATTTTCTTGAGCTTCCGACCATGGCTGAAGACAGCGATCTCGAAAAAACAGAACCAGCGTCAGGCAGGAAGCTGGAGCAAGCGCGCGAAGAGGGCAAGGTGCCCCGTTCGCGCGAGCTGTCGTCTTTTCTCGTCCTCGTCGCCGGTGTGCTCTCCATCTGGACCAGCTCGGGCTGGATCTATGAGCGCTTGAGCAGCGTGATGCGACACGGGCTGAGCTTCGACCATCAGGCCGCGTTCTCCAGCGACATCATGACCAGCACGATGCTCAGCCTCAGCGCGGATGGCTTGCTGGCGCTGGCGCCCATCCTCGTTGTCGTTGTGGTGGTGGGGGTGGTCTCGCACATGTTGCTCGGTGGCGTGGTCATCAGCAGCAAGTCTTTCCAGTTCGACCTGACCCGCATGGACCCCATCAGTGGCATGCGTCGTTTCTTCTCGGTCAACGGCCTCATCGAACTCGTCAAGGGCACGGTCAAGGCGGCATGCATCCTGGGTATCGCCGGCGCCATCGTGTGGAAACAGCGCGTCGAAATCCTCATGCTGATGAGCATGCCGCTGCATTCCGGCCTCATCACGTTCATGCAGATGCTGGTGCTGGCATCGCTGGCCCTTAGCGCCTCGTTGGCCCTGATCGCAGCCATCGATGTGCCGTACCAGGTATGGCATTACTTCAAAGAGCTGCGCATGAGCAAGGCAGACGTGAAGCAGGAGAACAAGGAGAGCGAAGGCGATCCGCAGGTAAAGGGCAAGATCCGCCAGCGCCAGAACGAGATGGCCCGCCGCCGCATGATGGATGCCGTGCCCAAGGCCGACGTGGTGGTGACCAACCCGACGCACTTCGCCGTGGCGCTGAAGTACGACGCCGGCCGCATGGGCGCACCGACCGTGGTGGCCAAAGGTGCTGACCTCGTTGCCAAGGCGATCCGCGACCTCGCTGCCAGGCATGCCGTCCCCATGCTTGAAGCACCACCGCTGGCGCGTGCGCTGTTTCACCACGCAAAGGTTGACGAGCAGATCCCCACCGCGCTCTACACCGCGGTGGCCGAGGTGATGGCCTACGTCTACCAGCTCAATGAATTCCTGGTCGGCAAGGGTTTGCCTCCACAGGCGCCGAACGCGATTGCCGTACCCGCTGGCATGGACCCTTTTGAGGGGCGCATTGATGACGAGGGCGCCGGGCTTGTCGCTCGCTGAGAAACCAGATGGCTACCAATACCCTCGACCTGAAGCAGATCTTTACGCCATCGAACATCCGGCAGCTCGCAGCGCCGATCCTGCTGCTGCTTGTGCTGTCGATGATGGTTTTGCCGCTGCCGGCATTCCTGCTCGACCTTTTCTTCACCTTCAACATCGCGTTGTCGATGGTCGTGCTACTGGTGGCGATGTACACCCGCAAGCCGCTGGATTTCTCGATCTTCCCGACCGTGCTGTTGGTGACGACGCTGCTGCGCCTGTCGCTCAACGTCGCATCGACGCGCGTCGTGCTCATCGATGGCCACAAAGGCGGTGACGCGGCAGGCAAGGTGATCGAGGCCTTCGGCCACTTCCTCGTCGGTGGCAATACGGCGGTAGGCGTGGTGGTCTTTGTCATCCTCACCGTCATCAACTTCGTCGTCATCACCAAGGGCGCAGGCCGTATCGCTGAAGTCGGCGCACGCTTCACTCTCGATGCCATGCCCGGCAAGCAGATGGCCATCGATGCCGACCTCAATGCCGGGCTCATCGACGACGCCGAAGCCAAGCGCCGCCGCTCCGAGATCGCGAACGAAGCCGACTTCTACGGCGCCATGGACGGTGCCTCCAAGTTCGTACGCGGTGACGCAGTAGCCGGCATCATGATTCTGCTGATCAACATCGTCGGCGGCCTCATCATCGGCGTGGTTCAGCATGACATGGATATCGGCCGTGCCACGCACGTGTATACCTTGCTGTCCATCGGCGACGGTCTGGTCGCGCAGATTCCCGCACTGATCATTTCGGTCGCTGCAGGTCTGGTGGTGTCACGCGTGGGTGACGATGTGGACGTCGGCGCACAGTTCGTGAATCAGCTCTTCACCAATCCGCAGATCATGGTGATGACGGCCGGCATTCTGGGGCTGCTGGGTCTCATCCCCGGCATGCCCAATCTGGTCTTCCTCACCCTCGCTGGGGCAATGGGTTACCTTGCTTGGTGGCAGAGCCAACGTCGCGAGACCGAGGTCAAGGAACCCGTCAAACCTGCCGCCGAAGTGGTCGCCACGGCCGCCGAGATGGAGGCCAGCTGGACCGACGTGACGCCTGTCGACGTACTGGGCCTTGAAGTCGGCTACCGCCTGATCCCGATGGTCGACAAAGCGCAGAACGGTGAGCTGCTGTCGCGCATCCGGGGCCTGCGCAAGAAGTTCGCGCAGGAGATCGGCTTCCTCGCTGCGCCCGTGCACATTCGCGACAACCTGGAGCTGCGCCCCAATCTCTATCGCATCACACTCAAAGGCGTCGAGATAGGGCAGGGCGAAGCTTTCCCGGGTCAGTTCATGGCCATCAACCCCGGTCGCGTGGTGGGGCGTTTGCCCGGCAACGAGACCAAGGATCCCGCTTTCGGCCTGCCCGCCGTGTGGGTGGATAGTGCCTTGCGTGATCAGGCCCACGCGCTGGGGTATACGGTGGTCGATGCCAGCACCGTGGTGGCGACGCACATCAACCACGTCATCCTGTCGCACGCGTCCGACCTCCTTGGCCGGCAGGAGACGCAGGCGCTGCTCGACCACATCGCCAAGGATTCGCCCAAGCTCGTCGAAGATCTCGTGCCCAAGGCGCTGCCCCTGCACGTGGTGCAGAAGACCCTGCAGTACCTGCTCGAAGAAGGCGTCAACATCCGCGACATGCGCAGCATCGTCGAAACGCTCGCCGAGTTCGCGCCGCGCACGCAGGATGCTGTCGAACTCGCAGCCCACGTGCGTACGGCGCTTGGCCGCGCCATCGTGCAGGGGCTTTTCCCGGGAAGTGCCGACATGCAGGTCATCGCGCTGGACCCCGGACTCGAACGTTTGTTGTTGCAGGCCATGCAGGGCTCGAGTGCCGATTCGGCAACCATCGAACCCGGTCTGGCCGAAACGCTGTTGCGCGACACCGCAGCAGCTGCCCAGCGTCAGGAAGACGCCGGGCAGCCCGCCGTACTGCTCGTGCCCAATGCGTTGCGCTGGCTGCTGTCGCGTTTCCTGCGTCGCTCGGTGCCCTCTCTCAAGGTTATCGCCCACTCGGAAGTGCCTGAAACTCGCACGATCCGCGTCACGGGCGTCATAGGAGGCTGAAGATGGTGAACGTGCGCAAATTCGTGGGCAAAACGGCGCGTGAAGCGCTTGCGGCACTCAAGGCAGAGCTGGGCGCCGACGCGGTCGTGCTGTCAAACCGCTCCGTGCCTGGTGGTGTTGAAATCGTCGCGTTGCCGCCCGAGGCCATGGGCGAACTCAACGCCACGGTGCGACAGGCCCGCGAGCCGCAAACCCATCAGCCAGCGCCGCAAGCTGCGCCATTCGTCAACGGCCAGCCTGCCGGCAGCGGCAAGGGTGGTGCCAGTGCAGGCAATGGCAAGCGCATCGGTGAGCAGATTGCTGCCGAACTTGCGCGACGCAGCCAGCCCCAGCCGGCGGGTCCGCGCCCGGTATTCCGTTCCGGCATTGACGCGCCGGATCATGACGCTGACACGGGGGGGCGCCAGATGGTGCGTCCTTTCACGCCGCCCCGCGTCCGGTCCGACGGCAGTCCACTCAATTACCCAGGCAGTCAGTCAAATGCGGGGGCTGACCATGCGGATGTGAGCAGCACACCGCAGCGCCGTCCCGCCGAACACGCGTCACAGCCTGCCCAACCCGAACAGGAAGAGTCCCGCGTGCGCGGCCTGGAGGCCGCCAACGCGGCCCTGATGCACGAACTTGCATCCATCAAGGGCATGCTTGAGCGTCAGCTCGCCGGCTTTGCATGGAGCGAGATATCGCGAACCGCGCCGACCCGCACGCAGATGATGAGCGAGTTGCTTGAAGCGGGATTCTCGGCGCAGCTCACCCACCAACTCACGCAAGGTCTGGCAGGAGGCAGCGATCTCAACGAAGCCCGCAACCAGGTGCGCCAGCTCATCGCCCGCGACCTGCAGTTGCAGGACGCAGAAGCCGACATCATCGACCGCGGCGGCGTCTACGCGCTGGTCGGCCCAACCGGGGTAGGGAAGACAACCACCACCGCCAAGCTCGCTGCCCGCTGCGTGGTGCGCCACGGGGCCGACCGCCTGGCCCTGATCACCACCGACGGCTACCGGATCGGCGCCCACGAACAGCTGCGCATCTATGGCCGCATTCTCGGCGTGCCGGTGCATGTGGTGCGCGACGCCAGCGACCTGCGTTCCACCCTGCAAGAGCTGCGCAAGAAGCACATGGTCCTCATCGATACCGTAGGCATGAGCCAGCGCGACAAAATGGTTGGCGAGCAAGCGGCCATGCTCAACTCCGTCGGCAAGATCGCCCGCATCCTGTGCCTCAACGCCACCGTGCGCGGCGACACCATGGATGACGTCATCCGCGCCTACGTCTCGCCCGACACCGCCGGCTGCATCTTCACCAAGCTCGACGAAGCCAACAGCATCGCCCCCGCGCTGGATGTCTCCATCCGCCACGCCCTGCCCATGCTCTATATCGCCAACGGCCAGCGCGTGCCGGAAGACCTGCACCTGCCCAATCGCAATTATTTGTTGCACCGTGCCCTGCGGGAGATCCCTGCCGATTCCCCGTGGAAGCTCGACCGCAGCGAAGCTGGCCTGCTCATGGCCGCACCCCGCCTCTCGACGGGCGAAGGGGGCAATGCGGGGCTGTGACGGGGGACGACCATGCCTCAAGTTTTTCTCTTGCCGGGCCGTAAGCAACCAGATGGGCGGCTCCCGTGGTTGCCCCCGCGCAGACCGTCAGAGTCAGCCGGACAGAAACGCAAACTGGAAAGCGAATTGGGCAACAACACCGGTCTTTTTCCACAAGGCATGTGTGTCACCTGCAGCGCAGAATGGCTCCATGATGTTGCTGACCATTCACTCAGCGAGTGACCTTTACTGAGCGAGAGCACGATGTATAACGCAGCGGGAACACTCGACAAAGACCAGCTTGTGGCGCGCTATGCCCCCCTGGTCAAACGCATTGCCTACCACCTCATGGCTAAGTTGCCGGCCAGCGTGCAGGTAGAAGACATCATCCAGAACGGCATGCTCGGCCTGCTCGACGCCATCAGCCGTTACGAAGAAGGCCTCGGCGCCCAGTTCGAGACCTACGCCGTGCAACGCATCCGTGGCGCCATGCTCGACGGCCTGCGCGAGAACGACTGGCTGCCGCGAAGCCTGCGCCGCGAGATGCGCCGCATCGAAACCGCCATCCATAACCTCGAACAGGTTCACGGCCGTCAGCCCACCGAGCGCGAACTCGCCGAATCGCTTGGCATGAGCCTCGCTGATTACCAGAAGATGCTGCAGGAAGCCCGCGGCTACCAGCTCGTGTACTTCGAAGACTTCGGCAGCGAAGAAGAAGACGACTACCTCGATCGCCACATCGTCGGCGAGAGCAACGACCCCCTCGACATGCTGGAAGAAGCCGGCATGCGTCAGGTGCTCATCAAGGCCATCGGCGACCTCCCGGACCGCGAAAAGATGGTCATGGGCCTCTACTACGAAGAAGACCTCAACCTGCGTGAAATCGGCGAAGTGATGGGCGTCTCCGAATCCCGCGTCTGCCAGCTGCACAGCCAGGCCATCGCACGCCTGCGCTCGCGCATCGCCAGCGGTCGCGACTCCGCCATGCCCCAGGCAGAGCCCCGCAGCCGACGCGCCTCAGCGGCCTGAGCTGAACCGCCGGGGCCCGCCGCATGGATGTCATCAGCGTTGCCGGACTCCTGCTGGGACTCGTCGCCATCATCGGCGGCCAGCTGCTCGAAGGCGGACACATCGGCTCGCTGATCCAGCCCACTGCATTCATGATCGTTGTCGGCGGCACCTTCGGCGCCGTCATGCTGCAAAGCCCCTGGCGCACCTTCAAGCAGGGCCTCGCGATGACCGTCTGGGTCATCAAGCCGCCTGTACCGCCGCTCGATGATCTCATCGCCCAGGTCGTCAGCTGGAGCCAGATCGCCCGCAAGGAAGGCCTGCTCACACTCGAAAACAAGATGGCTTCGCAGCCTGATCCCTACCTGCGCAAAGCCATGCAGCTACTCGTCGA
The DNA here is from genome assembly GCF_039544165.1 of Viridibacterium curvum. Classification (NCBI taxonomy): domain Bacteria; kingdom Pseudomonadati; phylum Pseudomonadota; class Betaproteobacteria; order Rhodocyclales; family Rhodocyclaceae; genus Viridibacterium; species Viridibacterium curvum. Next base: position 397,646 of record NZ_BAABLD010000002.1, read on the forward strand.
CGGCGTCGAACCCGAGCGCATCCGCGAAGTCATGGAAATCGACATCCACACCTGGGAAGTCGAGATGAAGCAAGCCTCCAAGATCTGGGAAGCCGCCGGCGGCTATGCACCCACCATCGGCATCATCGGCGCCGTCATGGGCCTCATCCACGTCATGGAGAACCTCTCCGACCCCAGCAAGCTCGGCGCTGGCATCGCAGTCGCCTTCGTTGCCACCATCTACGGCGTCGGCTCAGCCAACCTCATCTTCCTCCCAATGGCCAAGAAGCTGCAGGCCAACATCACCCGCCTCGTCGCCGTCCGCGACATGCTGCTCGACGGCATCGTCGCCATCGCCCACGGCGACAACCCGCGCATCATTGAAAGCAGGCTGCAGGGTTACATCGTCTGACGCCTGCTTCGGCGAGTCAGCAATTCACATCGGGTATTCACAAGCTCGTCGGCCAAAGCCCAAGACGGTGGCTTCATCGCATCAACGAGAAATGCTCGATCTTGCAAGGGCCCGTGTATTTGCATTCGCCCAGCAGATAGCGGTAACGGATCGTCACGACTTCGCCAACGCCCGGCCATTGCTTGCGCGGCAATACCGTTTGATAGTCCATGGTTTCCGGCAGGAAGGAGATGACAGCGCCGGGGGCAGGGCACTCGGTGCCTGCTGGCGCGTTGCTTGAACGCACCAGACCCGAAACACGCGGCACTGTGTCTTGGGCACTCTTCACCATGACGGTCAGGTCGCAGATGACCCAATGCCTCTTCTGTGCGAACGCGCATGTGGAGACGCTGAGCATCAACAGCGCGATTAAGGCGCTCGTGCATTTCATGGTGGCGGCTACGTTCAGGAGAAATACCCCGGGTAGAACTTGGGGCATATGCAGTTCCGGTTGTCGATTGGGGGCTCAATGACAGTAAGTGACACATTTTCGAGCAACCGTTCAATGGCCTCCGCCACAGTGACATCAGAAGGTGTCACCTCATAGTTCATGCCGATAGAGAGTCTGATCTTGCCCACCTCGCACCACGCGAAAACCTTATGCCCGTCGATGACGCAGTACCTGGGTTGCTCAATCCAGCGAGTGCCGGGAATCAGCGATGGGAACGCGGCATAGACATCGCCAGGATATGAAACGTCGGGCTCCGGCTGGGGAGGCTGCGTCTCATGCATCACCAGCTTCACGCCAAGATGCGCAAAGAACTCCTGAAGTTCACCTGTGTCTTGATAGGCGTAGCAAACATCCAGCGAGTCACCATCGTTGGCGTGGCCGCCATAGGCACGAAAGAAGCGGAACTTCTGAAGGCGCCTCGCCCAGTTACGCAGTGTTGCCTCGGGATGTGCTTCGAAAAGGTACTGTTGCCAGCGATCCACGTATGTATCCAATTGGCGGGATAGGACGAGTCAGGAAAACAGGGAGCCACTTCTGAGCGGCCACAGCACTTGATCAGGCGATAGACTTGTTGGCACTCCCATGTTTTCTATGGTCCGAAAACATCAGTGATCAACTGAACTAATTGACTCTGGTGGCTTGGGCATACTCCGACCTCCGACGTCCGCCCAAGCGAATAAAGCGTGTCCTCAGCAACTAGTTCCCCGGTAGTACGATCCTGAATGCGCACAGAAACACTTGAAACCTCGCCCTTCCACGGAGTTGAGGTGACTATTGAGTCGCCAAAAACAAGTTCATACCTTGCTGTGGAGCTTTTTTGAATATATTTGTCGGGATTGTCGCACAAGTGTTTTTGTTCGAAGAGGCCTTCTTCTTTATAGTCAAAATTATTTTTTTTATATTCTTTAAATTCTAAAAAAGTCAGCGCTGTAAATTCGCATGAATTATTTCCATGCGTAAGCTTGGCAACAAGTCTATTAAAATTTATGTCTGGTTTTTTACTTGATTCATAGAAAATGGCGAGTCCAGACTGGGTTTTTTGTCCTATGCCGCGAACTGTTCTTTTTCGATTCTTGCAGAGTTTAGATAAATGCAGTGAGTTGTTTGCGTGTCTGTATTCTTCTTCACGATCCTTTTCAGTATTTTTTTCATAATTTAATGTTTTTTTGTCGTGACTTGGGCTGTGTATAACAAAAGGAAGTAATGAAAAAACGAAAGGAATTGAATAGATAATAACTTTTAAGCGCGTGGATTTTGCGTATTTTTTTGCAATTATAGATGACAAAAATAAAATAATTGCAAAAACAACCAAGTGCGTCGAAAAAATGACAATAATTTCAATTGCTATTTTATCTAACATGTGTGTGGATGGGGGTTGGTGTTTTTTTTGCCAGTCAATCGGTGCGCAAAAAAAGTCATTATTAGGTATTTACTTTTTAATGAAAGATAAAATTAAATCCAATGATGAAAATGTAAATATTGATACAAAAATATATAATTTTGTTTTTGTTTTTTCTTTTAGTTCTTCTGCCTTCTTCTCAGATTCTTTGTACTCTTTTATTTCAATTTTTCCGTCATTTCGCAATACGCCTTGTGCGCGAATAAACCCCTTGTTGTTGTTGATAGGAATGACCCAGGCTTTCGCGTTTTCAATCCCATTTTTTTTGGAAAATTCATTTTCTTCGCACAAGCTATAAGCGTCACCTTCGCATTCAATTTTAAACTCCTCTCCTATTTTGTATCCGTTAACAAAATATACATATTTTTTTGAGTCGCTTTCAGTTCTTACGCGGGATGAACTTGAATTGATCTCTACGAGTCCGGGCAGGATTTCAATGACGCCAAGGTCGTGATTGGCATCAATGGCCATGGCCCCTGCATAGGCAGAAACAACAGCGCTGGTTAATATTGTAAATATCCTTCGTTGCAAAATTTCTCCCGTTTTTCTATGGAGATCTCGTGGTGTTGTCCGTTAGGAGTTGGTTTTCTTGGCAATGCCATTGACCACCAGACTAATCAGAAGCCACACCCCACAACATGCCCACGCTGCATTAGTTGCATCTGTTTTTGAAAGCCCGTCGATAACAATCACAAAAGCAAAATTTACGGCGCTAAGCACAGGGGCCGCCGCAATAATCCAAGCGGCTAGACCAGTTGAGCCATTAAGTCTGAGGCGAGCTGAAAACGGTACGGCAAATAATACGATAGGAGAGAGAAGTACCAATAAATCAATTCCACCCGTTTTCCCAACGGGGTTGTCACCAATAAGAATTAAAAATAAAGGCCATGTGATACATCCGAGCGTGCCGGCCAGTATGGTGGATATCGTTGAACGCATAGACGCCGAACTAGATATAGGGCGCCCTAGGCAAACCGGGCGTTATGGGAGGAGAGTGGCCTGCTGCTTGGATTGTGGCGGTATTGCCAAGTGATACAAACAGTTTCAATGCAACGTAACAAGCGGCAAGCCTATTTGCTTTGGCGATTCGGAAGGGTTTCTACTTTGCCGCCGACTGCGCAGCCAGCGCTTCACCCATAGCCTGCAGCGCCTTGGCCGCGGCCTCCATGCTGGCCTTCTGGTCGCCGCTGGCAGCAGCAGCTTCTGCCTGTTTGCCGATCTCTTCCATCTTCTTGTTCATGTCGTCGAGCTTCTGTGTGTCGATCTGAACCTTGCCTTGCGGTGTGTCGATCGAGATGTTGATCGGGGCTTGCTGGGTGGTGTCGGGCGTGCTCATCGAGATGGCTGAGCCGCGCATGCCGACGGCGCCGACGATGCCGGAGATGGCGCCAACGACGACGCCGATGACGATGGCGCAGATGATGAGGACGGCGGTGTAGCCGATGGCTTTGTCTTGGGGTACTTTCATCAGCGGTGCGACGCCGACGTAGAGCACGTAGATGCCGTAGAGCGAGCAGAGGAGGCCGAGCATTGACAGGGCGGGGATGATGCTGAAGATGCCGCCGAGCATGCTGGCCGTCATGCTGAAGGCGACGAGTTTGAATGCGCTGATGGGGTTTTTCTGACCACCGAAGCTGGGGGCGAGTGCGTCGGCGATGAGGCTGACGACGAAGACCATGACCAGGGACAGGACGTAGCTGACGATGAGGTTGGCGATGCCGGCCAGCAGGGGCGTCTTGATCGACATGCCCAGGACCGAGTAGCCGACAAGCGACATGCCGATGAAGGTGGCGATGGCGGGAATGGCGGCCAGGATGACGAGGTATTCGAGGTAGATGGATTTGACGGTGGCAGTTTCACCTTCGATGACCGGCCATTCGGTCTTGGGGCTGAGGAGGATGTTCTTGGCACGTTCGACGAGATTCATGATGCTCTCCTGATCTGGATTGTGTGCAGGTGAAACCGTTGCAGAAAAAAGCCTGACGGGTCAGTGACGCGCCAGGCTTCTGTGACAGGGCTGGAAGGGCTCAGTCGCCGACCTTGAGGCGACCACCCTTGCCGAGGCCGCCTTTGACTTCCTGCGCCTTGTAGTTGCGCAGCGAGCGGACCATCTGGTTGTAAGAATCCATGAAGGCAGCGGCAATGATCTTGCCCTGCGGCGTGTTGGTGTAGCCGCCGGCGGCGCCACCGGCGCGGCTGCCGAGCAGGGCGCCGAAGCCGCCGAAATCGACCTTGCTGGCACTGCCTTCGGAGGCGGCGATCTGAACGCCAGAGCGGTTGTCGACGAGGGTGAGCATGGTGCCGGCTTCGCGGTTTTTGGCATTGGCGCCGACAACCGAGATCAGTCGGCCTGCCGTGCCGCCGATGACACCACCGACCACGCCACCGACACCGCCGGTGTCGCTTTCGGAGAAGAGGACTTCAGGGCTCAGCGCGTAGTCGGACGAGACCATCTGGCCGCGACCGAAGTTGCTGCCCTGGCGCAGCTCACCGCTGCGGTCGAGGTTGCGTTCGCGCTCCATGGCACGCAGGCCGGCCGCGCTGCGTTCGACGACGACGAAGCAGTTGCTTTGCTGGATCATGAGACGCAGCAGGTTGGCGGTGGGGGGGAGCTTGTATTGATTGGTGAGGATGCTGTACCAGCCGGCTTGCTGGTTTTCGACGAGGGAGATGGTACCGAGGGACTCGGTGCATTTTTCAAGCTGGCTGTTTTCGCCCGATGCGGTGGAGCCTGCTGCGCCGCCAGAGGCGACTGTTCCGGAGCCACCAAGCTTGGGTTGGCTGGAACACGCGGTAAACATCAGGGGCGCCAGGGCACAGGCGAGAATGCTGAGGCGGCGAATGCTGGATTGGGCAATGGTGTTCATTCTGGTGATCCCTCGTGTAAAGCGGGCTACTGGGGCTGCTGGAGACTGGGCTACGGAATACCGGAGGTGGCGAGTCATTGAAATTGACTTTAGCCAATAAAACAAGGCTGTGGCGCAGTGTAGCGCGGGGCGGTTGCGGCTGGTAGCTGCCCGGAAGAGCGGCGGAACTACAGCAAGCCGCCGGTGCGCGCCAGCCAGCGTTGCAGGCGGGGCAGGTCCAGGCGCCGGCAATGGCTTTGCTTGCGGACGAGCAGCTGGATGAAGGCGTTGAGTTCGGTCTCGTCGAGATTGCCGAGGGCCGAGCGCAGGGTGGCGGCGTTCCAGACGAGCAGTTCGCAGTCCTGCGTGGCGAGGCTCTTGCTGGCGGGATCGTTGTTGAGCTTGAGGAGTCGGTCCCAGCCGAGAAGGTCGCCGCGTGTGAGACCGCGGGAGGGATGCTCGGGGCCACGCGCCAGGAACTCGGCGCGTCGTTGGGGGTCGATGATGCCCACGGCAACGGCCTGGTAGGCGAGCCAGAGGTCATCGGTGACGGCTGCGTAGCCCGCGACAAGTGACTGGGCCAGCGGACCGATGGCTTGTGACGCATCGCGCAGCAAGCGATTGACACTGGCGGCAGGCATGGTGGCGGGCTTGCTGACGGAATTGGGGCCGGCCTGCAGCATCTGTTCGAGCACGATGGGCAGGCTGACCTCCTCGACACTGAGCGCTTCGCGCAGGCGGCCGCTGACGACAAGGGCGGCGACCTTGGGCGAGACGGTTTCGTGAGGGCCATAGCGGTAGCGCTTGGCACTGCTGGCGAGGCGCGTGACAAGGGTGGGTGGAAGCTCGGGCAACAGCTCGCCGATGAGGGCCTGCCACTCGGGTTTGGAGGGCGCCTTGGTGCCGGGGGACTCTGCAGGTTTGGCGTTGGCATCCACTGCGGGGCGCGTGCCAGCCACGCTGCTGCCGGCGTTGTTGTTGCCCTGGTTATTGCCGAAGCGCGGCGGCGGGATGAGTTGCAGGCCTTCGCGCGACAGGGCGTACCACAGGCGTTCGAGCACGTCGGAGGCGACCTGCTCACGCTTGAGGAAGTTGTGGGTGTAGAAGTGCAGGGCATAGCGCACGCTGCCGCTGCGGGGCTCGGTGCCGACCATGACGACCATGGGCTCGGGCGTGATGCAGACATCGCTGAGGCCACTGCGCAGCACGCGCATGCCGATGCGCATCACCTTGCCGGGTGTGACGCTGCTGGACATGTCGAAAACGGCGCTGTGGCGGAACGGGCGGCTGCCGTCGATGACTTCTACCGTGCGGCTGGTGAAGTCGCTATTGGGGATGACAATGCGGGTGCCCTCCTCGGTGGTGACGAAGACGGAGCGCCAGTTGAGAGAGGTGACCTGGCCCTCGACCTCGCCACGCCGGATGTAGTCGCCAACGCGCAGTGGTCGCTCAATCTCGATGGAGACGCCTGAGAAAAGGTGGCCAAGGGTGGGCTGCAGCGCCAGACCGACGATGACCGAGAGCATGGCCGACGTGGCCAGAATGCCGGTGATGGCCTGCTCCAGCGCGAAGTGCAGGAACATGCCTGCGGCAATGAGGTACAGCACGATGCGCACCACGGCGCGCAGCAGGTCTGACGCACCCTGGCCCTGGCGGCGACCTGTGATCTGGTGGGTGAATACGAACTGCAGTACCTGCACGCAGGTGATGGCCGTGATGGCCCAGGCCGCCAGGAACAGGAGGCGGCCTGACTGGGCGGCGAGGATGCTGGCGTCCTGCCCGATGGTGACGTGGAGCAGCCACAGCGTGGCCGAGACGGCGAGGAGAAACAGCGTCTGCATCGTCGCGCCTCAGTTCTTGGGCGGGAAGCGTGCGTCCGGCCGCACGATGCGGGTGGCATCGTCATTCGGGACATGCCGGCGGATGGCGTCGACGGCGCCGTCGACGCTGGCTTTGAGGCGGAAGATCGCGGCGTGCAGATCGCTGAACTGGCCGCCTTCTTCATTCAGCGATTGCGATGCAGGATCCGCTGCGTCGCTGCTGAGGCTGAGGTCGCGCGCTGAGCGGGTGAGGGCTTCGAGCGGGCGCGTGACATGGCGACGCAGCAGGAGCAGGAAAATGGCGGCCGTGAGGATGAACACGCAAGTCAGCGAGCCGATGGTGACGAGGAAGCTGTTGATTGCCTTGGCGCGTGCTGGTGCAACGGGCACCTCGACTACCTGAATACCGACCACGTCGTTGAGCCGCCAGCCAAAGCCGCCGGCACCGCCGTACTTGGCGACCATGGCCTTGGGCGCGGCGTCGATGGTGCTGTGGCATTCCAGACAGGCCGGGTTGGTGAGGCGGATAGGGCGCGTCACGTAGAAGCTTTCGCTGTCGCCGTTGCCGCGCTGGCCTGTGAGTTCCTTGAGTTCGCTGTCGGACTGGAAGGCGCGGATCAGGCCGACCTCCCAGTCGCTGGCCCGGTCGTTGATGTTGGTGGGGTTGAGCGAGGTCTCGCGGTAGTTGTAGTCGGGGAACTGTTTGCTCAGGCGGCGCATCGCGTTCTGCGCGGCGTAGGAGGGCACCTGCTGTGGCCGGAAGTTGGCGCCGTTGTGCGCGTCGGCCTCTTTCACGACCGGGGCGATCTCGTCGACCGTGTAGCCACGCACGGCCAGAGCGGTCTCGAGCAGGACCTGGGCTTTCTGCGTGACCTCTTCGCGGACCTGGCGGGACTCCAGCGCGTAGGAGATGTAGCCGGCGATGGAGACGCCGAGCAGGAAGCAGAACGCGATGATCAGGCCAAAGCGGGTTTCGATACGCACGGTTCAGGGCTCCGGGGGGGCTGTCGGGTGAGCAGGAGACATGTCGCTGCAGGGGCGCAAGCTTACCTTGTGCCGAACGCTGCAGAAAACCACGCGGGCACTTACTCGTGACGCAGCGCCTCGATTGGGTCGAGCCGCGCAGCGCGGCGGGCCGGCATGTAGCCGAACAGTACGCCGATGCCAGCCGAGAAGCAGAAGGCCAGCAGATTGATTTCGGGCTCAAAGCGGAAGGGCAGGTTCATGAGGTTGGAGAGCCCGATCGAGGCGCCCAGCGCCAGACCGATGCCTATGAGTCCGCCCAGCGAAGAGAGTGCGACCGCTTCGACGAGGAACTGCAGCAGCACCTCGCGTGACAGGGCTCCGATGGCGAGCCGTGTGCCGATCTCGCGGGTCCGCTCGGTGACCGACACGAGCATGATGTTCATGATGCCAATGCCGCCGACGAGCAGGCTCACCGCAGCGACGGCGCCGAGCAGGGCCGTGAGGATCTGCGTGGTGCCGGAGAGGGTCTGCGCGATCTGCTTGGTGTCGACGATCTGGAAGTTGTCCTGCTGGTTACCCTGGATGTTGCGGCGCTGGCGCATCAGCTGGGTAACGTCGGCAACGACTTCATCGGTGTTGTAGCCATCCTTGGCGGACATGAAGATGGTCGGTATCTCCTGCGCACTGGCCGAGGTCCAGATGCGGCGCAGCATGGTGCGCAGGGGTACGAAGAGCACGTCATCCTGGTCGTTGCCGAAGCCGCCCTGACCCTTGGGCTTGAGCGTGCCGATGATCTCGCAGGTCAGCGAGCGGAAGCGCATCTTGCGACCAATGGGGTCGTGCCCGGCGAACAGCTTGGCGCGGATGGTTTCGCCGAGGATGCACACCGCGCGCCCGCCTTCCTGCTCGGCGTCAGTAAACAGGCGGCCTTCGGCCAGCTCCCAGTTGCCGACCGAGAAATAGTCGTTGGTGACGCCCGTGCCCGTCGTGCTCCAGTTCTGCTGCAGGAAGATCGCACTGCCAAAACGTTGTGCGCTGGGTGCCACGGCGCGGATGCCGGGGATTTCGTGTGCTATGGCCTCTGCATCGGCCAATTTGAAGTCAGGTGTGGCGCCACTGCCGGTGCCCGCAGAGAAGCCGCGCCCCGGGCGCAGGATCAGCAGGTTGCTGCCAAGGCTCGCAACCTGGTCCTGGATCGAGCGCGTTGCCCCCTTGCCAAGCGTGACCATGGTCACCACGGCGGCCACACCGATCATGATGCCCAGCGTGGTGAGGAAGGCACGCAGCAGGTTGCGGCGGATCTCGCGCAGCGCGAGGAGGAAGGCGTTCCAGATCATTTAAGGCAGTGAGGAGTGAGGAGTAAGGAGTGAGGAGTAAGGAGTGAGGAGTCCCTCTCCCGCTTGCGGGAGAGGGGCCGTATTGCGGGCAGCGTAGCTGCCCGGATGCTCAACTCCTTACGCTTCACTCCTCACTCCTCACTGCCGCATCGTCTGACGCCACGACGCCATCCACGAATCTGACGACGCGGCTCGCATGGCGCGCCATGTCGGGCTCATGGGTGACCATCAGCACCGTGATGCCGCGATCGCGGTTGAGCCCGGTGAGCAGGTGCATGATCTCGTCGCTGCGGGCGCTGTCAAGGTTTCCGGTTGGCTCGTCAGCCAGCAGCACGGTGGGGCGTGTGGCAATGGCGCGCGCAATGGCGACGCGCTGTTGCTGGCCACCGGACAACTCGGCTGGCGTGTGATCTTCCCAGCCCGTCAGCCCTACCTGTGCCAGGGCATCCAGCGCGGCTTCACGCCGTGCCTTGCGGGATACGCCACGATAGAGCAGGGGCAGCTCGACGTTCTCGAGCGCCGAGGTGCGCGCAAGCAGGTTGAAGCCCTGGAAGACAAAGCCCAGGTAATGGCGGCGCAGCAGGGCGCGCTGGTCGCGCGAGAGGCGCTCGACCTGCGTGCCCTCAAACAGGTAGCTGCCGGTGCTGGGTACGTCGAGGCAGCCGAGAATGTTCATGGCCGTGGACTTGCCAGAACCACTGGGGCCCATCACGGCGACGAACTCGCCCGCCTCAATGCTGAGGTCGACACCGCGCAGGGCCTGGAATTCGGCCGAGCCTTCACCGTAGGTCTTGGTGATTGCGCGGAATTCGAGCAGTGCGCTCATGACTTGGGCTGTTCGACGCGGGTGATGACTTCGATGCCGGCGGCAATGCCCTCTCCACTGACCTCGGTGTTGCGGCCGTCGGAGAGGCCGACCGTGACGATGACCGGGTGCGGCTTGCCGTCCTTGAGCACCCAAACGCGAGCCTGCGAGCCGCTGGCACGACGGCCGACCTGGGTGACTTCCTTGGGGCGGTTGCCGCGCAGATTGGGTGGAGCGGGGAATAGGCTGCCGAGCACGCCGCTCTTGCTGCTTTCCTGGTGCGCGCTGGTCGGGGGCGTGAAGCGAAGGGCTGCGTTGGGCACCATCAGTACGTTCTTGCGTTCGGCCACCTGCATGTCGGCGGTGGCGGTCATGCCGGGGCGCAGGGAGAGATCGTCGTTGCGCACCTGCAGGATGGTCTCGTAGCTGACGACGTTGTCGACGGTCTTGGCGGCGTAGCGGATCTGGCGCAGGCGCGCCGAATATTTCTTGCCCGGCCAGGCATCGACGGTGAAGCTGCCCTGCATGCCTTCGCGCAGCTGGCCCACGTCGGCTTCGGCGACGGCGATGTTGAGGTCCATCTCGGCAAGGTCCTGCGCAATCGTGAACAGCACGGGCGCCGAGAACGACGCTGCAACAGTCTGACCCGGGTCGACACTGCGCGTGAGTACCGTGCCGTCGATGGGCGAGCGGATGGTCGCCTTGGTGAGGTCGGATTCGCTCACGGCCAAGGCGGCGCGCAGCTGCGCGACGGTGGCTTCGGCGGCTGCGAGCGCCGCCTGCACGTTGCGCAGTTTGATGCGTGCATCATCGAGTTCGCTGCCGGCAGGCAGCTGGCCGTTGGAGAGCTGGGCGACCTTCTCAAGGCGAGCCAGTGCGGTCGCGGCGGTGTCGACGTCCGCCCTGGCCTGCTCGACCTTGGCCATGGCGGACTGCATGTTGGCGCGGGTCTGCGCCATCTGGCCTTCGAGCTTGGTGGTGTTGAGCACGGCCAACGGCTGACCTTTCTTCACCTTGCTGTTGTAGTCGACCAGCACCTGGGCGATGGTGCCCGAGAGTTCCGAGCTGATATCGACCTTGGTGCGCGCCTGCAAGGTGCCGGTGGCAGTGACCGTCGAGGACAGGTCGCCTTGCGTGACCTCGGCAGTGCGGTATTGCGATTCGATGTTGTCGCTGCGGTTGAACAGCAAAGCCATTGCGATGACGGCGACCACTACAAGGGCGATGATGACGTAACGCCTCCACGGGCGACGACGTTTGCCGTCCGCGAGGATGTGGGCGATGTCCGGATTCTTGTCTTTCATTTCGTGTCTCCGTCCTGTGCGGGACTCCAGCCACCGCCCAGCGCCTTGTAGAGCTGAACGATGGCCGTGAGGTAGTCCCCGCGTGCGCTGGACAAGGCATCTTGTTGCGAGAGTTCGGTGCGTTGAGCGTCGAGCAGGGTCAGCAGGTCGCTACGGCCGGCGCGGTTATTGATAAGGGCCAGTCGCGCGGCTTCGGACGCGGCATCGGCGGCGCGCTGCTGGGCTTCGACACGCTGGGCGTTCCAGCGGATTGCGGACAGGGCTTTCTCGCTATCCGCCAGTGCCTGCAGCAGTGTGCTGCGGTAGCTGGCAAGCGTCTGGTCGCGCAGCGCGGTCTGGATTTCCACGTTGCGCTGCACGCGGCCGGCATCGAACAGCGGGGCAGTGAGGCTGCCGACCAGGCTGCTGACGATGGTGTCGGCGCGCAACAAACCCGCCGGCGTGAGGGCTTCGACGCCGATCTGGCCGCTGAGCTTCAGGCTGGGGTAACGCGCGGCTTCGGCGACGCCAATCTGCGCAGTCTGTGCAGCAAGACGGCGTTCGGCTGCCTGCACGTCAGGACGCTGGCGCAGGGCGTCGGCCGGCAGGCGTTGTGCCAATGCTGCAGGCGCTACGGGCAGATCACCATCGGCCTGCAGCAGGGCTTCTACCGCGCTTCGGGGTTTGCCGAGCAGGACGGCCAGCGCGATTTTCGATTCTTCGATGGTGCGTTCCAGCGTCGGCAGGGCGGCGCGAGCTTGTTCCAGGCTGCTGAGCGCCTGATTGAGCTCCAGCGAGGACACCAGTTTTGCTTCAAAGCGCCAGCGGGTCAGTTGCAGGGTTTGCTCGCGGCTGATCACGCTCTGCTTCGTGACAGCAAGGCGCTGTTGCGCGGCGCGCAGGGCGATGTAGTTGTTGGCAACTTCGGCAGCCAGCGACACGCGTGCGGCGGCAAGGTCGTATCCGGCCGCGTTCAGCGTGGCGTCGGCGGCTTCGATGGCGCGCTGGCGGCCTCCGAAGAAGTCGATCTCCCAGCTGGCGTCAATGTCGGCCGAATAGCCGTGGCTGTCACTGCGCTTGTTGTCGGTTCGCGTTTCGCTGCGATTGCCGCCAAGGCCGACGCTGCTGGTCGGCATCACCTGGGCGAACTGCAGGCCACGGCGGGCGCGTGCTTCGCGCAGCTTCGCTTCGGCCGACTGCAGCGTCAGGCTGCCTTCAAGCGCCTGCTTCACCAGCTGGTCGAGTAGCGGATCGTGGAACTGTTGCCACCATGTCGCCAGCGCGATATCAGCCGCGGGCAGCGCAGAGGTGTTATGCCAGGCAGGTGTGGCAGGGTCGGCGGGTTTGTTGTAGTCGGGCCCGACCATGACGCAGCCCGCCAGCAGGGCGAACGCGGCCTGACAGAACGGCCGGAACAGAATGCGGAGGGACGGCTGGAACCGGGCAGCCTGTGGAAGTGCTGTTTTCATTGTGTGGGCGGAGTATGCCGATTCTTTTTATCAGCTATGCCGGGCAACTGGTAAGCATTCGTAAGGCCAGCTTACGATCCTTTGCGTTCGGGCCGTGATCAGAGCCTCGCCTCGCGGGAAGTAAGAGTCTGGCAGGCTTTGCGGGTTCCCGCAGCCGCCTTTGGACGGCATTGCGGCAGACGCTGGCGACTGCCTAAAATTGAGCAAGGGGCTGGCTTCGGTTACAATTCGAATTTCCCGCAGCCGTTATCCCATGACCAAGTACGTCTTTGTCACCGGCGGCGTGGTGTCCTCGCTCGGCAAGGGCATCGCAGCCGCTTCACTCGGGGCGATTCTCGAATCCCGAGGCATCCGCGTCACCCACCTCAAACTCGATCCCTATATCAACGTCGATCCTGGAACGATGAGTCCGTTCCAGCACGGTGAAGTCTTCGTGACCGAAGACGGCGCCGAGACCGACCTCGATCTTGGTCACTACGAGCGCTTCACCAGCGCCAAGATGACCAAGCGCAACAATTTCACTACCGGCCAGATCTACGACAACGTGATCCGCAAGGAACGCCGCGGCGAGTATCTGGGCAAGACGGTACAGGTGATTCCGCACATTACCGACGAGATCAAGCTGTCGATCAAGCGCGGTGGCGAAGGCGCCGACGTGGCGATCGTCGAAGTCGGCGGTACCGTGGGCGATATCGAGTCGCTGCCCTTCCTCGAAGCCATCCGTCAGATGCGCATCGAAGAGGGTCACAACAACACCTGTTACATGCACCTCACGCTGCTGCCCTACATCGCAACGGCGGGTGAGCTGAAGACCAAGCCGACCCAGCACTCTGTCAAGGATCTGCGCGAGATCGGCATCCAGCCCGACGTGCTGCTGTGCCGTTGTGACCGTTCGATTCCGGTCGAAGAGCGCCGCAAGATTGCCCTGTTCTGTAACGTCATGCCCGAGGCAGTCATCGAAGTGCAGGACGCCGATACGATCTACAAGATCCCGGCCATGCTGCACGAGCAGATGCTCGACGAAATCGTCTGTCACAAGCTGGCAATCCTCGCCAAGGCAGCCGATCTGTCGATCTGGGACAAGCTGGTCTACGCACTTGAGAACCCGCAGCAGTCAGTTGAAGTGGCTTTCGTCGGCAAGTACGTCGATCTCACCGAGTCCTACAAGTCACTGATCGAAGCCTTGAAGCACGCTGGCCTGCACACGCAGAGCCAGGTGAACATCCATTACCTCGACTCCGAAGACATCGAGAAGAATGGTTGTGGCGTGCTCAAGGGCGTGGATGCCATCCTCGTGCCTGGCGGCTTCGGCAAGCGCGGTACGGAAGGCAAGATTGCCGCGATCCGCTACGCCCGCGAAAACAAGGTGCCTTACCTGGGTATCTGTCTGGGCATGCAGCTGGCGACCATCGAATTTTCGCGCCATGTGGCCGGTCTTGAAGGCGCCAACAGTACCGAGTTCGACCCCGAGAGCCCGCATCCGGTGGTGGCACTCATCACCGAGTGGCTGGACCGCGAAGGGCGCGTCGAGAAGCGCACCGAAGCATCGAACCTTGGCGGCACCATGCGACTGGGTGCCCAGACTTGCCCCATCAAGTCCGGCACGCTGGCGGCGAGCATCTACGGCGCCAAGGTGACCGAGCGTCACCGTCACCGCTACGAAGTCAACAACACTTACGTCCCTAAGCTCGAAGCTGCGGGCCTGGTGATCTCGGCACGCACGCCGAGCGAGAACCTGCCCGAGATGATGGAGTTGCCGCAGGATGTTCACCCGTGGTTCGTGGGCGTGCAGTTCCACCCTGAATTCACCTCGAACCCGCGTCAGGGTCACCCGCTGTTCATCGCCTACGTCAAGGCCGCACTGGCCCAGCGTTCCAGTCGCGCCGCCTGAGCCAAGGAGCAAGCCATGCAACTCTGTGGATTCGAGATTGGTCTCGACAAGCCCTTTTTCCTGATCGCTGGCCCTTGCGTGATCGAGTCGCGCGAGATGGCGATGGAGACAGCCGCCGAACTGAAGGAGATTGCTGCCGCACTGGGCATTCCCTTCATCTACAAGTCGTCGTTCGACAAGGCCAATCGCAGCTCGGGCAAGAGTTTCCGCGGCCCCGGTCGTGACAACGGTCTGGCCATTCTCAAGGAAGTGCGCGAGAAGGTCGGCGTGCCGGTATTGACCGACATTCATGGCGAGGACGATATCGCCGATGCGTGTGCCGCTGTCGATGTGCTGCAGACACCGGCATTCCTGTGTCGCCAGACTGATTTCATCCACGCCGTAGCAGCATCCGGCAAGCCGGTGAACATCAAAAAGGGCCAGTTTCTGGCCCCGGGTGACATGAAGCAAGTCGTGCTCAAGGCCAAGGAGGCCAATGGCGGCGCAGACACCATCATGGTCTGCGAGCGCGGCGCTTCCTTCGGCTACAACAACCTTGTGTCCGACATGCGCAGCTTGGCCATCATGCGCGAGACGGGGTGCCCGGTCGTGTTCGATGCCACCCACTCGGTGCAGTTGCCGGGCGGGCAGGGCACGTCCAGCGGTGGTCAGCGCGAGCACGTGCCGGTGCTGGCTCGTGCTGCCGTGGCAGCAGGGGTGGCCGGTGTGTTCATGGAAACCCACCCGAACCCGCCTTGCGCGCTGTCCGACGGTCCGAATGCCTGGCCGCTTGGCAAGATGCGTGAGCTGTTGGTAACCCTCAAAGCGATTGATGCTGCGGTAAAAGCCCACCCCTTCGCCGAACTAGGCATCAAGGAGTAAGTCTTGATTACGCACGTTGTGCTGTGCCGCTTCAAAGCGGGCATTACCCCCGATAGCGATGCCGCCACATCCCTTGACGCCATGTTGAAGGCGCTGCCGACACAGATTTCAGACATCCTCGAATGGCGGTGCGGTTTCAATACCACACCCGATCCAGCTGCCAGCGACTATCTGCTTTACGCTACCTTTGCCGACAGGGATGCCTTGAATCGCTATTTCGAGCATCCAGCCCACTTGGCGGTAGTTACGCAGGCACTGAAGATCGCCGACCTGAGCTTTGCGGACATCTGAGCTTGATTGGCGTCACCCGATGGTCATCCATAAACCTTTACAATGAGTGGGTTTGTGCTGCCCCCGGCACAAGACAGCGGCAAAAATACAATCGAGCCGCGTTATTGAATGAATAGATTTTTCAGACGAGGAAAACCAGATGAGTGCAATTGTTGACGTGATCGCCCGCGAGATTCTCGACTCCCGTGGCAATCCCACGGTTGAAGCCGATGTCCTGCTGGAATCCGGTGTAATGGGCCGCGCGGCTGTGCCGTCGGGAGCCTCGACCGGTACGCGCGAAGCCATTGAACTGCGCGATGGTGACGCCAAGCGTTACCTCGGCAAGGGTGTCCTCAAGGCTGTCGAAAACGTCAACACCGAGATCTGTGAAACCCTGATTGGTCTGGACGCTGAAGAACAAGCCTTCATCGACAAGGCCATGATCGAGCTGGACGGCACCGAGAACAAGGGCCGCCTTGGCGCCAACGCCATGCTGGCCGTCTCCATGGCTACCGCACGCGCAGCCTCTGAAGAGGCCGGCTTGCCGCTGTACCGCTACTTCGGCGGTTCGGGCCAGATGCAACTGCCGGTGCCGATGATGAACGTCATCAACGGCGGCGCACACGCCAACAACAGCCTGGACTTCCAGGAATGCATGATCCTGCCCGTGGGCGTGACCAGCTTCCGCGAAGCCCTGCGTTGCGGCGCCGAGATCTTCCACAATCTCAAGAAGATCGTCGACAAGAAGGGCTACCCGACGACCGTCGGTGACGAAGGCGGCTTCGCCCCGAACGTCTCTGGCGCAACCGAAGCGCTGGACCTGATCATGGAAGCCATTGCCAAGGCCGGTTACGAAGCCGGCAAGGACGTGGTGCTGGGTCTTGACTGTGCGGCCTCCGAGTACTTCAAGGACGGCAAGTACGAGATGCACGGCGAGAAGCTGTCGCTGACGCCGGCCCAGAAGGTCGACTTCCTTGCCACACTGGCTGACAAGTACCCCATCATCTCGATCGAAGACGGCATGGCCGAACAGGATTGGGACGGGTGGAAGCTGCTGACCGATCGCCTCGGCAAGAAGATCCAGCTCGTTGGCGATGATCTTTTCGTGACCAACACCAAGATCCTGCGTGAAGGCATCGACAAGGGCATCTGCAACTCCATCCTGATCAAGGTGAACCAGATCGGCACCCTGACTGAAACCTTCGCCGCCGTCGAAATGGCCAAGCGCGCTGGCTACACCTCGGTGATTTCGCACCGTTCGGGCGAAACCGAAGACAGCACCATCGCCGACATCGCTGTTGGCCTGTCGGCGGGCCAGATCAAGACGGGTTCGCTGTCGCGTTCGGATCGCGTTGCCAAGTACAACCAGATCCTGCGCATCGAGGAAGACCTTGGCGATACCGCCATTTATCCGGGCCGCAGTGCCTTTTACAACCTGCGCCTGAAGTAATACGGCAAAGGCCCCTCAAACGCCACCCCATGAGGGTGGCGTTTTTGTATGCTCTTTCTGCGCAGTTGCTCAGGTGCAACCTACAGTGCATGCCCGTTGCACTGGACATCCAGGCCATTCCGACATGAAGAGAACCCTCTACCAGATCCTTGGCGTACCTCAGTCTGCCTCAGCTGCGGACATCCAGAGTGCATTCGAGTCGCGTCAGAAGCAGCTTGAATCGGCCGCACAGATGGACCCCAACGAGGTGATGTTCCTGAAGGAAGCCTTCCGCACCTTGTCTGACGCATCGCGTCGTGCGATCTATGACCAGTCCCTGGTCAAGGTCGCCGTGTCGGAAATTGCGGAGGCCGATGAGGGACCACGCTCACGCGCGCCGCTGTGGATGGGGATTGCCTTCGTCATTCTTGTTGGTTTGGCCTGGTGGTGGTATTCGCACAAAGGGGGAACTGCGCCGCAGTTGCCTGCCGTGACAAACAATGTGCATGTCATCAAGCTTGATGGCGCTAATGTACCTGTCCCGGTCGCTGACAAGGATTTGAGCCCGGAAGAACTCTACGCCAACCTGTCGCGCAGCATTGCTCTTGTCAGCACCATGGATAACATGGGCCAGACGCTGGGCACCGGAAGCGCAGTGGTCATCGGCCCTGGCGAGCTGATCACGAACTGCCATGTCACGCGCAGTGGCGCCAGTCACAAGATCAAGCTGGGCGAGAATGAGTACAGCGCCAGCGTCACCACGGCCGATGAGGAGTTCGATCTGTGCCGGCTGTCTGTAGTCGGCCTTGGCGCTCCGGCAGTCCGGATTGGAGGCACCGACAT
The DNA here is from genome assembly GCF_039544165.1 of Viridibacterium curvum. NCBI lineage: Bacteria > Pseudomonadati > Pseudomonadota > Betaproteobacteria > Rhodocyclales > Rhodocyclaceae > Viridibacterium > Viridibacterium curvum. Next base: position 415,746 of record NZ_BAABLD010000002.1, read on the forward strand.
TCTCAAAACGGGCCAGAAGGTCTACGCACTTGGCGCGCCGCGCGGCCTCGAGCTCACCATCAGTGACGGCATCGTGTCGGCGTTGCGCAAGGTTGAAAACGGTACGGTGATCCAGACGACAGCACCCGTTTCGCCTGGGTCCAGCGGCGGCGGTCTGTTCGACGCGCGCGGCACTCTGGTCGGCATCGTGACCTTCCAGCATGCCTACGGACAGAACCTCAATTTCGCCGTACCGGCGGAATGGATAGGCCAGATGCGTGATCGCCTCAACAGCCGGCCAGACGTCAAACAGGCGGCAGACAGTGGCGTTCCGCCCTACCGTCCTTCGAATGTCAATCCTGATCCCAAGCTGCTTGGTAGCTGGGCCTGCTTCGATCCGGTGACGGGACACAACATCGACATCACCTTCCATGTGAACGGGCAGCTGACGCTGGCCAAGAAGGGTAAGACCTTCAATGGCTACTACACGACTGATGGCAAGAATGTGCGTCTGGTCAGCGCCGACGCACTGCAGGGCAAGATCGAAGAAGTCACCGAATCGCGACTGGTTGTGTTTATCGACAGAGGCATGCGGATGGTTTGCAACCGTAAATGACATTAGCCCGGGTGTGCTGGGTGTGCGCTCCTTGCCCGGATATCATGCCAGCGTGATCTGTCATCTTTTCTCTGGATACTTGAATCCCATGTTGCGATTCCTTGGTGTGCTCAGCCTGTGTTATCTGGGCGGCTGCGCAAGCATTTCTGTCTCTCTTGCTCCCGGTCACTCGCCCGAAGCGGCGGCTTACCTGCAGGAAAAATTGCTTCCAGCGACCGTTCAGGCTCAGGAAGACTATGTGGCCTTGGCCAGGAGCAAATTGAAGCAGTCCAGCGTATCAACAACCCAGATTCTGGTCGCAGCGACCAAAGCCAATGCCGACAAGGCAAAGGCCGCTCAGCCGACTGCACTGGTGGTGACACTCAACAACTCGTTTCCCGACGTTCAGCAGACACGTACTGTACTCAACCCCGTCCGGGCTTCTGCTCGATTGCTATTCGAACGCGCAGGTCTCGATGAGGCTCGTCGCTCACCTGAGTGGTTTGTTACGGGAATCACTAACGAAATTGCGTTGGATGTTCTCAGAGGCCGCCATGGCAAGGACACGCTAACCGAACGCATCCTGCGTAGTGATGACGAGGCTGAGTTGCGGAAAACCGAAGACCGTCTGGATCCCGTGAAGCTTCTCAAGCAGCGCCAGGTCAAATCGAGCGGGAAATTCACTGCTATGGCGAATTTCATGGCTCAGACGCTACGAAACCAGCAGGGAGAAAATTTCTATCCTTCACTGGCGAACTATCTTCGCCAGTTGGCAATCGCGAGTAGCGCCGAGCAAGCCTTTCAGCTTGCGTTTGGACTGACGCCGGAGGTATTTGCAACCCAGGTTGATCGCAGGCTTGAGGGTTTGCGCGAGCAGAAGAGAGTGCACGCACAATCTCTTGCGGATTGGGAGGATCTGGATGAAGAAAGCGGACGCGCGCTGCTGACGACGAAGAGCATGCGCGATCATTTCGCCAGCTATGAAAAACTGGCCTCCCCAAAAGCCTTCGTCAGGGCGAGATCGGGCGCCAGCGTGTCGTTCGATGATCGTGCCGAAGCCATACCGCTGGCGCTGGAGCAGTGCGCGACGGTTGATCCATTGGGCTGCAAGGTGATCTCTCTGGACGGACGCTTTGTCCGCCCGGTGCGTTCGCCCAAGCCCGAGATCGATGTACGCATGGCTTCGACGGGTGATGATGCCTGGATCAAGGAGGTCCAGTCCAAGTGGATGCCTTTGCTGCGCAAGACGGTGGACCACTTCAACGAAATCGTACAGAAACGGCTTGGCTATTCGCTGAAGGAGTCAGTGCGGATTTACGTGGTAACCAGTCGTGAGGATTATTCACGAGCGTTGCGCGATCAACTGCGTCTCTCTGCCGCCAGGGCCGAAACGTCGGCCTCGGTTGCAGGCGGAACGTCGAATCAGCGCGGACAGATGATCGTGGCGCTGTACCCCAATACGCCTCCTGAGATGCTATGGGAAGTCGTAATCACGAGAACCCTGCACGAATTGACGCACGAGTTGCAGGGGCAGATACAGGGGGATAGCGCTGGCTTCAGTTCTGCGCGCTGGCTCGAAGAGGCCACTGCGGATCACCTGGCCTATCTCGTTGGAAAAGAGCTGGATCGGGATCCTTCGGCCAAATATGTGCTGGAAGACTGGCGGGAGTCGCTGATCGAGTGGTATCGCTTGCGCGGCAGGACGCTGACAAAACCTGAGAACGTCATGACCGCCAATGGCGAACAGTGGACCCGGCAAATGGTAGAGCGCCTCAATCCCTACCAGATGGCCGGCATCATGTCGGTCCATCTGGCCGATCGACTTGGTGACGGATACTTTCCCGCGGTGTTTCGCTACTGGGCGCTGGCCGCAAAAGAGGGAGAGAAGGAGGAGAAGGCCTTTGAAGCATGTTTCGGTGTGAGCCGGGCAGCCTATATGGTTAGTCTCAAGAAATGGCTGGAGACTCTGTGAGGCCACTTTTTGTGTGCTGGAAGCGTGTCCTTCAGCCACTTGTGGAGTTGTGCTGCTGTGCACTGATTACTGCGTGTGTCAGCCCGGGTGTGCGCGTTGCTTCTGGTGACGAGGATGCGACATCCCTCGCTGAGGCGCTGTGGAAGCCAAGGGTCGAGCAGGCTTTGCAGGAGTTCAACCGGAAGATCAGCAACGCTGGCGGCAGGGTACCCGGGCCGCCCCCTCCGTATGTGCTTGTGACAACGGAAGAGCAGCACAAGGCGTTGGCAGAGCGCTTCAAGGGCAAGCCTGACATGGCATTACCGGTCTATGCGTCTTATCCCTCAACGATCTATCGTGACGCGGTCTCCGCCGCAATCGCATGGCGCACCCGACAGTACCTGCATGAGGTTCTGGGGGACGTCGAGGAAGAGTTGCCCCGCTGGTTCAAGGCAGGTCTGCCGCCCTACGTGGGCTACAGCATTGTTGATGCATTCAAGGATCAGGATGTTCGCAGCGCGGACTTCACGGCGGAAATGCTCAGCCAGATGCGACGCGACAGGCTGGGAGAGACATCGCTCCTGGCGGCAATGGATCTCAGTTCCGAAGGAACACCCGTTGATGACGCCGAATTCAGGCTGATGTCGACATTCGCGGTTCATCGGCTCGCCCAGAAAGTACCGCAAAGATTCGATAGCGCCTGGTTGGCTGTTGTGTCGGCGGTGCGTGCGGGAGCAAGCTTTGAACGAGCCTTTGAGCCTGCTTTTGGTGTGTCTGTCGAAAAATTCCGCAACGAAGCAAAGCTCGCCGTTACTACGCTACAGGCCTCAACCCCCGCTCATGATGGCCCTGTGCCCCCCACTTCTGGGCCGGCAGATCTGGAAGATGAGTCCAGCCTCCCGTTCACTTTCAATTCCTTCGTTGAAGGCTTTCGTCGGTATCTCAAAGCGGGGGCGCCCAAAGCATTCGTCTATTCGCGGCGAGGGGCGTGGGTCTATGTCAGTGAGTCACCAGATGCCATCGAACGCGCCCTGAGGGACTGTGGCAGCATCACCCCATTGGGATGCAAGCTACTCGCGGTGGATGACCAGCTTGTTGTGCCACAACTGCGCAAGGATTCAGGCATCCGCGTCGAACTGCGAGTCACGAGTGAAAACGACTGGAGCAGGCAGGTACGCGAACGCTGGTTACCCGTGGTGAATCAGGCTGTCGCCCAGTTCGAGAGCGTCCTCAACGAGCAGTGGGGTGTTCGGCTCCAGGATCCCACCCGGGTGTACGTCGTAACCAATCGGGAGGACTACGAGCGGACTTTGCGTGACAAGTTCGGATCGTCGGCCAGCGCTGCGCGCCTGGCCGCAGAGGGAACAGACGGACTGGCCAGTGCCGATGGCCAGATCATCACCGGCCTGTATGCCGCGACGCCCGCCGAAGAGGTTTGGGAGAGTGCAACCTTGTTGGTCTTGCACGAGCTTGCACACGAACTGCAGAACCAGCTGGCGGGAAATACGGGACGCCGCTTGCAGCGCTGGATCAAGGAAGGCAGCGCGGAACAGATTTCTTACCTGATGGCGCGGCGCATGCCGTCGGACCCTTCGGCAAAATTTGTCATTGGTGACTGGCGGGCTCAATGCATCGAGTGGTACAAGGCCAGAGGCGTTGCAACAACCAAACCTTCAGAGCTGCTGGATGCAGGTTTTGACGACTGGATGGCGCTCAGCCGGTCGGGTAAGCAGCCCTACAAGATGGCCGGATTGATGCTTGAGTTCCTGCAGGAGCGGCTGGGCAAGGATTACTATCCCGCCTTGCTGAAATACTTCCGCGATGGTTCAAGATCCCGGGAGAAAGAGCAGCTTGCCTTCGAAGCTTTCACCGGCATGAAAATGGCAGACTTCATGAAGGCGCTCGACCGCTGGCTGGAAACACTCTGAACGTGCTGAACGAAAGACTCCCTTGCGCTGGCCTTTGATCATCCTCGCTGCTTTGCTGATTCTGCTTCAGTACCCGCTGTGGTTCGGCAAGGGTGGCTGGTGGCACATGCAGAAGGCTCAGACCGAGGTACAGAGCCTGCGAGAGCACAACGAGACGCTTGAGAAGCGCAATGCCAACATGGCGGCGGACGTGAAGGATCTGAAGTCCGGCTACGACGCCATTGAAGAGCGTGCGCGCTTCGAGTTGGGTCTGGTCAAACCGGGTGAGGTCTTTATCCAGACGCCTGAATCTCCAGTGGCACCAGCGCCAGACAAGGACGCGCAAGGCAAGGGGCCCGCGCGTTGAGCCTGAGCCTGCGCCCGGCGACCACCGCCGATGCGGAGGCCTTGCTGCGCTGGCGTAATGATCCGCAGACGCGCGCGGCGAGCCACACTCCCGATCTGGTTCCTGCCGAACAGCACATGTCCTGGTTCGCGACAGTGTTGGCGGATCCGCAGCGCCGCCTGTGGATTGCCGAGCTGGCTGATGGTCAAACAGTGGGCTCGATCCGCGCCGACTGGACCGGCGGCGAGTACCTGCTGTCCTGGATGCTGGCGCCCGAGGCGCGTGGCAAAGGGCTGGGGACGTCCTTGTTGCAGGCTGCTGTGAAGATGCTGCCGGGCCAGATCATGCGGGCCGAGATCAAGGACGAGAACGTCGCTTCATGGCGTATGGCAGAAGCGGCTGGCTTCCTGTGCGTGAAGAACGAGGACGGCGTGCGGCACTACCTGCGCTAGGAAGCATCCGCAAACCGACTCTGGCGTTGTTACGGCTCCTTGCACTACAAGCGTACTGTGCTCGTCGGCGCGCCTGGCCAGAGTCGGTGCGGACACTGCCATGGCTGTCGGGACTCCGGAACGCGCAATTTGCGCCTCGATCCAGCAGCAAATCCCGCCATGGCAGGCCGCGCCCCGGGCCTAAGCTTCAGACTCCCCAAAGTCCATGAGTGTGAGGCGCAACATGATCGAGATCGGTGGCCGTCCCGTTGGCACCAACGCCGCGCCGTTCTTCATTGCCGAGATGAGCGGCAACCACAACGCGTCGCTGGATCGCGCCCTGGAGATCGTCGATGCCATTGCTGACACTGGGGCACATGCGCTGAAGTTGCAGACCTATACCGCGGACACCATGACCCTGGACATCCGCGATGGCGACTTCCTGATTGACGATCCCAAGAGCCTCTGGCACGGCCGCACGCTCTATGACCTCTATGAGGAGGCGCATACCCCATGGGCCTGGCACGAGCCGATTTTCGAACGTGCCAGAAAGCGCGGCATGCTGGCCTTCTCCACACCCTTCGATCCCACGGCTGTCGATTTTCTCGCAAGCCTGGATGTGCCTTGCTACAAGATCGCCAGCTTCGAGAATGCCGATCTGCCGCTGATCCACAAGGCCGCTTCGCAAGGCAAACCGCTGATCATCTCGACCGGCATGGCCTCTCTGAGCGAAATCGGCGAGACGGTTGCGACAGCGCGCGCAGCAGGCTGCGAACAGATCGTCCTGCTCAAATGCACCAGTGCGTATCCGGCGTCACCTTCCGAAATCAACCTCATGAGCATTCCGCATCTGCGCGAAGCTTTCGGAACCGAAGTGGGGCTCTCGGATCACACCATGGGCATCGGTGTGGCCGTGGCGGCTGTGGCGCTGGGTGCCAGCGTCATCGAGAAGCACGTCACCCTGCGCCGCGCAGACGGTGGTGTGGATAGCGCGTTCTCGATGGAGCCCGATGAGGTGCGCATGCTGATCAAGGAAACCGCTGTGGCGCAACAAGCAATCGGCAGTGTGCGCTATGGCCGCGGCTTGCAGGAAGAGGGCTCGGTGCGATTCCGTCGCTCGCTGTATGTCGTGACGGACATCAAGGCCGGCGAGGCGTTCAGCGCGCAGAACGTGCGCGCCATTCGTCCCGGCATGGGCTTGCTGCCCAAACACACTGAGCACGTAATGGGCCGCAAGGCGGCGCGAGACATCAAGCGCGGCACGCCAATGAGCTGGGACCTGTTGAGCTGAGTCCGCCGGATCAGTTTTCCCGCGGCAGGCGCTGGAAGCGAACGCTAGACGGTTTGCCGCCGACTGCGGCATCTACGAGGCTGCTCAGCACGCTGTAGATCAGCGCCGCCCAGAAGGCGCTCCAGAAGCCACTGACCGAGATGCCCGGCACCAGCGAGGTCGCGGCCCAGAACAGCAGGGCGTTGATCACCAGCGCGAAGAACCCCAGGCTCAGCACCGTGACGGGGAGAGTCAGCAGGAACAGCAGCGGGCGGATCAGCCCGTTGAACACGCCAATGACCATGCCGGTGATGAGGGCCGGTACAAAGCCATCGACGGCCACAGAGTCCATCAACGAGGGCAACAGCATCAGCGCCAGCGCATTGAGCCCACCCCGTAAAAGCATGGAGATGAGGATCATAAGGCACTCCCTGCAACGCGGGCACGCTCGGCACGTGCGCGCAAGGCTGCGGCGTCAGGTACCGGTTGAGCCAACCAGTCCTGCATGTGACGCTGGGTAAGCGAAACAAGTGCCGAAATGAAGTCGTGACGCTCATTGAGGCAGGACACGTAGTTAAGCGCCTTGCCGCCCTTGGCAATGAAGGCCGCGCGGCATTCGATGGCGATTTCTTCCAGCGTCTCCAGGCAGTCCGATACAAAGCCCGGACAGATCACGTCCACCTGCTTTACCCCCTTGCCCGCCAGCGTTTCCAGTGTCGGCTGCGTATAGGGCTTGAGCCATTCGGCTTTGCCGAAGCGTGACTGGAATGTCACGAGATACTGCCCCTCCTTGAGTCCCAGCGCTTCAGCCAGCAGGCGTCCCGTCTTGTGGCACTCGCAGAAATACGGGTCACCCTTGTCGAGCGAAAACTTCGGCACGCCGTGAAAGCTCATGACCAGCAGCTCGCCACGGCCATTGCTCTGCCAGTGCGCCTGCACGCTACTGGCGAGGGCGCTGATGTAGCCGGGGTGGTCGTGGAAGTTGCGCACGATGCGCAGCTCGGGCTGGTTGCGTAGCTGTGCATAAGCGGCGCCAATGGCGTCGACTGCGCTGGCCGTCGTGCTGGCGGCGTATTGCGGGTAGAGGGGCACCGCCAGGATGCGCGTGCAGCCGCGCGCCTTGAGCTTCTGGATGGCGGAAGCCACGTCCGGCGAGCCATAGCGCATGGCATATTCGACGACGACATTGGCCTGCGCGCCCTGCGAGTAGTAGCCCTGCAGCAGCTTGGCCTGTTTCTCGGTATGTACACGCAGCGGCGAGCCGTCCTTGCCCCACACCTTGGCGTACTTTTCGGCTGAAGCTTTGGGGCGCGTATTGAGGATGATGCCGTTGAGGATCAGCCACCACAGCGCGCGAGGAATCTCGACGACGCGCGGGTCGGAGAGGAATTCCTTGAGGTAGCGCTTGACTGCTGCAGGGGTGGGTTCGTCAGGGGTGCCGAGGTTGATCAGCAGGATGCCGATGCTGGGCGGACGGTCGTGAGCGATCGAGGGTTCGGTGAGATAGGGCATCAGGTCGGGTCAGGCCATTGAGGCTGCAGGCCGGTAGAGGGTCAGCGTCTGTTGGTCGGAGGGTCGAAAGGCGTGCCGGTGCAGTTGGCGGTCTTGCGCAGATCGGCTACTTCACGCAGCTGCTGCTTGATGCTCTCCGGCACAGGTTTGGCTCCGTACTGCATCTGTTGCTCGATCAGCTTTTTCTCGCGGTCGAAGAGTGAGCGGCAGAAGGTTTCGTCGATGTTGCGGTTGGGCGTCTGCAGACGATCCTCACGTGTGATGCCACCACCACGGCGCGGCTCGGTGCTCTCTTCGCTGCTCGAGGCTGACGATGTCTGCACCACGCTGCGTGGCTGGGCGGCGATGAAGCCGCCCGCTCCGGCGCTGGCGGAGGGGCCGGATTGGGTCTTGCGCTCGCCGGTGTCCATGCACTCGCGTTCAACGATGCGGCGCACTTCGTGGGCCGAACCGCGCTTGGCATAGACGTAGCGGGCGAAAGCTTCGTTGGCCGGGTCGCGCGCCAGCTGCTGGTCAATCGTGCGCCCGCCTTCCTTCTCCCAGCGGAATTCTGCGGCTGTCTGACCCTGCTTGCGACAGAACTCATCAACAGGTTTGGCGGGGGCGCTACTGACTGCCGGTGCGGAACTGCCTTCGACAACGACACGGCCCGGTTCGCCCTGGCAGGGCTTGTCCTGGTAAGTGTTGCCACAGCGATAAAGCGTTTGTGCCCCGGCGGAGGCACTGACGGCCAGGAGTAGGGCAGTGAAGAGCAGGGCTGGCAGTCGGGTCACGGCCTGGCGCACCTCAGGACTGATGCGACAGCGCACTGCTGAGCAGCCGCGCTGTGATGTCGACGATGGGAATGACGCGCTCGTACGCCATGCGTGTCGGGCCAATGACGCCGACCGTGCCGACGATCTGGCCATCGACCTCGTATGGCGCAGTGATTACGCTGCATTCGTCCAGCGAGTTGATGCCGGATTCGCCGCCGATGAAGATCTGCACGCCGTCGGCCTTGTTCGAGAGGTCGAGCAGGGAGACCAGACCGGATTTCTGCTCGAACAGCCGGAACAGCTCGCGCAATCGTCCCATGTCGGACGACAGATCGTTCACCTCCAGCAGGTGACGCTCCCCGGAGATGACGTAGCCCTGCTGGTCTTCCAGCGCCTGGCTGCCGGCGTTGATGGTGGCTGTCATCAGCTCGACCATGTCGGAACGCAGCTGAACCAGCTCGTCACGCAAGCGGCCGAGCATTTCGCCGAAGGCGAGGCCCGCGCAGTGATGATTGAGGTAGTTGGCGGCCGTCGTCAGTTCTGAAGCCGTGTAAGGGCGCTGCGTGTGCAGGATGCGGTTCTGCACATCGCCCGACAGGGTCACGATGATCAGCAGGACGCGCGATTCCGACAGGCTGACGAATTCGATCTGGCGGACCTTGTCGGCCTCCTTGCGCGGCGCAACGACGACACCTGCGAACTGGGTCAGTTCGGCCAGAAGGTTGGAGGCGGCAGAAATGACGCGACGCGGCTCGTCAGGCTGGATATGGCTTTCGAGCTCGCGCACTTCGGTCTGCCCGAGCGGCTTGACAGTCAGCAGGCTATCGACGAACAGGCGATAGCCAAGGGCGGTCGGGATGCGACCGGCGGAGGTATGCGGGCTGCTGATAAGGCCCATGTCCTCCAGGTCGGCCATGACGTTGCGGATCGTCGCCGGCGACAGTTCGAGACCCGACTGGCGTGACAGCGCACGTGAGCCGACGGGCTGGCCCTCGCTGATGTAGCGCTCCACCAGGGTCTTGAGCAGAAGGCGGGCGCGGGAGTCGAGCTGCTGGTTCATTGGCACGGGAGACGGGTCGATGAGTCCATTTTATGCGAGTTTGCGGCCGGCCGAGTCCGGAATGACGACCGGGCGATGTGGTTTAATTCGGGTATGGACAACTCTCCCGCGCCGGAATTCCAGGTCGTCGCGCTGATCGGCAAATACCAGAGTGCCGAGGCAGCCGAAGCCTTGGGCCGTCTGTCAGCCTATCTGCAGAAGCGTGGCCTGACCGTTCTCGTCGATGAAGAGACGGCGCGCGTCGTTGGCGGTGTCGGCGGCGCCCAGGTGCTGAACTACGAAGAGATCGGCGAGCAGGCCGAGCTGGCGGTGGTCGTTGGTGGCGACGGCACGATGCTCAACGTGGCCCGCCGCCTCAGTGCCCACACGGTGCCGCTGGTGGGGGTGAACCAGGGGCGTCTGGGCTTCCTGACTGATGTGGGCCGCGAGAACATGCTCGACAGTCTCGGTGAGATCCTTGACGGCCAGTACCTGCGCGAACGCCGCGTGCTACTCGAAGCCGAGGTGCTGCGAGACGGTGCCTGCAAGATGGTGACGACTGCGCTCAACGACGTGGTCATCAGCCGTGGAGAAACCGGCCGCATGATCGAATTCGAGCTGGTCGTCGATGGGGAGTACATCTACTCGCAACGTTCCGACGGCATGATCGTCGCCACGCCGACCGGGTCGACGGCGTACGCGTTGTCGGCCAATGGCCCGCTGCTGCATCCGCGGCTGGCCGGCATGGTTCTGGTGCCGCTCTGTCCGCATGGGCTGACTTATCGGCCGATTGCCTTGTCGCACGACAGCGTGGTCGAGATCACCCTGGTGGCGCCGCACGACGCCCGCATCCATTTCGATGGCCAGGCGCCGTTCGATGCGCGTGGCGGCGACGTGGTGAGGGTGCGCCGCTCGCTGCAGTCGGTGACCCTGATCCACCCGGCTGACTACAGCTACTTCGCCGTGCTGCGCGAAAAGCTGCACTGGAGCGCCAGCCCCAGTTTTTCCTGAATTCCCTTCACTACTCTCGCCTTTCTGCCTCCCCATGCTGCGTCGTTTGCTGATCACCGATTTCGTTCTGGTTGACCGTCTGGAGCTCGACTTCCGTCCGGGCTTCGGTGCGCTGACTGGCGAGACCGGGGCTGGCAAGTCCATCCTGCTTGACGCCCTTTCGTTGCTGCTGGGTGAGCGCGCCGATGCCGGCGTTGTGCGCGCGGGGCGCGAGAAGGCGGATCTGGCCGCTGAGTTCGATCTGGCAGCGGATTCGCCGGCACGCCCCTGGTTGCTGGCGCAGGACTTCAATGCCGACGAAGAGCTGCTCGTGCGTCGCGTTGTCGACAGCGGGGGGCGCTCGCGTGCCTACATCAACGGCATGCCGGCCACGGCAACGCAGCTGCGCGAGCTGGGTGAGTTCATCGCAGACATCCATGGTCAGCACGCCCACCAGGCTTTGCTGCGCGCGGATGCTCAACGCGGCCTGCTCGATTCGCATGCCGGCATCACCGCACTGGCGCGTGAAGTCAGTGGCTTGTGGAAAGAGCTTGCCAACGCTCGTCGCGCGCGTGCAGAGGCGGCTGAACAACAGGCCGGCCTGCAGCGCGAGCAGGACATGCTCGGCTTTCAGGTGAAAGAGCTCGACGAGTTGGCCTTCGCAGCCAACGAGTGGGAGCCGCTGAACCAGGAGCATGCACGTCTGACCCACGCAGCCAGCCTCATCGAGGGTGTCAGCAGCAGTCTCGAAGCGATTACCGATGGCGAGATGCCGCTGGCGGGCGAGACTGAACGCCTGGCAGCGAAGCTCTCGGAGCTCGCTCAGTATGACGCCAGCCTTCGCGACATTGCCGAGCTGCTCAACGAAGCCGCCATCCGGCTAGATGAGGCCGGGCATGCACTCAACCGTTATCGTGATCGCGTCGAGCTTGATCCAGCGCGACTGGTCGAGGTCGAGCAACGCATCTCCGCGATTGTCTCTGCCTCGCGCAAGTACCGCGTACCGCCAGAAGAGCTGTCGGAACTGCTGCTGCAGAGCCGGACGCGCCTTGAGAGCTTGACCGCACTGGCGGACCCCGCTGCGCTGGCTGAACGAGAGAAGCAGTGTGAGGCTGCGTTCCGCAAGCAAGCCGGTGTGCTGTCGGAGAAGCGTGCAAGTGCAGCGCGTCTGCTGAGCGAACAGGTCACGGCAGCCATGCAGGATCTTGCGATGGCGGGCGGCCGTTTTGAAGTCGCACTGATTCCTGAACCTGAAGGTTCCGCAACCGGTCTGGAGAAAATCGAATTCCAGGTGGCGGCCAATCCCAGTCAGCCGCTCAAACCGCTGTCCAGGGTGGCTTCGGGTGGCGAGTTGTCACGTATCGGCCTCTCGATTCAGGTGATAACCAGTGCCTCGCAGGCGGTGCCCACCTTGATTTTCGACGAAGTTGATGCGGGCATTGGCGGCCGTGTGGCTGAGATGGTGGGGCGCCGCCTCGGCGAGCTGGGGCAGGCACGCCAGGTGCTTTGTGTGACCCATCTGCCGCAGGTGGCGGCACAGGCGGACTGGCAATGGCGAGTCGCCAAGGACAATCATGACGGCGTGACCTTGTCGCGCCTCGATGTACTCGACGATGCGGGGCGCATTGAAGAGATCGCCCGCATGCTGGGCGGCGTGAACATCACCGAAACAACACGCAGCCATGCTGCCGAACTGCTCGGGCTGGGGCGTTGAGGCCCGCGAGCAAGTAACGCAGCCACCCAGGGCTGACTGTACGAATTTGCATACCAGCGTGCGACAGGGCACGCAGACTTCATGGAAATAGCCTTACTGCTGGCGTTGATTCTTTTGAACGGCGCCTTCGCGATGTCGGAAATCGCACTCGTCACTGCGCGCAAGGCGCGCATGCAGAAAGACATCGACGAGAGCGATCCCGGCGCGCTCGCCGCTGTGCGGCTCGGTGAGGAGCCGACGCGCTTCCTTTCCACCGTGCAGATCGGCATCACCTCTATCGGCATCCTGAACGGTATCGTCGGTGAAGCCGTCTTTGCCAAGCCTTTCAGTGAATGGCTGGTGCATCTGGGCATGGAGACCGAGTCGGCCCGTTACCTTGCGACAGGTCTGGTCGTTCTTGTCATCACCTTCATCTCCATCGTATTGGGCGAACTGGTGCCCAAGCGCCTCGGCCAGCTGCGCCCGGAGCCGATCGCCCGTCTCGTTTCGCGGCCCATGCTGCTGCTGGCGGCCCTGACCAAACCCTTTGTCCAGTTGCTCTCGGGCGCTACCCAACTGATTCTCAAGATGCTGGGCGTGAATGACGTCGGCAATGCGGGCGTCACCGAAGAAGAAATCCATGCCATGCTGGCCGAAGGCTCCAGCTCGGGCGTCATCGAGCAGCAGGAACACGCCATGGTGCGCAATGTGTTCCGTCTCGACGACCGGCAGATCACCTCCCTGATGGTGCCGCGCAGTGACATCGCCTATCTCGACGTCGCCTTGCCGTGGGAAGAGAACCTGCAGCTCATTGCGCATTCCGAACACACCCGCCTGCCCGTCGTACGGGGCAGTCTCGATGAGATTCTTGGCGTCATCACCGCCAAGCAGCTTTTCTCCGCCATCGTGCACGGCGGTCAACCGGACCTCACGCAGAACCTGCAACCGCCTGTTTTCGTCCCCGAGAGCCTGACCGGCATGGAGCTACTGCAGAGCTTCCGTGATTCTGGCGTGCAGCTGGCCTTTATCGTTGATGAGTACGGTGAAGTGCAGGGCATCGTGACCCTGAAAGACGTGATGGAAGCCATCACGGGCGAATTCAAGACGCGCCATGCGCAGGACGCCTGGGCCGTGCAGCGTGACGACGGTTCATGGCTGCTTGATGGACTGATCCCCATTCCCGAGCTCAAGGATCGCCTGCATCTCAAGGCGGTGCCGGAGGAAGAGAAGGAGCGTTACCACACCTTGAGCGGCATGCTCATGCTGACACTGGGGCGCATTCCCGACACAGCTGACAAGATCGAGTGGGAAGGCTGGTCCTTCGAGATCATGGACATGGATGGCAAGCGCATCGACAAGGTGCTGGCCTCATTGCTACCGGCACCGGCGGGGGAAGATGGGGGCTAAGGCATGACTGCGCCGCCAACTTCGCCATCGGCGCCAGCGCCGTTGAGCTTCCGCGAAGCCTTCCTGTTCTGGCTCAAGCTCGGCTTCATCAGCTTTGGCGGCCCGGCGGGGCAGATTGCGATCATGCATCAGGAGCTCGTCGAGCGTCGGCGCTGGATCTCCGAGAAGCGCTTTCTGCATGCGCTCAATTACTGCATGGTGTTGCCGGGGCCGGAAGCCCAACAGCTGGCGACCTACATCGGCTGGCTGATGCACCGCACCTGGGGCGGCATTGTGGCCGGCGCGCTGTTCGTGCTGCCTTCGCTGTTCATCCTCATTGCCTTGTCGTGGATCTACATGGCCTTTGGCGACGTGCCGGTGGTAGCGGGCATCTTCTACGGCATCAAACCCGCCGTAACGGCCATCGTCTTGCACGCGGCGTACCGCATTGGCTCGCGCGCGCTCAAGAACGGCGCGCTATGGGCCATTGCGGCTGCGTCTTTCGTGGCGATCTTTGCGTTGCACCTGCCGTTCCCGCTCATCGTCGCGAGTGCAGCCCTGATCGGCTATCTCGGCGGGCGCTTCGATCCCAGGCGCTTTGCCCTGGGCGGCGGCCATGGCAAGTCCGACAAGTCCTGGGGCCCGGCCATCATTGATGACGACACGCCGACGCCGGAGCATGCGCGCTTTCGCTGGCCGCGCCTGCTCAAGATCGCGCTTGTGGGCGCTGCGCTGTGGGTCATCCCGATGGCCGTGCTGAGTCTGTTGCTGGGCTGGTCGCATTCACTCACGCAGATGGGCTGGTTCTTCACCAAGGCCGCGTTGCTGACTTTTGGCGGCGCATACGCCGTGCTGCCCTACGTGTATCAGGGCGCGGTAACGCATTACGGCTGGCTCAATCCGACCCAGATGATCGACGGCCTCGCCCTGGGCGAGACGACGCCGGGGCCGCTGATCATGGTGGTGTCTTTCGTCGGCTTTGTCGGCGGCTGGCAGGCCAGCGATGTGCAAGCCCTCGTGGGCGGGAACCTGCTGCTCGGCGGTGCCATCGCGGCAACGCTGGTGACCTGGTTCACCTTCCTGCCATCGTTCCTTTTCATCCTCGCCGGCGGGCCGCTGGTGGAGTCAACGCATAACGACCTGAAGTTCACTGCCCCGCTGACGGCCATCACCGCTGCCGTGGTGGGGGTGATCCTCAACCTTGCGCTGTTCTTCGGCTACCACGTGCTGTGGCCAGCCGGCTTTGAAGGACAGTTCGATGCCTTCTCAGCCGCCATCGCCGTGGCAGCGGGCGTGGCGCTGTTCCGCTTCAAGGCGAATGTGATGCATGTGATTGCGGCGTGTGGGGTGATCGGGCTAGTGGTCAGGCTGGCCCTGAGCTGAGCGGCTTTGGTAGGGTGGATAAGCGCAGCGCATCCACCTTCGAACCTTGCCAACGCGTGGATGCGCTGCGCTTATCCACCCTGCGAAAAACTCAGGCGTCGCCGCGCAGGATCACTTTGCCTTCGAGCAACGCATCGACCTGCGCCAGCGCAACGAGGGGCACACCCGCGTCGGTAATGGCGGCGTGCCCTTGCTTGAAGGTCTTCTCGACGAGGAAGGCGGCAGCGGCCACCGCTACGCCAGCTTCTCGCGCCATCTCCAGCAAGGCCAGTGCCGTGCGGCCGTTGCTGAGAAAGTCGTCGACGATCACCGTCGTGCTGCCTGATGGCAGATAGCGCTGGCTGAGCACCATGCGGTAGCTGCCGCCCTTGGTGGGGGAGGGCAGCACGCGCGAGAGCATGGGGGTCTCGACTTCCGGGTGGTACTTCTTGGCATAGACCAGCGGTACGTCCAGTTCCATCGCGACCAACAGGCCCGGGGCGATGCCGCTGGCTTCAGCGGTGAGCACGAAGTCAGGCTTGAAGCTGCTGAGACGTGATGCAATTTCCTGCGCCATGCGCCGCATGAAGCCCGGTTCGATGCGGTGATTCAGGAAGTGGTCGATCTTGAGGATGTCGTTACCCTGAACGATCCCTTCCGTCTTGATGCGGTGAATCAGTTCGGGGAAGGGGGCGGTCAAGGACATGAACTTACTCCTGAATCAATTTCTCGCCCTTGGATTCCGCGAAAGCCCTCTCCCCAACCCCTCTCCCGCAAGCGGGCGAGGGGAGCGTCGTGCGGCTACGCCGATTGTAAAACTGGCGAGAATGACGGAAAGATTGGGCATAAAGGGAGAATGGACGCAGGCGCCGTAGCGAGCGGGCTGAGGTCGAGACGAGGAGCGGAGGCGTACGTGAGTACGTTGAGCACCGGAGTCTCGGGATCAGCCCGCGCAGTAGGCGAATGCGTTCATTCGGGTCGCATTTGCGGGAACAAGATTACGTCTCTAATCGCTGGGCTGTCAGTCAACAGCATCACCAGACGATCAATACCGATACCGCAGCCACCGGTGGGCGGCAGACCGCTTTCCAGCGTGCGGATGTAATCGGCGTCGTAGTACATGGCTTCTTCGTCGCCGGCTTCCTTGGCCTTGGCTTGCGAGAGGAAGCGGGCGGCCTGGTCTTCGGGGTCGTTGAGCTCGGAGAAGGCGTTGGCGATTTCGCGGCCGACAATGAACAGCTCGAAGCGCTCGGTGATGCCGGGGTTGGCGTCGGAGGCGCGCGCCAGCGGGCTGACTTCGACCGGGTAGTCGATGATGAAGGTCGGGTTCCACAGCTGGGCTTCGGCGGTCTCTTCAAAGAACGCGAGTTGCAGCGCGCCAAGGCCAACATTGCCCTTCGGCAAGGCCTTGCGTTTGGCGAGTTCGTCGCGGAGCCAGGCTTCATCGTTGAGTTGCGCTTCGGTGAATTCCGGGCAGTACTTGATGACGGCCTGCACGACAGTGAGCCGGTCGAAGGGCTTGCCCAGGTCGAGGTCGCGGCCCTGGTACTGGAACTGTTCGGTGCCCAGCGCTTCACGCGCGGCGTGGCGCAGCAGGCCTTCGACGAAGTCCATGAGGGTGCGGTAGTCCGCATAGGCCTCGTAGAACTCGATCATGGTGAATTCGGGGTTATGGCGCGGGCTGAGACCTTCGTTACGGAAGTTGCGGTTGATCTCATAAACCTTTTCGAGGCCGCCGACGACCAGGCGCTTGAGGTAGAGCTCCGGCGCGATGCGCAGGAACATCTGCTGGTCCAGCGCATTGTGGTGCGTGATGAAGGGCTTGGCCGCAGCGCCGCCGGGGATGGGGTGCATCATCGGCGTCTCGACTTCGAGGAAGCCGTGGCCGTCCATGTAGCGGCGGATCGCGGAGATCAGCTTGCTGCGCGCGATGAAGGTCTTCTTCGAATCTTCGTTGGTGATGAGGTCGAGGTGACGCTGGCGATAGCGCTGCTCGACGTCCGCCATGCCGTGGAACTTGTCCGGCAGGGGACGCAGGCACTTGGAGAGCAGGCGGATGTTGTCGCTCTTGATCGACAGCTCGCCAGTCTTGGTCCTGAACAGTGTGCCGGTGGTGCCGACGAAATCGCCGATGTCCCAGGTCTTGAAGTCGGCATAAACGTCTTCACCCACCGCATCGCGCGTCACGTAGAGCTGGATGCGGCCGGACATGTCCTGGATGGTGATGAACGAGGCCTTGCCCATGACGCGCTTGAGCATCACACGGCCGGCAACCGTCACGCTGACGGGCGCAGCTTCGAGCTCTTCGGCGCTCTTTTCGCCGTAGGCGGCGTGCACCTTGTCCGCCATGTTCTCGCGGCGGAAGTCGTTCGGGTAGGCGCGGCCGGTCTCGCGCCATTGGGCGAGCTTGGCGCGGCGTTCCGCGATGATGTGGTTTTCGTCCTGCGGGGGATTCTGGTTGTTCTGATCAGACATGTTCCGGTCTCAATGCGCATTGCACAGCCAGAGTGGCTGGCGAAAGGGCGATATTGTGACGGATCGGCGCAGGCATGTCACACAGGGCATTGAATGAAAAGCGAAAGACGAAAAGGCGAGGGCCTGCCAAACAGCAGGCCCTGTTGGCGGGATGGTGCTCAGGCTGGGTTGCTGGCGGGCGTCACGCTGGCAGCAGTGCCGTGCGTCACTGCTTCAGCCGCATCCTCGTTGCCGCCGATACGCATGGCGTAGAAGCTGCGCCAGACGAAAACGAGGCAGAGGAACAGGAACACGCCGGCCAGGCTCCACATTAGTCCCTTCTGGCCTTGTGCGGCCAGCCCCACGGCCATTTCGACGGCCAGAAGCCCGAACAGCGTCGTGAACTTGATGATGGGGTTCATGGCCACCGACGAGGTGTCCTTGAAGGGGTCGCCCACCGTGTCACCCACCACGCTGGCGGCGTGCAGCTCGGAGCCCTTGGCACGTAGTTCTGTCTCGACGATCTTCTTGGCGTTGTCCCACGCACCACCGGCGTTGGCCATGAACACGGCCTGGTAGAGGCCGATGATGGCGATGGAAATGAGATAGCCGATGAAGAAGAAAGGTTCGAAGAAGGCGCAGGACAGGGTGCCGAAGAACACGGCCAGGAAGATGTTGAACATGCCTTTCTGCGCGTACTGCGTGCAGATCTCGACGACGCGCTTGGAGTCTTCCACCGAAGCCTTGACGGCCGTGTCGAGTTTGATGTGGCGCTTGATGAACTCGACGGCTCGGTAGGCACCGGTCGACACGGCCTGCATGCTGGCGCCGGAGAACCAGAAGATCATGGCGCCGCCCGAGATGAGTCCGAGCAGGAAGGGTGGGTGCAACAGCGAGAGCTTCTCGATGTTCTCGGTGAGACCGGCGGTCAGCAGCATGATGATGGAGAACACCATGGTGGCCGCACCGACGACCGCTGTGCCGATCAGCACGGGCTTGGCCGTGGCCTTGAAGGTGTTGCCGGCGCCGTCGTTCTCTTCGAGCAGATCCTTGGCGGCATTGAAGTCAGGCTTGAAGCCAAAGTCGCGCTGGATGCTTTCCTCAACGTTGGGCTCTTCCTCGACGAGCGACAGTTCATACACGGACTGTGCGTTGTCGGTGACGGGGCCATAGCTATCGACGGCGATGGTCACCGGGCCCATTCCAAGGAAGCCGAATGCCACCAGACCGAAAGCGAAGACGGCGGCCATGATGCCGGCCTTGGCCGGGTCCGGGTTGATGACGGCTGCCAGTTCGAACTGCGAGATCAGGAAGGCGCCGGACATCAGGGTGACGATCACCGTACCCATCCAGAAAGCAGAGAAGTTGCCTGCCGTGAGACCCGCCAGGATGTTGAGGCTGGCGCCGCCTTCGCGCGATGAGGTGACGACTTCGCGCACGTGGCCCGAGCTGGTAGAGGTGAAGACCTTGACCACTTCCGGGATCACCGCACCGGCGATCGTGCCGCAGCTGATGATTGCGGTCAGCTGCCACCACAGGTCCGGGTAATGCTGACCAGCGATCTGGATGTCACCGATCAGCAGCCAGGAGACGAGTGCCGACAGAATCACCGAAGCGATGGAGGTCACCCACACCAGCGAGGTCAGCGGGTGTTCGAAGTTGAAGCGCGGCAAGTGACCCAGGCGGCCATGGGCGATGGTTTCGTTGATGGCATACGAAGCGCCCGAGGCGATGATCATCATCACACGCATCACGAAGATCCACACCAGCAGCTGTACCTGCGTGGCGGCCTCGGGCACAGCCAGCATGATGAAGCTGATCAGCGCCACGCCGGTCACGCCATAGGTCTCGAAGCCGTCGGCCGTCGGGCCCACCGAGTCGCCGGCGTTGTCGCCTACGCAGTCGGCAATCACACCGGGGTTGCGTGCGTCATCCTCTTTGATCTTGAAGACGATCTTCATGAGGTCGGAGCCGATGTCGGCGATCTTGGTGAAGATGCCGCCCGCGATGCGCAGCGCAGCAGCGCCCAGCGATTCACCGATGGCAAAGCCGATGAAGCACTTGCCGGCCAGCGCAGGATCGATGAACAGCAGGATGGCCAGCATGATCAGCAGCTCGGTCGAGATGAGCAGCATGCCGATCGAAATGCCGGACTTCATCGGGATGGCGTAGCAGTGCCATGCCTTGCCGCGCAAAGCCGCGAAGGCCGTGCGGCTATTGGCGTAGGTATTGATGCGGATGCCGAACCAGGCGACACCGTAAGAACCGGCAATGCCTACCAGCGAAAAGAGCAGGATCACGGCGACCTCGAAGGCGCTCATGTGCTGGATGCCGCCGAAGTAGGCAATCATGATCGCGCCGACGAACACTTCGAGCAGCAGCAGGAACTTGCCCTGCGTGAACATGTAGGTCTTGCAGGTTTCGTAGATCAATTCGCTGACTTCGGCCATGCAGCGGTTGACCGGCATCTTGCGCACTTGCATGAAGTTCCAGGCACCGAACACGAGCCCCGCCACACAGACGATGAGGCCCAGCGATAGCAGTTGCCATGCGCTTACGCCACCCGCGTAGCTCGCGAGGGAGAGATCCTTGAGTGAGGGGAGAACGAGATTGGCTTCACCGCCATGCGTAGCTGCCACCGCAGCACCTGATGCGAGGCCTGCGACAGACAGCAGGCACATGCTCAGGGCATGCCGGGAACGCAGCCACAGGCGCTTTATCGTGTTTGACATTGTCTTGCCTCCAGCAGGGAGAGATGAGGAAACCGGTGCAGAATCCGGCAGCTGGAGGGTCTGGATTTCGTGGGCTCACCACGATGATGCGCCTGTTGGCGCTAGGGAATGGACAAGCCCCGAAATTCAAAACAACTCTGCCGCCTTTTGCAATTTTTGGACGGCGTTTGAAAATCCGGGTTGACCACAGGCAAAAAGTGCAACGCAGCAAATTTGCGGCAGATCAGCTTCCTTGACGGGATTGCTCGCGATCAAGAAAACGACGGCGGTACCAGGCCGTCCACAGCAGCAGCAAGCCGATAAGACCGTAGCTGACGAAGGGGGAGTAAAGCAGGAAGTCCTCCGGCTCCATATGCCAGGCTAGCAGGGCACGCACGAGGGCCTCTGCCGTGAGGCCGATACCCCAGCCCAGCGTGATGCCACGCAGGAGTTGTCGCGAAGGCGCCAGCTGCCACCACGCATCGAAATCACTCTGTGCAGCGCTGTCCTGACGCGCGGCTGTCGCACGTGCCAGGAAGTAGACGAGAGGCTTGGCAAAGGGTACCGAGACAAGGAAGGCCAGGCCGATGAGACCCGAGATCAGCGACTCGCGCAGCAACAACAGACGTGGTGTGCCGCCCATCAACATGGCGATGAGCGACAGGCCGATGCCGCCGAGCACGAGCATGCTTAGTGCATCGAGCGTGCGTCGCCGGATGAGTTCGACAAGTGCCCACAGCAGGGGCGGCGCAGCCGACACGAGCAACGCGCCCATCTCGCCCAGATGCGGCTTGGCGAGCACATAGGCCAGCCAGGGGAGGGCGATGTTGCAGCCCAGGTCGAGTATGAGATGGAGACGTTTGCGGTCGAACATGTCGGCACTGGGCAAGAAAAAAGCCGGTCATGACGACCGGCTTTGGCGTACTGCAGACGAATCAGTTCTTGGCGGGCAGGAAGTCATCGCGCTGCGGCGTAAAGGTGTCGAGCAGCACACCCTTCTTGCGGCAGATGCAGCCATGCATGATGCCGGAGCGCTTGTACAGCGTGTCGCCGGCCTTGACCATGCGCGTCTCGTCGCCGATGGTGAATTCGAACTCGCCGGACAGCACGAAAGTCAGCTGTTCATGGGGGTGGTTATGCAGGGGGCCGATGGCACCCTCTTCGAAATGCACTTCGACCTGCATCATGGTGCCGCCATGGGCGAGGATTTTGCGGCTGACGCCGCCGCCGAGGTCTTCGATCTGACGATCTGCGTTGTAGATGAACATGTTTGGAAGTCAGTTTATGTGGGGAAACAGATCAGGGATTGTACCGCTTGCGGCCGAGGAATTCAGCGTATGACCAAGTCCAGCCGCCATTTAATCCGATGAGATGCCTGTGCCGGTGCAGGGCATGACTATCGTGACGATAGCCTGTGGCACTTCAGGAAAGGTAGATCCTGACGTTAATTGTCATAGCGCCGAAGCCGGTGCCGTGCCTGGTCGGGGATGCTAGAATGCCCGACCGGAGAAGGCGGATTAAAATCAAATGAATCAGAGGCTTAAATGAAACACGTGCTCGATTACCTTTGTGGCTATGCGGAGACAATCCTGACCCGTTACCGCGATCCGTATCACGGAACGCCGCTGTTCTTTGATGGCTGCGACAGCTTTTCCGGCGCGCCGGTGCGTTGGCGCAACGTCGATGGCACGGACTGGGAACCCTCCAATCTCGCGTCGCAGCAGAACCTGTTCCGGACGCTGAGCGCGCTGACCACACTGACCGGGCAGAGTGATTACAAGAGCGCTGCACAGGATGCGCTGCGCTGGCACTTCAACCACCGTGATCCCAGTGGGCTGCTCTGTTGGGGCGGTCATTCCTTCTTCGACATGAAGACGCTGAAGACGGTGGGCCCCGAGAACAAGAACATGGTGCATGAGCTCAAGCACCATTACCCCTTCTACGAACTGATGTACGAGACCGATCGCGCTGCGACTTCGCGTCTCATCAAGGCCATCTGGAACAGCCACATCGCCAACTGGGACACTGTCGAGCTGTCGCGCCATGGCGAATACGGCAAGCCGATGGAAGAAGAGGGCTTCTGGAACAAGCCGCGCAACCAGGACCTGGAGATCATGCGCGAGGCCAAGGGCCTGTCTTTCGTCAACGTCGGCAACGACCTGATCTATGCCGCCAGCCAGTCGTACCTCGCTGAAGGCGACCAGGGGGCGCTGGACTGGGCCGAGTTCATGGCCTGGCAATTCGTCCGCACGCGCTATCCCGAAACCGGTCTGGGCTGTTACCAGTTCAATCGCCCGGTCAAACGCGAAGAAGCACCGACCGACGAGAACCATCCGCAATTCACTTTCTCGTTCTACGGTGACCGCGCCCAGCGCCAGTTCGGTCCGGAATACGGCCCTGTGGCCATGGAAGCCTGGGTGCTGTTCAAGATGGATGAAGAAGCACTCAACGGCCCAGAAGGCATCTACGGCGACAGCTCGCTGGCGCAGGTGTCGATGGCACGGCAGCTTGGCGAAAAGGGCAAGAAGCTCCTCGACTGGACCGTCTCCGGTCTGGAGGCCTGGGCAAAGTACGCCTACGTACCCGAGACCAACGAGATCAAGCCCATGTTCGCCGATGGCAAGGACCTCACGGGGCACGTGTTCCAGCGCTTCGGCTTCTATGGCAAGAAAGGCATGGTCTTCGAACGCAAGAAGATCTCGCCTATCGTCTTCCTGTCTTACGCCACCGCCTGGGCTGCCAGCGGTAGCGAAAAGCTGTGGCCCACGGTTGCTGCGATGGCCCGCAATTTCGGTCTCGGAAACTGGAATCCTGAGAATCCCAAGGCCCCGCAGGTCAATCTTGAAACCCGTGCCAACGATTCGACGCTGCTCTTCGCTGTGCTCGAAATCGCGCGCGCGACCGGCACGTCGGCCTATCTCGACCTGGCGCGCGCTCTGGGTGAAAGCATCTTCGTGCAACGCGCCCACCGCGGCCTCTTTGTGCCAAGTGAACGTCATATCCATTGCCGCTTCGATGATGCCGAACCTTTGGCACTGGCAGCACTGATCGCAACCATGGAAGGCAAGGGCGATCAGGTGCCGGCATTCCGTAGTCAGGGTGGCTACATCCACGGTGATGCGCTGTTGCCGGAAATCGGCAAGAAGAACATCACCGACCTGAAATTCATCTACCCGATGAAAAAGGCCGCCTGAGCCCGCCTGGCATCGGGGAGTAGCAAGCAAAAACGCCACGAACTTCGTGGCGTTTTTGCTTTGGGGCAGGGGGGCTTTACCAGAACAGATACAGGGCGACTGCAGACACGAGTACAACCAGGAAGATGCCGAAGTAGAGCACCGTGTTGTTGCCCGAGACTTCTGCGGGAGGCTTTGATTGGGCAGGGGGCTGAACCGCGGGTTGCGGCGTAGCTGCAGCGGCTTTCTGCTCGGCAACGAATTGCTTGACCATGGACGGACTCACCACGAGGGTTTCTTCGTGAGAGTTTGAAGCGGCTGCTTTTTGCTTGCTCAGCATCGCCGCCACGTCCGATTGATTGACGATCATCGTCGCTTCGTGCGGGCTGGCTGCGGGCGCCTTCTGTTGTGCGATGAGTTTGGCGGCGTCCGAGGGGCTCACTATCAACGTGGCTTCGTCCGACGTCGAATGTGCTGTTGCGGCGGCTTGAAGCTGGGCGCGCATGCGTGCGGCGTCGTCACGGCTGACAATCAGGGTCGCTTCGTCGTGAATGCTCGGGGATTCTTGCGGGGACTGTTGGGGCATGAGTTCTATGGCTTGTTTGGGGGAAACGATCATCGTGGCTTCGTGAGAACTCGATGCTACCGTGGAAACCTGAGAGTCCGGGTCAAGCGATGGCAAATCGTCCAGCGACGCTCGCGCATCCCTTGAAGGCGTATCCAGCAGTCCTGCAGCCAGAGCCGGATTGCTCAGCAGCGTCTTTTCCGGGTCGTAGTTTTCCGGCGGCGTCTCTTGCGCTGTTTCAGCAGTTGGCGCCATCAGATCAAGCTGAATGGGTTCCAGCTCAAGCTCCTGAGACTCCTCCTGTTCGAGCGTCACATCCATGCCGATACGGCGCAGCACGCGGAAATACTGCTGCGCCTTGTCATCCGGGAGGTTCTTTTTGAGTACGGCGCGTTTGCCCGAGAACAGGCGATCTACCTGAGCCGGATTGGCTTTGAGCTTGTCTCCGGCCGCGACCTTCACCGCGGCCAACTCAAAACCTTCAAGAATGGCGCCTGCGAACAAGATACGGAACTGCGCGGCCATGTTGCCCCCGGTTGTGTGCTGCGTTGAAAGGGATCGGGCCCGATGTTCTCCAAGGCCCACCGCATTGTCAATTGACGCATTGTCAATCAAGTCGTTCAGGCGTGTCGCCCGGAACATTGCTGTTTTCAAACAGTATTTGTCTATGGCAACGACCATGTACCCATCGCACTTAAATCGATAATCTTTATTATGTAAATATCAGTACACCAAGCCTGAGCCCTTTCTGGACGACAAGATCAGCCTTGCCCGGCAAATGCAGACAATCCCGACACCAGCGGACACGCATAAACACGTGATAGCCCGTGAGCTTGAAAGCCACTGCACCACGCAGACAGCGCCGGGCTTTTCCGGTCATCTCGTCGATCCATCCAGTCAGAGGGATTGCAACGCACGCAACACGGGTGAATTGAACTCCCGATGCATCTGCACCGCGAAGATAACTGTGGTGGCAATAATGAAAATCCACGGAGAGACCATCCAGCCGAGAATGGCCATTCCGAAGTAATAGGCGCGGATGCCGCGATTGAAATCATCGCCGGCACAGGCATTGACGGCCGCCGTACGCTGGGCAAAGCGTTCGAGTTCGTCTGGATCGGACTCCTGGGGCGGCACAGCCCCCATGATGATGGAAAGCACATTGAACTCGCGCAATGCCCAGGTGAACTTGAAGTAAGCCACGACGAAGACGCCAACCAGCATCAGGAGCTTGATCTCGAGTACCTCGCGACTGGTCTGGCGAGCGAATGGCAGATCGGCGGCGGCGGCCAGGAACTGGTCGAGCGCACCCAGGGTCGCGAACAGGCCGGCGATGATGTAGATGGAGGTATTCGCATAGAAAGACACGCTGTTGATCAGATTGCTGACCAGCGCCGCGTCCACAATGCGGTTTTCGCGATAGAGCATCTGCCGCGCCCAGCCGAGACGCAGCGCATGGCCTTCTGCAAGCAGGGTCTTGTGCCCCTTCCAACCCCGCTCGACGAGTCGCTCATAGCCAGCCCAGGCAAAAACAAACCAGGCAAAGCCTATCCAGTCGACAACGCTCAGCTTGAGAAGGTATTGCTCGTAAAAGCTCATGCGCGACCGTCCTGAAGAAGAAAGTCCCGCACGATAGCGATCTGTGATTCGTCCATCAAGGTCGGGGCATGGCCTACGCCCGGGATCTCCACGGCTTTGGCACGTGGTCCGCGGCGTGTCATTTCCTCGACGGTGTCGGCGCGCAACAGGTCTGAGTGCTCGCCGCGAATCACAAGTGTGGGTGCGCGGATGATGTCGTAGACCGACCAGATGTCGATGTCCGCAACTGGCGGGTTAAGCCTGAAAGCTTCTCCAATGCCCGGGTCGTAACGCATCCGCCACACCCCTTGCGTCTGCACGACCGAGGTCTCGGTGAGATGCCGCCACTGCCTGTCGCTGAGTGGGCCGAAGCCCGGGCTGACCGCGCGTGTAAAGGCTTCCGCCTCTTCGATATTCTTGAAATCCGGCGCGCGACCAACGTACTGGCCAATGCGCTGGATCGAACTGGCGGTGATGATCGGGCCAACATCGTTGAGCACCAGCTTGCCAATCAGGCTGGGGCGCTGCGACGCGATGCCCATACCGATCAAGCCACCCATAGAAGTGCCGACCCAATCAACTTGTCTGGCCTTGATGTGCTTTAGCAGCAGAATCATGTCCATGGCGTACTGGGGTATCTGGTAGTCGAACTTGTTCTGCAACCAGTCGCTATGTCCGCGTCCCACAACATCGGGGCAAATCACTCGGTAGTGCTGACTCATGACTTGCGCCAGATCATCGAAGTCACGTGCGTTGCGGGTCAATCCGTGGGCACAGATCAGCACCCTTGGATTGTCTGGATCACCCCATTCAACGCAGGACATGCGGTGCATGCCGCTCTTGCTGTAGCAACGGGTATCCCAGCGGCGGAACGGCAGCTCAGGCGAGTTCTCGACCGGGCGGCGCTTGCGGAACAATGATCGGATGAATCCAGCCAGCTTCAAGTCCCCTTCTCCTTCGCTCTCTGTGCCCTGCCCGCTCAGCGGCCATGCCAGTAACGTCTTGCAACCGATCGCTGCGTCAGCGTCTGGCCTGACGCCAGTTGCACGGCACCGTCCTGGTCCGAACGATACAGCTTCGCTCCGCTGGCCACGTAGCGCTCAACGATCACCGGGTGCGGGTGGCCAAAACGATTGCGGTAACCCGTTGTGAAGATCACGCGTTCTGCGCCGACAGCATCAATGAATGCCTGCTGCGATGAGGTCCGGCTGCCGTGGTGCGGAGCTACCATATCGTCGCTGCGCAAAGCCCCGGCATCCTCTTCCAGCAATGCATTCTCCGCCTTGAGTTCGATATCGCCAGTCAGCAATAAGCGCCCATTACGGCCGCTGACCTTCAGAACACAAGAACGGTCATTGTCCTTGCCGGCTTGAAAATCAGCGGCAGGATGCAGCACCTCGAAACGAACGCCATCCCATTCCCACCGCTGTCCGCGCACGCACGGAACATGTTGTCTGGCTTGTGTGACCAGAGGATGAGAAGCGTCCAGCGAACTCATCAAATCATCGACCGGCATGCGTGCCATCAGCGAGGCGGCACCCCCGCTGTGATCCGTGTCAGCGTGCGAGACTACAAGGCGATCCAGGCGTGATACACCCTGCGCACGCAGATAGGGATGAATGACGCGCTCACCGCTGTCACTCTCCAGCGAATACTGTGGCCCAGCGTCGAACAGCAGGTCGTGCTGCGCGGTCTGCACGTGCACCGCCAGCCCCTGCCCCACGTCGATCACGGTTGCGAGATGTTCGCCATCCGCAGGACGTAGCGGCGACCAGGCCAGCATTGGCGGAAGCAGTAGCAGCGCAGGCCAGCGGCAAGGAATACCACGTGGCAGCAAGGCCCAGAAGCCCCCAAGCGCTGCCAGGCAAACCAGCCACATCGGTGGCGCGGCCTGTTGCCAGGTCGCCACCGGTAGGGCCGCCAAGCACTGAACGAAATGCATCAGCACGCTGAGGATCAGGTGCGCCAACTCGGCCAGGCTAGGCAAGGGAATCAATGCGAACAGCAGTGCCAGCGGCGTAACGACGGCACTGACGACCGGAATAGCGACGGCGTTGGCAAGCGGTGAGATGAGCGAAAACTGCTGGAAGATGCCCAGCAGCAGCGGCAGGCTCAACAGCAGGATGGCCCATTGCGCCCGCAGCTGCGTGAGCATCCATCCCCTCACCCCATTCTCGCTGCGCAAGGCGGCCATGCCTGCCCAGCTCAATGCCGCCACTGCGCCGAACGATAGCCAGAAGCCGGCCGACAAGGGCGCCCAGGGATCAATCAGCAGCACGACGAGCAAGCCAAGCATCAGTCCTCGCCACGGCCCGGTCTGGCGTCCAGACCACATCCCCACGGCCACCGCCAGCAACATGTACAAGGTGCGCTGCGCCGGCACGCCAAAGCCAGACAGCATCACATAGACGAAAGCCGCCAGGACGCCGCCCGAGACAGCGGCCTTCTGCGCTGGCAAGCGCAGACACAGCACCGGTATCCGCGACCAGCCTAGGCGCACCAGCCAGGCGACCAGCGCGGCGAACAAGGTCACGTGCCCGCCCGAGATGCTCATCAGATGAGTAATGCCGGTTTCGCTGAACAAGCGCCATTGCGAAGGTGGCACAGCAGATTGATCGCCGACAGCCAGCGCACTGAGTACCCCGCTCCACTCTCCCTGCGGCAATACGCGCTCGAAACGCTCCCGCACGACTTGCCGTGCGCGCTGAATCAGTGGATCGAAACCCAAGGCCAAGTCTGCCAGGCGGCGCGAGCTGCCTTTGCTGCGAACATAACCGACGGCCCGGATGTTGCGTTCAAACAACCAGGCTTCGTAGTCAAAACCGTGCGGGTTGAGATTGCCGTGCGGACGTCGCAAACGCACACTCAACGACCAGCGTTCGCCGCCACGCATTGTCGGTGCCATGTGCGCGGCACCCACGCCGTCATACCAGCTCAGCAGCAATCGTTCAGGTACACCAGGCGGTCGCTCGGTCGCGACGAACTGGAAGCGTTGCGAGCGCTCGCCCCGGTCTGGCAGGTCGGCGACATAGCCACGCACTTCAACGTCCTGCCCTTCCAGGGCGGCATCCAGCCCGGCAGCAAGACGCAAGTCGGCACGCAGGCTGGCATAGCCCAGCCCGACAGCCATGCAGGCTGCCAGGGCAAGCCCGACGGCCGCACGCGGCATGAGCCTTCGCCTGAACACGACAAACAAGCCCAGCATCACCGCTGCCAGCGCGAGCGCGTTTTCCCATGGCCAGAGCTGCGCCAGTTTCTGGCAGATGCAGACTCCCAGGGCAAATGCGAGGATCATCAGGCGCATGGAGCGAATTAGAGCACGCTAATCGCACACTGGCGGGAACCCGGCGCGTGGCGGCGGGTCAGACCGCCACATAACAAGCCAGCGAAACAATGCAGAAGTTCTTCCGCCGTTACCTGCCCGACCCCGAACAACTGAGACAACACCGCCTCCTGCGCTGGATGGGCAAGAGCGTACTGGCCGACCAGCTCTGGCATGTGAATCGCCGCTCGGTCGCTGTCGGTGTCGCGATCGGCATGTTCTGCGGCCTGATTCCCGGGCCCTTGCAGATGCTGGGGGCCGCCGTGGCGTGCGTGCTGCTGCGCGGCAATCTGCCGCTGGCCTTGGTCGCGACGTTCTACACCAACCCGCTGACCATCGTGCCGCTGTATCTGGTGGCCTTTGGCATTGGTCGCTTTCTCACAGGCAGTGACGCCACATTCGTCATGCCGCCAGAACGGGGGGAGGCCGGCTGGTGGTCCTGGTGTCAGGGCCTCATCGACTGGCTGACCCATCTCGGCCAGCCTTTACTGGTGGGTTTGCCGGTGCTCGCGCTCAGTCTCGCTCTCGCCGCCTGGCTGGCCATCACCCTGATCTGGCGCTGGCAAGTTTCGCGTCGCGCCCGTCAACGACGCGAGACCAGAGCATGACGATCTGATCTGCCGCAGAGCAACCGCAGAATCGCTCAGCCATAGTCTCTGCATAAGGAGACGAAAATGGCAGCCCCCCTTCACCCGACACGACGTCCGGTCCGCAGCGCCCAACTCGCCCGAATCCTGCGTCGCATCGGCATC
The DNA here is from genome assembly GCF_039544165.1 of Viridibacterium curvum. Classification (NCBI taxonomy): domain Bacteria; kingdom Pseudomonadati; phylum Pseudomonadota; class Betaproteobacteria; order Rhodocyclales; family Rhodocyclaceae; genus Viridibacterium; species Viridibacterium curvum. The sequence goes on from NZ_BAABLD010000002.1 coordinate 445,517, forward strand.
GCGCTGGGTGTGTTTGTGTGCATCATGACACTCGGCACGGTGGGCTTCCTGCACATCGGGGCGGGCCACGCCAGCCTTGGCGACGCGCTTTACATGACGCTCATCACGGTGACAACCGTTGGTTACAGCGAAATCGTGCCCGTGCATTCAACGGCGGAAAGATTGTTCGCCGGCATGGTGTCACTTGTCGGCTTTGGCAACCTGACCTTTCTTTTCACCAGCCTTACCGTCTTCTTCCTCGAAGCGGACCTGGATCTCAGCCTGCGGAGGCGTCGTATGGAGAAGCGCATAGCCCGACTCTCGGGGCACTACATCGTGTGCGGGTTCGGTCGTGTTGGCCGCAACGTTGCGAGTGAGTTGCAGGCCACGCAGCGTGCCTTTGTGGCCATCGAGCCGGTGGGCACGCAGTTCGACGACGTCGCCGAGCGCTTTGCAGACCTGCTTTACCTCAATGGCGATGCGACGGATGACGACGTGCTGCGTGTCGCTGACATTGCTGACGCGGCCGGGGTCTTTGCCGTGACAGGCGACGACAGCGTCAATCTGATGATCACGATCACGGCCAGGCAGCTCAATCCGAAACTGCGCGTGGTAGCGCGTTGCCACGAGCTGCGTAATGTGGAGAAGCTGCGGCGCGTCGGTGCCGACGCCGTCGTGTCACCCGACTTCACGGGCGGCATGCGCATCGCCTCGCTGATGCTGCGGCCAGCAGTCGTGTCCTTCCTCGACGAGATGCAGCGTTCGGAACACAAGGTAAGGGTTGAAGAGGTCGCGATGCCTGCAGGATTCCGGCCCGCAACACTTCAGGCGACCTGCCCTGTTGGCCCTGATCACGTGCTGATCGCAGTGCGTTCAGGCAAGGAATGGTTGTTCAATCCCCGGCCGGAATTCCTGCTGAGCGAGGGCGATGTACTCATCGTGATGACCTCGCCTGCCGGTCGCCAGCAGCTCGAGAGCGCCTTGCGGGCCGCTTCAGACTGAGGTCGCCACCCTGTCCAGCAGGCGCCCGTCCTGCAACTCCAGTACGCGCTGGGCGCGATGGGCCAGCTCGGGATCGTGGGTCACGACGATCAGCGACGTCTTCAACCGCTGGTTGAGTGACAACATCATCTCGAACACCGTTGCCGCCGTCTTGCGGTCGAGGTTGCCGGTCGGTTCGTCGGCGAGCAGGCAGCGCGGCTCGGTCACCAGTGCGCGTGCGATTGCGGCGCGCTGGCGCTCACCGCCGGAGAGCTCGCCCGGCGCATGCTCCAGACGGTGCCCCAAGCCCACCTCCTTGAGGATGGCAGCGGCGCGTTCGTGGGCGTCGGCGCGTGCCATGCGGCGGATGATCAGCGGCATGGCGACGTTTTCGAGCGCGGAGAACTCGGGCAACAGGTGGTGGAACTGGTAGACGAAGCCCAGCGCCTGGTTGCGCATCTGGCCGCGCTGGTTCTCAGAGAGATGTGCCAGATCCCTGCCGAGAATTTCGACACGACCCTCGCTGACCGAATCAAGACCGCCGAGCAGGTGGAGCATGGTGCTCTTGCCGGAACCCGATGCGCCAATGATGGATAGCGTCTCGCCCGCATTGACGGACAGGTTCACACCTTGAAGGACGCGCACGGCCGTCTCGCCGGCGCCATATATCTTGCCCAGGTTCTCGCAGCGGAGAATGGTTTCACTCATAGCGCAGTGCCTCCGCAGGGTTGGTGCGGGCTGCACGCCAGCTTGGATAGATAGTCGCTACCAGCGAGATCAGCATGGAGATTCCGATTACGCTGCTGACATCGTCCCAGCGCAGTTCGGACGGCAGCGAGGAGATCTGGTAGACATCGCGCGCCAGGATCTGGAAGCCGAACAGCCTCTCGATGAAGGGCACGACGGTATCGATATTCAGCGCCAGTAGCACGCCGCTCACGGCACCCAGGCCGAGACCGATGAAGCCCATGATGCCGCCCTGGATGATGAAGATGGTCATGACCGAACGGCGGCTGGCGCCAAGGGTACGCAGGATCGCGATGTCGGCTCGTTTGTCCTGCACCGCCATGACGAGTGCCGAGACGATGTTGAACGCGGCGACGGTGACGATCAGCAGCAGGATGATGAACATCACGTTCTTCTCGATCTGCACGGCGCGGAAGAAATTGGCGTGGCTCTGCGTCCAGTCGCTGGCATAGGCTTCAGGTGCCAGCGCGCCACTCAGGTCCATGGCGATCTTGGGCGCCTCGAACAGCTCATGCAATTTGAGGCGCAGGCCGGTCACGCCTTCGCCCATCTGGTAGAGGCGCTGGGCATCCTTGATGTGCAGCAGCGCAAGGCCGACGTCGTATTCGTACATGCCGGCTTCGAAGATGCCAACAACCCTGAACTGCTTGACGCGCGGCAGGACGGCGGCGGGCGTCACGAGCCCTTGCGGTGCCATCAGCGTGACCTTCTCGCCAAGCGAGACGCCCAGCGAACGCGCAAGGTCGATACCCAGGATGACGCCAAATTCGCCTGGCTGCAGATCGGTCAGCTTGCCGGCCTTCATATACTTGCCAAAGTCCGCAACGGCATCTTCAAGCACGGGTTCGATGCCGCGCACCATGGCACCGCGTACATTGCTGTCCAGCGAGAACATCGCCTGCGCTTGCACGTAAGGAGCTGAGGCAGCCACCTTGGGCGACTTGTTGGCGATGCTGGCGTATTGCTCCCAGTTCTGCAGCTCGCCCTGATAAGCCGCGATCTGCACGTGCGAAGCGACGCCAAGGATGCGTGTCCGCAACTCGCGCTGGAAGCCGTTCATGACCGACAGTACGACAATGAGGGCAGCGACACCCAGCGCAATGCCGGCCATCGAAACAAAGGAAATGAAGGAGACGAAACCGCCTCCACTGCGGCGCCGGCGATTGCGCACGTAGCGCAGGCCGATCAGGATTTCGAAGAAGTTGAGGAGCTTCAAGAGAGAGGAGTGTCCAAAAGGCCCGGGGCGGGCTGCATGCTACACTGGCCGCCTTGCCAGCGCACGGTCGGCAAGGCGCTCTGATCCACTGGAGGCACTTTGGTTCAGTCTCGCGCCAGACCGTTGCCGTCGTCGGCAGTTCTCCCCTGCCCTCCCGGTTTTCTGTTCATGCATGCCCGGTTTGTCATTCCCGGCCTCATCTGGCCCGCCACCGGTGTGGATGCCTTGCTGGCCGACCTTCCATTGCCCGGTCTGGCGCGACTTTGCGCCCGTCTGGATGCCCGACATGACGCTCCACGCGCTTTCGACGACTGGCTGTGCCGCGAATGGGGCCTGGCTTCACCACCGTTTGCGGCGCTGAGGCTGATTGCGGACGGCTGCGTGGCGGGTGATGCCATCGAGGTATGTGCGGATCCGGTCAATCTGCGTTTTGCACGCGAGCACCTGCTCCTCGACAGCCCCGAAAACCTGCAATTGCTGGATGAAGAACTGACCTCCCTGTGCGATGGGCTCAACGCGACTTTCAGCGATATCGGGCAATTCCATATCGTGGCCAGCAAGCTCTATCTGCGCCTGGCACCAGCGCATGCTGACAAACTGGATGTTCGCCTGAGCCCGTTGGCCGAGGTCGTTGCGCGCCCCGTCGCGCACTTCCAGCCGCAAGGAACACAGGCACGCTGGTGGTCCAAGCTCAACAATGAGTTGCAGGTCTTCTGCCACAACCATCCGGTCAATCAGCCGCGTGAGGCAGAGGGCAGGCCACTGCTTAACGCGCTATGGCTTTGGGGCGCGGGCAAAGCGCCGTCCGGCCTGATCGCGCCCGCATCGACACTGACGGGGGATTACTGGCTGCTCAAGGGACTGGCGCAATCAGCGGGCATGGCGCTGACGCCCTTGAAGCCCACAACCCCGGCCAGCTGGAATCTGATCGACACACTGCTGTTGCCTGCACAACAGCGCGACGGATGGGCCTGGCGCACCGAGCTCGCACGGCTGGATGCCGAAATCTTCTGTGTCCTCGCTGACCAGCTCGATAGCGGAGGCCTGTCGTCCGTCGAGGTGTTGGCGCCGGGCGACTCGGCCCTGACGATCTGGCAGTTGCGCCACAACCCGCGCTGGCGCTTTTGGGCGCGCCAGTGCAAGCCTGCGGCCTTGCAGAGCTTGTTGTCCCGACCCGTGAGTGAGGCGGCATGACACGCATTGTTCAACGCCGCGCGTCACAGAATGCCATCCATGCCCTGCAGATGGCCGGGCAACCGCCGCTTTTGGCGCGCCTCTACGCAGCGCGAGGCATAACCAGCGGCGCGGCACTCAATACCGAACTGGCGGCTCTGCTGCCCCCTGAGGGTCTGAAGAGCATTGCCGAAGGTGCGCGCATGCTGGCCGACGGAATTGAAGCGGGCACGCGCATGCTGATCGTGGCGGACTACGACTGCGACGGCGCAACGGCCTGCGCCGTGGGCATCCGGGCCCTGCGTGCGATGGGTGCCAAAGTGGATTATCTGGTACCCAACCGCTTCGAATATGGCTATGGCCTGACGCCTGCGATTGTGGAGCTGGCCGCGACGAGCAAGCCGGAGTTACTCATCACCGTGGACAACGGTATTGCCAGCGTCGAAGGGGTTGCGCGGGCGAAAGAACTTGGCATCGCATGCCTGATTACGGACCACCACCTGCCCGGCGATACGCTGCCGCTGGCCGATGTCATCATCAACCCCAACCAGCCGGGCTGCACGTTTGCGAGCAAGAGCCTGGCTGGCGTGGGGGTGATGTTCTACGTCGCGATGGCCTTGCGGGCCGAACTGCGAAAACGTAACTGGTTTGCCCGCTCGGGCCGTGCCGAACCCAAGCTGGCCGATCTGCTGGATCTCGTCGCACTCGGTACGGTGGCTGATGTCGTACCGCTGGATAGTAACAACCGCATACTCGTCAGCCAGGGAATCCAGCGCATGCGCGCCGGTCGCATGCAGGCTGGCTTGCGCGCGCTGTTCTCGATTGCGTCGCGTGATCCGGCGCGGGCCAGCACGTTTGACATGGGCTTCGCGTTGGGGCCGCGCCTCAATGCTGCCGGCCGACTGACCGACATGTCGCTGGGCATCGAATGTCTCATCACCGATGACCTGCAGCACGCGATGAAAATCGCGCAGCAGCTCGACGAACTCAACCGCGAGCGGCGCAGTATCGAGTCGGACATGAAGGATGCCGCATTGGCGGCGCTGCATTTCGACAAGCTGGGTGATGCGCCCGGCATCGCACTCTACGAACCAGACTGGCATCAGGGCGTCATCGGTATCGTCGCTGGCCGCATCCGCGAACACACGCACCGCCCCACCATCGCTTTTGCTCCGGCCGACAGCGATGGCAGCTCCGGCGAGCTCAAAGGCTCGGGGCGCTCCATCCCGGCCCTGCACATGCGTGATGCGCTGGACCTTATCTCCAAGCGCCATCCCGACCTGATCCTCAAGTTCGGTGGCCACGCGATGGCGGCGGGTCTGTCGATACGCACCGAACATTTCGAGCGCTTTGCCAGAGTGTTTGCCGAAACGGTGGGCTCCTTGCTGACACCCGCCGATTTGCAACGCTGCATCGAGTCGGACGGGCCACTGGAATCTGCTTACCTTTCGCTCGACACGGCGCGCATGCTCGAATCCGTGATCTGGGGCCAAGGCTTTGCGCCGCCTGTTTTCGATGACGTGTTCGTCGTCGAAAGCCAGCGTATCCTCAAGGAGCGCCACCTCAAGCTGCGACTGAACAAGGGGGGAGCCAGTTTCGAAGCCATCCGTTTCAACTGTGCTGAAGTCGTCCCACCTCGCATCCGCGCGGCGTTCCGGCTATCGGTCAATGAATACAACGGCGTTTCCAGCATCCAACTGGCGCTGGAACATTTCGAAGCTGCCTAGGTCACAGGCCACCGCGCTGAATACACACTACACAAAGGAGCTTGATCAATGGAATGGCTTGCCGACCCGAATGCCTGGATTGCCCTCGCGACGCTGACCGCGCTGGAGATCGTTCTCGGTATCGACAACATCATCTTCATCTCGATCCTTGTCGGGCGTCTGCCGCCTGAACGCCGCAATCTGGCTCGCCGACTGGGTCTCTCGCTCGCCATGGGGACTCGCATCCTGCTGCTGCTCTCGCTTGCCTGGATCATGCGCCTGACGGCGCCGCTATTCACCGTGATGGGCAACGAGATTTCCGGTCGCGACATCATCCTGATAGGCGGTGGCCTCTTTCTGTTGTGGAAAAGCGTGCATGAGATCCACAACTCCCTGCAGGCGCCGGACCATCACGAAGCTGCTGCACCGGGCGCTGCCGTCAGCTTCGCCAGCGTGCTTGTGCAGATTGCCATCATCGACATCGTCTTCTCGCTCGACTCGGTCATCACCGCGGTTGGCCTCGTTGACCAGATCGGCGTAATGGTGTCAGCGATCCTGATCTCGGTCGGCGTCATGATGTTTGCAGCGCGCCCCATCGGCGAATTCGTCGATGCCAACCCCACCATCAAGATGCTGGCCTTGTCGTTCCTCGTGCTGGTGGGTGTCACACTGATTGCCGAAGGCTTCGACACGCACGTGTCGAAGGGCTACATATACTTCGCCATGGCCTTCTCGGTCGTGGTGGAACTCATCAACATCCGGTTGCGGCGTGTCGCCAACATCCGGCTCAACAAGTCCATTGAGGGCTCGCCTGTCGATGGACAGTAATCGGACTCACACACAAGAATGATCACGCTTTACGGTATCCCCAACTGCGACTCGGTGAAAAAGGGTCGCACCTGGCTAGACGACAAAGGCATGGCCTACGCCTTTCATGATTTCCGCAAGCAAGGCCTGGATTCGGCCTTGCTGAAAGGCTGGCTGAAGCAGGCCGACTGGAAGGTCCTGCTCAACACCAAGGGCACGACCTGGCGCAAGCTGAGCGAAGAGGAACGCACCAATCCTGATCTGGCCAAGGCCACCGAGCTGATGCTGGCGTACCCCACGCTGATCAAGCGACCTGTCGTTGCGCATGCTGGCGGTCTGCTGGTCGGTTTTGACGCAGAACGCTGGCAGGCGGAGTTGTCGGCATGAGCAATTCAACCGATCTGGTACATCGTTTCCTCTTTGACGATCTCGACATCCGTGGTGCGCATGTACGCCTTGGCAGCAGCTGGCAAGCAATCCTCGCCGGGCGCGATTACCCCGCCCCGGTGAGTGCCGTGCTGGGGGAAATGTGCGCCATCTCCACGCTCATCGCAGCCAACCTCAAACAGGCTGGCCGGCTGACTTTCCAGCTCAGTGGTGACGGCCTGGTGCCCATGTTGGTAGTGGACTGCAATTCGGCACTCAACCTGCGCGGCTATGCGGCGCTGGAGGCGACGGTGCCCGCCAATGCCGATTTGTCGGCCTTGCTGGGCAACGGACGTTTGCTGATGACGCTGGACCTTGGGCAAGGTCAGGCCAAGCCCTTCCAGAGCTACGTCGCCATTGAGGGCAAGGACACCAGCGAAGTCTTCGCGACTTATCTCGAGCGCTCCGAACAGTGCGAAACCTGGTTGATGCTTGTGGCCGATGATCAGGTCGCCGCCGGTTTCTTTTTGCAGAAACTGCCTGATGCAGATCGTCGCGATGCCGATGGCTGGTCACGCATCACACAACTGGCACAAACCATCAAGCGAGAAGAATTGCTGGGACTGGATGCCGAGAGGCTGCTGACGCGCTTGTTCCACGAAGAAACGGTTCGTTTGTTCGAGCCCGGCAATGTGACGCATCACTTTCCGCCTGACCCGGACAAGATCACAGCCATGTTGCGCAGCCTGGGCCGCGAGGAGATTGAACGCATCCTGGCCGAGCATGGCGAGGTCCAGGTCAGTGATGACCTGTCGAACAACCACTATCGCTTCAGCGCTGACGAGGCTCGGCGACTGTTCGACGAGCCGCCTACCCTGCACTGAAAAAAGCCCGGTCTTGCACCGGGCTTTTTTACATCCTGCGTTGATTCAGCGATCCGCCCGCAACTCGGCAGGCGTGTCGTCATGATCGCCGTGCGGATGATGCCGCCAGGCTTCGATGTACACCGTGTTGGACTGTTTGATGAGACGCTGCGGTGCCTGCATGTTACGCAAACGGGTTTCTTCGCAAAAATGCGTCAGCATGCGTAGTGCCTTGGCGTAAAGACTGTGATCCAGCACGAATCCGGCCTCGACGAGCAGGGATTCGATTTCCTCCAGCGAATGCTCGGCAAGGCTGTAGCGCAGGTGCAGGGACTCGGGATGCTCGGAGAGTGAGACTGCGAGACCCGGCACGCATTGCAGCAGCGTCAAGGCTTTGGCGGCTTGTTCGCCATGTGCACTATCCAGACGCAATTCATGGCTGCAAAGCAGATCTTCCGCATCGGCGTCGTGACTGCGGTGCTTGCGGCCCGCCAGACGATAAGCAGTTTCACGAGGCATCATTTCAAGACACTCCTTCGCTGCACGCGCCGATGGGCGCAAAACCGAACCTGCTACCGGCTGATTACTTCCTGGCGCTGACCGCCGGCGCGGACGCCGAGGTCGGCACTGCCAGCGGCAGCCCCTTCAGATGCAATATAGCCTGAGCCAGTTGCCAGTCATCTTTGCTGCCGAACTCAGGCGGCGGCTTCAGGCTGTCCTTGTCATCATCCTTCTTGCGCGCCGGTTGCGGAGTCGGGGGAACGAAGGGTTCCGACTCGGCCTCCTTCGGGTTGGCCAGATGCTTGGGCAGGTCGGCTTCGCGTGTGTGGCGATCGACCGAGTCCGGCGTCTCTTCGACAGTGATGTCCGGCACGATGCCCTTGGCCTGGATCGAACGGCCATTCGGCGTGAAGTAACGAGCGATCGTGAGCTTCATCGAGGTCTGATCCGCAAACTTCATCTGGGTTTGCACCGAAGCCTTGCCGAATGTCTGCGTGCCGATGACGACAGCACGTTTGTAATCCTGCAGCGCGCCGGACACGATTTCAGACGCTGAGGCCGAACCGCCGTTCACAAGCACCACCATGGGCACCGACTTCAGCGCGGGCGGCAGGTTCTTCAGCACGTCACCACCTTCACCACGCGAATAGGCTTCAGGCACGGCCTTGTATTCTTCGCGGCCAACCGAGCGGCCTTCGGTGTAGACCACCAGCGAGCCCTTGGGGACAAAAGCTGCCGTTACGCCCACGGCGGCGTCGAGCAAGCCGCCCGGGTCATTGCGCAGGTCGAGCACGAGGCCTTTGAGCGGCCCCTGCTTGTAGAGCTCGCTGATCTGGCGCGACATGTCGGCCACGGTGCGTTCCTGGAACTGCACAACACGTACATAGCCGTAACCAGGCTCGACCATCTTCGAGCGCACACTGCGCACCTGAATGACTTCGCGCACCAGCGGCACATCGAAAGGTGTCTGGCCTTCACGGAAGATGGTCAAGGTAACCTTGGTGCCGGGCACGCCACGCATCTTCTTGACTGCCTGGTTGAGCGTCATGCCCTTGACGGTAACGTTGTCGATCTTGATGACGAGGTCGTTGGACTTGATGCCGGCACGGAAGGCCGGCGTACCTTCGATGGGCGACTCGACGCGCACATAGCCGTCCTTGGGTTCGACCTGCAGGCCGAGACCGCCGAATTCGCCGCGGATGCTCTCCTCCATCTCCTTGCTGCCTTCTTTGTCGAAGTAGGCGGAGTGCGGATCGAGACCCGAAACCATGCCGCTGATCGCATCGTCGATGAGCTTTTTGTCTTCGACCTGATCGACGTACATCTGCTTGATGCGATTGAAGGCTTCGGCAAGCTTGCGCGATTCTTCAACCGGTAGCTGTGCGGCAGGCACTTCACGGTCGGCGCGCGCGGCAAAGTTCAGGCTGATCAGTACGCCGATGCAGATGCCGCTGAATACCAGGCTGAACTGTTTGATCTTGCTGCCGCTCATCTTGACTCCGTCATCAGGGGGTAAGGCCGCTGACTACTTTGCTGCCACCCACCGCGCGGGGTCGGCGGGCTGTCCGCGATGCCTGATCTCAAAGTATAAACCCGATTCTTCCTGACCTCCGCTTGCGCCCACACCGGCAATCGGCTCGCCCATGCGAACCGTCTGCCCCGGCGTCTTGAACAAGGTGTCGTTGTTCGCATAAATCGTCATATAGCCGTCGCCGTGGTCAACGATGATCAGGTTGCCGAACCCCCGTAGCCAGTCGGCGTAAGCCACCTTGCCGTCGGCCACAGCACGCACTTCTGCACCTTCCGCAGCACGGATGAAAACCCCGCGCCACTGGCTGCCATCTCCCCGAGGACTACCGAAACGGCCAAAAAGTTCTCCTTTGACCGGCCAGCGCAGCTTGCCCTGCAGCCGGGCAAAGTTGCCGCTGGCGACTCCGGGCTCGGCAGCTTCCTGCACCTGGCGTCCGGAGGACGCTGCTGAGGACGTGCTGGACGCAGCCTTGACTGGTGCGCTGCTGCGACTTGCGGAAGCTGCACGGCGTGACTTGCGTTCAGCCTCTTTGGCGGCGTTCTCGCGTGCAATGCGCTCAAGCCCCTGCAGCAGCTTTTCCAGCCTTGCCTGGCTGCGTATCAGTTGCTGTACCTCACGCCTCTGGACCTTCAGCCGTTCGGCGACGTTCTGCAGCATGCGCTGGCGTCTTGCGCGCTCTTCCTGGAGCTTCTGCTGCTCGCCATGTCGCTCTCCCTCCAGCCGCAAAAGCTCGGCACGACGGGCTTCGGCGTCGGCACGCACGATCTGCAGGTCTGCCAGGGTCTTTCGGGCGGCTTCGATGGCCTGTCGTCTTTCCGCCGCAATCTGCTCCAGATAGTAGGCGTCGCGCGCCATCTGGTTCGGGTCCTGCCCGCCAAGAAGGCGCCTTGCGCCAGCCTCGCCGCCCTCGACATAAATGCGGTATAGCGTCGTACCGAGTTGTTTGCGCGATGCGGACAGCCGGGTTTCGAGTTTGTCTGTCTCGCTCTGCAGACGCAGGATTTCCCTGTCCATTGCCTGACGGTCATTGGCGATCTCGCGCAGGCGCCGCTGGGCGTCCGAAATGGCACGATCCGTGTCAGCCAGTTGCTCAATAACTTCGCCCTTGTCTTCCTCTCCACGCGAGATCTCGTTCTGCAGGCTGCGGATCTGTTCGCGTAATCCCTTCAGGGTTTCCCGGCTCTCTGCCGCCTGAGCCTGCACGCTGGCGCCCTGGGCATGGACAACAAAAAGGCCCGCACTCAGGAGTGCGAGCCCTTTCAGCCAGCGGGATGAACCGCAAATGACCCCGATCACGCCTTGGCTTTGCCCTGGTTGGCTACAGCGGCCATGGCCGCCGCAATGGCGTCCGCATCGCCCAGATAGTAATGCTTGATGGGCTTGAGATCGGCGTCCAGTTCATAAACCAGCGGTTGCGCCGTCGGGATATTGAGGCCGACGATCTCGTCATCAGCCACGTTGTCCAGATACTTGATCAGCGCGCGCAGGCTGTTGCCGTGAGCCGCAATGATGACGCGCTTGCCTGATTTGACGACGGGAGCGATGGTTTCGAGCCAATACGGTACGAAGCGGGCAACGGTGTCCTTGAGGCACTCGGTGCGCGGGAACTCGCCCGGTTTCATGTCGGCGTAGCGCGGATCGTTGAGTGTCAGGCGCTCGTCACCCTCTTCCAGCGCTGGCGGCGGAATGTCGTAGGAACGACGCCACACCAGCACTTGGTCGTCGCCGAACTTGGCTGCCGTTTCAGCCTTGTTGAGGCCTTGCAGCGAACCGTAGTGACGCTCGTTGAGGCGCCAGTGGTGCACAACCGGAATCCACAGCTGGTCGAGTTGTTCCAGCACGCCGTTGAGGGTCTTGTTGGCGCGCTTGAGAACAGAGGTATAGGCGATGTCGAAGCTGTAACCCTCCTTCTTCAGCAGTTGGCCTGCCGCAACGGCCTCGGCGACACCCTGTTCAGTGAGGTCGACGTCGGTCCAGCCGGTAAAACGGTTTTCCTTGTTCCAGGTGGATTCACCGTGGCGCATCAATACGATCTTGTACATGTGTCAGCTTCTGCCAGATGGGTTTCAGGGAGAGATGTGACCGCGGCAGGCGTTCGCGCCGCTGCCGGGATTGGTGATATTGTATCGGATCAACTGCGTGCGCTTGAATCGCGATCAAGGAAATGATCGCCCGCCCGGCAGATCATGACCTGCCTTGATGAGTCAGACTGCCAACGTTGCAATTCCTGCCCGTACCCCCATCTGTTTCGTTCGACCCGTCTTCGGCTTTCATACACTTTCCGCACACATGGATTTCCTGCTTCAACACTACAACTACCTGTGGCTTGCCATCGCCCTGACCTCGGGCATCCTGCTTTTCGGCCCGATGCTGCGCGTCAACCCCAACGCCATCTCCCCCCAACAGGCCGTGCTGCTGCTAAACCGTGAAGATGCGGTGGTGATCGATGTGCGCGAACAGGCTGAATATGCGTCGGGCCACGTGCCGAACGCACGCCACATCCCGCTTAAGGAAATTACGGATCGTGCTGGCGAACTCAAGAAGTTCGCCAAGCGTCCCTTCATTGTCGTCTGCCAGAGCGGCAACCGCTCTGCGGCGGCGCTGGACGCCCTGCGCAAGGCCGGATTTGAGCGCGTGTTCAACCTGAGTGGTGGCGTGGCGGCATGGAAAGAAGCCGGCCAGCCCCTCTCCCGTGCCTGAAGTCTTGCGATGGCTGTCAAAGTCCTGATGTATGCAACGGGCGTCTGCCCTTACTGCATCCGAGCGGAGCAACTGCTCCGCCGCAAGGGGGTCGAGGAGATCGAGAAGATCCGTGTCGACACTGACCCGGCCCGACGCGACGAAATGATCACGCTGACCGGTTTGCGTACGGTTCCGCAGATTTTCATAAATGGCAGGCACATTGGCGGCTGCGATGATTTGTACGCACTTGATCGCGAGGGCGGCCTGGACCCCTTGCTGTCAGCCTGAACCCCTTTTCATACCCACACTTCAACCTGGACTGTCTAAAAAATGGAACAACAAGACGCGCAGCAACCCGTGTTCAACATCGAGAAGATCTACGTGAAGGATCTCTCGGTCGAGGTGCCCAACGCGCCGCAGATCTTTCTGGAACAGAAGGATCCGAGCATCAACGTTGATCTGTCGACCAGCGCTACCCCGCTCGAAAACGGTTTCTTCGAAGTCGTCCTGAAAGCCACTGTGACCGCCAAGCTCGAAGACGAGCGCACCGTATTCCTGGTCGAAGCCGCCCAGGCCGGCATTTTCCTCATTCAGAACATCGGTCAGGAAGACATCCAGCCCGTACTGATGGTGGGCTGCCCCAACATTCTGCTGCCCTACCTGCGTGAAACCGTATCGTCGGCTACCAACCGTGCTGGTTTCCAGCCCGTGATGCTGACCCCGGTGAATTTCGAAGCGCTGTACATGGCGCGTCAGCAACAGCTGTCGCAACAAGCCGGCAACGCCTGAGACAAGCCACTGCCAATGCGTCGGCTCAGCTTTGCCATCGCCCTGCTCTGTTCGATGACCAGCGCTTCTGCGCTGGAATTCGTCAGTCTGGCGAACAATGCCATCGTGCTCGATGCCAATTCGCGTCTCGCCAAGCCGCAGTTCATCCTGCTCAAGGGCACACCGGTCGAACAACTGGTCGTGCTGGAGAGCTGGGTGAAGCTGCGTGAGGCCAGCGGTGGCATTGGCTGGGTGGAACGCAGTGCCATATCGGCGACCCGCTCAGTCATCGTTACCGCGCCTACGGCTGACGTCAGGCAAGCCGCGACGCCAGACGCCCCTGTCGTTTTCAGCGTGACGCGCGACCTGTTGCTTGAACCCGTCGACAAACCTGTTGGCCCCTGGATCAAGGTGCGCCACCGCGATGGGCGCTCAGGCTTCATCGAAGTCCGGGCTGTCTGGGGACTCTGACATGCAGATTGCCGTTCTCGGCGCGGGTGCCTGGGGTACCGCGCTGGCAATGAGTTATGCCGCCGGTGGACACGCCATAAGGCTGTGGACACTCGATGAAAAGCACGCCTCGGACATGCGTGCCCAACGCATCAATCAGCACTATCTGCCCGGCCTTACCCTCTCAGACAACATCCAGATCAGTTCTTCTCTGGATGAGAGCCTGCAGGATGCCGAGCTGATTCTGATCGTGACGCCCGTAGCCGGTCTGCGCCCGACGCTGACCGCGTTGCATCAGCGTGGCAACAAGGTTCCCGTCCTGTGGGCATGCAAAGGCTTTGAATCCGGCAGCGGACTTTTGCCGCATGAGGTGGTCGCCGAAATTCTGGGGGCACTGCACCCCTGCGGCGCCCTGACCGGCCCAAGCTTTGCGGCTGAAGTCGCCCGCGGCATGCCCTGTGCCATCACGCTGGCTAGCCAGGATGCGGCCTTCGCAGCCGATTGGGCGGCACGATTGCATCATCCCCTGTTGCGTCTTTATGCAAACGGCGATGTGATCGGCGCTGAAGTTGGTGGTGCTGTAAAGAATGTTCTGGCGATCGCAGCGGGTATTTCCGACGGCCTGGGTTATGGGCTCAACGCACGCGCAGCGCTGATGACGCGCGGGCTTGCGGAGATCGCCCGACTTGCAGAAGCACTCGGTGGGCGACGCGAGACCCTCATGGGCCTCGCCGGCATGGGCGACCTGATCCTGACCTGCACAGGAGATTTGTCACGTAACCGTCGGGTTGGTCTGGCGCTCGCCGAGGGCAAGGCGTTGCCCGAAGTGCTCAAGGAGCTTGGTCACGTGGCGGAGGGTGTGCTCACTTGCGAGTTTGTCGTTGAGCGCGCTAACCGCTTGCAGGTGGAGATGCCCATTACCCGCCTTGTCCATGCGGTACTCAGTGGTCAAATTCCGGCGCGCAATGCGTTGGAACAGTTGATGGCGCGCGATCCGCGCCACGAGTAAGCCCCTCTCCCGACAGGGAGTCCCGATTTGTTCTGTTCCGGGCGGCAAAACTTGCCTTTTTGCATGTCAGGTGACTTCCGTTTGTGATGGACTGCAGACCCTCATTGCAGCACATTGCCCCGCAAAATCGCCGCAAAGCATTGATATAAAAATGCTTTTTGCACATCCGCCGGCGCCGACGAACGGTCAGACCGTGCAGGTCACCTAACCCTGCAGAAGCCGGCAAAAGTCGCCGTAGTTGCACTCACAGGGCGGGAATTACAGCTTCTTGAAGCTCCCCGCCAAGCCGACCGCGAGGCACGGCGAAGTGAGAAACGCACATACATACAAGGAGCAGTACCATGGCAATGACGATCAACACCAATGTGGCTTCGTTGAACGCCCAGCGCAACCTCAATGGTTCGCAAGGCGCGCTGGCCACCTCCCTGCAACGCCTGTCTTCGGGCCTGCGCATCAACACAGCCAAGGATGATGCCGCCGGTCTGGCGATCTCCGAACGCATCCAGGCCCAGGTCAAGGGTTTCAACGTGGCTATCCGCAACGCCAGCGACTCCATTTCGCTGATGCAGGTTGCCGACGGTGGCGCAGCCCAGATCTCGGACAACATCCAGCGCATGCGCGAACTGGCTGTGCAAGCCGCCAACGGCACGCTGAACTCCGGCGACCGTGACAACCTCTCGGTGGAATTCCGCGCCCTGTCCGCTGAAGTCTCGCGTCTGGGTGAAGCGACCAAGTACAACAACGTCAACCTGCTCAATAGCGGCTCGACCCTGACCTTCCAGGTTGGCGCCGGTACGACGACCAACGACCAGATCACCGTCAGCACGGTCGATATCCGTGCTTCCACGCTTGCGCTGGACTCCGGCTCGATCCAGATCTCGACCGCCTCGCTGGCGCTGGCTGCGATTACTAACCTCGACTCGGCCATCAACACCATCACCACGACCCGTGCGCGCTTCGGTGCCGCTCTGAATCGCACCGAGGCCGTCATTTCGTCCTTGCAGATCGCCGTCGAGAACCAGTCGGCTGCCCGTGGCCGCGTGGTCGATGCCGACTTCGCGACGGAAACCGCGTCGCTCTCGCGAGCGCAGATCCTGCAACAGGCGGGTACCGCCATGCTTGCACAGGCCAACAGCCTGCCGCAGCAAGTGCTAAGTCTCTTGCGTTAAGCAGTTGTTTGATGGGGCGGGTCTTCAGCCCGCCCCCTGAATAAAGGAGGCCGAATCATGGCAATTCCGAACATTGGTCAGGTCAGTCAGGCACTGCCTAAGTCGGGTGTGGCACCGGCACGTGAAGTGTCGAGTGTTGCGCGGACGAACGAGGAGGCGGCAACCTCTCAACCGGCCGCTCCCCCCGCTGCGCTCAGTCCCGAGCAAATTGATCGTGCGATGAGCGAGGTTCGTCGCATGGTCAGTCCGGTGGCACGAAACCTGCAGTTCTCCATCGACGACGAAACCGGTCGCTCTGTCGTAAAGGTCGTGGATGCGACCACGAACGAGGTGATCCGTCAGATTCCCAGCGAAGAATTGCTGCAGATCACGCGCTCGCTTGACAGGCTGTCTGGTCTCTTCGTCAAACAGAAAGCTTGAAGCGCTCGCTCCCTGGCGAGCGCTGACCTTCAGGAGACGCAGCCATGGCAACTGGCTCAATCACGTCAGCTGGACTCGGTTCCGGCATCGATATCGAGTCGCTCATCACCAAATTGATGACGCTTGAACGCACGCCAATCACCCAGCTCGAATCGCGCCAAAGCAGTTTCCAGACAAAGCTGTCGTCTTACGGCACGCTCAAAAGCACGCTTTCCAGCCTGCAGGATGCGGCAGAAAAGCTGCAGACCCGCGACAGTTTTGCCGCTCGTACGGCAACAATTGCCGACAGCAGCATCGCCACGGTGTCAGCCAGCAGCTCGGCCTCGGCTGGCAGCTATTCCCTGTCTGTTGAAGCTTTGGCCCAGAACCAGAAGGTACGCAGTACTGGCTACGCCGATGGCGCCACAATTGCCACGGGTACCTTGACGCTGACACTGGGCAACTACAACGCGGACACCACGACTTTCACCGCGGACGCGGCCCGCACTTTCTCTATCACCATCAACAGCAGCAACAACACCCTCGAAGGGCTGCGTGATGCGATCAACGCGAAGAAGGCTGGCGTCACGGCAACGATCATCGATAACGGTACTACCCAGCAGCTGTCGCTCAGCTCGGACAGCTCTGGTGCCGACAACGCTTTCAAGCTCAGCGGACTCACCGGCTTCGACTTCACGCCTGGCGCAGCTTCGACGCTGACTTCGACCCAAACTGCGCAGGATGCCAAGTTCACGCTGGACGGCATCCAGATAAAACGCAGTAGCAACACCATCACCGACGTGGCCGACGGCTTGACGATCAATCTCAAGAGCAAGACAGCTGCGGCCACGACGACCACGATCAGCGTGGCGACGGACACCACGGCCATGCTCAAGCAGATCAACGATTTCGTCAGCGCCTACAACAGTGCTGTCGGCCTGATGGG
The DNA here is from genome assembly GCF_039544165.1 of Viridibacterium curvum. NCBI lineage: Bacteria > Pseudomonadati > Pseudomonadota > Betaproteobacteria > Rhodocyclales > Rhodocyclaceae > Viridibacterium > Viridibacterium curvum. The sequence goes on from NZ_BAABLD010000002.1 coordinate 462,810, forward strand.
CAGTCAGACCAGCTATGACGCGACCACCAAAAAAGGTGGGCCGCTCAACGGCGAGAACTCGGTACGCAGCATGCAGTCGCAGCTGCGCAGCATTGTCGGCGGTGCTGTAGGTTCTACGGATGGATTCTCCCGACTCTCCGACGTCGGCATCTCGGTGGGTGTCAACGGCAAGCTCACGGTCGACTCCACCAAACTGGAAGCCGCCCTCAAAGACCCGACCAAGGATGTCGCGAGCCTCTTCATCGAGGAAGGGGGCGTCAAGGGCTTTGCCGCCAAGCTTGCAGACAGCGTTGAAGCAATGCTCGACACCGATGGCACTCTGACAGCTCGCACGGATGGCCTGACCAAGTCCATCAGCGCCATCGACGATCGCATTTCCAAGCTCGAAACGCGCCTTGAAACCGTTGAAGCCCGCTATCGCCGCCAGTTCTCGGCGATGGACAGCATGATCGCCAGCCTTAACAGCACCAGCACCTTCCTGACCCAGCAACTTGCGTCACTGAGCAGCTGAGCCAATACCGAAAATTCGCAGGGATAAAGACACATGTTCGCCACACAAACTGCAGCGGCCTATGCCAAAGTCGGTATCGAGACAAACGTCAGCACCGCAAGTCCTCATCAGCTGGTCCTGATGCTCTTCGATGGCGCTACCTTGGCCATCAACAGCGCAGCCATATCCATGAGCAACGGCGACATTGCGGCCAAAGGCTCTTCCATTTCGAAAGCGATCGAGATCATCACCTACGGACTCAAGGCCAGCCTGGACAAAGGTGTCGACAGCGACCTGCCGGCACGTCTGGGCGCCCTTTACGACTACATGTGTGAACGCCTGTTCTACGCCAATCTGCACAACAGTCAGGCGGCCCTTAACGAAGTCTCGAGTCTGCTTGCCGAGCTGCGCGGTGCCTGGGCAGAAATCGGTAATGCGGTGCCATCCACTCAGGGCTGAGACCATGCCGCACGAACTGGAACACTACGAAACCATGTGCCGCATCAGCATCATGATGCTGGAGGCCGCGCGCCAGAACGACTGGACAAGGTTGGGACTACTCGAAGCCGAGGTAGCAGGGCTGCGCGATCACCTGCAAGCCTTGGGCGAAGCCGGCAAACCGTCGGAGTTGTCGGAATCCCAACGCGCGCGCAAGCGTGAGCTGATCCAGTTGATGCTGGACCATGACCGCGAGATCCGTCAGCACACCGAACCCTGGATGGCCAGCATGCGCAGGTTGTTCGCCGGAGCCAGCATCGAGAAGAACCTGCGCAAGGCCTACGGCACGGGTCACTGAGGGCACAGGCCATTGAGCCCGTAGCTTCATCTCCTCCGCGCCTCGACTTTGGAGGCCGCAAAGGAATTCCCCTCAAGTTGCTTCGCCTGGCGCCGCTCACATGAATTGGGTTGGCCTGATTCCGGGGTATGCACTTGATTCCCACCGAAATAGCGACACGCTTGCAACTGCTGCTCAACGAAGAGTTGGGGGCGGTAGACCGTGTTCGTCCTCTGCCGGCCGATCTGCCCCAACTGGACAGGGGCGCGCGCTTCATGGCGCGCATTCAGGAGGCGCTGCCCGATGGCACTTACAAGGCGATGGTGGCAGATCATCAGGTCACGCTGGCCTTGCCCGAGAGCGCCAAATCCGGTGATGTGCTGGAGTTGATTGTCACCGGGCGCACCCAGAACATGGTCACAGCCCGCATCGCGACGCTGCTGCCTGAAGCGACGCAGCCTTCAGCGCAACCCAGCATCAGCCAGACCGGCCAGTTGATCAGCCAGCTGCTCACAGGCCGCCACACGCCAGCGCAGACCATGGCGCTCAACGCCAGCGCGCCCCTTGTGGCCGAACCACCTCAGACAGCGGCCAACCTGGTTCCTGCCCTGAAGACAGCTGTCGCCCAGAGCGGATTGTTCTACGAAGCTCATCAGGCTCAATGGGTCGCTGGCAAATTGCCACTGGAAGCCCTGATGCAGGAGCCGCAGGCGCGCACCCCACCCCTGCCCCCGCCGGCAGCTGAACAGGCCTCGTCGCAGACTCCTTCACCGGCTCAACAACCGTCACCCCCTGAGGCCACGCTGATCAATCAACGACAAACCGTGCTACAGCCACAGACACTGAACGCCGCGGGAGTCGAGGCCAATCCGGCGGCACCCAACGTACAACGTCCCGCTGTCGACGCTGACGGACCAGCTCTGTCGCAATCACCGCAGCGCGTTGCCGAGCCGCTGATGCCCGTCGTGCATCAGCAACTCGATACGCTGGCGACCAATCAGGCGGTTTGGCAAGGCATGGCATGGCCCGGCCAGCCCATACAGTGGGAAATTTCGGAATCCAGTGTCGATGACCGCGAGCAGCGACGCGCCGACGATGAAGAAGGCACGGTATGGCAAAGCACGTTGCGGATGCAGATGCCACTGCTGGGCAACCTTGAAGCTCGCCTGGTCATCACATCGGCGGGTGTCGCCATTCGCCTGGATGCCGACAGTGACGAGATCGCCGCACGACTGCAATCCGGATCAGAGCACTTGAGCGTGGCACTCGCCGCTGCCGGCGTCACCATGACCGGATTCGCCGCCGTCCATGAACACTCTCAGGGAACGACTGACCGCTCAGGAGCCCCTCATGGCTGAAGCGTCGGCGCGCATGACGGCGATTGCCCTTGCCTATCAGGCGGGTGAAGCCGCGCCGCAAGTCGTGGCCAAGGGTAAAGGCGTCGTGGCGCAGGAAATCATCTCTCGGGCACGCGACGCCGGCGTCTACGTGCACGAGTCCCCCGAACTGGTCAGCCTGCTCATGCAGGTCGATCTGGACCAGCGCATTCCGCCTGCGCTTTACATCGCCGTGGCCGAGCTGCTCGCCTGGCTATACGCGATGGAACAGGGGAATCCCCTGCCAGAACCGCCCGGTCCGCCCAAAGTGACTACGTTATAGTCACCTCACAAACTGCCTTTTGTCCGTTCTCATGGCCGACACTCCCCGCCCTTCCGCGCGTTTCGAACTTCTGCAGGCTGACGATTTTGCTCAGTACCTGCTGCGCGAACGACGCGAAATCGCTTTCGTCCTGAAACAGCTCGCGGCCCGACGCTGCATGATCACCGCCTATCTCGGCGATTCGCAGCGCTTCATCATGACTTCCGTACTTGCAGTCAGCGATGACGAGCGTCGTATCTACCTGGACGTCGGCAACGATGAAGCGCTCAACCACCAGGCCGCGCAGGCTGGCGGCTTGTTGTGTGTTACCCAGCTCGACAAGGTCAAGGTGCAGTTTTCCGTAACAGGCCAGAAGCTTGATCGCTACGAGCGCTTCCCGGCATTTCTCGCACCGACACCGGAAGTCCTGCTGCGTTTGCAGCGCCGTGAGTACTACCGCATGACGGCACCCGTCGCGCACTCGCTGGTTTGCCGCATTCCTGCGCCAGGCGCAGCCAGTCGTGTTGAGGCACGCGTTGTGGACATTTCCGGTGGCGGGGTTGCAGTCATTGTTCCGCCCGCAGACATGAATCTCACAGCCGATCAGAAATACGCCGATTGCCGGCTGGACCTGCCGGATTTCGGCCCGATTACCGCAACGCTGCGTGTGCGCAACATCTTCCGCATCGTCAATCGCAACGGGGGCGACATGCTGCGCGCCGGTTGCCAGTTCGAGGAACTGCCGCCCCCGATGGCGAACGCCATTCAGCGCTACATCCTGCGCATGGAACGGGACCGAAAGGTCCGGGATGAGTGAGTCCCGATAACACCGTTCGGCGGCAGTTTTCACAAAGGCTTGTTCACCTCGGCAAAACGCGGTAAAAAGCCTTTTATTTCACGTAGTTCTGACGCATTCCTCTAGCGGTTTCTAGTATCCTTGCTAGAATTCGCGCAATTTCCTTTGTCAATATTGATGAATTCAGCCATGGCGCTTCGCCTGCCATTTGCCGCAAGTTCCATCCAGCAGAAGCTGATCGTCAGCCTTTGCTGGCTTGCCGCCTTGGCATTCACCGCCTGGGTTGCGGCGGCATGGTTCTGGCGCCTGCAGGCAAGTCCCACTCAATCGTCCATCGCCGTTGCAGCCGCTGATCCACAGGTTGCAGCGCAGGACGTAGCTTCGCGTCAGCTGTTCGGTCAGCCCCCCGCGCAAGCCACCGCAGTGACTGCGCCACCGCCCAGCATCGTGGTGATCGGCGTGCAGACGCGCTGGGGCAAGCTGCCCGGCTACGCCATCATTCGCGATGGCGGCTCACCGTCGCAGTCCTGGGTCGAAGGTGAAAACCTCGCCTCCGGCGTCAAGCTCGCGCGCGTCCGTGCCGATGGCATTGAGGTGGAGCGCAACGGCAACACCGAATTCATTGCATTGAATGTCGCCACCGCAAGCGGTGCCGGCAATGGCTCGGCCGTATCACCGACGACGCAAGCCGCCGGCGCACCTGTGCAGAGTTTTGCGCCGCCTCCCCCTCCGCCGCCGCCCGAGAAGGACAAGGGCGACTGATGCATTACATGATTCGTTCCCTCTACGCATTTCTCCCGCGCAGCACGGTCTGCGCTTTTGTCGCAATGATGCTGTCAATGCCGGTCGTGGCCCAGACGCCACCACCGGCCGCCAGCAATGCACCAGCCAACGCGGCCAATACCGACAACGGCGACTCCGTCTCCCTCAACTTCAACGCAGCTGAAATCGATACGGTCATCCGCGCCATAGGCAAGATCACCGGGCGCAACTTCCTTATCGATCCGCGCGTCAAGGGCACGATCAACATCGTCACCAGCCGCCCGGTCAATAAGGCGATGGTCTCCCCCATCCTGCTGTCTGCCCTGCGACTGCAAGGCTTCACCGCGGTGGAAGAAGGCCGCCTGACCAAGATCGTGCCCGAAGCCGATGCCAAGTTGCACGCCGTACCGACTGGTCAGCACGATGCACCTGCCACCAGCGGCGACCGCATCGTCACCGAGATCTTCCAGATCAAACACGAGTCCGCCACGCAGCTCGTCCAGGTTGTGCGCCCGCTTGTAACACCCAACAACACCGTCAGCGTCTACCCGGCCAACAACTCGCTCGTCGTCACCGACTACGCTGATAACGTGACGCGCATCCGCCGCATCATCGAATCCATCGACGTGCCCGCCAACGACTCGCAGGTGATTCCGGTGCAGAACGCTTCAGCCGTCGACCTCGCAACGATGGTTACCAAGCTGATCAACGAAAGCGGTACAACCGAACCCAGCCAGAAAGTCGCCATCGTTGCTGATGCGCGCACCAATTCGCTGCTCATCCGCTCCAGCAGCCCATCGCGTCTCCAGGCAGTCCGCAGTCTTATCGCCCAGCTCGACCAGACAGGTTCCCTGGGTAACCTGCGCGTCGTATATCTGAAGAATGGTGACGCAGTGAAAATCGCGCAGACCCTGCGCGCGATTTCGGCAACCGACGCCAATACTCAGAATCAACAGAACCAGCAACAGCAGCAACAGGCTGCGGCGAGGACCTCGACAGGCGGCCAAGGCAACAGCGGCCCCAGCACTTTCTCGGCCAATATCAATGGCGCATTGATCTACGCCGACACCTCGACCAACTCCATCGTCATCAATGCCCCGGACGCTTTGTACAACAGCCTGCGCGGCATCATCGATCAACTGGATCGCCGCCCCGCACAGATCTATGTCGAAGCGCTGATCGCTGAAGTCAGCGCCGAACGCACCAGTGAATTCGGCATCCAATGGAACAGCGCAACGCCCAACAGCGGCAAGACGACGGTTTTCGGAGGTACGAACTTCCAGTCAGGCGGCAAGAACATCCTGGCTCTGTCGGTGGACCCCACGACAGCTGCTACCGGGATGAACCTTGCCATCGGCGGCGGCGCTGCCGGCAGCATTCTCAACATGGCAATGCTGGCTCGTCTTCTGGAACAGGACGCAAACACAAACATCCTCTCCACGCCCAGTCTCGTTACGGTGGACAACGAGGAAGCCAAAATCGTCGTCGGTCGCAATGTTCCCTTTGTCACGGGCTCATTCACCAACAGCGCATCGGGCGCAAGCAACCCTTTCCAGACCTTCGAACGCAAGGACGTTGGCCTCACGTTGAAGATCAAACCGCAGATTACCGAAGGCGGTTCAGTGCGGCTTGTCATCAATCAGGAAGCCTCAAGCGTGCTTTCGACCAGTGCAACATCCGGCCCGGTAACCAGCAAGCGCTCGCTCGATTCGACGGTCATCGTTGATGACGGTGCCTTCCTGGCTCTCGGTGGCCTCATCGAAGACAGCAGCACGGGCACTATCGAGAAGGTCCCCCTTCTTGGCGACATTCCGTTCCTTGGACGCCTGTTCCGTTACGACACGCGTAATCGCTCCAAAACCAACCTGGTCATCTTCCTGCGCCCGGTCATTCTGCGCACCGCGGAAGATGCCGCCAACGTCACGGGCAGTCGCTACGACTATGTCATTGGCCGTCAGCAATTGATGGAAAAAACCGACAAGCCTGGCTTGCTGCAAAGCCAGCCGAGTGAACCTGGTCTGCCGCCCCTGCTGAAGCTGGATCCGCGCTTGCCGGTAATCCAGTCCCCTGCTGCGACGACTCCTGCAGTGAAGTGATGGACAGCCTGCCTTACGCCTTCGCCCGCACACACGGCGTCTTGCTGCTGGCGGCTGAAGAGGACAGCGCATCCATCCTTGCGCGGGAAGACGTCGCCCCTGCCGCGCTGGTCGAACTGCGCCGCATGCTGGGCTTGCCCCTCAAGCTGGAACGCGTCGCGAAGAACGTCTTCGAGGCGCGCCTTGCCGAGAGCTACCAGCAAGGCACCCAGGACGCAGCGGCCGTGGTGGATGATCTCGGTCAGGATGTCGATGTCTCGCGCCTGATGGAAGAAATCCCCGTCGTCGAAGATCTGCTCGAAACGCAGGAAGACGCACCTATCATCCGCATGATCAATGCCCTGCTGCAGCAGGCGATCCGCGAGCGTGCGTCAGATATCCACATCGAGCCCTTTGAACGTTACTGCGTAGTGCGTTATCGCCGTGACGGCACCTTGCTCGAAATCGCACGTCCGCACCGTGCCCTGCATGCCGCATTGGTGTCGCGCATCAAGGTGATGGCCGAGCTCGACATCGCTGAAAAACGCCTGCCCCAAGACGGCCGTATCGGCCTGCGCATTGCCGGCCGCGCCATCGACGTGCGGGTCTCAACACTACCGACCCAGCACGGCGAACGCATCGTGCTGCGTTTGCTCGACAAGACATCGAACAACTTCGGCCTCGACAGCACCGGCATGGAGGTCGAGACGCTGACAGCCTTCCGTCGACTGCTCGCGCAGCCTCACGGCATCGTGCTGGTGACCGGCCCTACCGGTTCGGGCAAATCGACGACCTTGTACGGTGCCTTGCGTGAGATCTCCAGCTCCACGCGCAACATCGTGACGGTGGAAGATCCGATCGAATACGACTTGCCCGGTGTTGGCCAGATCCAGGTCAACACGCGCATCGAGCTCTCGTTTGCGCGAGCCCTGCGCGCCATCCTTCGTCAGGACCCGGACGTCATCATGATCGGTGAAATCCGTGACCTTGAAACCGCACAGATAGCCGTACAGGCCAGCCTGACCGGTCACCTCGTGCTGGCTACGCTGCACACCAACGACGCCACTTCGGCCATAACTCGCCTGATCGACATGGGTATCGAGCCCTTCCTGCTCGCATCAAGCCTGCGTGGCGTTGTCGCTCAGCGTCTCGTGCGCAAGCTCTGCCCTGAGTGCCGCACACCACGTGCGTCGACACCGGTCGATTACGAGTTTCTCAATGTCGGGCCCGGCAAGACACTCTTCGCATCCAAGGGTTGCCCCTCGTGCAGCAATACCGGATACGCAGGCCGCACCGGCATTTACGAACTGCTGGAGGTCAATCCGGTCATTGGCGCGATGATTCACGACAACCAGCCCGAGAACGAAATCCGCGATACGGCGCTGAACTACGGGTTGAAGCTGTTGCGCAACGACGGCTGCCGTCTGCTGGAGTCCGGCATAACGTCGCCGGAAGAACTGCTGCGCGTTACGCGCGAATAGGTCCGTCATGGCGACTTTCAGCTATCAGGCTGTCGATGCCGACGGCGCTGCCACGCAGGGCACCCTGGAAGCAGACAACCCGCGCCACGCCCGCCTGATCCTGCGTGAACGCGGGCTCTTTCCGACCCAGATCGATGCACATGCCGACAAACAGGACGCGGCGCGCAAGCTCTCCATCGGCACTGCGGAGCTATGCCTGCTGACGCGTCAGTTCTCGGCCCTGCTCGCCTCGGGGCTCACCATCGAACAATCGCTGCTGGCCGTGTCGGAGCAAGCCGAGAAAGCCAATGCACGCGCACTGATCGGCGCCGTCCGCGCCGAGGTCATCGCCGGCTTTTCGCTGCGCGCGGCACTGGATCGTTTCGACCGTGCATTCCCGCCGATCTACCGGGCGCTCATCAATGCCGGTGAAAAATCCGGGCAGCTGCCGCGCGTCACCGACATGTTGGCGACCTACCTCGAACAGCAAGACAGTCTGCGGCGCAAGATGATGCAGGCGATGATCTATCCGGCTATCGTCAGCATCGTTGCCGTCATGGTCATTGTCGGTCTCATGACCTACGTCGTTCCGCGTGTTGCCGAGGTATTCGTGCAATCGCACCAGACCCTGCCCTTGCTGACCCGCATGCTCATTGCGACCAGCGAATTCCTGCGGAGTTGGGGCCCCTGGCTGGCCTTGCTGATTGCGGCAGGCATCGCGGCTTTCGTCTACGCCTTGCGGGATGACGCGCTTCGACTACGCTGGCACCGCTGGCTGTTGAGCCTCCCGCTCATAGGGCGTCACCTGCGCACCCTGGACACAGCGCGCTTTGCCAGTACCCTCGCCATCCTCGTGAGCGCCGGTGTGCCGCTGCTGGCTGCGCTGGATGCGGGTCGCCAGGTCATGAACTACCTGCCGCTCAAGGATGCGGTCGCTGGCGCGGCTGACCGGGTTCGCGAAGGAGCAACGCTGTCTTCGGCCATGCGTCAATCACGCAGCTTCCCGCCCCTGCTGATCCACATGCTGATCAGTGGCGAAGCAACGGGCGACCTTTCCAGCATGCTGACGCGCTGCGCTGCGTTGCAACAAACCGAAGTCGAGAACCGCAGCCTGACACTCACCACCCTGCTTGAACCGTTGCTCCTGCTCTTCATGGGCGGCAGCGTGCTGCTGATAGTATTGGCTGTCATGCAACCCATCATCGCGCTCAACACGCTCGTGAAGTGAGCGCACCGCTTTTGCCGGAGACCCCATGAATCACAGCGCCCGCCTGCCACGTCAAAGTGGTTTCACCCTGATTGAAATCATGATCGTCATCGTGATCATGGGCATCCTCGCAGCCCTGATCGTTCCCAAGATCATGGACAAGCCTGACGAGGCCCGCATTACGGCAGCCAAGGCGGACATCTCCAGCATCGCCACTGCGCTCAAGCTCTACAAGCTTGACAATCGTGCCTATCCCACCAGTGAGCAAGGGCTGGACGCTCTCGTCAAGGTGCCCACCATCGCGCCGCTGCCGCCCGCCTGGAAAAAAGGGGGCTATCTCGACAAGCTGCCCAAGGACCCCTGGGGCAATGCCTACCAATACCTGAGCCCCGGCGTGCACGGTGATGTCGACGTCTGGAGCATGGGCGCCGACGGCCAGTCGGGAGGCGAAGGTAGTGACGCTGACATTGGCTCCTGGATGTAAGCATCGTCTCCTGCCCTCACCCGGAGTGCCATCGCGGCACCGCAGGGCAAACGGTTTCACCCTCATTGAACTGATGGTGGTGATGGTCATCGTCGGCATCGCCGCGAGCCTTGCCGCCGTCAACCTGGGGGTTCTCGACCGACAGAGCGCCAACGATGAACTGCAACGTCTGCAGTACGTGTTGCAGTTCGCCAGTGAACGCGCCGCGGTGCGCGGCACGCCGATCCAGGTCGAATTCCTGCCCGGCAGTTATCGCTTCAGCAAACTGGATACCGGGGGCAAATGGCAGTTGCTGTTCCAGCCACGCGAGCTGGCCGAACGTGAGTGGATTGACGGCCTGCGTGTCATGGCTCTGACTGTGGATGAACGCACGCTGCCGCAGTCCGCCTTGCGCATCGTGTTTGCTTCCGAAGCTACGCCCTTCACCCTGCAACTCTCAACCAACGAGGGCACGCGTTTGTTGATCGGCAATTCCGCCGGGGAAGTCAGCCAGTCCGCCCCGGGAGTCACACCGTGATGCCCCGGCGTGACCATGGCTTCACCTTGCTCGAGGTGCTGATTGCACTGGCTGTACTGGCCATCGCGCTGACTGCCGTGTCGCGTGGTATCGGTCTTGTCGCCATCCAGGCGACCGAGTTGGGTGAACGGCATGCCGCGCAGTGGCTGGCGCAGAACCGCATGGCGCTGTTGCGCATCGTGGATGTCTTTCCCGATCCCTCCGTCACCAATGAGGGCGATGCCGAACAGGCGGGGTACAAGCTGCATTACCGGGAGACCATCAAAGCGACTGACAACCCCCTGTTCCGCCGTGTTGAAATCAAGGTGAGTCGCGAGGATGGGACGCAACTCGCCAAGCTCACCGGATTTGCTGCGCGGGCGGCGCCATGAAGCAACACCAACGCGCCTTCACGCTGATCGAAGTACTCGTGGCGCTGGTCATTCTGGCGGTGTTGGGCCTGATGTCGTGGCGTGCCCTGTCAGCAGCGCTGGACAGCCGTGATCACATCCTTGGCGTCGAACAGCGCTGGCAACGGATTGCCCGTGCGCTCAGCACCGTCGAAACGCACTTGCTGCAGATCAGCACCCGGAACAACCCCGCGCCCAATGCCGTGCCGGACTTTCAGCTCATACTCGCCAGTACGGGCGAGCAACGCCTCGTGTTCCTGCGCATGGATTCGGAACAAGGCGCTCGCGTGTCGGGTTTCGAATTCAAGGACAACGCTCTTCAGTTGCTACGCTGGCCCGCTCGCATTTACAGCGTGAAGACTACGGACATGACATCGGAGCCCTTGCTCGATGGCGTATCGAGCCTGCGATGGGCAGTCTACGACGACAAGGGAACCGCAGATGACATCAGCGACGACGAGTGGGTGGAAAAATGGAATCAGCCTACGCCACCACGAGGCGTAAGGCTGCGCATCGACGTCAACGGTGTAGGTACCGTGGAGAAGCTCTATGCGATCCGCTAGACAACGAGGCGCAGCGCTCCTCATGGCCATCCTCACCGTTGCACTGGTCGCAGCGGTAGCCAGTGCTGTCATCGCCGAACATGGCTCAGCTGTTGAACAGCTATCGGGTCGATCCGACCAGGCACAAGCGCGCTGGCTTGCTCGCGGCGCCGTGGATTGGGCGCGCAATGTGCTGGAGTTCGACCTCAAGCGCGCACGAACGTCCGGCTCTGACCACTTCGGAGAAGAATGGGCCATTCGCGTGCCTGCCACGCCTGTCGATGAGGGCGATGTGAGTGGAGAAATCGAAGATCAGAGCGGCCGCTTCAACATCAATAGCCTGACCGACAACGGTGTTGCCGATACCGCAACGCAAGCCATTTTCCAGCGTCTGCTGGAGACACTTCGCTGGCAACCACGTGATGCCCAGATGCTTGTCGATGCGATAACGGACTGGATCGACACAGACAGCAACCCAGCGAGCAATGGTGCCGAACGCGACTGGTATACCAATGCGAAACAGAAAGTGATGCCGCCCAACGCACCCATCATCAGCATCAAGGAGCTGCTGGCCGTCCGCGGCATGACAAACGAATTGCTGGAACAGTTGCGTCCGCACATCACGGCACTCCCGCCTTCTGCCCGTACCATCAACGTCAACACCGCCAGCGCAGAGGTGCTGGCGGCTTACGTTGAGAAGTTGCCGCTTGCAACAGCCCAACAGATCGCCAACAGTCGCAAGACTCTGGTGTTTGGTGGCGTAGACGAGTTCACGAAGCTGCTTCCCACCACCAGCAGCTACAATGCCAGCCTGCTCAGCGTACGCAGTTACTACTTTCTGGCTACAGGGCGCGCGCGCTGGGGTGATGCCACCACGCACATGCAAGTCTTGCTGTTCCGCAATGGCAAACGTCCCGACATCCTCCGCGAAACCCTACTTTGAGCTTCCCTGAGCTGATATGACGATCCTGCGCGTTCTCCTCTCCGACTCCTGGCCAGATCAGGCCGATGCGGCCTGGGTCGTCCTCGACAAAGGGCAGGTCACTGCTTCGGGCAACTCCGGCCCCGGCAACTGGCCGAAGACAGATCGCACCGAGGCCATGCTTGCCGGCAGCCAGGTAGGCTGGGCCGTTGCCGATGTGCCACAGGCCAAGCCCCGCGAGCAGCTGCGCGCACTGCCCTTCGCCCTTGAAGACCAGCTGATGCGCGAACCCGACAGCCAGCACTTCACCCCGCTGAGCCGTGAGGGTACGCGCTGGCCGGTATTGATCATTTCGCGCGAGCGCATGCGCCGCCTCATCGCTCAATTCACGGCCCTGGGTCGTCCGCTGGACGCAATCTGGTCTGCCCTGGCATGCCTGCCGGTGACGGAAGACAGCTGGACGCTGGCGGCAGATGGCACACACTGGCTGCTGCGTTGCGCGACCCTCAACGCCTATGTTGATGACGCGCCGCGCGCAGCGGGCGAGCTTCCCGCCGTGATCGAGACGCTCTTTGCGCAGGCGCAATCCAGCGGCACGATGCCAGCGCGACTGACGAGTCTTGGCCTGCCACATAATGCCCTGGCGCCACTGGCCCGCTTTGGCACGGGGTTCGCGCCGGAAGCTACCTGGGACTGGTACCTCGTACCCCCAGAGCAGCCCAATCTCCTTCACGGTGAATTCCTGCCAGAGCACGCACGCGGCAAGTTCCTGCGTTCGCTGCGCCCTGCTATCTACCTCATTATCGGTGTGCTGCTGCTTGATCTCCTGATCGGCGTCGGTAGCGCCATGCTGCGCCAACGCGACCTGAACGATGTGCGCAAGCGCCTCAACCAGATCGCGCAGACCCAACTGCCCGGGCGCGCCCTGCAAGATCCGGTCGTGCAGCTGCATCGCGAATTACAAACGCAGCGCCAGCGACATGGTTACCTTGCTGAAGATGACGCACTGGCACTGCTGTCGGAACTCGCGGTTGCCTTGGGCAGTGACGCAACCGGCGCCATCCAGGCGGTGCACTACGAATCGGGGGCGCTGGTGGTCACGCTGGGCAAGCCACTCGACATGAGTGCGCTGCAAGCTCGCCTCGACACACGCGGCATCGCAGCCAGCGTAAGGGGCGGTACGACGATCTCGCTGCAAAGGAAGCCAGCATGAACGCACTGCGCGAACGTTTTGATTCCATGAGCCAGCGCGAACGCCGCATCCTGGTTGTTGGCGGCGTCGCGATCATCGCTACCCTGCTATGGCTGCTGCACGACTGGCAAACCAGCACACACAAGAAGCTGGACAAGGCTTTGCCACGCATCGAAGCCCAACTTGCCACCATGCAGGCAGAGGCGGCGGAAATATCGCGCCTGCGCAGCCTGCCTCCGCTGACGGTCAGCGACCTCAAGCAAACAGCCGATGCAATGCAAGCGAGTGCCCAGACGCGCGGGCTGTCGCTGACAGCGCGCAGCGACGGCAACCAGATCCTGGTCATGGGCAAGCCGGTGAACTTCGACATCTGGGTTTCCTGGCTGGGTGAGACCTTGCGTACCAGTGGTCTGCGCCTCAGCTATCTCGATGCCAATCAGTCGCCGAGTGGCCTTGCACTTGAAGCGCGCTTTGCGCCGCTGAACTGACAGCGACCCAGCTACGCCATGTTGAAGAGCGCCGCTTTCTTCGTGTCGTGCTTCCTGCTTTTCCTGCTCATCCGGGCACCAGCCAGCGTCTGGAACTCCGTATTGCAGGCGCAGAGTAACCAGCGTCTTACCCTCCTCGATACGGAAGGCAGCATCTGGCGAGGCACGGCGCGTCTGGCCGTGCGCGATCCAGAGAGTGGCTTGCGCATTCCCCTCACGCCCGTGTCCTGGAGTTGGCGTCCGGTCGAATTGATTCGTGCGCGCATCGACTGGGCCTTCTCGGTCGCCGGCCTGCCCCCCTTCTCGCTGGCCGCTGCGCCGGGTGGGCTGAACGTCACCAATCTCGCGATTCAGTTGCCGGTGCGTGAAGTGCTCGACCAGATCCCCAATACCGTCGCGCGATCAGGCTGGCGTGGCGATTTCGCGCTCAACATGGACCGCCTGCATTGCAGTTGGGGAATGCGCTGCGAAGGCCGCACCGAGCTTTTCTGGCGTGGCGCCGCCAGCGATCTTTTTCCCAATCGCAACTTCGGCAACTATCATCTGGTTGTTGAGGCGAGGGCTGACATCACCGAATTGAAGCTCGAAACACTCAACGGCGATGTCAGGCTCAGTGCCGATGGCAGCATCAAACCCGGTGGCGTGTTGCAGCTGCAAGGCACGGTTGAGGGAGAGCCGGCGTTTGTCGGTCGCTTGCCTGACGTTGCCGGTCGCTGGGTGCAACCGACGGTCACACCGGGCAAGCTGCTCTTTAGCTTTGGTAGCGCGGCAACGCAATAGGAATCTAGACTCAGGAAGCCAACCCCCACTGGAGAGCGCCATGCCCCGGTTCATCCGCTTCATTGCTTTTGCGGTCCTTTGCTTCGGCTTTCAGGTTTCAGCTTTTTCAGCGCCAAACGACGTACCCAAGAGCAAGGATCACCCACTGCTCTCTCGCTACCCCGACTCTCACATCGTCGAGTACGAAAAGAACTTCAACAGTTTCGAGTTCGCGATCGGGGGCAGCAAGCGCCAAGCGGTAGAGGGAGATGCCACGCGCATCGTCTACTTCCACAACAACGGCGACAAGCAACCCAGTGCCCTTCAGCTGATCCGCAACTACCAGAACGCCATCAGGAGTATCGGTGGCGAGGTTATCTATGAGCGCTTGCCACGCGACGCAGACGGCGGCGAGACGACGCTCAAGGTCACGACCGGCGGCAAGGAAGTCTGGGTGCGCATCGAACCCGGCATTTTCAGCGCACCGACGCAAAGTTATCTGGTGCAGGTGGTCGAAGTCGCAGCGATGCAGCAGGTCGTGACGGCCAACAAGATGCTTGATGAGCTCAACAAGAACGGCTTCATCGCGCTCTACATCAACTTCGATACCGGCAAGGCTGATCTCAAGGCGGATGGTCAGGCCACGGTTGCAGAGATCGTTCGGCTACTGAAAACCAATGCGGCACTCAAGCTGGCGATAGAGGGGCACACCGACAACATTGGCAACGCAGCGGCAAACAAACAGCTCTCGGAGAATCGAGCGCGCAGCGTGATGCAGGCCATAGTCGCCGGCGGCATCGCTGGCAACAGATTGACCGCCGCCGGGTTCGGTCAGGAACGTCCTGTTGCGGATAACCGCAGCGAAGAAGGTCGTGCCAAGAACCGGCGTGTGGAACTGGTGAAGAAGTAGATCGACGCCATGAATGAAAAACGCCCGGTTTCAAACCGGGCGTTTTTCATTCTGCTTCTTCTATCCAGGCAGCCTGGATGGCTTCAAGGATGCGTTCGCCACAGCGTTTGGGGTCATCGTCGAAATCGGGCAGCGCCATGACCCACTTCATGAGGTCCACAAAGTTCACACGCGTCGGGTCCACGTCCGGATGTGCTTCGGCAAGCTCGATGGCAATATCCTGGGTGTCGGTCCACTTCATCAGTGTTTCCCTCCCTCACTCGCGTGATTGATGGTGTAGCGCGGAATCTCCACGACAAGAGGCGTGTCCGCCACGATGGCCTGGCAGGACAATCGTGAATTCGGCTCCAGGCCCCAGGCCTTGTCGAGCATGTCTTCTTCGAGGTCATCTGCCGCTTCGAGCGAGCGGAAGCCTTCACGCACGATAACGTGGCAAGTCGTGCAGGCGCAGGACTTCTCGCACGCGTGCTCTATATCGATTCCATTGTCGAGCAGCGCGTCGCAGATCGACTCACCGGCCTCCACTTCCAGCACTGCGCCGTCCGGGCACAGCTCACCGTGGGGTAACACTACAACCTGGGTCATGGCTTCCTCATACCTTGAGATTGTCGACGCGACTGCCGGTCAGAGCCGAACGGATCGCCTTGTCCATACGGCGCGCAGCGAAGTCCGCCGTCGCGGCGGACAGTCCCTCGATTGCTGCCTTGATGGCGAGATGGTCGTTGCCTGCACGTGCTTCGGCAAGGGCAACCATCGCGCCATCTATCTTCTTCGCTTCGGCGAGTGACAACAGCTCGGCGTCTTCCGCCATCGCCTGTCGCGTCGCATCCAACAGGCGATCGGCGTCGACCTGTTGCTCGCGCAGGGCGCGGGCCTTCATATCGTCCGAAGCATGTTCGAAACCCGCCTTGAGCATGCCTGCGACTTCGTCGTCAGACAGACCGTAACTGGGTTTCACCACGACTTGCGATTCGATGCCAGTCGTCTGTTCGCGTGCTGTCACCGACAACAAACCGTCGGCATCGACCTGGAAAGTCACACGGATGCGCGCCGCCCCAGCCACCATGGGTGGAATGCCACGCAGCTCGAAGCGCGCCAGCGAACGGCAATCACTCACCAGCTCGCGCTCGCCCTGCACCACGTGAATCGCCATGGCGGTCTGACCGTCCTTGAAGGTCGTGAATTCCTGTGCCTTGGCAACCGGAATGGTGGCGTTGCGGGGGATGATCTTCTCGACCAGACCGCCCATGGTTTCCAGGCCCAGCGAGAGCGGAATCACGTCAAGCAACAACCAGTCTTCACCCGGACGGCGATTACCAGCCAGCACATTGGCCTGGATGGCCGCACCGACGGCAACAACCTTGTCCGGATCAATGTCGGTAAAAGGCTCACGACCGAAGTATTGCTTCACAGCGGCACGCAGATGCGGCATGCGCGTTGCGCCACCGACCAGCACGACAGCCTGGATGTCGGCCACGCTCAGGCCGGCATCACGCAAGGCGCCTTTCACGGGGCCAAGACAGCGATCAACGAGCGGACGTGTGAGGGCATGGAAATGCTCGACCGTCACTTCGACAGAACGTGTCGCGCCGCCCACCAGGGGCACCGTTGCCTGAACCCTGGCTTCGGCGGTCAGTGCCTCCTTGACCCGGCGCGCCTCCGCGAGCAACGCGCGATTGCTGCCGCAATCGAGGTCAGCGCCGCCCGCCTGCTTTTGCAACCACTCAGCCAGCGCTTCATCGAAGTCATCACCGCCCAATGCCGAATCGCCATTGGTCGCCATGACCTCGAACACGCCACGAGAGAGCTTGAGAACGGAGAAGTCGAAGGTGCCACCGCCCAGATCGAAAACGGCATAGATGCCTTCGGCCGCCTCATCGAGGCCATAGGCAATCGCCGCAGCAGTGGGTTCGTTGAGCAGACGCAGGACGTTGAGACCGGCAAGCCTGGCCGCATCCTTGGTGGCCTGCCGCTGCGCGTCGTCAAAATACGCCGGCACGGTAATCACAGCCCCGACAAGATCGCCACCAAGCGTTTCTTCCGCACGCTGGCGAAGTACTTTGAGAATCTCGGACGACACCTCCACCGGGCTACGCGCGCCAGCGACGGTGTTGATACGTACCATGCCGTTGCCATCGACCAGATCGTAACGGGCACGCATGGCAGAGTCAGCGTCCGCCAGACTGCGGCCCATGAGGCGCTTGACCGAGGCGACAGTATTGCGGGGATCGCGCACCTGCACGGCCATGGCTTCCTGGCCTACGACGGTGTTGCCGTCACGTTGATAGCGCACGACAGAAGGCAGCAACGTGCGGCCTTCAGCGTCCGGCAAACACTCCGGTACCGAATGGCGCACAGTGGCCACCAGCGAGTTCGTCGTGCCGAGGTCGATGCCGACCGCGAGGCGATGCTGGTGCGGGGCGGGCGATTCGCCCGGTTCTGAGAGTTGCAGTAAAGCCATTACACAGTTCACCTTAGGGTGCGCACAGCGCACCACTCAATGTGTCGTTCAGCCATCAATCTGCGCCAGCGCTTCATCAATCTCGCTGCGCAGCTTTTCCATGAACATCAGGCGTCGCACGAGCTCGGCCGCCCCCTTGAGGTCGGCAGTCTCGTCGAGCGCTTTCGCGAGATCTTCGAGCATCACACCTTCGTCGCGCCGCAGGTCCTGCGCCAGGCGTTCCAGCGGTTCGGCTTTGCCTTCTGCTTCCTCCACGGCTTCGCGCCAGGCCATCTGCTGCATCAGGAAAGCCGGTGACATCGCGGTGTTGCGTTCGGCATCGATCTCAAGGCCCCGGCGTTTGAGCAGGTAACGCGCACGTTCAATGGGGTTCTTCAGCGCACGATATGCCTCGTTGGCATGCGTTGCCCATTGCATGGCGACGCGACGCTCGGCTTCCGAGCGATGCGCGAAACGGTCAGGATGAACCTGCGCCTGCACATTGCGGTAAGCCGCTTCAAGCGCGGGACGCTCAAGGGCGAATTGTTCAGGGAGATTGAAGAGGGAGAAATAATCCTGCATCGGTCTGCTGTCGTCGTGATGTGTCGTGGGCATTGCGCAGCGACCCAAGCAAAAGCCCGGCCACTGCGCGCCGGATACCGGCTACGCCTTGCTCAGACGTTGAACGACTCGCCGCAGCCGCACTCGTTCTTGACGTTCGGATTGTTGAATTTGAAGCCTTCGTTCAAGCCCTCGCGCACGAAATCCAGCTCGGTGCCGTCGATATAGGGCAGGCTCTTCGGATCCACGAAAACCTTGAGCCCCTGGCTGTCGAAGACCAGATCATCGGGCTCTGCTGCGTCCGCATATTCAAGCTTGTAAGCCATGCCGGAGCAGCCCGTGGTCCTGACGCCAAGGCGCACGCCCACACCCTTGCCACGCTTGGCCAGGTATTTTTCGACATGCTTTGCTGCGGCGGCGCTCAATGTGACGGCCATGGTGATGCTCCTTCTGTTACTGGTGCTTCTTCTTGTAATCCTCGACAGCCGCCTTGATCGCATCTTCGGCCAGAATCGAGCAGTGAATCTTGACCGGCGGCAGCGCCAGTTCTTCGGCAATCTGCGTGTTCTTGATGTTGACGGCTTCGTCGAGCGTCTTGCCCTTGACCCACTCGGTCACCAGCGAGCTCGAAGCAATCGCCGAGCCGCAGCCGTAGGTCTTGAATTTCGCGTCTTCGATGATACCGGTCGCGGCGTTCACCTTGATCTGCAGCTTCATCACGTCGCCGCAAGCCGGTGCGCCCACCATGCCGGTGCCCACTTCGTTATCACCCTTTTCGAAAGAGCCCACGTTGCGCGGGTTTTCGTAGTGATCCAGAACCTTGTCGCTATATGCCATTTCAAACTCCTTTGTGTGAGGTGTGAGGAGAAAGGAGTGAGGAGTTGATCTATGCGGGCGGTGAAACTGCCCGGATGGTCTTACTCTTCACTCTTGACCCATCGCTCCTCTCTGCTTCAAATCAATGTGCCGCCCACTGAACGGTATTCAAGTCCACGCCGTCCTTGTACATCTCCCACAGGGGCGAGAGTTCGCGCAGCTTGCCAATCTTCTTGTGCAATAGATCGATGGTGAAGTCGACCTCTTCCTCAGTTGTGAAACGGCCGATGGTGAAGCGGATCGAGCTATGCGCCAGTTCGTCCTCGCGACCCAGTGCGCGCAGCACGTACGAGGGTTCCAGCGAAGCCGACGTGCAAGCGGAACCCGATGAGACGGCCACTTCCTTGATTGCCATGATCAGCGATTCGCCTTCAACGTACGCAAAACTCAGGTTGAGGTTGTGCGGCACGCGTTGCGTCATGTCACCGTTGAGGAAGGTCGCTTCGATGTCGGACAGTCCTTTGTAGAGACGGTCACGCAATGCACGGATGCGGGCATTCTCGGTCGCCATGTCTTCCTTGGCGATACGGAAGGCCTCACCCATGCCGACGATCTGGTGCGTCGCCAGCGTGCCCGAACGCATGCCGCGTTCGTGACCACCGCCGTGCATCTGCGCCTCGATGCGCACACGCGGCTTGCGACGCACGTACAGCGCGCCGATACCCTTGGGACCATAGGTCTTGTGCGCCGAGAACGACATCAGATCAACCTTCAGTTTTTCGAGATCGATGTCCACCTTGCCGGTCGCCTGTGCCGCGTCGACATGGAAGATGATGCCCTTCTCGCGGCAGATTTCGCCGATCTCGGCGATCGGCTGGATCACGCCGATCTCGTTATTCACGAACATGATGGAGACAACAATGGTGTCGGCACGCAGTGCCGCCTTGAAGGCTTCGAGGTCGATGAGGCCGTTCTCCTGCACATCCATGTAGGTCACTTCGAAGCCCTGACGCTCCAGCTCACGCATGGTGTCCAGCACGGCCTTGTGCTCGGTCTTCAGCGTAATGAGATGCTTACCCTTGCCGGCGTAGAAGTTCGCCGCGCCCTTGATGGCGAGGTTGTTGGATTCGGTGGCACCCGAGGTCCAGACGATTTCGCGCGCATCAGCATTCACCAGCGCCGCGACATGCTCGCGCGCCTTCTCGACCGCCTCTTCCGACTCCCAGCCATAGGCATGGGAACGGCTGGCCGGGTTGCCGAAATGTTCGGTCAGCCAGGGAATCATCTGCTCGGCGACACGTGGGTCGACCGGCGTCGTGGCGGAATAGTCGAGATAGAGAGGAAACTTCATCAATGGCTCCAGAACCAGCTCAGTCATCAAGCACTGACCGCTGAGAGGTTCCGCAATGCGGTTACCGTCTCGCGCAGCACTTCTACAAATCGTTTTACATCACTCAAGGCCGTTGCCGGCCCAACGCTGACGCGCACGGCACCACGTGCCAGCCCGTCCTCCACACCCATTGCCACCAAGGTCCGCGACGGCTCGGGATTGGCGCTTGAACATGCCGCGCCACTGGCCACCGCAAAACCTGCACGATCCAGCTTGCCAACCAGGGTCTCGCCGTCGATTCCTGCAAAAGCGAAGTAACTGGTGTTGGGCAAGCGTGTTGCATCCGCACCGAACAGGCGCGCGCCCAAGGCACTCAACCCAGCCTCCAGCACTTCACGCACGTCACGCATGTGCTGCACACGGCTCGCCAGATCAGCCGTGACCAGCTCACAGGCCAGACCAAACCCCACGATGGCTGCAACGTTCTCGGTGCCTGAGCGCAAACCACGCTCATGACCGCCCCCTGCAATCAGGGGCTGCAACTCGACGCGTTTGTCGAGCACCAGCGCTCCCGCACCAATCGGGCCACCGATCTTGTGCGACGACAAGGTCAGCGCATTCACACCCAGACCACGGAACGACACGGGCGTCTTGCCCAGCGCCTGAACCGCATCAGCATGCAGGAGACCACCGGCCGCCTTGACGTGCAGCGCCAGTGCGGCGACGTCATTGACCACACCGGTTTCGTTGTTGGCCAGCATCTGCGACACCAGCGCCGGACGTTTCTCGGCAATCAGCGCCGCCGCTGCTGCGACATCACTTGTACCTTCAGCAGTAACGGGGAGTTCCTGCACCTGCCAACCCAGACGCTGCAGTTGGTGGGCGGGCTCGCGCACGCAAGGATGCTCGGTCGCACCAATGGCAATCAGGCCGGGCTGCCGCATGGCGGCCGCGCCCTTGATGAACAGGTTGTTCGCTTCGGAACCGCCGCTCGTAAAGACCACTTCAGTCTCGTGTGCGCCAACAGCCGCCGCCACTTGCTGGCGGGCGCGGCTGATCGCATCGCGCGCCTGGCGTCCGTACTCGTGCCGGCTGGATGCATTGCCGAAGCGCACGCCGAGAAACGGCAGCATGGCTTCGCGCACGCGCTCGTCGAGCGGCGTGCTGGCGTTCCAGTCGAGATATACGGGGGCGAACACGATGCAGATCCTCAGGCCTGTGCAGTCACCGAAGGCTTGTCGCAGGACTCACGCGCCTCGCGGAAGACCATTACTTCCTTGCTTTCACAACTCTTGATGCGCTGCCTGTGCTGTTCGACCAGCCCGGCCAGCGTGACCGACGCCAGATACTCGAACATGCGCTTGTTGAGATTCGTCCACAGGTCGTGTGTCATGCAGCGGCCTTCGTCGTGGCAGTTTTCCTTGCCACCGCACTGCGTCGCGTCCAGCGGCTCATCGACAGCGATAATCACGTCGGCCACCGAAATGCTCTCCGTCGCTCGCGCCAGCATGTAGCCACCACCGGGACCACGCACGCTGCTGACCAGCTCATGACGACGCAGCTTGCCGAACAACTGCTCGAGGTAAGACAGCGAAATGCCCTGCCGCTCGCTGATGCCGGCCAGCGTGACGGGACCGTCGCTCTGGCGCAAAGCGAGGTCAATCATTGCCGTGACGGCAAAACGGCCCTTGGTTGTCAGTCTCATGGATTGGCTCCGGGGGTTCCGATGGCTATCGGAAATACCTGATCATTTTTGTCAAGTATGCAATACCCGAGCAATTCAGTCAAGGATTCGTCGGTGCTATCTCGTTGATTACCGTGATCAATCGACCATCTTCGACAGCGAATCATGGTCGAAGACTTGCTGACACCCAGGGTCATCATCCTCACCGCACAGCCCTGCCGCCTTGAGGCGGGCAACCAGCGCATCGATACGCTTGTCTTGCTCTGCAGCATGATCAAGCATGGCATGCAGCGCACGCGACAACGGATCGTCCATGTCGCGGGTGACGCCATAAGCCGAGAAGCCCTGCACGTCGGCGCTATGGTCACGCTCTTCGCCCTTGGGTTCGATGATGCGAGCCGGGATGCCCACCGCTGTTGCGCCCGCTGGTACAGGTTTGGTTACCACGGCGTTGGAACCAATCTTGGCCCCCTTCCCCACCGTGAAACCGCCCAGCACCTTGGCGCCAGCGCCCACCACCACGCCGCTCTCCAGCGTCGGGTGGCGCTTGACACCGCGATACAGCGATGTGCCGCCCAGCGTTACGCCCTGATAGATCGTGCAGTCGTCGCCCACCTCGGCGGTCTCGCCGATGACGACGCCTGTACCGTGGTCGATGAAGACGCGGCGGCCGATCTTTGCGCCGGGGTGAATTTCGATGCCGGTCCACCAGCGACCGAACACCGACACGAAGCGCGCCAGCCAGACGAAACCACGCCGCCACAGACCGTGCGAGAAGCGATGCACGAACAGCGCGTGAATGCCGGGATAACAGGTGAGCACCTCCAGCTTGCTGCGGGCCGCGGGATCGCGTTGCAGAACGCTATGGATGTCTTCACGCAGGTGGCTGAACATGGGTCCTCGGTGTCAGTCGTTGTCTCTGTCGGGGTCGCGCCGCGCCATTGTACTGGCGGGGCTGCCCGGCGCAGGCTTCTCGAACAGGCTGAGCATGCCGCGCAGGATGTTGACCTCGTCTTTTTCAAGCGCAATGCGGCCGAACATGCGGCGCAAGCGCGGCATCAGGCGCTTCGGGTTTTCGGGGTTATAGAAACCCGTCGCCGTCGTGGCGCGTTCGATGTGGGCCATCAGCGACTCGACCTCGTCTACCGTCGCCAGTGGTTCGCTCCAGGTCGGCGCCTCGCCCGCATCAGCCAGCGCCATGCGCATCTCGTAGGTCATCAACTGCACGGCCGCGCCCAGATTCAGCGAGCTGTATTCCGGATTGGCCGGAATCATGACGGGCAACTGGCAAAGACGCACATCTTCGTTGGAAAGACCGAAAGTCTCGTTGCCGAACACCAGCGCCACGTCGCTGCCCTGCCTTGCCTGAGCCGCCAGAGTTTGTGCGGCATCGCGCGACCACTGGGCGGGCAAGGCCAGTTCGCGCCGGCGCGCCGTCAGCGCTCCGGCCACCGTCACGCCCTGCAAGGCTTCGGCCAGTGAATCCACCACCCGCGCCGCTTCCAGCACATCGGTGGCACCCGAGGCGCGCGACGTCGCCTCGGCATCGGGAAAGCGCTTGGGCTGCACCAGCCACAGCGCGTTCAGCCCCATGGTCTTCAGGGCCCGTGCGGCCGCGCCGATATTGCCGGGATGGCTGGGCTGCACGAGAACGACACGAACGCGGCTCAAAGCCGACTGATCCGACATATAATTCCGGGTTTCCAAAGACGCCTGTCCCGCGACGGGGTAGCGTCATCGCTCATTCAAAAGCCATGCATCCGATACTGAACATTGCCGTCAAGGCAGCGCGTCGCGCCGCCACGGTCATCAACCGCGCATCTCTGGATCTCGATCTGATCGAGGTGAGAACCAAACAGCCCAGTGACTTTGTCACCGAGGTCGACCAGGCCGCTGAACGGGCCATCATCGAAGTGATTCGCGAAGCGTATCCGGAGCACGGCATTCTAGCAGAGGAGTCCGGCCGCTCTGACGGCGCGGGCGACAGCGCCCAGAGCGAGTTCCAGTGGATCATCGACCCGCTCGATGGCACCACCAACTTCATCCACGGCTTCCCGCAATACGCGGTCTCGATCGGCATCACTCAGAAGGGCGTACTGCAACACGGCGTGATTTACGACCCGGTTCGCAACGAGCTTTTCACCGCCAGCCGCGGCAAGGGCGCCTTCCTCAACGACCGCCGCATCCGTGTTTCCAAGCGCACCAAGTTGCAGGATTCGCTGATCGGCACCGGTTTCCCGTTCCGGAACTTTGACCACATTGATAGTTACACGGCCATCTTCCGTGAGCTGGTGCAGAAGACGGCTGGCCTGCGTCGCCCAGGCGCCGCTGCGCTGGATCTCGCTTATGTCGCCTGCGGGCGTACTGACGGCTTCTTCGAATTCGGCCTTGCGCCGTGGGACATGGCGGCTGGTGCACTGATGGTGTCTGAAGCCGGTGGCCTGATCAGCGACTTCAGCGGGGAATCCGCTTACCTCGAAACCGGCAATCTCGTTGCCGGCTCGCCGCGCATCTTCGCCCCGCTGCTGCAGATCGTGCAAAGCCACACTGCCAGCACACTGAAGGCCTGATCGACCTGACGGCACAAAAAACGGGGAGCTCAGGCTCCCCGTTTTGCATTGATGACAGCCACGGCACCAAGGATCAGCGCCGCTGCAATCGCCTCTGGCCAGCCCGGCGACTCATGCAGCACAACGGCGCCAGCCAGCACACCCACCAGCGGCGTAATCAGGGACGACAGCGAAGACACGCTGACCGGCACCAGTAGCACCAGCTTGTTCCAGGCCCAGTAGCCGAACATGAAACCCACCACCACGTTGTAGGCCAGGCCCCATAAGGCGCTGGCGGAGGGCAGCGCAGCAGGCATGCCGTCAACAAAGTAAGCCGCAATCAGCATCGGCACACCACCCAGCAACATCATCCAGCCCGTCAGCGCCACGGTGTTGAGCGGAATCTGCCAGCGCTTGAGCAACACCGTGCCCGCAGCCCAGGACGCGGCCGCCGTCACCATCAGGAACACACCCAGCGGCGCCTGCGACAGATGCAGTACCTGTTCCCTCATCAAGGCCACGACACCACCTGCGCCCAGCACCAGTGCCAGCGCCCGGCGCTTGGTCATCGCTTCACCCAGCCACCAGATCGACAGCGGCACGCACCACAGCGGCATCGTGTAACCCAGCAAGGCTGCCCGCCCCGAGGGTAAATGGGCTACGCCATAGGTTGCGAAGATGTTCCAGCCGATGATGTTGAAGAAGCTCAGCCACAGGATTTGCCCAAGCCGCTCTCGCGGCAAAGTCAGCGCAAGTCCGGCCTGACGCGCAATGGTCAGCACACCCAGCCCGCCAATCAGCAGACACAGGCCGCGAAAGGTCAGCGGCGGCACTTCCGCCACCACGATCTTCATGACTGGCCAGTTGAGGCCCCAGCCAATGGCCAGACCGAGAAGAAGCAGAAGACCTTCGCCGTTGAGACGGCGGGCGGTGGACGACATGGGGATTGCCTTGCAGAGGTGATGCGGAAGAGTCGGCAGTTTAACGCCGCACTACAGACAGGATTCGGCTGGCGGGCGCCTAACCGCTAGAATATGCGGCTTCACAGAATTCCCATACCGGGCCCTGCCCGTCCCTGCCGTGACCGATCTCCTGCAAGAAATTTCCCGCCGCCGCACCTTTGCGATCATCTCCCACCCTGACGCGGGTAAAACCACCCTTACCGAAAAGCTGCTGTGGTTCGGCGGCGCCATCCAGGTGGCTGGCGAAGTACGCGCCCGCAAGGCCAGCCGCCACGCGACTTCCGACTGGATGGAACTCGAAAAGCAGCGCGGCATCTCGGTCACCTCGTCGGTCATGCAGTTCCCCTACCGTGACGCCATCGTGAACCTGCTCGACACACCGGGCCACGAAGACTTCTCGGAAGACACCTACCGCACGCTCACCGCCGTCGACTCCGCCGTGATGGTGATCGACTCGGTCAATGGCGTCGAATCGCGCACCATCCAGCTGCTCAAGGTGTGCCGCATGCGCGACACACCCATCCTCACCTTCATCAACAAGCTCGACCGCGAAGGCAAGGAGCCCATCGACCTGCTCGACGAAATCGAATCGACGCTGGAAATGGAATGCGCACCGATGACCTGGCCCATCGGCATGGGCAAGCGCTTCCGCGGTGTCTATCACCTCTACAACGACAGCATCGCCTTCTTCGACCCGCAGGCCGAGAAAGGCACCTCCGAGATCATCGAAGGGCTGAACAACCCGCGCCTCGACGAAGCCATCGGCGACCAGGCTGAAGAGCTGCGCATGCAGGTCGAACTCGTGCGCGGCGCCTCGCACACATTCGATAAAGAGAAGTATCTCGCCGGCAAACAGACGCCCGTCTTCTTCGGCTCCGGCGTCAACAACTTCGGCGTGCAGTCCGTCCTCGATGCCCTCGTCGACTACGCGCCGGGCCCGCTCGCTCGCGCGTCCGAAAATCGCCAGGTCGCACCTGACGAAAACAAGTTCTCCGGTTTCGTGTTCAAGATCCAGGCCAACATGGACCCCAAGCACCGTGACCGCATCGCCTTCATGCGCGTCTGCTCCGGCCACTTCGAGCGCGGCATGAAGATCAAGCAGGTCTCGCAAGGCAAGCATTTCGCCGTCAACAACGCCATCACCTTCATGGCGCAAGACCGCAACACCACGGAAGAAGCCTGGGCCGGCGACATCATCGGCATCCCCAACCACGGCAGCATCCGCCTCGGCGACACCTTCACCGAAGGCGAAGACCTCAAATTCACGGGCATCCCCTCCTTTGCGCCAGACCTCTTCCGCCGCGCGCAGATCAAGAACCCGCTGAAGATGAAACAGCTTCAAAAAGGGCTGCAGCAACTCGCCGAAGAAGGCGCCACCCAGCTCTTCAAACCACTTGCCAGCAACGACCTCATCCTCGGCGCCGTCGGCGTGCTGCAGTTCGACGTCGTCGCCCACCGTCTCGAACATGAGTACGCCGTCGAATGCGTCTTCGAAGCCTGCACCTGGGCCACCGCGCGCTGGCTGCGCGGCAAGGACGAAGACATCAAGGCCCTGCTCGACAAGGCGCCGGGCAACATGGCGCTCGATGGTGCGGGCGACTACGTCTACCTCGCCCCGAATCGCGTGAACCTGCAGATGGCGCAGGAGCGGCATCCGAATGTGAAGTTCCTGGAGACGCGGGAGATTTATTGATGTTCAGCGGCTCAAGTCCATAGATATCTGTTTCGCCTGCACAGCCGTGCTCCCGGAACGCGCGGCAGCCTTCCGCCCCTCCCGGCGCGCTTGGGGCGAAGATCTTCCAGCGCGATAGTTACCGGGCGGTGCCTGTTTCCGCGCGGCGATGTCAAGGGAACACGCGTGCCTGGTGTGCCCACGCGCTTGAGTTGCTTGCCCGGTTTCCTTCAGTCACGAGGCGTGGCGTCAACCGCCGGCGCGGAGCTCTTCCACACAAACGGAAACATGAACTGGCGCGGGAAGCCGTCCGGCACGTAGTCGCCCAGCACGCCGTAGCGTTCGGGCCACTTGCGGTCTGACTTCACGGCGGTGCCGAACAGGTAGTCAAGGAAGGCAAAGTGGGCCGAGTAGTTGCGGTCCAGCGCTTCCTGGTCCTGTGAGTGGTGCCAGTGGTGGAAGTTGGGTGTAACGATGAGGTAGCGCAGCGGGCCGAGGCGCACGCTGACGTTGGCGTGGTTGAACACGGCCTGGAAGCCGACAATGATGATGTAGGCGTCGATCACTTCCTTGGCGAAGCCGAGCACGAAGATCGGTGCCAGCACGAGGGTGCGCGTCATCAGCAGTTCGAGGATGTGCTGGCGCGAGCCGGCCAGCCAATCCATGTGCTTGGCGCTGTGGTGCACGGCATGCAGGCGCCAGAGCACCGGAATCTCGTGATACGCACGGTGCGTCCAGTACTGCACGAGGTCAGCGACGAGAATGATGGCAAACAGCGCGACCGGGAAAGGCAGACCGGCTACCCAGGACTGCACGCTGTCGCGCGCGGCCCAGCCGAAGAGCTTGTGCACCAGCAGGTTGGTGGCCAGCAGGATGAAGCCGACGACGAGGTGATTGACGAGGAAGTGATGTAGGTCGGTACGCCACTCTTCCCGGAACACTGGCTGGTCCTTTCGCAGCGCGAAAAGTTTCTCGATGAAGACGAACAGCAGGGTCGAGCCCAGCAGGTCGAGGATGAACCAGTCCAGCCCGAGATAGGCGGTGCTTTGTTCGTAGGGGCCGACCTGGACCTTGCTGCCGCCCAGCAGCAGGCACAGCACAACGATGCCGAAGGCAATGGCTGCCAGCCAGCGGGTGCGGCCAAAAATGGCGTTGAAGAGCGCAATGCCGCCTGACAGCACCATCGACCAGAACAACAGCTGGCGCATCGCGCCGACGTCATAGACGTGGTGGCGCAGCTCGGGCGTCGTCAGGTACTGCGGAAAGTGGAAAGCCAGCACGCCGAGCAGGCAGAGGATGGACAGGCACAGGGCGAAGACGCCGGAAATCATGCCGGAACCGGATTCGAGGCGGCCATGCGAGGCGCGCAGTCGCAGAAGCTTGCGGATCATTTCCATCATCGTTGGACTATCTTCAGGTCAGGGATGCCAGCTGGCACAAGCGGGCGATGTTATCGCAAGGCCAGGCCCGCTGCGGCAGCCCCCGGTCGGCCCTTCAAGCGACCGCGACGCGGATCGGATTGCCGATGGCACACCCTTTGCTGAATCCCCTCCGAAAGCAGTGCTGTTGCAGATACCGGAAAGGATTCAGTCATGCCCGAAGTCAGCGTCAATCCCGCCCTTGCCATTGCCTCCGTGCAGCAGGGAAATGCGCAGAATGAAGCCGCCAGAGAAGGGGTAAACCAGAGCGAAGGCGCGCAAAGCTTCTCCAGTGTGTTGCGCGAAAAGCGGGCCGCTGCGAGCGGCGACAAGGCTTCCTCCAGGATGGAAGCGACCGCCGGGAAACCCGCATCGGACAAGGCCGCCGGGACTGACAAGGAGACGGCAGCCGAGGGCACAGCAAACCCGGCAACCCCGGCCGATCTGGCGCAGTTGCTGGCCAGCGTGAGCCTGCAGTCGCGCATGAGCGAGACCCCGTCGCAGACCGAGGTCGTGACGGATCAGACGGCACCGGACGCGGGGCTGGCCGGGCTGATGGTCATGCCCGAGGTTGCCCGCAGTGACGCCCCGCTGACAGACAAGCCTGCCGCCAACGCGGCAAACCTTGCCGCTTCTACGGCAATTCCGGATGCCGCAGACGGCCGCAGCGCGGCACTTCAGCAACCGCTGGGCAATATGAGCAATGGCAAGTCCGAAGCCGGGGATGAACAGCTAACAAACGGCGAACAACTGCCCACCGCGACCACAGAACTGACGACCCGCCAGGAGTCTAATAAGCCAAGCTTTGCCGCAACACTGGAGCAAGCCGGTCTCAACAGCACGCAGCAGGCCGAGCTGATGCGGCAGAGCCAGACCGCGCAGGCCGCCACGTCGGCGCATGCCGGCCAGAACAGCGCTACGGTCTCAGAGATCCGCACACCGGTCGGACAGGCTGGCTGGGCCGAAGAAGTGGGCCACAAACTGGTGTGGAGTGCCCAGCATGACTCGGGCAAGGCCGAGCTGGTGCTGACACCTGCCCACCTTGGCCGCGTCGAAATCTCGATTGACATGAAGGGTGACCAGGCCAGTGCCAGCTTCGTGGCGGTGAATCCGGTAGCCCGTGAGGCGTTGCAGGACGCCATGCCCAAGCTGCGCGACATGCTGGCGCAGTCCGGCATCAATCTCGGCCAGGCCGACGTGGGCGCTGGCCAGAGCGGCCAGGGGTCTGACGCGGCAGGCCGCGAGCGCCGTGGTGGTGGCGGATCTGGCGTGCAGGGCAATGGCGGCGGTTTGCTGAATGAAACCAGCCAGGTCCGCCAGACCCGCTCTGGTACTGGGCTCGTCGACACCTTCGCCTGAAAGCGCCATGGCAACAAATTGCTTCCAAGGCTTCATTTGCCGCCCGCTTTGTCCGTTATTCAGGGCTTGGGCACTGTCGCCATGACGCGACAATGCCGCTGAACTGGCAAGGTGATCAAACATGGCAAACAAGGAAGCGCCCAAGAAAGAAGAAGCCGCAGCAGGCGACGCCCCGCCCAAGAAGAGCAAGAAGCTGCTCTTCATCATCATCGGCGTGGCAGTCCTGACGCTGGGGCTTGGCGTCGGGCTGGGCATCATGCTGGGCGGCAAGAAGGCGCCTGCCGATGGCGAACACGAAGAGGCCAAGGCCGAGAAACACGAAGAGAAAAAGAAGGAAGAGCACAAACCGCCGGTGTTCCTGCCGCTGGAGCCCTTTACGGTCAATCTGCAGCCCGAGACGCCGGGTGCCGGTGAGCAATTCCTGCAGATGGCGGTGAGTCTCAAGGTCAGCGATGACAAGAAGGCCGAGGAGCTGAAGGCACTGATGCCGCAGATTCGCCACGAGATCCTCAACCTTGCCGGCGCGCAAAAAGCCAGCGAGATCACCTCCCCCGAGGGCAAGGAGTCTCTGGCTGCCGACATTCAGGATGTGATGAATGAAGTGATGGGCGTCGAGCCGCCCAAACGCAGCAAGCGCCGCAAGAAGGACGCGGAAGAGCACGAAGTCGAACTGCCCGTGCAGGCCGTGTTCTTTACGCAGTTCATCGTCCAGTAATCCAGCCACAGGTAGCGCGACATGGGTCAGGATTTTCTCTCGCAAGACGAAGTTGATGCCCTTCTGAAGGGCGTCACCGGCGAGCTCGACGAACCCGATTCCGGTAGCGGCGAGGAAGGCGGCATACGCTCCTACGACCTCGCGACGCAGGAACGCATCGTCCGTGGTCGCATGCCGACGCTGGAGCTGATCCACGAACGCTTCGCCCGTTACCTGCGTATTGGCCTCTTCAACTATATGCACCGCAATGCGGAAGTGTCGGTTGGGCCGATCCGCGTTCAGAAGTACAGCGAGTTTGTCCGCAATCTCGTGGTGCCGACCAACCTCAACCTCGTGCTGGCCAAGCCGCTGCGCGGCACGGGGCTGATGGTCTTTGACCCCGATCTCGTCTTCCTCGTCGTCGACAACATGTTCGGCGGCGACGGTCGCTTCCACACCCGCGTCGAAGGTCGTGATTTCACCTCGACCGAGCAACGCATCATCCAGGGCCTGCTCAAGGTTGTCTTTGCAGAATACGAGCGCGCCTGGCACCCGGTTTTCAATCTGCAGTTCGAGTACATCCGCTCCGAGATGAACTCACAGTTCGCCAATATCGCCACGCCCAGCGAAATTGTCGTCGCCACGACCTTCACGCTGGAGTTCGGCGGCGCGCAGGCCGACATGCACATCTGCTTCCCCTACTCCATGGTCGAGCCGATCCGCGACGTGCTCTACAGCTCGATGCAGTCCGACCACATCACGCAGGACAAGCGCTGGATCAGCATGATGACCAAGCAGGTGCAGGCGGTGGACATCAAGCTGGTTGCGCAGCTCGCGACCGCCACGGTGACCCTGCGTGAGCTCGTCAATTTCAAACCGGGTGACGTGATTCCGCTCGACATGGATGGCTCGATCCAGGCCAACGTCGACGGTGTCGGCGTCCTCGAATGCCAGTACGGCGTGCAAGGCGGGCACTACGCCCTGAAGGTGGAGCGCTTCATCGCGCCGGAAGACAAGGAGATCGACACGATCGCCTCAAAACTTGGAGTGTCCGAACATGGCTGATACAGACAACGAAGCCGCCGAAGCCGATGTGACTGAGGACGATTGGGCTGCTGCCATGCAGGAGCAGGCGGTCGAGGATATGGGCACGCCCGTTGCCCAGCCCGCCTCGTTCCAGAGCTTTGACGGTGGTGGTGGAGCCAAGCCCAGCTCGATGAACGATTTCGAGCTGATTCTCGACATACCGGTGCAACTCACCGTCGAACTGGGCCGCACGCGCATCTCGATCCGTAACCTGTTGCAGCTCGCCCACGGCTCGGTGGTGGAGCTCGACGCCCTCGCCGGCGAACCGATGGACGTGCTCGTCAATGGCACCCTCATCGCCCAGGGCGAGGTGGTGGTGGTCAATGACAAGTTCGGTATCCGCCTGACGGACATCATCACACCCTCCGAACGCGTCAAGAAACTGCGCGCCTGATCTGCCCGCCCGGTCCGAAACAAGGCCCGGTCCGTCACTGACGACCGGGCTTTTACGTTCATGGGCTCTCCACGGCATGGTGAGCTCATCCGAAGCGCTTGATCAGCCAATCCTGACCAGACGGAGCCGGCAGGATTTGCCGTAATTTCCTGCCGCTTCTCCCTCCACGCTGCACAGTCCGCCGGCATTAGGCTTGCGGACATGTCATACAAGCCTTTCAGCCCCCGCATCTCAGGGGCACCCACGTCCCTCTTTGCCCTGCTCTGCACATCACCCGGCATCGCGATGTCGGCTACCGAGGCTGCACCCTCTGCGGCCGGCAGCGTAATGCAGATGCTGTTCGGCCTCATCGTTGTCATCGCAGCGCTGTTCGGCACGCTGATGCTGCTCAAGAAGCTGCAAGCCGGCCGCACACACCTGGTCGGCAATCTCAAGGTCATCGGCGCCACCAACGTCGGCCCACGCGAACGTGTTGTGCTGGTCAGCATCGGCAGCAAGGTGCTCGTACTGGGCGTGACGCCGGGCCGCGTCAATGCACTGCAAACACTGGAATCAACAGAAGTTCCGATGTCGGCCCCGGAGCCGGCATCGGGCAACGATTTCGCACTACGCCTGAAACAGTTGCTGGAGAAGCGCCGTGCGCAGTAATCCCCTCTTTCGTCCTTTACAGATCGGTCTGCTCGCCTGCCTGCTGATGGTGCCATCAGTCGTGATGGCGCAGGGCATGCCCGCGCTGACCAGCACACCGTCGCCCGGTGGCGGCACCACCTGGAGCCTGCCGGTGCAGACGCTGTTGATGATGACGGCGCTCACCTTCATCCCGGCCATTGTGCTGATGATGAGTGGCTTCACACGCATCGTCATCGTGCTGTCGATGCTGCGTCACGCCATGGGTACGCAGACCTCGCCGCCCAACCAGGTCATCGTGGGGCTGTCACTGTTCCTCACTTTCTTCGTCATGTCACCCGTGCTCGACAAGGTCTACACCGACGCCTGGGTGCCGCTATCGGCCAACAAGATCGAGTTTGACGAAGCCGTCAATCGCGCCAGCGTGCCGATGAAGGCCTTCATGCTCAAGCAGATGCGCGACAGCGACCTGACCCTGTTCGCCAAGCTTGCCAAGGTTCCCCCGGTCGACAAGGCTGAAGACCTGCCTATGCGCGTCATCGTGCCGGCCTTCGTCACCAGTGAGTTGAAGACGGCTTTCCAGATCGGCTTCATCGTATTTCTGCCCTTCCTTGTCATCGACATGGTGGTTGCCTCGGTCCTCATGTCCATGGGCATGATGATGATGTCACCCGTCATCGTCTCGCTGCCGTTCAAGATCATGCTGTTCGTACTGGTGGACGGCTGGAATCTGCTCATTGCCTCACTCATCACAAGCTTCGGATAGGAGTCCCTCCATGAATCCCACTACCGTCGTCGCACTCGGCCGTGAAGCCATGGAAGTCGCCCTGCTCATCTCGGCGCCGATGTTCCTCGCTGCGCTGGCGACCGGTCTGCTCATCAGCATCCTGCAGGCCGCCACGCAGATCAACGAACAGACCCTGTCGTTCGTGCCCAAGCTTTTGATCATGTTCGGCACCCTGGTGATGGTTGGCCCCTGGATGATTACCCTGCTGACTGACTACATCCGCAGGCTGTTCGAGGCGATCCCGAACCTCATCGGCTGACTGCACGCAGCGCGCCATGTTCTCCATCACCACCGCACAGCTGGATGCTTTGCTGGTGACCTGGGTGTTCCCCATGGTGCGGGTGATGTCCTTCGTGGCCGCAGCACCGGTCTTCAACAACGTTGCCATTCCCCGTCGTATCAAGTTGATCGTGGCCCTGGCCATAGGTTTTGCCGTCGGCGCGTCGCTGCCGCAACAGAACCTGCCGGCACCGGGCAGCTATGTCGGCCTTGCCGTGCTGGCCCAGCAAATCATCATCGGTGCCGGCCTCGGGCTGGCGATGCGCGTGGTTTTCGCTGCGCTCGACGTGATGGGCGAACTCGTCGGCCTGCAGATGGGGCTCTCATTCGCCACCTTCTTTGACCCGCAAAGCCAGGGCCAGACCTCGGTCATTGCGCAGATTGTCGGCATCTTCTCTACCCTGCTGTTCCTGGCCCTGA
Source organism: Viridibacterium curvum (assembly GCF_039544165.1). Classification (NCBI taxonomy): domain Bacteria; kingdom Pseudomonadati; phylum Pseudomonadota; class Betaproteobacteria; order Rhodocyclales; family Rhodocyclaceae; genus Viridibacterium; species Viridibacterium curvum. The sequence goes on from NZ_BAABLD010000002.1 coordinate 497,294, forward strand.
ACGGCCACTTGCTGCTGATACAAAGTCTGGCGCAGAGCTTCGAGTGGCTGCCCATCACCGCTACGCCCGTGCATTCCGAAGGCTTCCTGTGGCTGGCACGCAGCGGCGCGATATTGTTCGCCACCGGGCTGTTGCTGGCCCTGCCCGTCATTGCCGCCCTGCTCATCACCAACATCGCGCTGGCTGTGCTGACGCGCGCCGCGCCTCAGCTCAATCTGTTCGCCATCGGCTTCCCGATCACCTCCACGGTCGGCATCGCTGTGCTGTGGCTGACCCTGCCCGTTCTGGCAAGCGTGCTGCAGGGAGTGTTCGACCAGGGCTTCGAGGGCATCACCATGCTGGCCAGGGCCTTTGCCCAGCGCTGAGCCGCAAGGGCCCTGTGCCTGAACCCTTATCTGCCCCCGCACTTGCCCCGAACCCCCTCAAAAAGTAGACTCGACTGCTTTATTGCCTTTTCATGACCGCGCCCGGCGCCCCGCTTTTATGACCAAACCCATCGAGTTCAAGGCCGGCAGCCTTACCGCCATGTCAGCCATCGTGCGGGAACTCGACAACGTCAAACTCTCCGACACCCTGCATACCATGCTGGGCGGATTGGGCGAGTTCTTCGCCGGCGAAGCCACCATCATTGACCTGTCGCAGCTCGCCAAGGCCCCCGAACGCGCCGACTGGCCGGGTCTGCTGAGCCTGCTGCGCCGTTACGGCCTGCAGCCTGTCGCTGTACGCCACACGCCAGAACACCTGGAAGACAGCGCCCGCAAAGCCGGTCTGGCGGTGCTGGCTGCCGATGCCGGCAAGATGAGCGCCGAGCGCCCCGCCGAACCAAAGCCCGCTGCGACACCGACAGCCCCGCAGGCTGCGCTGGACCTCACGCCCCCCACTGGCGGCGCGCCGACCATGATCATCGAGCGGCCCTTGCGCAGCGGCCAGCAGGTCTATGCCCGCGGCGGCGACGTCGTCATTCTCGGCGGTGTCAGCAATGGTGCCGAAGTCATTGCCGACGGCAGCATCCACTGCTACGGCCCGCTGCGTGGCCGCGCGCTGGCTGGTGCTCAAGGCAACACACAGGCACGCATCATCACCACGAGTTTCGCGCCGGAGCTGGTCTCCATCGCCGGCGTCTACCGCACCTTTGAACGCGGCCTGCCACCCAATCTGGCTGGCAAGGCTGCTCACGCTGTATTGCGTGCTGACCGCAACGGGCAGCACAGCCTGAATATCGATGCGCTGAAGCTCGACTGACGCGCACCCCACAGAACACATTAGAGAGAGGATTTACCCGTGACACGTGTAATCGTCGTGACATCCGGCAAGGGCGGCGTGGGCAAGACCACTTCCAGCGCCAGCTTCGCCTCCGGCCTCGCGCTGCGCGGCTTCAAGACCGCCGTGATCGACTTCGACGTCGGCCTGCGCAACCTCGACCTCATCATGGGCTGTGAGCGCCGCGTGGTGTACGACTTCGTGAACGTGATCAGCGGCGACGCCAACCTCCACCAGGCCCTGATCAAGGACAAGCACTGCGAGAACCTCTTCGTGCTGCCCGCCTCGCAGACGCGCGACAAGGACGCCCTGACCGAAGAAGGCGTCGAGAAGGTCATCAAGGACCTCGAACACATGGGCTTCGACTACGTCGTCTGCGATTCGCCCGCCGGTATCGAACACGGCGCCATCATGGCCCTGACTTTTGCCGACGAAGCCATCGTCGTCACGAACCCCGAAGTCTCGTCGATCCGCGACTCCGACCGCATCCTCGGTATCCTCCAGAGCAAGAGCCGCCGAGCCAAGGAGGGCCGCGAGCCCGTCAAGGAACACCTGCTGGTCACGCGCTACAGCCCCAAGCGCGTCGAAGAGGGCGAAATGCTGTCGTTCAAGGACATTCAGGAGCTGCTACGCATTCCGCTGATCGGCGTGATCCCGGAGTCCGAATGCGTGCTGCAGGCATCCAACTCCGGCTCGCCCGTCATTCACAACAAGGATGATGACGCCGCTACTGCTTACCAGGACGTCGTCGCGCGCTTCCTCGGCGAAGAGCGTGAGCTGCGCTTCGTGAGCTATGAGAAGCCCGGCATCCTCAAGCGCCTGTTCGGAGGTTGAACATGTCCTGGCTTGAAAAGATTTTCGGCAATGCCCAGCCCAAATCCGCGGCACGCGCCAAGGAGCGGCTGACGCTCGTCATTGCCCACCAGCGTGCCGAGGACACCACGCCCGACTTCCTGCCGGCCCTGCAGAAAGACCTCGTCGCCGTGATCTCGAAGTACGTCAAGATCAACCCGGACGACATCAAGGTACAGCTTGAGAAGAAGGACAACTACGAGGTGCTGGAGGTGAATATCGTGATGCCGGAGCCTAATGCACGCTGAGGTCCGCCCCACAGAAAAATGCCGGTCGCTGACCGGCATTTTTCTTTTTGCAGGCTGGGCTGGCTGGATTGCACATGAACATTGCTTCTTCACGGCGCGCCTGTCCTGCGTGATACTGGTGCCAAGGGGGAACCTTCGAGGCACCGGCCCATTCAAACAGGCCAGCAGGCTTCCCCGCAAGCCGCCCGCAGCTGCTGTATCCAACGAGAGGAGAATGTGATGAGTCGTCTTACCGCAAAAGATTTTCACCCCGAAGTTCTCAAGCTCTTTCACGAATATGTCCATGGCGGTATCTCCCGCCGCGAGTTCCTGGACGGGGCCGGCAAGTTCGCCGTCGGCGGCATGACCGCAACCGGCATACTCGCAGCTCTGTCCCCGAAATTCGCTGAAGCCCAGGTGGTCAAGCCCGACGATGCACGCATCGTCGGCAAGTTCGTCGAAATCCCCTCTCCCAACGGCTACGGCAAGGTCCGTGGCTACCTTGTGACACCCGCCAAGCCAGTCGGCAAGCTTCCGCTTGTGTTGGTGGTGCATGAGAACCGTGGCCTCAACCCCCATATCGAAGACATGGCACGCCGTGTCGCGCTGGATAACTTCATTGCATTCGCCCCGGATGCCCTGTTCCCGCTGGGGGGCTACCCCGGCAACGAAGAGGCCGCCGTCGCCAAGTTCCGCGAACTCGACCAGACCAAGACGCGCGAAGATTTCGTCGCCGCGGCGGAGTGGCTGGCCAAACAGCCTGAAGGCAACGGCAAGCTGGGGGTGGTCGGCTTCTGCTACGGCGGCGCGATGTCGCACTTCCTTGCAACGCGCATCCCGACGCTGAACGCTGCCGTGCCCTACTACGGCGCGGCCCCTGCGGTCGATCAGGCCGTCAAGGTCAAGGCCCCCATCCTGGCCCACTACGCCGACCTCAAGAACGACGAACGCACCACGTCCACCTGGCCGCCGTACGAAGCTGCGTTGAAGGCAGCGGGTGCCAAGGTCGAGGGCTTTATCTATGCAGGTACCCAGCACGGTTTCAACAACGACACCACGCCGCGTTTCGACGATGCTGCGGCCAAGCTGTCCTGGCAACGCACGATTGCCTTCTTCAACGCGAACCTGCGCTGATTCGGCAAGCTGAAAGCAGACGCCCGGCATATGCCGGGCGTTTTGTTTTATTGGTTTCTGTTTGCGTGAGCCTGAACGCGTCAGTCATCAGCCAGCCTGTGCATGGTCTCGATGATGCCTTCCAGCATGCGCTCCTGTTCCAGGCCGAAACTTGCCATCTGCTTGCAGATCTCGGTGCCGCAACCGCTCACCAGATTGAGAATCTTGGCCTCCTGCGCATCCGACAAGCCCATGCTGTAGAACGAGCGAGCGATCGCCTCCCCCTGGTCGGCGACCATGCGCATGGCACTCTCGCGCTGCACCTGCTGACGTTCACGCAGGTAATCCACCATGCGCATAAGACCATTGACGGCGCTCAGGATCATTTCGGTCTTTTCGAGTCGCCGAGCGTCATGCTGCAGCACACCCAGACGGATATTGGCAGACTCGACTACGAAGGCCAGGTGATCGCGCAAGCGACCCGCACGCTCTTCGTCCGAATGCGGCCAGTTGGTGATCAGCATGGTTGCCAGGGGATAGGTAATCGACAAGCGTCCTGAAAACTGCGTGATGCGATCATTCTGCGAGGCATGCTCCAGCAAGGACGACTCCAACGGGCTGGCTGAACCATGCTCGTTGAGCATGATGATATTGTCATTGAGCTTGCAGGAAACCAGCGACCGAAGGTCATACTGATTGCAGGCTTCGACGATCGCCCTGGCTACAGCTTCGACGGTGTGGCAGGCGAAGACATCACGCATGAACTTCATCACCGTGCCCATCTCGGCCAGTGAATTCATGGCACCAAACGCCGTCGTCGTGGCGTACTGCAGCTGCGACGAGAGCGCAGCCATCTGTTCATGGGCTTTCAGAATGTCGTCGACCTTGCTGACAATCTCTTCTGGAATCAATGGCTTGACGCAGTAATCATTGCAGCCCACATCGAAGGCCGTCAGGCGCATCTGGATGTTGTCGTCCGTGCTCGTAAGGATGACGTGAGCAGCATCGTCGCCGCGGGCACGCAATGCCCGGCAGATCTCCAATCCGCCACGCCCCGGCGCCTCCAGATCCAGTAGGCAAACGGCCGGATGGTCTTGCAGGGCGGCCATCAGTTCGTCGCCTTTGGCAAAGCCGCGAACGTCGGACGACACCTTGGCCAGTTCCCGGCACACTTCTCCACGGATATCGGCATCCTGCTCCAGGACGAATACGGCACTTCTGGCGTTGCTCATCACACACCCTCCCGATTACAACCAACAACTTTCCCGGCCAGGATGATGCGTAGCATCATCCCATCGTATTTATCGTCCCGCGCGGCCAGGGCTTGATACCTGTCCAGCGGAGTGCCCGTCAGTCCATAAGCCGCGTAATGCTTGGTGCGGGCCCTGTCGGGCGCTAAACTGCGAGCCCTGCGATATCTGCCCCTGCCCGGGTGGTGAAATTGGTAGACACAAGGGACTTAAAATCCCTCGGCCGCAAGGCTGTACGGGTTCGACCCCCGTCCCGGGCACCATTTGCCAGAGCGCTTTGCTGGCAGACTCTTGATCCAGATCGCCTATCCACTCCTGCGTCATTGATAGCCTGCCGCTTTCTACCCCTGAGAGCGTCGCATGCGCGTCCTGCTGATCTATTCGAACCAGAGTCGCGAGGTCGAACCTGCCGCGCCCATCGGTCTGAGCTACGTCGCCGCCGCTACCCGCGCTGCGGGTCACGTGGTGCAGCTGCTGGATCTGGCCTTCTCCGCAGACATCCACACAGCATTACGCAACAGCATCGCGACATTCCGTCCCGAAGCGGTCGGCTTATCCATACGTAATATAGACAATGTGATCAGCCAGCGCTTCGAGTCGCCACTGGCGGCCCTTCAAGCCCAGGCCGCAGTCATCCGCGACGCATGTGGGCCAGACGTTCCGTTGATCCTCGGCGGCCCCTCCATCTCCATCCTCGGCGCACAGGCCCTACCCTTGTTCCAGGCGGATTTCGCGATCGTCGGTGAGGGGGAGGCAGCCTTCCCCGCCCTGCTGACAGCCCTGCACCAGCATGCATCGGTGCAACAGATTGCAGGCGTTTGCTACTGGCGGGATGGACGTCCGCAGCGCAATCCACCCGCCTTGCTCCCCGGCTTTGCAGGTTCCGGCATGGAAGATTTCGTGTGCTGGCGCGACTACCAGCAACTTGGTGGCACCTGGCCGCTGCAAAGCAAGCGTGGGTGCCCCATGCGTTGCAGCTATTGCACCTATCCGTTGATCGAAGGCCGCAAGCAACGTCTGCGCGACCCCCTCGAGGTTCTCGACGAAGTCGAGCGGGTATGGCGTGAAACCGGCGCGCGTTGCTTCGAATTCGTCGACTCAACCTTCAACACCCCGTCCACACACGCCATCGCCGTCTGCGAAGAGATCGTGCGACGCCGGGAAGCGGGACGACTGAAGACCAGCTTTACGACCATGGGTATCAATCCGCGCGACGTGCCGATCGAGCTTTTCCCGCTGATGAGGCGGGCGGGCTTCAACTCGATGATGGTCTCGCCTGAAGCGGGTTGCGATGCCATGCTCAAAAGCCTGAGAAAAGGCTTCACGATGCGGGAGGTCGCCCGTTGTGCCGACCTGGCACGTCATGCGGGCCTGAAGAGCCTGTGGTGCTTCATGCTCGGCGCGCCGGGCGAGACAACTTCGACATGCGATGAAACCCTGAACTTTGCAGAAACACGGCTCGCCGGGGGCAGCTTCCTTTCGGTGTTCTTCACTGGCATACGCATCCTGCCGGGTACCGCCCTGGCTGCCCAAGCTCTGGCAGAGGGCTACATCCAGCCAGACACCGACCTTGCCGGAGGCGTTTTCTATCGCTCCCCACTCGTCCCCGAGGAGGCGCTCATCAAGCGTGTGACACAGGGCATCCTGCGCAACCCCTGCATCGTGCACGCCGCAGACAGCCAGATCAGTGACGGCAAGCGGCGCGTCTACCGCTGGCTTGACCGGTTCGGTGTGCCAGGTCCTTACTGGCGCTTTCTGCCGGGTTGGTTGAATCTCGCACCGATCCGCTATCTGCGCGGCCGGAGCCTGGCTCCCGATAACCCATCCTTCGCATTGACTACCTGAGGCGCCATCCACCTTGATTGCCGGCAATCTCACGCCCCATGCACGGCCGGGAGTGCCGCAAAGCGCTAGAATTCGTCATCTGTCACCCAGCCAGTGAGGCACCGTGAGCATCAAATCAGACAAGTGGATCCGCCGCATGGCGGAAAAGCACGGCATGATCGAACCCTTCGAACCGACGCTCATCCGTGAGGCGAATGGCCAGAAGATCGTTTCCTACGGCACGTCGAGCTACGGCTACGACATCCGCTGCGCCGACGAATTCCGCGTCTTCACGAACATCAACTCGACCATTGTCGACCCAAAGGCTTTCGATCCGCAGTCCTTCGTCGAAGTCTCGGGCAAAGGCTATTGCGTCATTCCGCCGAACTCCTTCGCGCTGGCCCGCACGGTCGAGTACTTCCGCATTCCGCGTTCGGTGCTGACTGTCTGCCTTGGCAAGAGTACTTACGCCCGCTGCGGCATCATCGTGAACGTCACACCCTTCGAGCCCGAGTGGGAAGGCTACGTCACGCTGGAGTTCTCCAACACCACGCCCCTACCCGCCAAGATCTACGCGGGTGAAGGCTGCGCACAGGTGCTGTTCTTCGAGTCCGACGAGATCTGCGAGACCTCGTACAAGGACCGCGGCGGCAAGTACCAGGGACAGGTTGGCGTGACCCTGCCGAAGATCTGACGCTACGCAGTGCGAAGTTGCAAAGGATGGCCAAAGGGCCGCCAGGGCAGGCCATGCTTGCCGGCGGCCCTGTGTACTTTCATTGTCACAGCACTGCGCTATGATTCCGCACCCGGCCGCTAGAGGATTTGGCTTTCCTTCGCGGCCCTTTTCTTTTGCTCCGCCTTCTCGCCTTGGCATTGAAGGCTTTTGATCGCCCTTTCGGGAGCCCGGCATGCGCTTTCACTTCCCCATCATCATCATCGACGAAGACTTCCGCTCGGAAAACACCAGCGGCTTCGGCATCCGTGCGCTTGCGAAAGCCATCGAAGACGAAGGCATGGAAGTGCTGGGCGTCACGAGCTACGGCGATCTGTCCTCGTTCGCGCAGCAGCAGAGCCGTGGCTCCTGCTTCATCCTGTCGATCGACGACGAGGAGTTCAGCTCCGACGAGATGGATGCCACCATCGAAGAGCTGCGCGCCTTCGTGGAAGAAATCCGTTTCCGCAACTCGGAGATCCCGATCTTCCTGTACGGCGAGACCAAGACCTCGCGTCACATCCCGAACGACGTGCTGCGCGAATTGCATGGCTTCATCCACATGTTCGAAGACACGCCGGAGTTCATCGCCCGCTACGTCGTGCGCGAAGCCAAGGCCTATCTCGACTCACTCCCGCCGCCTTTCTTCCGCGCGCTGACGCATTACGCCTCGGACGGTTCCTACTCCTGGCACTGCCCGGGTCACTCGGGCGGAGTCGCCTTCCTGAAGAGTCCGGTCGGTCACATGTTCCACCAGTTCTTCGGCGAGAACATGCTGCGCGCCGACGTCTGCAACGCAGTGGAAGAACTTGGCCAGCTGCTCGACCACACCGGCCCCATCGCGGCCTCCGAACGCAACGCGGCGCGCATTACCCATTCCGACCACCTGTTCTTCGTCACCAATGGCACCTCGACCTCGAACAAGATCGTCTGGAACTCGACTGTTGCGCCGGGCGATATCGTGGTTGTCGACCGCAACTGCCACAAGTCCATCCTTCATTCGATCATCATGACTGGCGCGATTCCGGTCTTCCTGATGCCCACGCGCAACCACTACGGCATCATCGGCCCGATCCCCAAGAGCGAGTTCAAATGGGAGAACATCCAGAAGAAGATCGCGAAGAACCCCTTCATCGACGACAAGAGCGCCATGCCGCGTGTGCTCACCATCACGCAGAGCACCTATGACGGCGTGCTCTACAACGTCGAGGAAATCAAGGAAGAGCTGGACGGCAAGATCGACACCCTGCACTTCGACGAAGCCTGGCTGCCGCATGCCGCCTTCCACGATTTTTACGGTGATTACCACGCCATCGGCAAGGACCGCGCGCGATGCAAGGAGTCGATGGTGTTCTCCACCCAGTCGACGCACAAACTGCTCGCCGGTTTGAGCCAGGCCTCGCAGATCCTCGTGCAGGATTCGCAGAGCCGCAAGCTCGACAAGGACCTCTTCAACGAGGCCTACCTGATGCACACCTCCACCTCGCCGCAGTACGCCATCATCGCCTCGTGCGACGTGGCGGCGGCGATGATGGAAGAGCCGGGCGGCACGGCGCTGGTCGAAGAGTCGATCCAGGAAGCCATGGAATTCCGCCGTGCGATGCGCAAGGTGGATGAGGAATGGGGTGCGGACTGGTGGTTCAAGGTGTGGGGCCCCGAGTACCTCGCCGAAGAAGGCATGGGCGAACGCGAAGACTGGATGCTCAAGGCCGACGAGCGCTGGCACGGCTTCGGCAACCTCGCCGAAGGCTTCAACATGCTCGACCCTATCAAGGCGACCATCATCACGCCGGGGCTGGACGTTGACGGCGACTTTGCCGAGACGGGCATCCCGGCCGGCATCCTCACCAAGTACCTCGCCGAGCACGGCATCATCGTCGAGAAGTGCGGCCTCTACAGCTTCTTCATCATGTTCACCATCGGCATCACGAAGGGCCGCTGGAACACGCTGGTGACCGAGCTGCAACAGTTCAAGGACGACTACGACAAGAACCAGCCGCTGTGGCGCGTAATGCCCGAGTTCGTCGCCAAGCACCCTCGCTACGAGCGCGTCGGCCTGCGGGATCTCTGCACGCAGATCCACGACGTCTACAAGCAGCACGATGTGGCGCGTCTGACCACTGAGATGTATCTCAGCGACATGGAACCCGCGATGCGCCCGACCGACGCCTGGTCGATGATGGCCCACCGCAAGATCGAACGCGTCGATATCGATCAGCTCGAAGGCCGTGTCACTGCGATGCTGGTCACGCCCTATCCGCCGGGCATCCCTTTGCTGATCCCGGGCGAGCGCTTCAACAAGACCATCGTTGACTACCTCAAGTTCGTGCGCACCTTCAACGAACAACTGCCGGGCTTCGAGACCGATTGCCACGGCCTCGTGAAAGAGGAGGAGAACGGCAAGGTGCGCTACTGCGTGGACTGCGTGAAGCAGTAATACGCTGCCCCACAACGAAAAAGGGCTGCCCGCGGGCAGCCCTTTTTGGTGAATGCATGGCTCGTCTACTTGCCGCTGACGATCTGCAGCACCGCATCCATATCCGGGCCAAACTCGACGTAGCGGTTGTAGAGCTTGACCGCCGAAGACTCGATGCCACTCATCGCAAGCTGGTTGCGCCCGAGAACCGTCACGCCGTTTTTCTTTGCCAACGCGAGCGCGTCACGCTCCTTTTCCTGCCAGAGTTTTGCCATGTACTGCGAGCTTTCTGCCGCAGCACCGCGCAACAGCTCCTGATTGGCCGGACCCAGTGCGATCCAGGCCTTTCGTGATATCAACAGCACGTCTGGGACCATGCCATGCTCATCCAGGCTCAGATACTTCGCGTATTTGTAATGCTCTGCACTGACATACGAAACAATGTTGTTTTCCGCCCCATCCACTTCGCCGCTCTTGAGCGCATCCGCAACCTTGTCATAAGGCAGAACGACTGGCGTACCGCCCAGCTCGGAAATCAGATCCTTGTAGACGGGAGACGGCTGCACGCGAACCTTCAGCCCCGCAAAATCTGCGCGGGTCTTGATAGGCTTGCGTGCATAAAAACTGCGCGAACCGCTGTCGTAGTAGGCGAGAACAACGACACCGCTGGCCGTGATTTCACTATCCAGACGCGAGCCCAGATCACCGCCCAGTACTTTCCAGAGGTGATCACGCGAGCGGAACAGGTAGGGCAAACTCAAAATCTTGGCTGCAGGCACCTTGTCAGCCAAAACCCCCACGGCAACACGTGCCATTGCCAGCTCACCTGAACGCAGCTTTGCCAGTACTTCTGTCTCGTTGCCAACCTCACCGTTGGGCTTGACCTGCATTGTGAGCGCACCCTTCGAGCGCTCTGTCACCAGTTTGGCCAGGTATTCCTGCGCCTTGACGACCGGGTGGTCAGGTTTCTGGACATCCGCCGAAACCAGCGAAACAGCACGAACGGCGGGCGCAACGCTCAACAGACAGAGCGCAAGCCCGCATGCAAAAGCATTGCGGACGGACATCAGACTCTCCACTCGTTATGGGTATGGGTACGGCTGTCTTGCCGGGGCAAAATACCACAATCGCGTTTTGTCGCACGGCACGAAAATCGGTTTGGGCCAATGCGGCGTGGCAACCGAAACCTGCAGCGAGAGGAATAGGGGTGGTGCAACGCGGTAAAATGATGGCCGCTGCGACTTTCAAGACTCTCCCCTTGTCCACCTCCCCCAACTCCCCTTCAACGCTGCAGGCGCTGCGCGAACAGCTCGACCGCCTGGAATCTGAGTCGCTGCTGCGCCGCCGCCGCGTCGTCAACAGCCCCTGCCTGACCGAAGTAAACAGTGAAGGCGCTTCGCTGCTGTCGTTTGCGAGCAATGACTATCTGGGGCTGGCAGCCCATCCGGTGCTTGCGGAATCGGCCGCCGAGGGTGCCAAGCGTTGGGGCGTCGGTTCGGGCGCTTCCCACCTCGTCAGCGGGCACACCGCCGTGCATGAAGCATTGGAGCAAGCGCTAGCCAGTTTCGTTGGCTGTGATGCGGCGCTCGTTTTCTCGACGGGTTATCTCGCCAACATCGCTGTCATGCCCGCGCTTCTGGGTCGCAATGGCGAGATCTTTGCAGATCGTCTCAACCACGCATCCCTCGTCGATGGAGCCCTGCTCTCCCGCGCCACCGTGCATCGCTATGCCCACAACGACACGACGGCGCTTGAGAAGCTGCTGGCTGCCAGTACGGCACGCGACAAGCTGATCGTCAGCGATGGTGTCTTCAGTATGGATGGCGACGTTGCGCCACTGGGCGAACTGCTGTCGCTTGCCGAGCGTCATGACGCCTGGCTGCTGATTGACGATGCACACGGTTTTGGTGTGCTGGGGCCACAGGGGCGCGGTTCGATTGCCTCTGCCGGCTTGCGCTCTGATCGACTGATCCACATGGCCACGCTGGGCAAGGCTGCGGGCGTATCGGGCGCCTTCATTGCGGGCACACGTACCGTCATGGACTGGCTGCTGCAGAAATCCCGTCCATACATATTCACGACCGCCATGCCACCGATGCTGGCCCACGTGCTGCTGCACGCACTGGCCCTGATTGAAGACGCGGACGACCGACGGCATGCGCTGATGCAACGCATCGCCCAACTGCGCAGGGGCCTGCCAGGCAAGCTGCTACCGTCGACGACAGCCATTCAGCCGCTGCTGGTTGGTGACAACGCGGCCGCGCTTCAGCTCTCTGCAGCACTGCGCGAGAACGGCATATGGGTGCCAGCGATCCGCCCACCGACCGTCCCGGCTGGCACTGCGCGCCTGCGCATCTCACTGTCAGCGGCACACACCGAAGACCAGGTCGCACGGCTCGTCGCGGCCCTTGTGCAGCACAGCGAGGCTGCAACATGAATCTGACCTTCCTGCACGGCTGGGGCATGCGTCCCGGCATCTGGCAGGGCCTGCAGCAGACGCTGGGACACAACAGTCAGGTGCCTGTGCTGCATGCGCCAACGGGGTCACTCGATGAGTGGGCAGATGCCGTGGCGCGAACCCTGCTGCCTGAGACCGTACTGATCGGCTGGTCATTGGGGGCCATGCTGGCGCTGACGATCGCCGCACGCCACCCACGGCAGGTACGAGCACTGGTGCTCGTCGCCGCAACGCCCAGTTTCGTCAAGCGTGGAGACTGGTCGCACGGCCTGGACGGCGAAACGATACGCGCCTTTCGCGAGGGCTTCCTGCGCAACCCGGGCCGAACGCTGGAACGTTTCGTCGCATTGCAGGCGTTTGGCGATGCACAGCGCCACGCCGTGACCGACGCCCTGCGTGCGCAACTCGACGATCCAGTCGAACATGCTGCCGCGCTTGGGCACGGCCTGCGATTGCTTGAAGAAAGTGATCTTCGCGTCCAGCGACTCCCTTCTGTCAGCCTGCCCTGCCTGCTGGTGCATGGTGCGCAGGATGCGCTGATTCCCGCCAGCGCCAGCATCTGGCTAGGCCAGCGCTGGCCGGGTAGCGAAACCCTGCTCATCGAAGATGCAGGGCACGCCCCCTTCCTCAGCGCACCGCAACGCGTTGCAGAGGGTATCCAGCGTTTTCTGGCGGCACGTACATGACGCCTGCCGTATCCACGCAAGACGAAAAGCGTGCCATTCGCGAGGCCTTTGGGCGCGCCGCGAATCAGTACGACAGCGTGGCGCGTGTGCAGCGAGCGGTTGCGGATGCCTTGCTGGCCCGCGTCGCGCTGCATGAAGGATTGGCGCTCGACGCCGGCGCTGGCACGGGCTATCTGTGCCGCGCTTTGCGCCAGCGCGGTCAGGCCTGCCTGGCGCTGGACCACGCCGCTCCCATGCTGCTCGGCACACAACAAGCCATCTGCGCCGATATCGAACACCTGCCCATCGCCAGCGCCACCTTGCTGCTCTACGCGTCCAGCCTCGCATGGCAATGGATCCGCCCTGCGCAAGCCATTGCAGAAGCGGCGCGCGTGTTGCAGAAAGGCGGCCAACTGCAGGTCGCAACGCTGGGCCCGCAAACACTAGCCGAACTGCGTGAAGCCTATCGCCAGGCCGATGCACATGACCACGTGCGCCACTTTGACGCGGCCGACCTCTACGCCCCCTTGCTGCAAGCTGCCGGCTTTGCCGACGTGCGCGTCGAAAGCCAGCGCTTCCAGGTCCACGCGGCGTCGCTGCGTGCAGGGCTGCGCGAGCTGCGCACGCTTGGCGCTCACGTCGTCAGCGGCAACCGTCCTCGCGGATTGTCTGGCGTGCGCGGCTTCCGCCGTGCCGAGGCCTGGTATGAAGCCTTGCGCGAAGAAGACGGTTTGCCCTTTACCTATGATGTGGTGTTTCTCTCTGCGCGACTTGAAAACCATGCCTGCTAGCTGCTTCATTACCGGCACCGATACCGATGTCGGCAAAACCTTCGTCGCGTGCGCGTTGCTGCATGCCTGGCGTGCGCAAGGCCTGAGCGCCGTCGGCTTCAAGCCGATTGCGGCCGGTGCCGAACTACACGACGGCGTACTGCGCAATTCTGACGCACTGGCCCTGCAGGCTGCGGGCAGCGGGGGATTTACGCTCGACGAGATCAACCCGCTTTGTCTGCCGGATGCTTGTGCGCCACACATTGCAGCGGAGCGTGTCGGGCAGCACATCAATATCCCGTTGCTGCAGGACGCTTTCCGTAGCTTGCGCGCACGCGCTGATCGCGTGCTGGTCGAAGGTGCGGGCGGCTTCCTCGTGCCCTTGGGGAGCGAAGCCGACAGTCCGGACATGGGTGACCTCGCCACAGCGCTGGGTCTGCCGGTCGTGCTGGTCGTCGGGCTTCGTCTGGGCTGCCTCAACCATGCACTGCTGACGCAGGATGCGATTGCCGCGCATGGCCTTGAATTCGCTGGCTGGGTTGGCAATGTCATCGATGCGGACATGCCCTTCCTGCAGCGGAACATCGAGACCCTGCAAGCACGCATGACCGCCCCCTGCCTCGGCATCCTGCCGCGCCTCGCTTCCCCTGCTGAAGGCGCGCCCCTGTTGCAACACGGGGCGGGAGTACAATTGCTGCCCCTTGCCAACGTTTTGCCATCGTCCTCATGAAGAGACCCAAACTCGGCCGCCGTAGCGGTCTGCCGCGTGAAGCCGAACACCTGCTGTGGTTGGCAAACGGCCTTGCCGAATCCGGCAGCCGCGCAGAGGACATGTTCTGGGATTCGCGCCTTGGCGAAGCGGTCGACGAGATCCTGCACGACGACGGTGAGGACATCCTCAACGCAGCCCTCGATCACCTCTACGCCTCCAATCCGCCGGCACACGACGCGCTTGCCGATGCCGTCGAGTCACGCTCGGAGAGCGGCGCTGCCGAACCCTCGCACCAGCAGGCCTTGCTGATCGCCGCGCCGGTTCTTGCCTGGTCGCGCTTCAACATCCCAGCCACCGTGCTGTCGGCCAGTGTTCTGGCCAATCTACGCGTGCACCTGTCCGCCCACGTACTGGCAGCCAATGTAAAACTGGGGCTCGCCAATGTGCTTTTCAGCCCCGAGCAGTTGCCCCAGGGATACTGCGAAACCTCGCGCTTTGCTGCAGATCTCTCCCAGGTGGCGATGCGTAACCGCGACCTGCAGATCGACGCCGAGACTCTGCCGGAAGCCGCACGCTTCCTCTCCGACGTTCGCTATGTCGTAGCTGCCGTCGTCGCTGACCCGGGGGCGCCCTTGTTCCGCTGGCAGGAGAAGGACGGCAGCCGCGAGTCCGCCGCAGCACAGTGGCGCACGCAAGGCGGTGCCAGCCTGAATTCCGCCCTGCCCGGCTGTGCCATGGAGCTGGTGCTGCCCGACGCTTACTTCGCGGCCAGCCGCCAGGCCGACCGCGCGTCGCGCCCGTACTCGATCCGCGCATCCGTTGCTTTCCTGTCAACCACGCTCAACGTCGCCCCAGGCGAACTGCGCGCCGTGGTTGGTCCTTTTCACGACCGCCAGCTGGAGGAGTACCGCATCGGATTCACGACGTTGCACAGCCCGGCAGTCGTACATGGCGTGGTTTGGCCCCTGCTGGGCATCGAGGACGACAATGCCGATGTGCCGCAGCAGATCGAACAATGCCTGCGCGAATGCGGCATCACCCAGATCGTGCAGCTGGATCAGCGTTTCCCGATGGAGTACTGCGACGATTGCGGCGCCCCCATGTATCCAGGCCCCGACGGCGAAGTCGCACACGCTGAACTGCCCGCAGAAACGGCAGACCAGGTGCCGCGCCACCTGCACTGACCAAGCGCCGCCGGGTAGGCGGCGCTGCGCCGTTCAGTCCTTCTTGCCGTTCTTGGCGACTGCCGAAAACGCGTCGCTCGATGCCTTGGCGACCTGCTCCAGCGTCTTGCGTGCTGCTTCAAACGTGCTCTGCATGGTCTCGGCCGCTGCGTGGCTGTTGAGCGGCATGCCCTGCAACATGCCCTGCACGGCACTGATGAGTTCCTGACTGCCCGAGGTGAGCTGCTGGCTGACCAGCTTGCTCATCGCGTCCTGCATGCCAGCGGTGATCTCGGCGATGTCACGGCTGGTAGAGAACATTTTTTCCGCTGTTTGCTGCGCAGCGCGAGCGCGCAGCTCCATGGCCTCCTGCGGTGTCTTCACATGCGATAAAGCCTGCACGTTGGAGACCCCACTTTCGAACAGATCACGGGCGGTTTCCATCTGCAGCTGCAAGATGCGCTGGGAGTTCTCGATGGAAATCTGCGCCAGCTGCATGGCAGCTTCGAGGTTGCGTTTCTGCAAGGCGGCAACGGTCTGATCGGTCTTGTTCGCCATTCTCTGTTCTCCGCAATGTTCGACTGAACTGTGGCCCCACGGCCAATAAGGCGGCCTAACCGCCAAGGGGTCGCGCACGATAGCACTGGCAGCATGTCAGGTCGATACGCAATCTTGCTTAACGGACGGAAGGGCAGGATGCCTCAGTGCGCTGCAGCATTGCTGGCCTTGAAAGGTTGATTGCAGCCCCAAAATTCATGCTGATCGTTGATGGAGGACTGCGCCATGCGCTTCGACAAACTCACCACCAAATTCCAGCAAGCCCTTGCCGACGCGCAGAGTCTGGCCGTCGGGCATGACAGCCAATACATTGAGCCGCAGCATTTGCTGCAGGCACTGCTGGCCCAGGAGGATGGCGGCACTGCAGCGCTGCTGGCGCGTGCCGGGGTCAATGCGCCGCCCCTTCGCGCAGCATTGGACAAGGCTATCGACAACCTGCCACAGGTGCACGGTCATGCAGGCGAGGTTCAGGTCGGGCGTGATCTGGCTGGCCTGCTCAACCTGACCGATCGCGAGGCCCAGAAGCGCGGTGACCAGTTCATCGCCAGCGAGATGTTCCTGCTGGCCCTGTGCGACGACAAGGGTACGACGGGTCGATTGTTCAAGGAGCACGGCGCCAACCGCAAAGCACTCGAGGCCGCCATCGAGGCCGTGCGCGGCGGCGCCTCGGTGGGTTCGCAGGACGCCGAGTCGCAACGCGAATCGCTCAAGAAGTTCTGCATAGACCTGACCGAGCGCGCCCGCCTCGGCAAGCTCGATCCGGTGATTGGCCGCGACGACGAAATCCGCCGCGCGATCCAGATCCTGCAACGCCGCACCAAGAACAATCCGGTGCTGATCGGCGAGCCCGGCGTGGGCAAGACCGCCATTGTCGAGGGTCTGGCGCAGCGCATCGTCAACGACGAAGTGCCGGAGAGCCTGCGCGGCAAGCGCGTGCTGTCGCTGGATATGGCCGCCTTGCTCGCCGGCGCAAAGTTCCGGGGCGAATTCGAGGAGCGCCTGAAGGCCGTGCTGAATGACATTGCCAAGGAGGAAGGCCGGGTCATCGTCTTCATCGACGAGATCCACACCATGGTTGGCGCTGGCAAAGCCGAAGGTGCCATCGATGCCGGCAACATGCTCAAGCCCGCCCTGGCGCGAGGCGAATTGCATTGCCTCGGCGCGACGACGCTGGACGAATACCGCAAGTACATCGAGAAGGATGCCGCACTGGAACGCCGCTTCCAGAAGGTGCTCGTCGATGAACCTTCTGTGGAATCAACCATTGCCATCCTGCGTGGCCTGCAGGAGCGTTACGAATTGCACCACGGCGTGGATATCACCGACCCTGCCATCGTCGCAGCGGCCGAGTTGTCGCATCGCTACATCACCGACCGCTTCCTGCCCGACAAAGCGATCGACCTCATTGACGAGGCGGCAGCGCGCATCCGCATGGAGATCGACTCCAAGCCGGAGAGCATGGACAAGCTCGACCGTCGCCTGATTCAGCTGAAGATCGAGCGCGAAGCCGTCAAGAAGGAAAAGGATGAAGGCTCACGCAAGCGCTTCGGGCTGATCGAAGAGGAGATTGCACGACTCGAAAAGGAATATTCCGACCTCGACGAAGTCTGGAAGGCCGAAAAGGCCGCCGTCCAAGGCAGCCAGCACATCAAGGAAGCTATCGAAGAGGTTCGCCTGCAGATGGAAGAAGCCCGCCGCCGCGGCGACTGGCAGAAGATGAGCGAGCTGCAGTATGGCGAGCTGCCCAGGCTCGAAGCCCAGCTCAAGAGCGCGGAAGGTGCCCCGCAAGCCACCAAGGCGAACACCTTGCTGCGCACACAGGTCGGGGCGGAAGAGATCGCCGAGGTCGTGTCACGCGCGACCGGCATTCCCGTCAGCAAGATGATGCAGGGCGAGCGCGAGAAGCTGCTGCAGATGGAAGACGCCTTGCACCGCCGCGTGGTAGGTCAGGACGAAGCGGTACGCCTCGTCTCTGACGCGATCCGCCGCTCGCGTGCGGGCCTGTCAGAAGAATCGCGCCCCTACGGTTCCTTCCTGTTCCTCGGCCCGACCGGTGTCGGCAAAACCGAGTTGTGCAAGACGCTGGCAAGCTTCCTGTTCGATAGCGAGGATCACCTGATCCGCATTGACATGAGCGAGTTCATGGAGAAGCACTCCGTCGCCCGCCTCATCGGCGCGCCCCCCGGTTATGTCGGCTACGAAGAAGGCGGCTACCTGACCGAACTTGTGCGCCGCAAGCCCTACTCCGTGATCCTGTTCGACGAGGTCGAGAAAGCACACCCGGATGTCTTCAACGTGCTGCTGCAGGTGCTGGACGATGGGCGCATGACCGATGGTCAAGGGCGCACGGTGGACTTCAAGAACACCGTGATCGTGATGACCTCCAACCTCGGCAGCCAGCTCGTGCAGCATATGGGCAGCGAGGATTACGCGACGATCAAGGCTGCGGTGATGAGCGAAGTCAAGAGCCACTTCCGGCCCGAGTTCATCAACCGAATCGATGAGATTGTGGTCTTCCATGCGCTGGCCAGCCAGCACATCCAGTCGATTGCGCGCATCCAGCTGCGCTACCTGGAGCAGCGTCTGGCGCGGATGGAGATCGGCCTCAACGTCTCGGATGCCGCCCTCGCCGAGATCGCCAAGGCAGGCTTCGATCCGGTATTTGGCGCGCGCCCGCTCAAGCGGGCCATCCAGGAGCACATCGAGAATCCGCTCGCGCGGCAGATTCTTGAGGGTCGCTTTGCGGCAAAGCAGACGGTGGTGGTTGATGCGGAGAACGGACAGATCCTGTTCCGCAAGCCAAGCTGAGTCGGGCGACTCAGCCCTCAGAGACTGCTGTAGGGGCGCCCGCTCTTGGTGGCCCCGCGCGCCCCGCTCTTGATGTCGAACACCTGGCCCTTGTAGGGCGCCTCGGGAGGAACGATGACCCAGGTGCGCGAACTGCCCGTCACCGGGTCGATGGGCAGCGAGCGAAGATACTTGCGCTCGACGAGTTCGTTGAGGGATTCGGGATAGCGCCCCTGGTCGCTGAAGAACTTGTCGATCACCTCACGCGTCGCGTGAAGGTTCTCCATGAGCACGGTGTCCTTGGAATGATCCAGGCTCTGGAAGTAACGCGGGAGCGCCAGGGTCGCCAGCAAGGCGATGACCGCCATCACGATGAGCATCTCGATCATCGTGAAGGCAGCCTGACGCCGCCAGGCCCCGAAAACGCGCTTCTGGTTCATCAGTTCTCGTCGCGGTTGCGGCGCGGCTCGGCCGGTGCAGCCTGTGCGGGCTGCTGCTGAGGTTGCTCGACAACAACCGACGCGCCTTCAGCTTCGTTGCGACGACCACGCACACCGGTAATCGTGCCAGCGTCAAAGGTTTCGTTTGCGGCGTCCGGCTTCGCGATGCCGCGCACGAGGCGCGGAGTGATCGACAGCACGATCTCGGTCTTGCCCTTGTCGTCGGAGTCCGATCGGAACAGGCGGCCAAGGATGGGGATATCACCCAGCAGCGGCACCTTGTTGACGGTCTTGCGGTCGCTATCCTGGATCAGCCCTGCCAAAACCTGGTTTTCACCATCCTTCAGGCGCAACACGGTCGCCGTGTTGCGCGTGCCGATGCGGTAGGCCACGTTGCCGTTGCTCTTGTTCTCGAGCTTCTCGTTGATGCTGCTCACTTCGAGCGAGAGCTTCAGGCCGATCTCGTTGCCCGGGAAAATCTGCGACTCCACTTCGAGCTTGAGACCCACATCGACATAGGTGATGTTCTGGCTCACCACGCCGTTGGAGGTTGCTGTTGCGCTGATGTTCGGCACGCGCTCACCAATCAGCACTTTCGCCTTCTCACGGTTCTTCACGCGGATGCGCGGGCTGGCGAGGATGTTCACGTCGGAGTCGGTGGCACCGAAGTTCAGGGTCAGGCCACCCAAAGTCAGCAGAGTAGACCCGGGAGTCAGGTTGAACAGGTCGCGTACGGTCAGCGATGAAGTCCCCGAACTCGTCACCGTTGAGGTGGTCGTCGTCGTCGTCGAACCACCCGAAGAGAAGGTACGAGCCAGCGGCGATAACGTAGCGGAAGTCGGCCAGGCCACTCCCAGGTTCTCGAGCTTGCCCTTGCTGACTTCCAGAATGGCCACTTCGAGCATTACTTCAGGCTCAGCCACGTCATGCAGTGCAATCAATTGCTCAGCGAGCGCAATCGCCTGAGGGGTATCCCGCACAACGATCATGTTCAGCTTCTCGTCCACCACCACATTGCTGAAACGCAGGATGGTTTTCATGCTGTTGGCGACGAGTTTTGCGTCGGCATTGGCAAGGTGGAAACCGCGCACCACCAGCCCTTGATAATCCGCCTGCTTGGCGGGTTCGTCAGGGTAGATCAACAGCGTGTTGTCATCCAGCGTGCGCCAGCCCAAGCGCGTGGTCAGCACAATCTTTTCAAGCGCCGCGCGAACCGTCGTATCGCGCAGGTAAATCGTGGTCTGCAGATCCTGCTGCACGTCCTTGTCTATGACGATGTTGAGTCCAGAGCTCTTGCCAATGGCATCAAACAGGGAACGTACCGGTGCATCGCGGAACTGCAGGGTCACTTTCTTTTCCATCGCTTCGTCGAGAGGCGTCATGACGCGACCGGTCTTGCTGGCGGCGGACGCAGCCGAGCTTGCTGCAACACTTGATGCACGAGCTGAGGACTGCGCAGGTGCCGCAGGCGTAGCAGGCCGCGGGGGTGTCGCGGTTGCTCCAGGTATTGCTTGCGCGGTTGGCGACGCGACGGGAGCCGGGCTGCTCGCAACCGGCGCCGGTGTGCTGACGACTGTCGGTGCAGGGCTTGCCACTGCTGTCGGCGCTGCGACAGGCGCCACTGCAACTGAAGACGTCTGCCCTGCACTACTGGCTGAAGACTGGCGACCCGCATCGAGTACGGCGAGTTGTGCCGATGCCGTGCGATAAGCGTCTGCTGTTTCAGCATCCCCAGGGCGCGACTCATGCAGCTTGCGCAACACGACAACGGCTTCACGGACGCGTCCGGATGCCAGCAAGGTCTTGCCGTATTCGAGGTCTTCGCGCGGCGCATTCGACGCGCATCCTGTCGCCACAGAGGTGGCGAGCATCAGGCCGCACAGTGCAGCGAGCCAGACAGGCGTGTGATTTTTCTTGATTGTCATTGGCCACCCTCGATCGGGATGATATGGGTTGATTTGGTAGGCAAATGGGTCAGCTGTACCTGGTTCGACTGCACGGCTTCCACGCGGTAATCCTTGATCACCGATCCAGGCGTCACGACATAGGTGCTCTTGTCGCTGTCGAGAAAAACATTCCAGCGACCATCGCGCAGCATGCGGCCGATGAAGCGGAAATCCGGCGCAGGAATCTGTGGCTCTTGCGTTTGCGGACGCTCCGGTTCGGGGGGGCGACCGTTACTGAACAGATTGACCGGGTTGTCCTGATCCAGCAGTGCGCGCACACCGTCGCGGGCAAATCCTGCCGGGGCGCTGCTCTCCACCGCAGACGCTTCGGATGCGCTGCCCGTTACCTGCCCCGTCTCGACCTGCCCTGCGGCGCCAGAGCGCGCTACGGGTTCGGCGATTTCACCATTCGGAGTTTTGTCGGCGAAGAAAGCCAGCCAAGCCGCAATGGCCAGGAAAGGCAGCAGGAACAGGATGCGTCTCTGATCGGCGGGCTTGCTCACTTTGCACCCCCAGCCGTCGGGCGCTGCCACAGTGAGAAGTAGATCTGGGCATCGATCTGATCGGAGCTCGCCTGCTCGCGCTTGACGATCAACTGCTCAACGGACAGCGAAGACACCTCGGCCATGACGGTGAGCAGGAACAAGCGCAGCGTCGGATAGTTGCCCTTCACCGGCATGGCAATTTGCAACTCCGAGTAATCCTGCTGCTGTCCGCCTGCGAGACGGCGGTAATCCGTCTGCGTCACCTGCAAACCCATGCCCGTCGCAAACTCCTGCAACTTGCGGATGGTTGCGGTGGTGGTGGACTGGTCCGCCAGCGTACGTGCCAGACCTTGCGCAGGCGAAAGGCGCTCCGACTCGGGCTTGGCTTGCAGGGAGGCCAGTTGCCGGGTCATGCGGCTAGCGTCATCCAGTGCATTCTGACGCGCGCCACTGATCTGCGGCATGACGATAGCGAGCACCGCGAGCAGTGCGACGAAAACGCCAGCGCCTACAAAAGGCCAGACGCCTTGCCGGGCGTACAGCAAGCCGGCCTGCAAGCGCAGCGCATCCATGCGGGCGACATTGCTCATTGCGCGCCCCCTTCCGTGCGAGCCTGCTTTTCAGCCTTGACGGGTTGCGGTGCATCCAGCGTGAAGCGGATGCGCTGACCGCCATCGACCATCACGGCCTCCTGCCTGGCGAGGACCAGCCCATTGAAGCCAGGCGCAGCTTTGAGGGCTTCGAGATAGTCCAGCCCTGCACCCAGCTCACTGGCTTCGATCACCATCTTGTTGCTCTGGCGCACGATGCCGAACTCCATCGACATGATGTTGACGCCCTGGCGATTGTTCTTCTCGAGCGAGTCGATCAAGGTGGCCCACGGGTAGTTGAGATGCTGGCTGGCATGCGCTACGGCTTCGGCGGATTCGATCTTGGCGAGGTCATCCTCGCCACTGCCCTGACTGGCGCGATCCAGTTCAGCAGCAATCGAAGTCTTGCGTGAGACAGCGCGATCACGCTCGCCCGCCATTTGCCAGCACGCCATGCAAGCGGTGACGAAGGCTGCCACCAGCAACAGGCACAGCAGCCACCACAGCGGACGGCGCCCCTTGTCGGAGCCCGCCTCCCACCAGCCGGCGACCGGTGCGAAATCAATGTGCATGGGCTTCATGCTGCCACCCCGTGCAAGGCCAGCCGGAATGCATCCGAAGCCCGCTCCATGCCGACAGCCTTGGGCATCGGACGAGCACGCGACGGCATCTTGACTCTGATACTTGACCCGGGGACTTCAATGATGGGCGGTGCATCGCCGAGCAGGAAAACCGTTGCTGGCATGTCATGCCCCAGGCGCAAGGCCTCGGTCTCCAGCTTGGCCAGCACTTCAGGCAAGGCAGGCGTCAGGTCGAAGCGGAACTGACGCGCGGCAAGCAACTGGCCACGTTGTTGCAACAGCGCCAGGAAGGCATGCGAACCGAAACAGCAGATCCATCCGTCTTCCTTGAGCTGCGATGCATCGCGGTTGATGAGGCGGATCGCCTCCGGCACCACTGAGGCGATGCGACAGCCGCTGTGACTGGAGACTGCTGTCAGCGCCACGACCAGCGAACGTGGCACTGCACAAGCCAGCATCGGACGATTGGCCGACCAGTCGGCTTCGATGTGCCAGGCTTCTGCAGCAGCACCGAAGAGCTGCTCGAAGCGGCCAGCAGCCAGCGCACGCAGCTCCAGCATGCTGCCGAGGCCCTTCGGCGGCGTGACAGTCCAGTAACGCACCCAGTCATCAGAGATCGACACCTGCAAGCGACCGGAAAGCTTGTTGGCCTGCGACAAGGCCGTGTTCACAGCCGGCTCCCAGATTGCGGTCTCGGGCGAGCCTGCGCCCGGCAGATAGTCGCGCAGGGGCAGCTGACTCGCTACGTGGGCACCTTCGGAATTGATGCGGTCGACGATCACCAGCTCGCCACCGCCCACACCCATGCCCAGAGATTTAGGCCGCCAGAGTGACACGCCTTACCTCCTCAAGAGTGGTTTCACCGCGCGACACCAGACGCAATGCGTCTTCGTAGAGACTGCGCGTGCCGTTACGTTGTGCTGCTTCCATGAGCTGACGGACCGAGCGACGCTCGACCACCATCTCGGCGATTTCGGGATTCATCACGAGGATTTCAGCGACTGCCTTACGGCCACGGTAGCCCGTACCACGGCAATCACCGCAGCCACGCCCGCGTACGAACTGGAAATCTTCGACGTCTGCCCGCGACAACCCCGCCAGCGACAGCTCCGCATCGTCCGGCGTGTAAGGCGCCGCACAGTGCTTGCAGGTAAGACGGACGAGACGTTGTGCTGACACGCCGTTGAGTGCCGACACAAAGGAATACAGATCGACACCGATGTGATGGAAACGGCCAAACACGTCATAGACGTTGTTGGCGTGCACCGTTGACAACACCAGGTGGCCCGTCAGTGCCGACTGCACGGCGATCTCGGCGGTTTCCTTGTCGCGGATTTCCCCGACCATGATCTTGTCCGGGTCATGACGCAGGATGGAGCGCAAACCGCGCGCGAAGGTCAGGCCCTTCTTGTCGTTGACCGGAATCTGCAGGATGCCACCCAACTGGTATTCCACCGGATCTTCAATCGTGATGATCTTGTCGCGGCCGTTGTTGATCTCGGACAGCGCGCCGTACAGCGTGGTCGTCTTGCCCGAACCTGTCGGCCCGGTCACCAGCACCATGCCGTAGGGCTCCTGGACGAGGCGGCGCACGGTCGACAGCGTCTGCTCGTCGAAGCCCAGCGCCTCCAGGGTCAGCGAACCGTGCGACTCGACCATGGCCTGCTTGTCGAGGATACGGATCACGGCGTCTTCGCCATGGATGCTGGGCATGATGGAGACGCGCAAGTCGATCTCGCGGCCCATGGCTTCCACGCGGAAGCTGCCGTCCTGCGGGACGCGGCGCTCGGCAATGTCGAGCTCAGACAGCACCTTGATACGCGAAATGATCTGTTCGGCAAGTGCCGTACCCTGGATCTGCGCAACCTGGTCCAGCACGCCGTCAATACGGTACTTGGAGACCATGCCGCTGGGCGTACTCTCCAGGTGGATGTCCGACACGCCAAGCTTCAGTGCGTCGTAGAGTGTTGAATTGACTAGCTTTACGGCTGGACTGGAGGCGTCACTGACCGATGCGAACGACAGACTTTCCAGCGACTTGGCATCGCCCGTGCCCATTTCGCCGTTGGCGAGCAGGTTATCCATGGCACGCATGGACTCTTCCTGCTTGGTGAGGTAGGCGTGAATATCAGAGGCCAGCGCAATGCGGTAATCGACGTTGGCGCCGACGAGGTTGTCGATCCAGATCTGCAAGTCCTGATCGAACGGATCAGCGATCGCGGCTATCAGCCCATTGCGGCCATGCGTGCCGCTGCGGCGCAGGATGATGGCGCCACGCTGCTGAGCCCGGGCTAGTGGCATCACGTCAAAGACCGGTTCAAGGTCCAGCATCTCGGCTGTCTCGATGACGCTGTAGCGGAAATGCTCCGCCACACCACGCAGCAGGCTGCGCGGCTCGATGCCCGACAGCACCTCGAGCTCTGCCATCACAGGCCGGCCCGAAGCCTGCGCCGAAGCGCGGGCACGTTTGATCAACTCGATATCCAATGTTGCTCCACGCGCATTCACTGAATGGACCCCGCCAGATCGAAAATCGGCATGTACAGCAGCACGACGATCAGACCGACCACGATACCGATGAAGGCCATCAGGGCGGGCTCCACAACTTTGCTGGTCCGTTCGATCCAGCGGGCGCTTTCGCCCTCATAAAACATGGCCGACCGGGTCAGCATGGCACCCATCTGACCAGAACGCTCGCCCACGCGCAGCATGCGCAGCGAGATCGGCGTTGTGAGTCCGTGTGCCTCGAAGGCCTTGGACACCGGATCGCCATTCGTGATGTCGGCGCGCGCCGCAGCCAGCTTGACCCGGAAACCGGCCGACAGCGTGCCGGCCACCATGTCCAGCGCCGTCACGACGGTGATGCCGCCTTCGAGCAGCATGCCTACCGTCAGATACAGCCGGGAGATCTCGATGATCACCGCACGCTCGGCAATGCCCGGAATCTTTGCCGCGATCTGTCCCCAGCGGCCCTCACGCCCGATGCGGCGAACGTGATGCACGACGAAGAAAATCAGCGCTACCACCAGCGGAATGACGATCAACGAATGCTTGCCGATGAAATCCCCCCAGGCCAGCAGCAGTTGCGACATCACAGGCAGGTCACGACCGCTGTCCTTGTAGACCGCAGCGAACTTCGGCACCACGTACATCATCAGGAACAGCGCCACCGCGCCACCCACCGACAACAGGATCGCCGGATAGATTGCCGCACCGACGATGGTCGCACGCACCTGTTCCATGCGTGACTGGTAGTCAATGTAACGACCAAGCGCCCGCGGCAGATCGCTGGTCCGCTCGGCGGCACGCACAATGCCAACGTACAGCGGCGGGAAGTGCTCAGCCTGCAAACCAATGGCATCAGAGAATTTCATGCCTTCGCGCATGCGATGGATCAAGGCCTCCATCACGCCACGCGCGACTTCGCCCGACTCCTTCTCCACCAGCGCCTCCAGGGCCTCAACCAGCGACAGACCTGCGTCGAGCAGCGACAGCAGCTCCTGACTGAAGAGAATCAGGTTGAAGCTGCCACCACGGCTACGACGGCGGCGCGTGGCACCGAGAGCGCGAAGACTCACCGGACGCAGGCGCCGGGTTTCGCAAACCTTGCGCGCAGCGACCTCGTCTTCGGCCTCAAGAGTCAGCGTTTGCAGCTGATTGTCAGCCGTGAGGGCACGGATCTCGAATTGCATGTGGGGACGCCCCCGCGAACCGGGATCAGTTCGTCACGTCGGCGGCGGTGTCGGTACCGCCGGGCTGCCCGTCACTGCCATATGAGGTGATGTCGTAATCACGGCCCTTGGTGCCGGGTGACTTATAGGTGTAGGCCTTGCCCCAGGGATCAGGCGGGACGGCCTTCTGCAGGTAGGGGCCATTCCACTTGGTGGCGCCTGCAGGGCGTTCCAGCAGGGCATTGAAACCTTCGGCAGTGGTCGGAAAACGGCCAACATCGGTGCGGAACAGATCTACAGCCTTGGAGAAGGATTCGATCTGGGCCTTTGCTACGGTCTGCTCGGACTTGCCGATGGACGAGAAGTACTTCGGGCCCACATAAGCTGCCAGCATGCCGATGATGGCTACCACCACCAGCAGTTCAAGCAGCGTAAACCCCTTGTCTGCACGACCGAAGCCGCTCACGTTCCTCTTGCTGTTACGCATTTGTCTCACCAGTATTGTTTTCAGTGGCCCTCTGACAGACTGCCAGAGTGTGAAGTTCAGGCCACGACAAATTGCACAAAACCGCGCAAACCCAATAAATTCGCGGCGCCGCAACAATCCGGCCCGTCTTCACCCAAGACGCGGGAGCATGCCACAAAGCCGCTCCAAGTCCAATTCTGTTGCGCCAGATCGACTGTCTTTACGCTTCCGCACCTATTATCGGGGGCCGGCCAACTCGCCTTTGCAGCCCATGAACGCAACACATTTCCGCGAAGCCCGTTTCTACATCAGCCTGTCGATTGCAGCGGCCGTCGCCACCATCACGCTGAAGTTGTTTGCGTGGTGGATCAGCGGATCTGTCGGTCTCCTCTCGGACGCCCTGGAGTCCTTCGTCAATCTGGTCGGCGCAAGCTTTGCACTGTGGATGATCCAGATTGCCAGCACACCGCCCGACGCAGACCATCCCTACGGCCACAGCAAGGCCGAGTACTTTTCGAGCGGCTTTGAAGGCATGCTCATTTTCGCCGCCGCAGCGCTGATCCTGTGGACAGCCATTCCGCGCCTGTTCGCCCCGACACCGCTGGAGTCCCTGGGGATCGGCTTGTGGCTGTCGGCGGCCAGCACTGCATTGAATTTCATGGTCTCGCGCCTGCTGTCCCGAGCCGGACAGCGTCTGCGCTCGGTAGCGCTGGAGGCAGATGCCCGCCACCTGATGACCGACGTCTGGACGACACTGGGCGTGATCGTTGGCCTGATTGCCGTCGCGCTGACTGGGTGGCTGTGGCTCGACGCTCTGATCGCCATCGGCGTCGCGCTGCACATTTTGTTCGAAGGCTGGAAGCTCATGCGGGCAGCAACCGCGGGGCTGATGGACGAGTCGCTGCCGGGTGAAGATCTGGCAAGCATTGAAACCGTGCTGGAAGATTTCCGCGCTCAGGGCGCTTCCTTCCTGCAACTCAAGACCCGTCAGGCTGGCAGCACACGCTTTGTCCATGTCACCGTGCAAGTCCCCGGCGACTGGCATGTGGACGTGGCACACGATCTGCTCGACAAGGTTGAAGCCCGCATTGCCGAGGCTCTGCAAGGCGCACAGGTCAGCACCCACCTTGAACCCCTGCGCAGCGCATGATGCCGCGCAGGCGGCCGCGCCACTATTCGGATAAAATCCACTGATGCTTTATCACCTCGCCAGACCTCTGCTCTTCTCTCTCGATCCCGAGAAAGCTCACGAATTCACCCTGTCCACACTGCACCACCTGGGTGGCTGGATGCCTGCTTGCCCACGCAATCAGGGCACACCGGTGGAGTTTATGGGCATTCGCTTCCCCAATCGCGTCGGCCTCGCAGCCGGCCTGGACAAGAATGCAGAAGCCATCGACGGACTGGCCGCTTTCGGCTTCGGCTTCATCGAAGTCGGCACCGTGACACCGCGCCCACAGCCGGGCAATCCGAAGCCGCGCATGTTCCGCATCCCGGAAGCCAAAGCCATCATCAACCGCATGGGCTTCAACAACCACGGTGTCGACAACCTCGTCACCCGCGTCAAAGAGGCGAAGTTCACCGGCGTACTTGGCATCAACATCGGCAAGAACTTCGACACACCTATCGAAAAAGCCGCCGACGATTACCTGATCTGCCTGGAGAAGGTCTACGCCCATGCGAGCTACGTGACGGTGAACATCTCCTCGCCCAACACCAAGAACCTGCGCCAACTGCAGGGCGAGTCCGAACTCGACGACCTGCTCGGGCGCCTGAAATCCCGCCAGACCGATCTGGCCGAAAAGCATGGCAAGTACGTGCCGATGACGCTCAAGATCGCCCCCGATCTGGATGACGCGCAACTTACCAACATCGCCGACGCACTTCGTCGCCACCGCATCGACGGCGTAATCGCCACCAACACCACCATCGGCCGTGAAGGTGTCGAAGGCCTCCGTAACGCCACTGAAACCGGCGGTTTGTCCGGGGCGCCGGTGCGCGAGAAGTCGACCCGAGTCGTTCGCGAACTGGCCAGCCGACTCGCTGGCGAGTTGCCTATCATCGGCGTGGGTGGTATCACAGAAGGGGCGCATGCTGCGGAGAAGATTGCCGCCGGCGCGAGCCTTGTTCAGCTCTACACGGGATTCATCTACGGAGGTCCCGGCCTGGTCTGCGACAGCATTTCTGCTACCAGCAAAGGCTGACCACCACAGGAGTCCGCATGACTCACTACCTTCTCTTGCTGATCGGCGCGGTACTGGTCAACAACGTCGTCTTCGTCCGCATCCTCGGGCTGTGTCCGTTCATGGGTGTTTCGAAGAAGTACGAGACCGCAGTCGGCATGGGCGCCGCGACCACATTCGTGCTCACGCTGGGCTGCGGCACAAGCTACCTTATAGACCATTACCTGCTCGCTGCATTCGACGTCGGTTACCTGCGTACCCTGGCGTTTATCGTCGTCATTGCAGCCATCGTGCAACTCACAGAACTGGTGCTGGCAAAGACCAGCCCGGTGCTGCACCAGGTGCTGGGCATCTACCTGCCGCTGATCACCACCAACTGCGCGGTACTCGGTATCCCCCTGCTGTCGGTGGCTTATCGTCACAATTTTCTCGAAGCGCTGTTGTTCGGCTTCGGCAGTTCGCTGGGGTTCTCGCTGGCATTGGTCCTTTTCGCCGGCATTCGTGAGCGCCTTGATGGCGCCGACATCCCTATCCCGTTCCGGGGAACGGCCATTGCGCTCGTCACCGCCGGACTCATGAGCCTTGCCTTCATGGGCTTTGCCGGACTGGACAAATACTGATGCTGAGTTCGCTTGCCGTCATGCTGGGTCTGGCGCTGGTCATCGGCGCAGTGCTCGGCTGGGCATCGCTGAAGTTCAAGGTCGAGGGTGACCCACTGGTCGACAAGATCGACGCCATCCTGCCGCAAACACAGTGCGGGCAATGCGGCTTCCCCGGCTGCAAGCCTTACGCCACGGCTATCGCCGGAGGTGAAGCCGACATCAACCAATGCCCGCCCGGCGGCGAAGAGGGTATCCGCAAGCTGGCCGACTTGCTGGGTCGCGAATTCAAACCCCTGAACGCCGAGAACGGTGTCGAAAAACCCAAGGCCGTCGCCTTCATCGACGAGCAAACCTGCATCGGCTGCACGCTATGCATCCAGGCCTGCCCTGTCGATGCCATCTCTGGCGCAGCCAAGCAGATGCACACCATCATTGCGCCGCTTTGCACTGGCTGCGAACTGTGCGTAGCGCCCTGCCCGGTTGACTGCATCACCATGGAGACCGTGCAGGAGACCTACGACACATGGAAGTGGCGTTACCCGGTTGTTCCGCTCAAGGAGGTAGCTGCGTGAATCCCCTGCGCAAGCTCTTCGACTTCAATGGTGGAGTGAGGCCAGCGACCAACAAGAGCGATTCGACGCGCGAGCCGATTGCTACCGTTCCCTTGCCACCCGAGCTGGTTATCCCTCTGCACCAGAGCATAGGCGGCACGCCGCACCCCATCGTGACGGTCGGCCAATACGTGCTGAAAGGCCAGCGCATCGGCGACGCGGATGGCAACTTTTCGTCGGCTATCCACGCATCCACCTCTGGCAAAGTCATTGCTATCGAGCCGCGTGTGATGGCGCACACCTCGGGCCTCAAGACGCTTTGCGTTGTGCTGCAACCGGATGGCACGGAACGCTGGCTCGAAGAAGCGCCACTCGACTGGCAGAGCGCCGCCCCTGAGGTGCTACGCGATTTCCTGCGCGACGCGGGTGTGGTGGGTTTGGGGGGGGCGGTATTCCCCAGCCACCTCAAGCTGCAACCCGGGCGCGACAAACCGCTCAAGACGCTGGTCATCAACGGCGCAGAGTGCGAGCCCTTCATCACCTGCGACGATCTGCTGATGCGCGAACGCCCGGCAGCCATCTTGCGCGGCGTAGCGATCATGCGCCATCTGCTCGGAGCGGAAGAGGTTCTCATCGGTATTGAGGACAACAAGCCCCAGGCCATTGCGGCGATGCAAACCGCCTGCAAGAGCTTTGCGGGGATCGAAACCGTCGCCGTGCCGACTCGCTACCCCGCAGGTGGAGCCAAGCAATTGATCCGCGTGCTGACCGGCATCGAAGTCCCGCACGGCGAGCGCTCCACCGATTACGGCGTGCAGTGCTTCAATGTCGGCACGGCCTACGCGATTCACGAGGCGGTCGAACTGCGTCGTCCGCTGGTGTCACGCATCGTCACGGTCGCGGGCAATGTTGAACAGCCACGTAACTATGAGGTGCTGTTCGGCACCCCCATGGACCACCTCGTCAAACTCGCGGGTCTCAAGCCCGACACTGACGCTTTCATCATGGGTGGGCCGATGATGGGCTTCCGCATGCCGGCATTCGATGTGCCTGTGGTCAAGGCAACCAACTGCGTCATCGCTGCAAGCCCCACACTGTTTGCGCCGCCACCGCCTGAGATGCCCTGCATCCGCTGTGGCGAGTGCGCACGCGCCTGCCCGGCCGACCTGCAACCTTTCGAGCTCTACTGGCACGCCCGCGCAAAGAACTTCGGCAAGGCTCAGGAGTATCACCTGTTCGACTGCATCGAATGTGGCTGCTGCAGCTACGTCTGCCCCTCATCGATCCCGCTCGTCGATTACTACCGTTTCGCCAAGAGCGAGATCTGGGATCGCGAAAAGCAGAAAGACTCGGCAGACGCCGCCCGTGATCGCTTCGAGTTTCGCAACTTCCGTCAGGAACGCGAAAAGCAGGAGAAGGCAGAGAAGCTTGCTGCACGCAGCAAACCCGCAGCCAGCGCAGAAGTAAGCGCAACGACAACGGGGGATGGCGACAGCGCTGCCGAAGATCCCAAGAAGGCACTCATCGCCGCTGCGCTGGCCCGTGCTCAAGCGCAGAAAGCCGCTGCGGCAGAGAGCGCTTCCAACAGTTCCGGAGAACCTTCATGAGCACGCAAGTTCGCTGGGGCATCCTCGGCTATGCCCGCATTGCCCGGCTATCGGCCATTCCCGCCATCCTGCGCGCCGGCAATGCCGAACTCAGCGCCATAGCATCGCGCGATGCAGCCAAGCTCGCCGAATGTGCCACGCAGTTTCCGCTGGCGCGGCTGCACATGACCTACGACGCCTTGCTGGCTGACCCGGACGTCGATGCGATCTACGTACCCCTGCCCAATTCTCAGCACCGCGACTGGACGATTGCCGCGCTTGAAGCCGGCAAGCACGTGCTGTGCGAGAAGCCCATTGCCCTCACCGCCCGGCAGGCCCGCGACATGGGCGCCGCCGCCAAGCACGCCGACCGGCTGTTGATGGAAGCCTTCATGTACCGCTACACCGACCGTATCCGGCAGGTGCGGACGGTCTTGGCGAGCGGTGAGCTGGGGGTCATCCGCCATGTCAATGCAAGCTTCCGCTTCTTTCTCGATCGTGAGAACACGATCAAGGAACAGGCAGGTCTTGGCGGCGGAGCCCTCTACGACGTGGGTTGCTACCCGATCAACCTGTTGGGCCTCATCACCGAGAAGCTGCCCGTTCGCTGCCAGGCTTACGCCGAGATGAAGGGCGGTGTAGACGTCAATCTTTCCGCCTTGCTGCAGTATGGCGACGGCATGATCGCCAACCTACACTGCGGCTTCAATGCTCATCCGTTCATGCACGCCGAAGTCATCGGCACGCAAGGCCGGCTGGAAATCCGCGACACCTTCACCGACGCAGCTGGTGAGCTCTACGTGTACACCACGACCGGTACACGCAGCATTGCCGTGGCCGAGTCGGATCGTTACGGCGCCGAATTCCGCGACTTCTCCGCCGCCATTCTCGAAGGCCGTACGCCGCTGCTGACCCTCGAAGAGTCGATCCGCAACATGGAAGTGCTGGACATGATCCGGGAGAGCCTGCCTTGAGCCCCCAGCCACTCCAGTGCCACGGAAAGGCGGGCTGCTGAATGTTCCCCAGCCGTCAGAACAATTCGCCCTACGTCCGCGCGCAGACCAGTGTCACGCAGGTCATGCTCAAGGTGCTGCTGGCCCTGCTGCCAGCCATCGGCACCTACGTCTGGCTATTCGGAATCGGAGTGCTGGTGCAGCTGCTACTGGCCAGCGTCACGGCACTCGTCGCCGAAGCCGCAATGCTGAAGTTGCGTGGCAAGCCGACCGGCATGTTCCTGTCGGACCTGTCAGCCATCGTGACAGCATGGTTGATTGCACTGGCGTTCCCATCCATCGCACCGTGGTGGGTCATCGTACTCGGCACCGCATTCGCCATCGTGATCGCCAAGCACCTCTACGGTGGGCTTGGCCAGAACCCTTTCAATCCGGCGATGGTGGCGTACTGCGTAATGATTGTTGCCTTCCCGGCACTGATGTCGCAGTGGCCTGCTGCAGGCCTGGACAATGCAACGCAACTGGCGCGCATCTTCGGTCAGAGCGGCACCATCGACGCACTGACCGGTGCCACGCCGCTTGACGCCTTGCGCACCGGACTCCGCGAAAGCGGTGCCACGGTGGCACAGACGCTCGGCGGCCCTGCCTTCGGTTGGGCGGGTGGCAAGGGCTGGGAATGGATTGCGGCGGCCTACGCCCTTGGCGGCGCCTTCCTGCTGCAACAACGCATCATCACCTGGCACATTCCGGCGGCCTTCCTGGGCGGCCTGGCGGTGATCGCAGGCATTGCCGCGCTGGCCAATGGCAGCAACTTCCCCGGTCCTCTCTATCACCTCGCGACAGGCGGCAGCATGCTTGGCGCTTTCTTCATTCTCACCGACCCGGTCTCGGGCGCCACGACGCCGCGCGGTAAACTGCTCTTCGGCGTTGGTGCTGCGTTGCTGACCTGGATCATCCGCAGCTTCGGCGCTTACCCCGACGGCATTGCTTTCGCCACGCTGCTGATGAATCTCTGCGTACCGATTCTCGACATGAAGACACAACCGCCCGTGTTCGGGCACAAGAACCATTGAAGGAGCGCTGAAATGTTCACCGGCATCGTCAAGGGAACAGCCCGACTGAGCGCACTGGAGCGCAAGGCCGGCCTGTCGACCCTGACCCTGGACTTCCCGCCCGGCTTCGATGCAGAGCTCGAAGCCGGTGCCAGCGTGGCCGTCGACGGCGTCTGTCTCACCGTCACCCGCCACGCATCGGGCTGGGCCGAGTTCGACGTGATGCAGGAAAGCCTTGTTCGCACTACCCTGGCGGACATCGCTGTGGGAGACCTCTTCAACGTCGAACGCGCCGCCCACGACGGTGCCGAGATTGGCGGCCACCCGCTCTCGGGGCATGTAGATTGCACGGCAACCGTTGTCGGCATCGAAACACCTGAGAACAACAAGGTCATGCGCTTCGAAGTCGCGCCTGAATGGATGCATTACATCTTCGCCAAGGGCTACATCGCCGTGAACGGCTGCAGCCTGACGGTCAGCGACGCGGACCGCGCCTCGCGCCGCTTCTCCGTATGGTTCATCCCCGAAACGCTGCGGATGACCACCTTTGACGCAAAAACCATCGGCAGCCGCGTCAACATCGAGATCGAGCGCGCCACCCAGGTGACGGTCGACACCATCCGCAACTACCTTGACGAACGCCTTGGCCCCCTGCTGCCGCGCCTCGAAGCCTTGCTGGGCACCAGTCTTGTCGAGCAGACCACCGCCAGCCTTCCCGGCGCCACGCAGACCAAGCCCTGATGACCAAGCCACAAAGTCCGCTCAGACTCTCACTGCAGACAGCCGCAGTGATGATGCTGTTCACGCTGGTCTTCACAGCTGTGATGGCGGGCACCTACAAGGCCACGCAAAATACCATTGCAGCCAGCGCCGAGGCCGAGAAACTGCAACTCATCAACCAGATCCTGCCGCCGCAAAGCTATGACAACAAGCTGCTGCAGGATGCGCTGACACTGGGTCCGACGCCCGAACTGGGATTGGACCAGGGCGGCCACATCTGGCGGGCACGCAAGGATGGCCAACCCGTCGCTGTCGTGCTGGAAGCCGTCGCACCTGATGGTTACAGCGGCAAGATCCGGCTGGTGATTGCCATCCTGGCAGACGGCAAGGTCAGCGGCGTACGCATCACTGAGCACCGTGAAACACCGGGTCTGGGCGACTACATTGATCCGAAGAAGGACCGCAACAAGCAGCAGCCCTGGATCGCGCAGTTCAGTGGCAAATCCGCGAGCTCGCCGGGAGCGGAGCACTGGAAGGTAAAAAAGGACGGCGGTGATTTCGCCTACATGACCGGTGCAACGATCTCGCCGCGCGCCGTGGTGGCAGCCGTGGCGCGTGCGGTCCGCTACGAACAGGCGCAGCGTGAAGCGCTCTACGCAAGGACGTCGCCATGAGCAAACCCGATTACAAGGAAATCCTCTGGAACGGCGTCTGGAAGCAGAACACCGGCCTCGTCCAGCTTCTGGGCCTGTGTCCCATCCTCGCCGTGTCGAGTACCTTCGTGAACGGCGTCAGCCTCGGTCTCGCCACCATCATCGTGATGATGATGTCTGGCGCCGTCGTCGCCGCGCTGCGCAATTTTATCCCCTACGAAATCCGCATCCCCGTCTTCATCCTCATCATCGCCGCACTGGTCACCGTGCTCGACCTCGCCATGAACGCATGGCTGCATTCGCTCTACGTCGTGCTGGGTATTTTTGTACCGCTGATTGTCACCAACTGCATCGTGCTGGCACGCGTCGAAGCCTACGCTGCCAAGAACGGGCCACTCGCCTCTGCCTTCGACGGCATCGGCATGGGCGCCGGCCTCGTCGTTGTGCTGTCCCTGCTCGGTGGCATCCGCGAGGTGCTGGGTACCGGCATGCTTTTCGCGGGCATCGAAGCCATCATTCCCGGCACACAGCCCCTTCACATCCTGCCAGCAGACTACCCAGGCTTCCTCATCGCCATCCTGCCACCAGGTGCTTTCATCGCGCTGGGCTGTCTGATCGCGTTGCGTAACTGGTCAGAGGCGCGGGCAGCGAGGCGTGCCCCGCCAACACCTGCGGAACCCAGCACGCCGGAAGCACAATCGGCCTGACACACGTCATGCCTCGCAACATGACCAAGGCTGAAATCAGCGAGGCGTTTGCCCGCTGGCGAGCCGCGAACCCACACCCGGTCACCGAACTGGAATACGGATCCCCCTTCCAGCTGCTGGTCGCTGTCGTCATGTCGGCACAGGCCACCGACAAGGGCGTCAACCTCGCCACGCGCAAACTGTTCCCGGTGGCACCTACGCCCGAAGCCATGGCCACACTTGGCGAAGAGGGGATCGCCGGTTACATCAAGACGATCGGTCTCTATCGCAACAAGGCCAGGAATGTCGCGATGTTGTCGCGACAATTGCTGGAGCGACACGCAGGCGAAGTACCGCATGATCGCGAAGCGCTGGAAGCCTTGCCCGGCGTCGGCCGCAAGACTGCCAACGTTGTGCTCAATGCCATCTGGCGTGAGCCAGTGATGGCCGTCGACACGCATATCTTCCGCATCTCCAACCGCATGGGGCTGGCGCCGGGCAAAGATGTGCTGGCCGTCGAAAAGGCACTGATGCGTCGAATTCCCAAGGAATACCTTGTCGATGCGCACCACTGGCTGATCCTTCACGGCCGCTATGTCTGCACGGCACGCTCGCCGAAGTGTGGCAACTGCATCACGCGGGATCTCTGCCAGAGCCCGGACAAGCTTGCCTGAGGGCTATCTCAGCCCTTCAGACCTCTTGCCGCTCTGGCCTCAATCTCCTCGGTGCTCTCTCCGCGCGTGCAGCGACTGGCGATAATCACTGCCGAATTGGCCAGTTGATGCCGGTCTGGTCCTGTGCCTTCTCCGGTCAACAGGGACACCGGGACACCAGCGGCCTTGAGACGCTCCGCAAGCACCGTCTGGGAGGGCCAGACGACATTCCTGTCCTCCGGATCACCCAGTACGAACACGCGCAGGGCTGGATGCATCCTGGTTCGGTCAAGGAAATCGACAGGCTCATAAGAGTCACTGTATCCCGTCATGTCTGTCGTGCGACCACGCAACTTGTAGCGCACGGATGGCGAGGAGGGAGAAGAGGTCGGTACCGCACAGACGATGTCGGAGCGCTCGGTCAACAAGGAAGCCGTGACGTGCCCACCACCGCTTTGCCCGGCGACCACCCATTCACTGATGCCGAAGCGTTGTTTCAGGACGTCCATAGCCACGGTGATCAGCATGGACTCCTGCAGCCGACGTCGTTGCATGTGATCCCCCGAGGAGCCATGCGTGCCCGGCCTGCCAAAGAATATGTATGGAATGCCCTGTCCTTTCGCCACACGATCGGCAACAGCCTGCAGCTTCTCCATGCTGCTCTGCAGGTAGTTGTCGGAAGGGTCATCCACATCGCCGTGAAAAAATATCAGGGCTCGCTTTACTGGCTGGCCATCGAATCCCGCCGCCCAGAATCGCAAGCATTCCGCACCATAATCTCCTGCGTCAGCCCAGACGGCATTCGCAACCCGTGCGCACTGCGCGCGAGTCGCCTGAACGCCGACCCTCACAGCGAACTTCGAGAAGTCGCCTTGTTCTGTGAACTCGATGCGCTCTGCAGCTGTGGCACATACCGAAAGACCGGCGACGACCGTCAGCGCGAACAAAGCCTTGCGCATGCTGTTTTTCATTGAACAAGTATCCATGGTTGGCAATTCAGGCTGCATCTTAGCTTCGCTACCCATGCCCTGCCCTCAGACTTACAATCCCGGCCATTCATCCAGACTCGCATTCCCCATGTTCAACCCCACCCGTGACCAGGCGCGCAGCTTCTTCATCGAATGCTGGCGCAAACGTAAAGGCAACGAACCCATGGAAGCCATGGAGCAACTCGTTGCCGACATCATTGCCTCGCACCCCGAATACCACAGTCTGTTCGAAAATCCGGATGCGGCGGACAAGGACTTCGCACCCGAAGATGGGCAGATCAACCCCTTCCTGCACATCTCGCTTCACCTTGCTGTCGAAGAGCAGCTTGGAATCGACCAGCCACCGGGCCTGCGCGAAGCCTACCAGGCATGCCTGAATCGCTGCGGCAACGCTCACGAAGCACGCCATGACGTGCTGGAGAGCCTTGCTGAAACCCTGTGGGAAGCCCAGCGCAACGGCACGCCCATGGATGCAATGGCCTACGTGGAACGCGTGAAGCGAAGGGGCGGCGCATGATTGATACGGTCGTGTTCGATCTGGGTAATGTGCTGATTCCCTGGGATGTGCGCTGGCTGCTGCGGGACTACTTCGCCGATGATGCTGCAATTGAAGGCTTCATGAAGGAAATCGACTTTTTCGCTTGGCACGCGCAGCAAGATGCAGGCTATCCGGTAGCCCAGGCGGTCGCAGAGCACACTGCACGTTTTCCGCAGCATGCCGTAGCGATCCGGGCTGTCTACGAGCGCTGGTTCGACACCATGGGTCCGGCAATCAGTGGTTCCGTCGCGCTGCTGCGCGAACTTCAGGCGGCAGGTCTGCGCCGCTATGCCCTGTCCAATTTCTCCGCGGAGCTGTTCTATCTGAGTCAGTCGCGCTTCGACTTCTGGGATGCCTTCCAGGGCATCGTGCTGTCGGGTGAAGAAGGGGTGAACAAGCCAGCCGTACGCATCTACGAAGTGCTTTTCGAGCGCTACGACATTGACCCGGCACGTGCAGTGTTCCTCGATGACAGCCTGCCTAATGTCGAAGCATCTCGCGCCCTGGGCATGCGCGCCGTGCATTTCAAGGATGCAGACTCTGCACGCCTGGCGTTACGCGCTATGGGCCTGCCGGTCTGACCGTCAGCGCAGCTTGCCGGCGCTTGCCGTGCGTGGACAAATGCCGCGCTTGGGATCGAAGGGATCGAACCACACCTCCTTGCGTTGAAGCGGTGTGGCCTCAGACAGGGTTGGATTGGGAATCTGGAAGACCGTGCGCTTGCACAGGTCTGCGCGCTTGATGAGGTCGGCATTGAACTTGAGCATGATGCGCTGGAGCGTACCGTCCCTCACAAGCATCTCCATGCCCTCTTCGATGCGCTTGGCCAGACGAGGCTCTTTCGGCGACACGAAAATGTAGGTCGGCAGTGGCATGTTGAGCAGCAAGGCCTGATCGATGGCCAGATCAGGCAGGTCCTTGTGCCATATCTCGTACTCGGAGAACGCTTCGTTGAGACTGCGCGGCAGGTAGTCCGAGCGCCCTGACATCAACATTTTCAGAAGCGCGTCGTAGGTCTCGGCCGGGGCGACCTGAAAACCATTAGCCTCCGCCACCTTGCGAGAGGCCCAGCCAGTTCCGACACCCATCGAAAGCGACTTGAGTGCATCGACGGTCCTGATGGCAGCCATGTAGGGTTGCGCATCCGCGCGGATCAGTGAAATGCGAAGTCCCGACAAACCCATGTCGACCGGTATCCGCACGGTCAGCAGCTTTTCTTCCCACTTGGGCTGGGTCGCCGTCATCGACATGTTGATCATTCGCCCCTCGATCAACTCTTCGAGCATGCGCTCGCGTGAGAGGCTGACCGTAGTGCTCACGTATCGATAAGGCCCGTACTTGCCCTCGGTGCGCTTGAGTGCCTCCTCAAGAACCGAAATCTTGAAATCAGGGATCTTGCCTTTCGCTGGATCTGCGCCCTGCAGCAGAACCAGATCCATTGCCTGCGCAGGCAAGGCACAGGTCAACGCCATTGACGCATGGACAACCAATAGCCAGCGCGACAATACGCCACACCTCATTGAGGTCCCCCTTGCCTGGCAAGCGCCAGAGTGATTGAAAGGGGCCCGTGGCTGCCTCCCCAAGCGCCGGGCCTGTTTCAATCATATCCAGTGCGACCCCTCTCGTGCCAACATACGCATCATGAATTTCCCTGATAGTGCCACCAACGCAGCCGATTCCGAGGCGATCCAGCGCGTCGTCAAGGTCCGGCGCGACTACAACACCTGGGTCGCCAACGAAACCATCGAGGACTACGCCCTGCGATTCACCGCGCGGGGTTTCCGCAAGTGGAGTGAATGGCGGGTTGCCAACACCGCTTTTGGCGCAGCGTCGTTCCTGGTGCTGGAGGCAGTTGGTGCCACCCTGTTGGTGAACTTCGGCTTCGTAAACGCCTTCTGGGCCATCATTGCCACCGGGATCATCATTTTCCTTTGCGGGCTGCCTATCAGCCACTATGCAGCGCGCTACGGCGTGGACATGGACCTGCTCACGCGCGGCGCGGGTTTTGGCTACATTGGTTCGACGCTGACCTCGCTCATCTACGCCAGCTTCACCTTCATCTTTTTTGCTCTCGAAGCAGCCATCATGGCCTATGCACTGGAGCTGGCCTTCGATATCCCACCCTGGGTGGGCTACATGCTCTGTGCGCTGGTCGTGATTCCGCTGGTCACGCACGGCGTCACCGTCATCTCGCGTTTGCAGACCCTGACCCAACCTGTATGGCTGATTCTGCTCGCCCTGCCCTTCATCTACGTGCTGCATAAGAATCCGGGCGTGATCGGGGAACTGACAAGCTACGCGGGCGGTGACGGCAAGGGCGGAGAGTTCAATGTTTATCTCTTCGGAGCTGGTCTCACCGTAGGTATAGCGCTCATCACCCAGATGGGCGAGCAGGTTGATTACCTGCGCTTCATGCCTGAGCGCACTGCTCAGAACCGCAAGAAGTGGTTTGTCTGCATGCTGGTCGGAGGCCCCGGCTGGGTGCTGCCGGGCGTCGCGAAAATGCTCGGAGGCACACTGCTCGCCTACCTCGCGATCCGCAATTCCGTGCCGCTCGATCGTGCCGTCGACCCGAACCAGATGTATCTAATCGGTTTTGAAAACGTCTTCAACCGCAGCGACTGGGCTGTCGCCGTAACGGCGCTGTTCGTCATCATCTCGCAGCTGAAGATCAACGTAACCAACGCCTATGCCGGTTCGCTGGCCTGGTCGAACTTCTTTGCACGGCTGACACACAGCCACCCCGGCCGCGTCGTCTGGGTGGTATTCAACACTCTGATCGCGCTGATGCTCATGGAGCTCAATGTGTTCCAGGCGCTGGGCCAGGTACTGGGCCTGTACTCGAACATCGCCATCTCCTGGATTGTTGCCGTCGTAGCCGACCTCGTAATCAACAAACCCTTGGGGCTGTCGCCCAAGGGCATCGAGTTCAAGCGCGCCCACCTCTACGATGTGAATCCAGTCGGCGTAGGGGCCATGCTGATCGCTTCAGCGCTATCCATCTCGGCATACGTCGGCCTGTTCGGCCCCAAGGCCGAAGCCTTTGCCTCCTTCATTGCACTGGCGACGGCTTTACTCGTGTCACCCCTGCTGGCCTGGCTGACCCAGGGCAAGTACTACCTCGCACGGCAAAGTAATCGCGAGGCTTTCGCCACAGGCGTTGTACCCTGCGTAATATGCGAGCGTCACTACGAGGCCGACGACATGGCGCATTGCCCTGCCTACCAGGGTGCGATCTGCTCCCTGTGCTGCTCGCTGGACGCACGCTGCAACGACCTCTGCAAGCCAGAAGCACGACTGTCGTCCCAGTGGTCACGATTGTTGCAACGCCTGCTGCCCCAGCGCTTCTGGCCCTACATCAACTCCGGCCTCGCTCACTACCTGCTGCTGATGAGCTGCATAGTGCCGATGATTGCCCTGTTGCTGGGGTTACTCTATTTCCACGAATCACAGATGCTGGCGAGGGCCGACCAAGACCTGCTGGAGTCCCTGCGCATCTCGTTCATCAAC
Source organism: Viridibacterium curvum (assembly GCF_039544165.1). NCBI lineage: Bacteria > Pseudomonadati > Pseudomonadota > Betaproteobacteria > Rhodocyclales > Rhodocyclaceae > Viridibacterium > Viridibacterium curvum. The sequence continues at coordinate 538,916 of NZ_BAABLD010000002.1, forward strand.
GCCTTTGCTGCGCTGTCCCTCGTCAGTGGCATCGTCTGCTGGTGGCTGGTGCTGACGCACAAGAGCCGCCAGGTAGCGCAGGAAGAATCGAATCGTCAGACACATCTGCTGATGCGCGAAATCGAATCGCACAAGCGTACTGACGAACAGCTTCAGCGCGCCAAGCAGGCAGCAGACCAGGCCAACCAGGCCAAGAGTCGCTACATCACCGCCATCAGTCACGAGTTGCGCACGCCGCTCAACAGCATCCTCGGCTACGCACAGATCCTTGACGGTGACCCAACCATCCCCGCGCACAGGCAACAAGCCGTCAAGGTCATACGCCGCAGCGGCGACCACCTGCTGTCACTCATCGAGGGCACACTGGATATCGCCCGCATCGAAGGCGGCAAGCTGCGCCTCGACATCCGCGCCGTGGACTTCTCCGAGCTGATGCAGCAGCTGGTGCGCATGTTCGAGCAACAAGCACGCGCAAAAGGATTGGCCTTCGAGTTCGAGGTTCAGGGTGAGCTGCCCCGCGTCGTACGCGGTGACGAAAAACGCCTGCGACAGATCCTCATCAACCTGCTCGGCAATGCCGTCAAATTCACCAGCGAAGGTCGGGTCGACCTGCGTTTGCGCTACGCCCGTGAAATGGCGGTTTTCGAGATCGAGGACACCGGCCCTGGCATCCCCGCCGACGAGCTGGATCAGATCTTCGAGCCCTTCTCGCGCGGCACGGCAGCGCACGCCGAAGCCGCTGGCGGCACTGGCCTCGGCTTGACTATCGCGCGTATGCTCACCGACCTCATGGGTGGCGAAATGAGCGTACGTAGCGAACCGGGCGTCGGAACCTGTTTCATCGTGCGCCTGTTCCTGCCACAGGTGCATGGCAGTCACCGCCCTGCGGAGACCCCCGCATCGCAACGCATCGGCTATCGCGGCGAGCGTCGCCGCATCCTTATCGTGGACAACGAACAGGTCGACCGTGAGCTACTGGCGAGCATCCTCGCACCGCTGGGCTTCGAACTCGACCAGGCCGCATCCGGCCTCGAATGTCTCGAAGTCCTGCCGCGCTTTGCACCGCACCTCATCTTCATGGACCTTGCCATGCCCGGTATCGACGGCTGGGAAACCATCCGCCGCATACGCGCCATGTACAACAACAGTCTCGCAAATCATTCGTCGGGCCGTCCCAAGAATGATTTGCCTGCCCCCTTGGGGGGCGGCTTGGCCGAGACGGCCACAGCCGGGGGCTCACTCCCTCATTCGCCGGGCCGTCCCAAGAATGATTTGCATGCCCCCTTGGGGGGCGAGCTGGCCGAAACGGCCACTGCCGGGTGCGGGCAACCATCGATCGCGATCATCTCGGCCAATGCTTTCGACAAGGGCCTCGACAACGATGTGGGCATCGGCCCGCAGGATTTCATCCTCAAACCAGTCAAGGTCCAGGAATTGCTTGAATGGATAGGCAGCCGTCTTTCTCTTGAATGGGAAACCGGCCCGGCACCGCTCGCCACGCCTCCCCGCAAGCCCGTTCAGCGCACCGACACGCCACCGCATGACCAGCTCATCGCACTGCAGGAACAAGTCAATCTCGGCTATGTGCGCGGAATTCACGCCGCACTGGATAAAATCGAGGCCCACTACCCTGCCAGCCAGGCATTCGTCACCGACATGCGACAACTCGCCAACCGCTTCCAGCTGGAAACCCTGAGTCTGCAGCTGAGGAGGATTCTCGATGCCGCTTGACCGGCAGAGCGCCGACCTCGTGCTGATCGTCGACGACGTACCCGAGAATCTGTCAGTGCTGCACGACGCACTCGACGAGTCCGGTTTCACCGTGCTGGTCGCCACCAACGGCGAAACCGCACTGGCCCGTGCGCGGCAGGCTGTGCCCGACGTCATCCTGCTTGACGCCATGATGCCCGGCATGGACGGCTTCGAAGTCGCGCGCCGCCTCAAGGCCGACTTCAGCACCCAGCACATCCCCATCATCTTCATGACCGGGCTGACCGAGACCGAGCACGTCGTCGCCGCCTTCAACGCCGGCGGCAGCGACTACGTCAGCAAACCCATCCGCACCGGAGAAGTGATTGCCCGCATCAGCGCCCATCTGCAAAGTGCGCGGCAGATGAAGCAGGCGCGCAGCGCGCTCGACGCATTCGGCCAGGCCACCATCGCCGTGCGGCCCGACAGCGGCCTCATCACCTGGCAAACCCCCCTGGCCCGCAGCGTACTCGGCCGCCATTTCACGCCGGACATCCGTAGCGCGCCGGAAGAAATCCTCGAGTGGATACGCAATGCCGCTGCTCAGCAAACCGCATCGACGCTGACGCTGCATCGTGCGGACACGCGCCTGATATTCACGCTGCATGCCCAGACCAGCGACGGAGACTGGCTGCTGGTGCTGCGCGAAGAATCCGACAGAGCCCCCACCGAAGCCCTCATCGCAGCCTTTCGCCTCACCCAGAAGGAAGCCGAGGTCCTTTACTGGGTCACCCAGGGCAAGACGAACAAGGACATCGGCGACATCCTTGGCTCCAGCCCACGCACTGTGCATAAGCATCTTGAGCACGTTTTCGAAAAGCTCGGTGTCGAAACACGCACAGCCGCAGCCAACCTGGCGCTGAGCCGCCTGCGGCAAGGCGGCTGAATCCGCCGGCTGCATTCACCACTAAGAACAGAACGCAGCTGTGATAAAACGGCGGCGAACACTTCTGTCATCCAGATCGCGCAGCCCGGCAGACCCGATGGAACCGACTCCCCTACCCCCCAGCGTCCCACCCACTCACGAGCCCCCTGCCATTCCGGTCCCCGCTGACTGGGAGGCGGCACTACGTACCTATCTGAAAGTGCCGCCATTCTGGCTGGCCTTCCCCGAGGCCATCGAGAGCGTCTTCCTGCATCGCGCCCATGGGTCGCGCATACATCGCTTCCGCCAGTCGCTGTACGCCTCCATGGCTCTGTTTGCCGTACTGGCCCTCTGCGATGTCCTGCTGTTGTCAACATTCCGCGTCGAAGCGTTGAGCATCCGCTTTGGCGCCATCGCCGCCACACTGCTTGCAGTGTTTTTCCTGCCACGCGCTGCGCTGGCACCGCATCGCGAAAGCTTCATCGCCGGCGTGTTTGCACTGCTCTGCGTCGCACAGGCTGTCATCAGTCTGCATGGCGGCCAACGCGCATTGCTTCTCTATGACGAAGTGCTGATTCTCGGACTCCTGCTCTGCAACCAGGTTGCACGCGTGCGTTTTCGCCAGGCTGCGCCCTTCACGCTGTTCTGGACACTGCTCTACATAGCCACCGTGCAGACTCGCGACTCGCCCGACGTGGCCGCATTGATCTTCAAATGTGGCTTCATCCTCCTTGTCGCGCTGATCAGTCTTTACACCAAGCGCGCCATGGAGCTGGACAACCGCAATACCTTCGCGCTGCGCAGTCTGAACACCATCGCCGGCGACAAGCTCAACGCCGTCAACGCCGAGCTGAGTGCGCAAGCCCGTTTCGACACGCTGACCAGCCTGCCCAACCGTAGACAGTTCGAAGAGCACGCTGAACGCATGCTGCGCGATGCCGCACGCAACCAGAGCAATCTCTCGGTGCTGTATGTCGATATCGACTACTTCAAAGCCTACAACGACCACTACGGCCACAAGGCCGGTGACGACTGCCTGTGCGTTGTCGCGTCGGTCCTGCGCTTCACTACCGCCCGTGCGCTCGACATGAGTGCCCGTTATGGTGGAGAAGAATTCGTCATCATCCTGCCCGACACCCGCCTGAACAACGCCATCAGCTTCGCGCTGGATTTGTGCCAGAACCTGCGCGAGCTGAAGGTCCCCCACGACGCCAGCCCCATCCAGCGCGTCAGCGTCAGCATCGGAGTCACCGGCCGCCTGATCACGCCAGACACGACGCTGTCCGACCTGCTATCCGAAGCCGATGCCGCACTCTACAAGGCCAAATCCGCCGGGCGCGACCAGGTATATCCCCCTGCCTGATTTCACCTCCTGGGGCGCGCAGGTCAGATATCACGCAGCTTCAGCCGTACCGCTCAGCGCGGCCAGCTGCGTTGCCAGAAACTCCTTTGCATCCTTCAGCATGCCCGGCGTCACCGTGTGACCGGCGGGGTATTCTTTCAGCGCCTGCTTGACGCGCATCTCGGCAAACAGATTGCATGCCGTGGCCGACTCTGACGCCGGCACCACCTCGTCCTGCGAACCGTGTTGCAGCAGCACGGTCAGGTGCGCCAAGGCTTCGGGCTCCTTGGCAAAAGGCGCAATCGCCGGCAGCAAACGCCCAGCCATCGACACCACACCACGCACCAGCTGCGGCGCTGTCAGTGCCACAGTCAACGCCATCGCCCCGCCCTGGCTGAAACCCAGCACGAATACGCGCTGCGGATCTGCCCCCGTAGCCATGACGGCGTCCTTGATCGACTGGATGAGGAACATCCGGCTGCGCAATACTTCAGCTTCGTCAAATACGGAGCCCGTCGGCGAATCAGTTCGTTCGTACCATCGATAGTATCCCGGCGCCATTTCGTGGGGCGCGCGAACGCTCAGCACGACGAAGGCATCATCAAAATGCTGCTCGAGACCGAAGAGATCATCTTCATTCGCGCCTTTTCCATGAAGAAGAATCAGCATGGGAGGGCGAGTCCCTGTCACCTGTCGAGGAGCCCGCAATCGATATTCGAAATCCATTTCCAACCCTTGACTACAAAGCACCTGCTACCTGCGTGGCACGACGATAGTTGTCTATCGTGTAATGCAGAACCTGCGGCTGGGCTGCCCGGTAGATGCCAACATGCGCACTGTAGGTACCGTAAATCGTCTTACCAAGAAAGGCGGCGGGAAAGCCGAGCTTCCCGGTCCAGTTAAGCACTTGCGCACCATCGAGCCAGAGCTGAACTTGTCCAGATCCAGAAACACTGGCGTCTGGATTGAAACCGATGACGAATCGATGCCAGCTCCCCGTACTGATTGAACCGCTCCATATGGGCAGTGCATTGCCGGAAGGCCCATTCGAACCGGCAATGAAATAGTAGTCCGTGTTGCGCACGAGGAACTGCATTTGCCAGGTCGTGCCACCAGGCACGAGCTCAAGCGCGCCAATCGGTGATCCTGAATCCGCGCCTTCCTGACGAAACTGGTGGAGGATGACCCAGTTGCTTGGAACACTGTCTCCCAGGTCGAGCTTGAAATCCCAACCGTAGTAACGCATACCACTGGAAAGACTTTGGGCTGTGACCATGTAGTGCTCAACGCGCTGTGTCGTGGCAGTCCCGGCATAAGCATCGGCTTGGTACAACAAGGCCGAACCGGCGCCGCCGGCGCCTGGCGTTACCAACAGCGGAGCCTGAACGCCGTTATTCGCAACGTTGTTGAGCCCATAGGTAACACCAGCATCGGTAACTGCCCAGGCAGCATCAATGCTAGCCCCCTCCAGGTCGAGAGGCTGCCCGATTAATCCTGCATACGATGAACTCGAGGAGCTGATTGAGGAAGCACTGGAGCTGGCTGTGGCGGAACTGCTCGCCGAACTCGCAGCACTGCTACTCGAACTCGATACGGACATCGATGATGTGCTGCTGGCGCCAGAGCCGCCACCACTTCCCTTTCCGCCACCGCATGCTGCGAGGAACAGAAACAAACTCAAACCGATTATTCGCACACTTCCCTCACAGAGCTTTACGCCAGAAGGTATCCTATTTCTTTCGGTATGGCCCCACAACCCACCTTCATCGACGCGGAATATCACGTCGTTCGTCGCAAACCCCTCAAGTTTTTATCGATGCAGTCGACAGAAGGCTGCAAGGCGCTAGAAGTCATCCGCATCTGAACACCCCCCGTCTGAGAGATATTCGTATGTCCAAGCGTTTCAAGCCGACCCGTCGTGACTTTGTAAAGCACCTCTCTGTCGGTGTTGGCGGGCTATACCTATCCGCCTGTGGCGGAGGCGGTGGCAGTGCTGGTGGATCAACCTCCAATACGTCAAGCGCCGGCACGTCGAGCAGCTCAGTGGCCTCCAGTACAAGTTCCGCCACCTCGGCAAGCAGTTCGTCGTCAGCAGCATCCAGCGCCTCGTCCAGCACAGCTAGCAGCTCGTCCAGCAGCGCAAGTTCGACCGCAAGCTATTCCGAAATCAATGCGTATTTCGACCGCGGCTACTACGCTGCTGCGTGCTTCCAAGACGGAGCAATGTCGGTGGCAGCCACCGACGGATCATCTGTCGCCGCGTTTCGCGAAATGGTGCAGGCCGCTGGAAAAAAACTCTCACTCAATAGCGGCTCGGGGTCGCAAACGCCGTCCACGTTTCCTGTGCCCGGCGCACCGCACGGGGGCGTGCCGCTCTATTCTTCCGATGACGGCGGATTCGTGCACCTGTTCAATGGTTTCAACAAAGGCTACAACGCAACCGCAGAGGCGGACCTGCCACCGAAAATCGAGCTCGTTTATGTCTGTCGTGCCTATCCAACGATTCGACAAGAGAACTTCCACTCCGGCTACGGTTGGCCCAACTACAAATTCGGCAATGATGGGAGTGCCATCGTTGGCATCGGGAACTTCGTCAATACCTACACGGGAGGCAAAGGCGGGTTCGACGAGCTCGAAGTCGTCGTGATTAACGAGGTGTACACGAATGACGCCAGTCGCACTGGCGAGATCTTCATCTCGGATAGCCGGGGTGATCTGATTTCACAAGGAAGTTTCGTCGACGCAGCCAGTGGCAGCAATTTCATCCGGAACGCAGGCATTGGTTCGGGCGGGCACGGTCAGAACCATGATTTTTTCGGCATGTGGTACACCTTGGGGCGAACCTTGAGCGCCAGTGAACGCTTGGCGGTTCTTGCGAAGCTAAAAACGCGCTACCCCATAGGCAAGACCCCGACCAAACCACATTGTCGCCCTAGCATTTCGTGGAATAGCGCCACACAATCTTTTGTAGTCACCTTGAACTACAAGCCTGGCACGGCCGGCTTGCCAATCGATCTGGCTCAAACAGTGATCCGTTGGTATCTTGGAGACCAGCTCGGCTCCAGCACCGGAAACATGCTGGACAAACAGAGCCTGTTCCGGACCACTGATGGCAATACCCTCACCCTCAAGCGCAGCGATTTCCCGACCCAGTTTCCCACGCCACCGAGCACGAATTATCTGAACGTCGGTGTGACTGTGGCCAACACCGCGGGCACCAAGTGGCGGGAAGTTTGCGCTTTCCCGTTCCGGGACGACCAGACCTGAACGTGCTCGGGCCGATTGGCCCGGTATTGCGCGCATCTCAAAGTTGAAGCGCCAAGCCTGCGAGGGGCCGGACAACCCGCGTCCTGAGTCACTCTACGCAATCTGGCGTATTCCGTGTAAACCCCAGCCTCCCTACAGTCTGCCCATCCGGTCAGGTTCTGAACCGGTAGTCCTTCAACTTCTGTCAGGGAGTCTCACACATGCAATCCCGTCGCAGCTTCATCAAGGCAACCACGCTGGCCTCCGCGCTGGCCATTGCTGGTCTCTCATCGTTCGCAGTGTCCGCGCAAGAAACCATCAAGGTCGGCATCCTGCACTCGCTGTCCGGCACGATGGCGATCTCCGAGACCGTCCTCAAGGACGTAGCGCTCATGACCATCGACGAGATCAACGCCAAGGGTGGCGTGCTCGGCAAGAAGCTTGAGCCCGTGGTCGTGGACCCGGCCTCCAACTGGCCGCTGTTCGCCGAAAAGGCGCGCCAGCTGATCTCCAAGGACAAGGTTGCCGTGACCTTCGGCTGTTGGACCTCGGTGTCGCGCAAGTCGGTGCTGCCGGTCTATGAGGAACTCAACAGCCTGCTGTTCTACCCGGTGCAGTACGAAGGTGAAGAACTGTCGAAGAACGTGTTCTACACGGGTGCAGCCCCCAACCAGCAAGCCATCCCCGCGGTCGAATACCTGATGAGCAAGGACGGCGGTTCGGCCAAGCGCTTCGTGCTGCTGGGTACCGACTACGTCTATCCGCGTACGACCAACAAGATCCTGCGCGCCTTCCTGAAGAGCAAGGGTGTGGCTGAAGCCGACATCATGGAAGAGTACACGCCGTTCGGTCACAGCGATTACCAGACCATCATCGCCAAGATCAAGAAGTTCGCTTCCGAAGGCAAAAAGACCGCCGTCGTATCGACCATCAATGGCGACTCCAACGTGCCCTTCTACAAGGAACTGGGCAACCAGGGCCTGAAGGCCAGCGACGTGCCTGTCGTCGCCTTCTCGGTGGGTGAAGAAGAACTGCGCGGCGTCGACACCAAACCGCTGGTGGGCCACCTTGCCGCCTGGAACTACTTCCAGTCAATCAAGAACCCGACCAACGACGCCTTCATCAAGGCATGGTCCAAGTACGCCAAGGACAAGAAGATCCCTGGCCACATGGACAAGCCGCTGACCAACGACCCGATGGAAGCCACCTACATCGGCATCAACATGTGGGCGCAAGCCGTCACCAAGGCAAAGTCGACCGATACCGACAAGGTCATCGCAGCCATGGCCGGTCAGACCTTCAAGGCGCCGGGTGGCTTCACCTCGACGATGGACAAGGAAAACCATCACCTGCACAAGCCGGTCTTCATCGGCGAAATCAAGGCTGACGGCCAGTTCAAGGTGGTGTGGAAGACCAAGGGTCCGGTGCAAGCCGACCCGTGGAGCGACTACATCCCCGAGAACAAGGACAAGAAGAACGTCCCCGAGAAGAAGTAAGTCGCAAAGCCAGCTTCCTCTCCCTTCGCGGAGAGGAAGCGTAGGTCGGCCTTCAGGCCGACAACACAGTTCCTTCAGTGCGATGTCGGCCTGAAGGCCGACCTACAAACGCAATCCGGACAAAATGACGAACTCCATTTGTGCCCGTAGCCTGAGTGTTCGTGCGGCGCGCGCAGCGGCTGCCTTGCTGATGTGCTGCTTCAGCCTCCTGGCCAGCGCCAAACCCTCCCCCGAGCTGATCCTCAAGCTCGCCAACGAGGACAACGACATCAAGGTCGAAGCCCTCAACGCCATTGCCGGCACTGCCGACCCCGAAGCCTTGCCCATACTGCAGGCGCTTGCGAATGACTCCCTCAAGCTCGTCGACGGCAAGCAGGTGCTGATCATCGACGGCGACAAGATCACCGACGCCATCACCGGCAAAACGCTGGATACGCTGCCCGAGACGGCTGAAGACGTGGTCACAAACAACCGCGTCAGCGCTGCACTCGATGCCGCGCTCGCCTCGCTTGCCATTACTTCGTCCGATCGCGAGGTACGCCTCGACGCGGTCAAGAAGCTGCAGGCCTCGGCCAATGAAGCCATCCTGCCCCTGCTTGAAAAGGCACTCAGCGTCGAAAAGGACCCGACGATCCTGAAGCTGCTGCAAGTCACGCAAGCCATCGCGCAGATTCAGAGCAAGGACCGCGCATTGCGTCTCGCGGCAATCAGGAAGATGGGCGAGACCGACGACGCATCGCTAAAGCCCCTGCTTGAAGAAGTGCTCGCCAAGGAGGGCGACACCTTCAAGGAAAGCGACGAAGCCCTGCGCGTCGAAGCACAGAAATCCATCAATGCCATCAACGCACGCCTGACGCGTGGTGAATGGCTGGGCGGCATTTTCACCGGCATCAGCCTTGGCAGCATCCTGCTGCTCGCCGCGCTGGGCCTCGCCATTACCTATGGCCTGATGGGCGTCATCAACATGGCGCACGGCGAACTGATCATGATCGGCGCCTACGCTACCTTCGTGACGCAGAACCTCATCCGCGCCCACGCACCCGGCCTGTTCGAGTTCTATCCGCTGATCGCCCTGCCCGTGGCCTTCTTCACGTCAGCACTCATCGGTGTCGCGATGGAGCGCCTCGTCATCCGTCACCTCTACGGCCGTGCGCTGGAAACCCTGCTCGCCACCTGGGGCATCAGCCTCATCCTCATCCAGCTCGTGCGCAGCATCTTCGGCGCGCAGAATGTGCCCGTCGAGAATCCGCAATGGCTGTCGGGCGGCATCCAGGTCATGAGCAACCTGATCCTGCCGTACAACCGCCTCGCCATCATTGCCTTCGCTGCCCTCGTCGTACTGGGCATGACGCTGATCCTGACCCGTACGCGCCTCGGTCTCTTCGTGCGCGCCGTGACGCAGAACCGCCAGATGGCCAGCTGCGTCGGGGTTGCCACCCCGCGCGTCGACACCATGGCCTTTGCGCTGGGTTCGGGCATCGCGGGGTTAGCCGGCGCGGCGTTGTCGCAGGTCGGCAACGTCGGCCCGGACCTCGGCCAGAGCTACATCATCGACTCGTTCATGGTGGTCGTGCTCGGCGGCGTCGGTCAGCTTGCCGGCACCGTGTATGCCGCACTCGGCCTCGGCATCCTCTCCAAGCTGCTCGAAGGCTGGGCAGGTGCAGTGCTCGCCAAGATCGCCATCCTCGTGTTCATCATCATCTTCATCCAGAAGCGTCCCCAGGGTCTCTTCGCGGTGAAGGGAAGGTTTGTGGACAACTGATGAACCGATCGAGCCGCCTTTATGCCGTCATTGCTGCCGGCTTTACGAACGGCGTAGCCGCTCAGCGCTCCCCTCGCCCGCTTGCGGGAGAGGGGTTGGGGGAGAGGGTTATGTCGGGAATCCAGCGACGTTGCATCAACAGCCTTGCCTCACGAGAAACCCAAAGACACTGGATTCCCGCCTGCGCGGGAAAGACGAAATCATGAACAAGACCATCGTCGAACGTCTCTTCGGCCCGCGTGGCTGGACCCTGCTGGGCATCTTCGCCGCCATCATGATGGTGCTGGTGCCCATCCTCAACCTGGCCGTGCCCGAGGGCAGCGCCTTCCACCTCTCGACCTACTGGGTCAGCCTGATTGCCAAGATCATGTGCTACGCCATCGTGGCGCTGGCGATGGACCTGGTGTGGGGCTACACCGGCATCCTGTCGCTGGGCCATGGCCTCTTCTTTGCACTGGGCGGCTACGCCATGGGCATGTACCTGATGCGCGCCATTGGCCGCGACGGCAACTACAAGAGCGACCTGCCTGACTTCATGGTCTTCCTCAACTGGAAGGAGCTGCCCTGGTACTGGCATGGCACAGACAGCTTCCTTTACACCTTGCTCCTGATCCTCGTCGTGCCCGGCCTGATCGCCTTCATCTTCGGCTTCTTCGCCTTCCGCTCACGCATCAAGGGTGTGTACTTTTCGATCATCACACAGGCCATGACTTTCGCCGCGATGCTGCTGTTCTTCCGCAACGAAACCGGCTTCGGCGGCAACAACGGCTTCACCGACTTCAAGCGCATTCTCGGTTTCCACATCGCATCGCCCGAAACGCGCATCGTCATGTTCGCGCTCACGGCGCTGCTGCTCATCGGCTTCCTGCTGCTCGGCCGTTACATCGTCACCAGCAAGCTCGGCCGCGTGCTCGCCGCCATTCGCGATGCCGAGTCACGCACCATGTTCTCCGGCTACAACCCGCTGCCCTACAAACTCTTCATCTGGACTGTCTCGGCCGTCATCTGTGGCATCGCAGGTGCGCTGTTCGTGCCCCAGGTCGGCATCATCAATCCCGGCGAGATGTCGCCCGCCAACTCCATCGAGATCGCCATCTGGGTGGCCGTCGGCGGGCGCGGCACCCTCGTCGGGCCTCTCCTCGGCGCAGGTCTCATCAACGGTGTGAAGAGCTGGTTCACCGTGGCTTTCCCCGAATATTGGCTTTACTTCCTCGGGCTTATCTTCGTGCTGGTCACGCTCTACATGCCAAAGGGTGTCATCGGACTCTCTGCACAACTCAAGAGCCGCTTCGGCAAACGGGAGGGTTCGGCATGAACGCCGCCGTCAACGAACAACCGGTCCAGCACGCCAGCCAGATCAGCGGTGACGGCGGCTTCCAGTCGAGCGCGACCAGCGGCCGACCGACCGACAGCAGCCAGCTCGACACCACGCACGGCGTCATCCTCTACCTGGAAGATATCGTCGTGACCTTCGATGGCTTCAGAGCCATCAACAAGCTCAACCTCAACATCGACAAGGGCGAGCTGCGCTCCATCATCGGCCCCAATGGCGCCGGCAAGACGACCATGATGGACGTCATCACCGGCAAGACGCGCCCCGATTCCGGCAAGGCCTTCTTCGGTCAGACCATCGACCTGACCAAGCTCAACGAAGCACAGATCGCTCACGCCGGCATTGGCCGCAAGTTCCAGAAGCCCACGGTGTTCGAACAGCTCTCGGTTTTCGAGAATCTCGAACTCGCGATGAAGATGGACAAGGGCATCTGGACCAGCCTGCGCGCCAAGCTCAGCGGCCAGCAGCGCGACAACATCAACAGGACGCTTGAACTCATCCGCCTGCAGGACCAGGCGCACCGCCCCTCCGGCCTGCTATCGCATGGCCAGAAGCAGTGGCTGGAAATCGGCATGCTGCTGATGCAGGAACCCGTCGTGCTGCTGCTCGACGAACCGGCCGCCGGCATGACGGATGAAGAGACCGAACGCAGCGGCGAACTCTTCCTCTCGCTGGCCGGCGAGTACACGCTCATCGTTGTCGAGCACGACATGGACTTCATCAAGCAGATTTCCGGCGGCCGCAAGGTCACCTGCCTGCACGAGGGCAGCGTCCTGTCCGAAGGCTCGCTGGAGCAGGTGCAGAACGATGAGCGGGTTATCGAAGTGTATCTCGGGCGCTGACGCCTACCGAGGTAGGGTGCGCACTGCGCACCACGTAACGCAACAATGGTGCGCAGTGCGCACCCTACGAGACAGGTGTGCCACGCAATGTTGAATGTCGAAAACCTCAACCAGTACTACGGCGGCAGCCACACACTGCGCGGCGTGTCGCTCTCGCTCAAGCAGGGTGAAGTCACCACCCTGCTCGGTCGCAACGGTGTCGGCAAGACCACCCTGCTCAAATGCCTGATGGGCCTGCTGCCTGTGGCCAAGGGCTCGGTGAGTTTCGACGGCCGCGACATCACGAAGATGGCCGCCTACCACCGCGCTGCACTGGGCATGGCCTACGTGCCACAGGGCCGCGAGATCTTCCCGCGCCTCACCGTCGAAGAAAACCTTCTCATGGGCCTCGCCAACGGCAAGGCTTCGCGCGGCATCCCTTCCTACATCTACGAGATGTTCCCCGTGCTCAAGGACATGCTTGGCCGACGTGGCGGCGACCTCTCCGGCGGCCAGCAGCAGCAGCTCGCCATCGGTCGCGCCCTCACCATGCGCCCCAAGGTGCTGATCCTCGACGAGCCCACCGAAGGCATCCAGCCCTCCATCATCAAGGACATCGGCGCTGCCATCCGCAAACTCGCCGAAGGCGGCGAGATGGCCATCCTGCTGGTCGAGCAGTACTACGACTTTGCCGAATCGCTGGCTGACCAGTACGCCGTGATGGCGCGCGGCGAAGTCGTCAAGGCCGGACCCGGTAGCGAGATGAAGGAACAGAATGTGAAGAGTCTGGTGGCGATCTGAGGGTTCTTCACGGATTGCGACATATCCCCTCTCCCGCCCCTGACGGGGCACCCTCTCCCCGAGGGAGAGGGAACGGCAATCAGGGCGCGATCTTTGTAGTCCCCTCCCGTTGAGGGGGAGGGTGGCCGTAGGCCGGGAGAGGTGAAATCTCTCGCCACCGCCCAGCCTCCACGCGAAGCGGCATAATCACTCCACCATGAACGCCCCGCTCCCACCCGACTCGCTCACGCAGACCACCAGCGCAAACTGGTACGCCTCCCTGAGTCTGCGTGTCGAGCAGCGCGAGCAACGCAGCGTCCTCACCCACAACCTGCACAAGGGCCCGCTGCGCGTACAGAAAGCGCTCTACCCCGAAGGCGACGCCGTCTGCCAGATCCTCACCCTGCATCCGCCCGCCGGCATTGCAGGTGGCGACCAGCTTGAGATCAGCCTGCAGGTCAACACTGGCGCACACGCCCAGGTCACCACCCCCGGCGCAGGCAAGTGGTACAAAAGCCTGGGCCCGCTCGCCACACAGCACATCCAGCTCACGCTTGCACCACAGGCCGTTCTCGAATGGCTACCGCAGGAAGTCATCGTCTTCGACCGCGCCTGCGCACAGTCCGCCACCACCATAACGCTCGGTGAAGGCGCACGCTGCATCGGCTGGGACATCCTGTGCCTCGGTCGCACTGCCAGCGGTGAGCACTTCAACCAGGGCAGCTTCCGTCAGCGCATCCGATTGCAACGAGCCGATGGCACACCACTTTGGCAGGAGGCCATGCATCTGCAAGGCGCGGACGACGCCATGCGCGCCAAGGTCGCACTGGGCGGCTACTCCGTCACGGGCACCCTGTGGCTCGCAGGCGTTGCGCCCGATGCGACGCTGCTGGAGTCTTTACGCACCGTGGCAATACCGGGCGTCCAATGCGGCATATCGGCTTTGCCCCATGTCACCCTCGTGCGTGTACTGTCACACTCTGGTGAGGCCGCGCGACAATACCTCGAAGCGGTCTGGGCGCTCGCCCGCCCGCACATCTTGCAACGCGCTGCCATCAAACCGCGCATCTGGAGAACCTGATGCCATTCCAGAAACGCCCTGCTCTTTGTCGACTTCGCCTTGCCGTAGGCCTACTACTGTCTGCGGCTCGTCTTCGCGAGCAAAGCATTTCTGAAATGGCATGACCTGGAGAGAACATGGAACTCACCCCCCGCGAGAAAGACAAGCTGCTGATCTTCACCGCCGCCCTGCTGGCCGAGCGCCGCAAGGCACGCGGTCTCAAGCTCAACTACCCCGAAGCCATCGCCTTCATCACTGCCGCCATCATGGAAGGCGCCCGCGATGGCCGCACGGTCGCCGAGCTCATGCACTACGGCACTACCCTGCTCTCGCGTGCCGACGTCATGGACGGCATTGCCGAACTGATCCCCGAAATCCAGGTTGAAGCCACGTTCCCCGACGGCACCAAGCTGGTCACGGTTCATCACCCCATTCCCTGAGGAGGCCACAGATGATTCCAGGAGAACTCCTTGTCGATGACGGCGTTCATGAACTGAATGTCGGTCGCCCCACGATCACGCTCGAAGTCGCCAACACGGGTGATCGCCCGATCCAGGTGGGCTCGCACTATCACTTCTTTGAAACGAACGACGCGTTGTCGTTCGATCGCGACGCTGCGCGCGGCTTCCGCCTGAACATCGCGTCAGGCACGGCGGTGCGTTTCGAGCCCGGCCAGAAGCGTACGGTCGAGCTCGTAGCCCTCGCCGGCGACCGCAAGGTATTCGGATTCCAGGCCCGCATCATGGGCAAGCTTTAAGGAGAATGACAATGCAAAAGATTGCTGCTGCCCTCGCACTTTCCACGACCTCGCTCAGCGTGTTTGCTCACCCCGGTGAACATCACATGAGCCTTGCCGGCATGCTTGCGCACTTCTTCTCGCAACCCGATCACCTTGCGCTGCTGGCGCTGGTCATCGTGGGTGGCCTGGCACTGGCTCGCAGACTCAGCCGCAAGGACTGACAGAACGGGCTGCAACGCCCCCACGTGTGAGATGGCAGATTGGCGGACGCGTTATCGCCGCCTGATGGAGCACAAGAATGGCAAATATCTCTCGCCGCGCCTACGCGGAAATGTTCGGCCCCACCACGGGTGACCGTCTGCGCCTCGCCGACACCGAGCTGATCATCGAAGTCGAGAAAGACTTCACCATCCTCGGCGAAGAAGTGAAGTTCGGCGGTGGCAAGGTCATCCGCGACGGCATGGGCCAGAGCCAGCGTCCGGCGAAAGACGTGGCCGACACCGTCATCACCAACGCGCTGATCATCGACCACTGGGGCATCGTCAAGGCCGACATCGGCATCAAGAACGGCTTCATCAGCGGCATCGGCAAGGCCGGCAACCCTGACGTGCAACCGGGCGTCACCATCGCCATCGGCGCTGCCACCGAAATCATCGCCGGCGAAGGCATGATCGTTACCGCTGGCGGCATCGACACTCACATTCACTTCATCTGCCCGCAGCAGATTGATGAAGCCCTCATGAGTGGCGTCACCACCATGATCGGTGGTGGCACCGGCCCTGCGACGGGCACCTACGCCACCACCTGTACGCCGGGCCCCTGGCACATCGCCAGCATGCTGAGCGCCGCCGATGCCTTTCCGATGAACCTCGGCTTTCTCGGCAAGGGCAACGTCAGCCTGCCCGACCCCGTACGCGAACAGGTCGACGCTGGCGCGATCGGTCTCAAACTGCATGAAGACTGGGGCACCACGCCCGCCGCCATCGACAATTGCCTCACCGTCGCCGAAGAGATGGACGTGCAGGTCGCGATCCACTCCGACACGCTCAACGAATCCGGCTTTGTCGAGGACACGGCTGCCGCCTTCAAGGGCCGCACCATCCACACCTTCCACACCGAAGGTGCCGGGGGCGGCCACGCGCCCGACATCGTCAAGCTCGCCGGCCTCAAGAACGTGCTGCCCAGTTCGACCAACCCCACGCGCCCCTACACCATCAACACCATCGACGAACACCTCGACATGCTGATGGTGTGCCACCACCTCGACCCCAGCATCGCCGAAGACGTGGCCTTCGCCGAATCGCGCATCCGCCGCGAGACCATCGCCGCCGAAGACATCCTGCATGACATCGGCGCGCTGTCGATGTTCTCCAGCGACTCGCAGGCCATGGGTCGCGTCGGCGAAGTCATCATCCGCACCTGGCAGACCGCGCACAAGATGAAGACACAGCGCGGCGCACTCAAGGGTGATGGTGCCCGTAACGACAACTTCCGCGCCAAGCGTTACATCGCCAAGTACACCATCAACCCCGCGATTGCTCATGGGATTGGCCACGTCGTCGGTTCCATCGAAGTCGGCAAGCTCGCCGACCTCGTGCTGTGGCGCCCCGCCTTCTTCGGCGTCAAGCCCACCACCATCCTCAAGGGCGGCATGATCGCCGCCGCCGCGATGGGCGACGCCAACGCCTCCATCCCCACCCCGCAACCCGTGCACTACCGCCCCATGTTCGGCGCCTTCGCCGGTGGCCTCAAGACCTCGATGACCTTCGTGTCGCAGGCTGCGCTCGACAAGGGCACACTCGAAGGCCTCGGTCTGCAGAAGCCACTCATCGCGGTCAAGAACATCCGTGGTGTGCAGAAGACCGACATGGTGCACAACGGCTGGCACGGCGACATCACCGTCGACCCTGAAACCTATCAAGTGCATGCGGACGGTGAGTTGCTCACTTGCGAGCCCGCCACATCACTCCCGATGGCCCAACGCTACTTCCTCTTTTAAGCATGCTACTGATCGAATCCCTCCACACCGGCGACGACGCACCAAGCGCCCAACTGATCCTCAACTTCGACGCACGCACCAAGAGCCGTCTGCGCACTCAGCTCGCCAGCGGCGAAGAGGTCGGCATGTTCCTCCCGCGAGGCACCATCCTGCGTGGCGGTGACAGGCTGCAGGGCGCTGACGGCCGCGTTGTCGAGGTCGTCTCTGCCCCCGAAGCCCTTGTCGAAGCATGCTGCGACAGCGCCTTCGAACTTGCACGCATCGCCTACCACCTTGGCAACCGCCACGTCGCCGTACAGGTCTGCGACGGCGCCTTGCGCATCCAGCAGGATCACGTGCTCGAACACATGCTCGAAGGCCTGGGCGCGAAGCTCACCCATATCGATGCCGCCTTCGAACCCGAAGCCGGTGCCTATGCGCATGGCCATCACCACTCGGAACGTGGGGCAACCGAGGCGCGCATTCATGTCATGGGAGGGTCTCATGGTTAAAGCCCGTCGTTCCCGCGAAGGCGGGAACCCAGTGACGTTAACCAGCGCTTGCCAAGTCGCTGGATTCCCGCCTTCGCGGGAATGACGATCTGATGAACCTCCAGCTCGCTCGCCTCCTCCACCTCGCAAGTCCGGCCCTCCCCGTCGGAGCCTTCTCCTATTCGCAAGGTCTGGAGTGGGCGGTGGAGAGCGGCGCGGTCACGAACGAAGCGCTGGCGCAGCAGTGGATCAGCGACGCGCTGCATTTCGCCCTCGCACGTTGCGAAGCCCCGGCGCTGATCGGGCTGATGCGTGCCTGGCAAGCTGGCGACAGTGCCGAAGTCCAACGACTCAACGCCGAATTCATCGCCACACGCGAAACCGCCGAGCTGCGCGCCGAGACGCTGCAGATGGGCTATTCGCTCGCACGCCTGCTGCGTGACCTACCCGACATGCCGGACCGCATCCGCGAGACGCACGCAGGCATGACCGAAATCGCCTTCCCGACCGCCTGGGCTGCGGCGGCCGCACACTGGCAGCTCGGTGAAGAAGACGCTGCGACCACCTACCTGTGGGCCTGGCTCGAAAACCAGGTGATGGCCGCCGTCAAGCTGGTCCCGCTCGGCCAGACCGCAGGCCAGCGCATGTTGGTCGCACTTTCTCCGGCGCTGACGCAACTCGCGGCAACGGCCATCGAACGCGCCGACGCGCAGGACTGGGAGAATTTCACGCCTGGCATGACCCTGGCCTCGTCGCAACACGAAACCCAATACACAAGACTCTTCCGATCCTGAGGCAGAACATGAGCACACAATCCCAACCTCTCCGTGTCGGTATCGGCGGCCCCGTCGGCTCCGGCAAGACCGCGCTGACCCTGGCTCTGTGCATTGCACTGCGCGACAAGTACAACATCGCTGTCGTGACCAACGACATCTACACGGCTGAAGACGCGCAGTTCCTCGTGCGCAATGCAGCCCTGCCGGCCGAGCGCATCCTTGGCGTGGAGACCGGTGGCTGTCCGCACACGGCGATCCGCGAGGATGCGTCAATCAACCTCGAAGCGGTCGAACAACTGACGCGCAAATTCGCGGGACTGGAAATCGTGTTCGTCGAAAGCGGTGGCGACAACCTCGCCGCGACCTTTTCGCCAGAGCTCTCTGACCTCACGCTCTACGTGATCGATGTGTCGGCCGGCGACAAGATCCCGCGCAAGGGCGGCCCCGGCATCATGAAGAGCGATCTGCTGGTGATCAACAAGATCGACCTCGCACCCTACGTGGGCGCGTCGCTCGAAGTGATGGATCGCGACGCCCGCAAGATGCGTGGCGACAAGCCCTTCGTCTTCAGCAACCAGAAGACCGGGCAGGGCCTTGACCAGATCATCGCCTTCATCGAAAAGCAGGGCATGCTGGCAACGCATTGATTGCGCATCGGCACGGAACAGAAAGGCGGCCCGCAGGCCGCCTTTCTATTTGCCGGGCGTCGTTGACTACTTCTTCATCTCACTCGCCTGGATTGCGGTCAGCGCTATCGTGAACACGATGTCATCGACCAGCGCGCCGCGTGACAGATCATTCACCGGTTTGCGCAAACCCTGCAGCATCGGCCCGACCGACACCACCTTGGCGCTGCGCTGCACGGCCTTGTAAGTCGTGTTGCCGGTATTGAGGTCCGGGAACACAAACACCGTTGCTTGCCCGGCGACTTTGGAGTTCGGCGCCTTCTGGCGCCCCACCTCCAGCACCGAAGCGGCGTCGTATTGAAGTGGGCCATCCAGCGCGAGTTCCGGTGCGCGTTCCCTGGCGAACCGCGTGGCTTCCGCAACCTTCTGCACGTCGGCACCGGCACCTGACGTGCCCGTCGAATAGCTGATCATCGCCACACGCGGCTCGACACCAAATGCTTGCGCCGAGGCGGCGCTCTGCAATGCGATGTCTGCAAGCTCTTCCGCACTGGGATCGGGGTTGATCGCACAGTCGCCATAGACCAGCACCTGGTCAGGCATCAGCATGAAGAAGACCGATGAAACGATGGACTGTCCCGGCGCGGTCTTGATGAGTTGCAAGGCTGGACGCACAGTGTTGGCCGTGGTGTGTACCGCGCCAGACACAAGACCATCCACATCGTCCTGCGCCAGCATCATGGTGCCGAGCACCACGGTGTCCTGCATCTGCTCCCGCGCCTGACCCGGCGTTAGACCTTTGCTCTTGCGCAGCTCCACCATCGGCTCGACGTATTGTTCGCGCGCTTCATCGGGATCAATGATCTCCAGCGCAGCAGGCAAACTCACACCCTGAGTGGCCGCCACCGCTTCGATGGCAGCGCGTTTGCCGAGCAGCACACAGCGTGCGATGCCCTTCTCGGTACAGATGACAGCGGCCTTGATTGTGCGCGGCTCGTCACCTTCGGGCAGCACGATGCGCTTGTTCGCTGCTCGCGCCTTCTGGATGAGCTGGTAACGGAAGGCTGGCGGCGACATGCGCGTAGTGGCCGGAACGCTGACGCAGGCCATGATGCTGCCCGTATCCAGTTGCTCGGCCATGTCGTCAAGTACGGCATCCATGCGCTCATGATCGTCGGCTGCCACTGCCAGCGGCACGCGGCTGATATTCGATGCGGTCACGAAGGTATCGGTATCGACCCCCAGCACTGGCAGACCATTGTGGAAAGCCTTGCCCGCGAACTCGACGATTCGCGGATCGACACTCGTACCATGCGTCAGCACCAGGCCTGCAAGCTGTACATTCCGGTTGGCCGCCAGCGCCGTGGCCAGCATGATGTCTTCACGATCACCGGAACTGACAATCAGTGCGCAAGGCGTCAGACGCGGAATGACCTCCAGTGCCGAACGCCCGGCAACCACGGTCTCCAGCACACGACGCGTATTCATCTCACCTTCCGCAAGGATGCGGGCATTCAGATGCCGCGCTACGTCCAGCGTACGCGGCGCCAGCAAGGCCTGGTTAAGGTGGATGAGACCCCACAGCGGCACATCACCAAGCTGTGCGCTGACAGTTTCGCGCGCCTGGCCCGGCGGTACCTTGTTGATGATGCCGCCACCCACGTTGCAGCCCGTATTGCGCACACGTGCAGCCATCTGGCGGATGTCGTCGGCAGCGTGGCCGCTTTCCGCACTGGCGACTAGAATCATCACGGCATGCAGGCTGCGTACGATCTCGCTGTTGAGTCGCGGGGTGAAGGGATGGTCAGCATCGGTGTGCAGGCCTTCCACAACCAGCACATCGGCACCCTCGGCAGCACGCATGCAGAGGCTCACGACGTCTTCGAGCAACTCGCCCTCTTCTCCACCCGCGAGCCGTTCCGACACGTGACTCATGGTCAATGCCGCAGGGGTATCGATGTGGCAGATCTCGCGGGCAAAATGGACAGAGCGCTCGTTGCCACTCTCATCCTGAGATACCGGTTTGACGAAACCCACGCGCAAGCCTTCGCGCTGCAAAGCACGCACAACACCCAGGGAGATGGAAGTCAGACCGACGTTCTGGCGAACGGGAGCAAGAAAGAATGTCTGCATTGCAGGACCTCGACAACGACCAACCCCGGGCTGGGGTTAGTACCGAGGGCCTGTTCTCATTTGCCCGCTGGTTGCAAAGCCCCCGAATCCGGTGCGGAACGCGGCGCGGCGACGCTGACAGGGTGCCCCCCCCTGTCAAGACGCTGCAACAAAGCGCCGCACCGGATTCGGGGGCTGCCCGGAGGGTTCAAAGGTATGGCTCCGCGCTACCGCGTTGTTCGTCTCGTGCGGGGGGCACCCCGCACGGCGACTCACGCCTTGTCCCGCGCGCCATACCTTTGAACGCAATCCACCGGGCAAATGAGAACAGGCCCTGAATAGCCGAATCCTATTATGACCCCGCTTCTGCAGTGCGGAAGACTGGAGCTTGTTTGATCTTTCTCAGCTGTTCTCGCGCGCGGGTATTCAACCCACCGCAACCTGCTTGTAACGCGCTTTCTCAACTTCGACACGGTCGAACAGGAAAGCCTTCCAGTCCTGCCCATTGCGGTTGCAGACAGCCAGCGAGGTGAAGAAGCTGTGCATCAAATCATCAAAGACGCCGGGTGACGCAAAGTGCAGCGCCTGCCACAACGACTCGCCCCCGATGCTGGCTGTCGCGATGGCATGCGCCAGCCAGCTGCTGTCCTCGTCTTCCACCGTGCGATGCAGGATCAGCAGCTGCGCGAGGCGCGCAACAAATTCCGCCTCGCTGCTCCGCGCGAAATCCGACGGCACCCGCATCTCCTGCCAGGCACGGCCAATCAGCGCCTGCGCACCGGGAAAGTGCACGGAGAACATTGCACGCGTGGCATCACCATCCAGTCCCGCAATCGGCAGGTAGTCCATACCATGCCGTTCCCAAGCGCGTTCGACCATGCCGGCAAGTGCCAGCGTGACACCATATGCTGGCCGCGGTGCCAGCAACAACAGGGCGCGGCGCAGATCGTGCGCCCCGGCCTCACTGCTGCGAGCGCTTCGTTGCAACAGCGTCGGCAATTTCTTGTCGGATACTTTGGAGAATGAATGGGTCTGCATGACTGGCTCTCCTGAAAAACCAACAAGAGACAAAAAGCAGATTCCGTACCGCAACAAAATCCCTTATGGACGCAGCCGATTGGCTAAGATCTGCCCACAGCTTCCACCGTTTTGCGCTGTGAGACTGGCCTTTCACGATTTGTAAAAGCCACTGCCCTCACCAGCGCACTTCCTGTCGTTTCCCCCATTTCCGGCATCGTCATGCGAGATCCAGCCCCCGCCCCCGAATTCCGCACTTCCGCGCTTGAGCGCTTGTCGTTCGACAACAGCTTTGCGCGCCTGCCGGGCGATTTCTACACACGCCTTGCCCCCGAGGGACTGCCGGCGCCACGGCTCCTGGCCTTCAGCCCCGAAGCCACTGCGCTGATAGGTTTGTCGCCCGAATGCTGGGCCCAGCCTGAAGCTGCCGACTATTTCGCCGGCAACAGCCTGCTGCCCGGGAGCGAGCCCCTGGCAGCCGTGTATTCGGGTCATCAGTTTGGTGTATGGGCAGGTCAGCTCGGCGACGGTCGTGCGCACCTGTTGGGTGCCGTGCAGACGCCAGATGGCCCCATCGAGTTGCAGCTCAAGGGGGCAGGTCAGACGCCCTACTCGCGCCGAGCAGATGGCCGCGCCGTGCTGCGCTCGTCGATCCGCGAATTCCTGTGCTCGGAAGCCATGGCCGCGCTGGGCATCCCGACCACCCGCGCCCTGTGCCTTGTAGCCTCCCCGCTTCCGGTACGCCGCGAGACCATGGAGACCGCCGCGATCGTCACGCGCATGGCGCCGAGTTTTGTGCGCTTCGGCTCCTTCGAGCATTGGGCTTCGCGCGACCGCAACGAAGAACTCAAGACGCTCGCCGACTACGTGATCGACCACTTCCGCCCCGCCCTGCGCGACGAGCCCGAGCCCTACGCCGCCCTGCTCGCCGACGTCGCCCGCAACACCGCCATCATGATTGCGCACTGGCAGGCGATCGGCTTCATGCACGGCGTGATGAACACCGACAACATGAGCATCCTCGGCCTCACGCTCGACTACGGCCCCTTCGGATTCATGGAAGCCTTCGACGCCACCCACATCTGCAACCACTCCGACGAACAGGGTCGCTACGCCTTCCACCGCCAACCCGCCATCGCACACTGGAATCTCTACGCCCTCGGCGGTGCGCTCGCCAGCCTCGTTGGCGAGCACGACAAGATCCGCGACCTCATTGACGGCGCCTACATACCCACCTACGAACAGAAGTTCATGCAGCTCGCCTGCGCCAAACTCGGCCTGGCTATGGCCCACGAAAGCGACGAAGACCTGCTGCGCGCCACATACAGCCTGCTGCAGGACCAACGCATCGACCACACCATTTTCTTCCGCGCACTCAGCGGCCTGCCCGCGCAAGTCGACGAAGCGGATCGATCACGTATCGACGCCCCGCTGCGTGACCACTTCGTCGACCGCGAACAGGGCGATGCCTGGCTCGCCCAATGGCGCGCACGCCTCACACTCGAATCACGCAGCGACGCCGAACGCCAACAAGCCATGCTCGCCACCAACCCGGCATACGTGCTGCGCAACTGGATGGCCGAAGGCGCCATCGTCAAGGCACGCCAAGGCGACTACAGCGAGATCGCCCGCGTGCTCGACTGCCTGCGCCAGCCCTTCACGACGCGCGAAGGTTTTGAGGATTTTGCGAAACTGCCGCCGGATTGGGCGAATGGCATTGAGGTGAGTTGTTCGAGCTGACAACCGCAGTCACGCACTACGTCATTCCCGCGGACGCGGGAATCCATAGGGCCTTTGCATCAGCAAAGGCGGAGGTTGCTGCTTAATGTCCCCAGATGCTCTTGCCTGCGGCAAGCCTGTGAATTCCCGCGTCCGCGGGAATGACGGGTTCGAACGCCTCGGCGTGCTTTGCGTCAGGCTGATGAATCGCCTAACAAGGCCAACAACCCCGCCTCATCCAGCACCGTCACCCCCAACTCACGCGCCTTGTCGAGCTTGCTGCCGGCCTCTTCGCCGGCCACGACATAGCTGGTCTTCTTCGACACCGACCCGCTGACTTTGCCACCGTGCGATTCGATCAACGCGCCCGCTTCATCGCGGCTCATGGTGGGCAGCGTGCCAGTCAGCACGAAGGTCTTGCCGGCCAGTGCGCTGGACGCGGCTTCCATGGCATTCGGATTCGGCAGCTTCAGTCCAGCCGCGACAAGCTGTTCGACGACCTCGCGGTTATGCGACTCGGCAAAGAAATTGACGATGCTCTGCGCGACGATGGGGCCTACATCGGGCACTTCGAGCAGGGCTTCGGGCGTCGCGTTCATGATCGCGTCGATATTGCCAAAGTGGCGTGCGAGATCCTTGGCTGTTGCCTCGCCGACATTGCGGATGCCCAGCGCAAAGATGAAGCGCGCAAGTGGCGCATCCTTGCTCTTCTCGATCGCGGTGAGCAGGTTCGCAGCAGACTTCTCGGCCATGCGCTCAAGATTCGCCAGTGACAGCAGACCCAGCTTGTAGAGATCAGCCGTGGTATTGACGATGCCGCCATCGACGAGCTGGTCGACGAGCTTGTCGCCGAGGCCTTCGATATCCATCGCACGGCGTGCCGCAAAGTGCAGCAAGGCCTGCTTGCGCTGGGCCGGGCAGATCAGGCCGCCAGTGCAACGCGCGACGGCTTCGTCCTCGCCGCGCACGACCCTGGAACCGCACACCGGGCAAACCGGATAACGCGCCAGCAGATCGAAGCGTGGCAACTCGCCTTCGCGACGCTCAAGCACCGGGCCGACGACTTCGGGAATCACGTCGCCCGCGCGACGCACGATGACCCAGTCACCGATGCGCACGTCCTTACGGTCGACTTCGTCCTGGTTGTGCAGGGTCGCATTGGTGACGGTCACGCCGCCAACAAACACCGGCGCGAGCCGTGCCACTGGCGTAATGGCGCCTGTACGACCGACCTGCACCTCGATGTCGAGCAGCTGCGTGATCTCTTCCTGCGCCGGATACTTGTGTGCCACGGCCCAGTTCGGCTCGCGGTTGCGGAAGCCCAGCTCGCGTTGCAGGGCCAGACTGTTGACCTTGTAGACGATGCCGTCGATGTCGAACGGCAGGCTGTCACGCAAACCAGCCATGCGCTGGTGAAATTCGACCAGACCCGCAGCGCCCTTTGCGATGACGCGGTGTTCACACACGGGCAAGCCAAACGTTGCGAGCGCATCTTCGAGTGCCGCGTGGGTCGCTGGCATATCGCTCCAGCCCTGCACTTCGCCGAGACCATAGGCAAAGAACGACAGAGGACGCTGCGCGGTGATCGCCGGGTCAAGCTGGCGGATGGCGCCGGCTGCGGTATTGCGTGGATTGATGAAAGTCTTTTCACCTGCTGCACGCTGGCGCTCGTTGAGCTTCTCGAAGTCATCGCGGCGCATGTACACCTCGCCGCGTACTTCGAGCACCGCCGGCGCGTCGCCCATCAGCTTCAGCGGAATGCCACCAATGGTGCGCACGTTGTGGGTCACATCCTCTCCCACCTCACCATCGCCACGCGTTGCCGCCTGCACCAGCACGCCAGACTCGTAACGGAGATTCATTGCGAGGCCATCGAACTTGAGCTCGGCCGCATATTCGATGGCTGGCGCATCGTCGGCACGCTCCAGCTTGCGACGCACGCGGGCATCGAAAGCAATCGCTCCACCCTCAGTCGTGTCCGTCTCGGTCTCGATGGACAGCATGGGCACGACGTGACGTACCGGCGTCAGCTCCTTGAGCGGGGCGCCACCGACCCGTTGCGTCGGCGAATCAGCGGTGCGCAGCGCAGGATGCGCCGCCTCAATGGCCTGCAGCTCGCGAAACAGGCGGTCGTACTCGGCGTCGGGCACCAGCGGTGCATCGAGCGTGTAGTAGGCGTGTGCGTAGCGGTGGAGGGTGTCGCGTAGCTCGGCAGCGCGTTCAACAACAAACAGATCCGTCATTCAGACCTCAAACTAATGTTGGGCGATGTCGCGCGCGTTAGTTACTCGACCGGCTCTCGGTCAGCGGATTCATCGCGTTTGTGCGAACGCTTGCCGAGCGCGCCGAAGTAGCCAAACAATGCCAGCGCAGGTAGTGCAAACACGCCGTACAAAAACAACCTGGACAAGGTACTGCCGAAAATCCATTGCAGATGCTCGGCCATGAAACGTCAGCGGAACAGACGCAAAGCCACTTCACTCCCCGCCGGAATGCCCTGTGCCTCCATCTGCTGATCGAACTGTGCGATCTGGCCGCGGATGAGGCTCAGCGAGCGGTCGGAGAGCAACACCCGGTTGTCATCGACCATGACGCCCCCCAGCGCGACAGCAAGCTGTTGGGCGAAGGTGGTCACGCGGTCGAACACGGCGACTGGATCGGGGGCACGCGGCACGTCGATCGCGAGCGTGATGCCAGTGGTATGCAGGTGGCGCAGCTGCTCGGCGGAGAACATCGCCGTCTCCTGGTTGGAGAGCGTGAACAGCGTGCGCTCATCGTCATCGCGGGCATGGTATGCCCCGTCGCCCATCAGGACCAGACCGGCGGCCTCGGCCAGACCGCGGATCTTGGTGCCGGGGAAGCTGCCTTCCTTGGCGACGACGTTGACGGCAATCTGAATGTCGACGTCCGCACAGAAACGATCCAGCTCCTGCGCACGACTCATCACTTCGGCGCGGGACGGCAAGCGTGGCACGGCGAGAAACTGGTCGCAGAGCTGCTGTACCTGGTCATAAAAACGGGTCAGGTCGGCCTCGGCGATGGCGCCGCGACGGTCAACCAGCTGCAGGGCGGCACTGGCGCGGTTGAGGCTGGCGCTGCTGCGCGCATCGATCGGCATCCATTGGTTATCGCTGTCGTTCCAGCCGAACCAGCGCAAGGGCTTGGAGAAACCAGCCAGCAAGGCTTGTTGGGCAGTGAACAACGCGCCCGCCGACAAGCCAGCAGGGGCCTCAACAGTGACGACGCAGTCGATGGCTTGCGACTCGACGGGCATGGCCGGCGTCGCAGCCTTGGCGGGAGTTGCGGGCCGTGACTTGCTGACGGCCGGCGACGGTGCGCGCGGGGGCATCGGAGCGGGCGTGGCGTTCGGGCCTTCACCCTCGGCAGCGTTGCCAGGCAAGCTGGGTTCCATGCGACCGCCCGGAGCTGGCGGAATGGGAGCGACGTCGTCACCATCGAGCAGGGCATCGCGCTCGGCGGGGCGGAAGATCTGTTCGGCATGGCGACGCGCACGGCGTTCCTGCCAGAAGTTGTAACCGACAACCACGATGACGACGAGGCCACCGGCGGCGATCAGGGAAAGCTGGAAATCACTCATTCTGTCTGGACGACTTTCAATTAACGGGTTCTGCAGCGACCGGGGCGGCTGGCTCAGCCAGTTTCATTGCCGCGTCGATATCGACTTCGACGATGCGCGACACCCCTTGTTCCTGCATGGTCACGCCCACCAGTTGCTGGGCGCGCTCCATCGTGATCTTGCTGTGGCTGATGAACACGAACTGCGTCACGGCCGACATGCGTTTGACCATGTCGCAGTAGCGTTCGGTATTCGTATCGTCGAGCGGTGCATCCACCTCGTCGAGCATGCAGAAGGGCGCGGGATTGAGCTGGAACATCGCGAACACCAGTGCGATGGCCGTCAGGGCCTTTTCGCCGCCCGACAACAGATGGATCGAGGCGTTCTTCTTGCCTGGCGGGCGGGCCACGATCTGGATGCCGGCATCAAGGATTTCGTCGCCGGTCAGCACCAGTGCGGCTTCACCACCGCCAAACAGCTGCGGGAACAACTCGCCGAAATGACGATTGACCGTATTGTACGTCGCCGACAGCTGTTCACGGGTTTCACGGTCTATGCGCCGGATCGCGGCCTCCAGCGTCTCGATGGCCTGCATGAGGTCGTCGTACTGGGCGTCCAGATAACCCTTTCGCTCGCTTGTGGCGGCCAGTTCATCAAGTGCCGCAAGGTTCACCGGGCCGAGCTCAGCCATTTCGCGCGTCAGGCGCGACACTTCACGCACAAGGGCCGTTTCGCGCACGTCTGCCAGGGCTTCGGGTGCCACGCTGTCAGGCTGTATGGCGAGCTCGGCAAGGCGCTCCTGCGCTTGTGCCACCAGCATTTCGGCTGACTGACGGGCCAATCTGGCCGCCGCCAAAGCCTCGCGCAGGGGTTCCAGCCCCTGTTCTGCGCGCAGGCGCTCTTCATCGCTGCTGCGCAGTTGCGCCCCCAGGGACTCCAGGGCGTCGCGGCGTGATGCCAGCTCGCCTTCGCGTGCCGTACGCAGCTGCAAGGCTGTTTGCAGTGAGGTCTGCAGCGCAGAGTCGTCCAGCGCCGCGGACTCGCTGGCCAGTTGTGCGGCTTCCTGTTCGTTGCGGGCAATTTCTTCCTGCACCAGCGTCTGGTTACGGGTGATGTCAGCCAGTCGGGTACGGCATTCGCGCAGAGCGAATTCCGCTTCCTGCAGACTGCGTTGCTGACGTTCGCTGAGCTCGCGACTGCGCGACCGGCCCTGCTCCGCATCGGCCAAGGCGTGCTCAGCGGCCGAAAGCGCCAGATGTCGGGCATTCACAGCCAGGCGATGCTGCTCCAGCGCTGCCCCACTTTCTGCCTGGCGTGCGGTTTCTGCGGCGAGGGTCCGTTCGATTTCGCTACGCTCCTGCATGAGCTGTGACGAACGCTCCTCGAAGCGCTTCTGCGCCTCCTGCAATCGCACCAGCGAGAGCTGGGCTTCATGCGCTGCCTGCTGCAAGCGAGCGGTTTGCTCGCGCTGTGCGACGAGCCCGGCCTGCGCGGCCTGCACCGCAGCCTCAGCCTGGTGGAGCGCGGTGCGGCGAGCCTCCAGTGCGTGCTGGGCGGTGATGAGTTCGGCGTCCAGTTGGGCGATCTCGCGTTGGCGCTCCAGCACACCATGAGTCTTTGCGTCCGGGGCGAACAACACCAGCTCACCTGCCGTCAGCATCTGCCCACCTGCATTCACCAGCACAACACCGGCAGCCAGCGGGGCCTGCATGAAGGGCGCCAGATCGTCGGCCAGATAGACATTGACCAGCCAGCGATCGAGCACAGCGGCGACGCGTGGCGATGCAGTGCTGACCTGGGCTCGCAGCGGGCGCAATCCTTCTGGCGCCATCTGCACGGACAGTGATGTTTCGCCCTGCTCACGCAGCACAACCGTCGTGGCCGGCACAGGCTGGCCGAGCACCTTGCTCAGGGCGGATTCAGCCAGTGGGCCGCGCGCGGCAAGGCGCTCCCGAAGCACAGCCTCCAGCGCCAGCTCGGCACCGGCTTCAACCTGCACCTGTTGCCAAAGCGGGTCACTGTCGGCGAGGCCACATTGCCACAGCCAGTCCGCCAGATCACCCTGGTCGCGCAGCTTGGCCTGCAAGGCGCGCAAGGCATCCAACCGCGCTTGCAAGCGGGTGGCCAGTTGTCCAGCAGTGTTCAGCTCGCCCTGCGCCGCACGCTGAGTCTGCTGGGCCGTTTCCAGCTCGCCCTGCGCGGCCGCCACAGCCCCATGCAGCGCAGCCTGTTCGGCAGTCAGCTGCTCGACAGCTTCGCGCGCGCTCTGCAAAGCCAGCGTATCAGGCGGGGTCAGCTGTGCCAGCTCGCTGGCCGTGCGCTCCCTGCGCTGTTGCAAACCTTGCAAGGCACGCTCGCTGGCCGCCAGACGCGCCGTCTCGACCTGAACCTGCTGCTCGGCCTGCGCCAGGGCTTGCCGCGTGGCGTCCAGCGCGGCCCTTGCCGCCGCCAGACGCAACTCGGCGTCCGGCAATTCACCCTGGGTGCCCGCCACGGCTTGCTGTGCCGCAGCCAGCGCCTGTTCGGCGGATGCGGACTGGGCCTGCCAATTTTCATGATCGACGGTCAGCGCAGCCGCGCGGCCCTGCCACTGCGCACGCGTTGCGGACAGCTGCTCACTCCGGGCAGTCAGCCTTGCAGCCGCTTCGCGCAAGGCACGCAGCTCGCTCTCGATGCGCGAGACCTCGGCGGCAATCGCATACACGTCGCCTTGCGCCATGCCGACTGCCTCGGCCAGGCGGGTGTGCTGTTCGCGCAGCAGGGCAATGCGGGCCTCACTGAGCCGCAGGGCTTCCTGTGCGGCCTCCAGGCTGCGCCCGCTCTCGGCGATGCGGGTGTCTGCGCCCTGAAGCGCACTCTCGCCTTCACGCAGCTTCCACACCCACAGCAGGGCCTGACGCGCCGAGAGCGTGTCCTGCAGACTACGGTATTTCGTCGCCAGTTCGGCCTGTGACGACAGGCGCACGATCTGCTGGCCGAGCTCGGCGCGCAGGTCTTCGAGGCGTGCGAGGTTGTCGCGCGCATCGGCGAGGCGCCCCTCGGTCTCGCGGCGCCGTTCCTTGTACTTGGTGATGCCGGCGGCTTCTTCGAGGAAAGCGCGGACCTCTTCGGGCCGCGCCTCGATGACGCGCGAGATCATGCCCTGCTCAATGATGGCGTAGGCGCGCGGGCCAAGGCCGGTACCGAGGAACAGGTCGATGACGTCCTTGCGGCGGACGCGGACGTTATTGATGAAGTATTCGGACTCGCCGCTGCGTTCGACAACGCGCTTGACGGCGATTTCGCTGTACTGCGACCACTGACCGGCGGCACGCCCATCAGCGTTGTCGAAGACCAGCTCCACGCTGGCCCGAGACACCGGCTTGCGCGACGTCGAACCATTGAAGATGACGTCCTGCATCGATTCGCCGCGCAAGGCGGACGCGCGCGATTCGCCGAGCACCCAGCGCACGGCATCGATCAGGTTGGACTTGCCGCACCCATTGGGCCCGACAATGCCCACCAGTTGCCCTGGCGTCAGGACCGTTGTCGGGTCAACGAAGGACTTGAAACCGGCCAGTTTGAGCTTGGAGAGACGCACAGCAGCGGGTCGGTAGGGGGCTGGATTGGGGAGAGCGCAGGGGGAGCGCAGCAAGGGCGCTATAATATCGCACCTTGCCCGGCGCCCCTGAGCGGGCGACGGCCAGACCTCCGGGCACACCGTCCCCCGACTTTTCCGGCCCCCGGCCCTGTCAGAGCGAGACCGAATTGAACCCCCTGCTGGACAAGCTGCACCCCTATCCCTTCGAAAAGCTGCGCGCCCTGTTTGCCGGCGCCACACCGCCCGCTGTGGCGCCCATCCGCCTCTCCATCGGCGAGCCGCAGCACGACACGCCCCGGCTGGTGAAAGACGCCCTGACCGCCAATCTGGACGGGCTGTCCACCTACCCGACGACCCTTGGCGTAGAGGCCCTGCGCGAGTCGATTGCCGGCTGGCTGCAGCGCCGTTTCAGCCTCAAGGCCGTCAATCCGGCCAGCCAGGTGTTGCCGGTCAATGGCACCCGCGAGGCCTTGTTTGCGTTTGCCCAGTGTGTGGTCGATGGCAGCAAGCCCGGCGCTCTGGTGGCGAGCCCCAATCCGTTCTACCAGATCTATGAAGGTGCAGCCCTGCTGGCTGGCGCGGAACCCGCATTCCTGAACCAGACGAGCGAAAACGGCTTCGGCCTCGATCTCGACGAGCTGTCGGACGCCCAGTGGGCCCGCGTGCAGCTGATCTACGTATGTTCGCCCGGCAACCCGACTGGTCGCGTGCTGAGCCTCGAAGACTGGCGAACGCTGTTCGAGCTGGCGGACCGGCACGGCTTCGTGATCGCAGCCGACGAGTGCTACTCCGAGATCTACTTTGACGAAGCCGCGCCGCCACTGGGTGCGCTGCAGGCTGCCGAACAGCTTGGTCGCAAGGATTTCGAACGCCTCGTGGTGTTCCATAGCCTGTCCAAGCGTTCCAACGTGCCGGGGCTGCGGTCCGGATTTGTGGCCGGTGACGCCGCCATCCTCAAGAAATTCCTGCTCTATCGCACCTATCATGGCTGCGCCATGAGCCAGAGCGTGCAGCTGGCCAGCATCGCTGCATGGAATGATGAGGCCCACGTTCTCGATAACCGCCGCCTGTACCGGGAGAAATTCGACCGCCTGGTGCCCCTGCTGTCGCCCGTGCTGGGCATCAGCCGACCCGACGCCGGCTTCTATCTGTGGGCTCGTACGCCCGACGACGATGCCGCCTTTGCCCGCGCCCTGTATGCCGCCACCCACGTCACTGTGCTGCCCGGCCAGTACCTGGCACGCGAGGCACATGGGCTCAATCCCGGCGCGGGCTTTGTGCGCATCGCCCTGGTGGCGGGCGTCGAGGAATGCGTCGAAGCCGCCAACCGCATCGTGGATTTCTGCCAGTCTTTCCGCTAAAGACCTGACCTGAACCACAACACTGCTCCAGCAACAGATTCATTGAAAGACGAGGTAGCCATGTCCCACCCCTTGCAAACCCTGATCGAAGAAGCCTTTGAGCGCCGCACGGAAATTTCGCCTGGCTGCAGCGACCCGGCCCTGAACAACGCCATTGCCGCCGTGATCGGCGATCTGGACGCCGGCAAGCTGCGCGTCGCAGAGAAGATCAACGGTGAATGGGTTACGCACCAATGGATCAAGAAGGCCGTGCTGCTGTACTTCCGCACCCATGACAATCGCGTCATCAACAGCGGCGACCTGCGCTACTTCGACAAGGTGCCTACCAAGTTCGACGACTACTCCAGCGACGACTTCCGCGAAGGCGGCTTCCGCGTCGTGCCCTCGGCAGTCGCCCGCAAGGGTTCTTTCATCGGCAAGGGCGCCGTGCTGATGCCGTCCTACGTCAACATCGGCGCCTACGTTGGCGAGAACACCATGGTCGACACTTGGGCGACCGTGGGCTCTTGCGCACAGATCGGCAAGAACGTGCACCTCTCCGGCGGCGTCGGCATCGGCGGCGTGCTGGAGCCGCTGCAAGCCAACCCGACCATCATCGAAGACAACTGCTTCATCGGTGCCCGCTCCGAAGTCGTGGAAGGCGTCATCGTCGAGGAGAACTCGGTGATCTCGATGGGCGTGTACATCGGCAAGAGCACCAAGATCTACGACCGCGCCACGGGTGAAGTGACCTACGGTCGCATTCCGGCCGGTTCGGTCGTGGTGTCGGGCAACCTGCCCTCGGCCGATGGCAAGTATTCGCTGTACTGTGCAGTCATCGTGAAGAAAGTCGACGCGCAAACCCGCGCCAAGACTTCGATCAACGAGCTGTTGCGGGACTGAGCATCCCGTGCTCTGATGCAGAACGGGCACCGTGCAGGGGCTGACCGCCCCGGTGCCCGCTTAGTGCGACCTGACGGAGGCTGTGCATGATTTTCGATCGTCTGTTCCAGTTGATGGCCGAGCGCGAGGCCTCCGACATTTATGTGACAGCTGGCGCGCCGATTCACATCAAGATCAATGGAGCGGTCGTCCCCATCAACCAGCAGGTGATGGAGCCCGTCGTCATCCAGAAGATGGGGTACGAGCTGCTCACACCCGAACAGGGCATGGCCTTCGAGAATGACCGGGAGCTGAACTTCTCGGTGCAGCGTCCGGGGCTCGGCAACTTCCGCGTCAACTTCTTCTGGCAACGCGGCAGCATGGCCATCGTGGTGCGTTACATCCGCACGGAGATCCCGACGCTCAAGGAGCTCGGCGTACCGGAAGTGCTGGCCGACGTGATCATGGAAAAGCGCGGTCTGGTACTGGTCGTCGGCGCCACGGGTTCGGGCAAGTCGACCACCATCGCCTCGATGCTGGATCACCGCTGCACCCACGCCACCGGCCACATCCTGACGGTCGAAGATCCCATCGAGTACCTGTTCCGTCACAAGCGCTCCATCGTCAACCAGCGCGAGATCGGTTTCGACACAAACAGCTGGGGCCAGGCGCTCAAGAACGCCATGCGTCAGGCGCCCGACTGCATCCTGATCGGCGAAATCCGCGATCTGGAAACCATGAAAGCGGCCATTTCGTATTCGCAATCGGGTCACCTTGTCGTCGCCACACTGCACGCCAACAATTCGCACCACGCGCTCAACCGCATCACCAGCTTCTTCCCGCTGGAGAACCGCGAGCTGCTGTATCTCGACCTCTCTGTCTCGCTGAAGTCCATCGTCTCGCAACGTCTCGTGCGCAAGCCCGACGGCTCGCGCATCCCGGCAGTGGAAGTCTTGATGAATACCCGCCACGTCGCCGACCTTATCGAACGTGGCGAGCTCTCCGGCGTCAAGGAAGCCATGGAAAAGGCGCTGGCCCCCGGCTCGCAAACCTTTGAGCAGGATCTCTTCAAGCTCTACAGCGAAGGCACCATCACACTGGATGAAGCCTTGCAGAACTCCGACTCGCCCACCAACTTCTCCTGGCTGGTCAACAACGCCCAGCACAAGGACCAGACCGCCGGCAACACGCAGGAGAAATCGGCCCTAGCCGACTTCGAACCGGCCGAAGACGACGGCGCGTCCTTCAGTTCCTTCACCCTGCACATGGAAGAGCCGAGCTGACAGTTCGGCGTTTTCTCCCTACCAAGACATGACTCAAGACATCCACAGCAGCACGCTGCAACTGGCGCGTGCGCTGATGAGCCGCCGTTCCGTCACACCGCTCGACGAAGGCTGCCTCGAACAGATCGCCAACCGCCTCGCCGCCATCGGCTTCAACTGCGAACGCATCGACAGCAACGGCGTATCGAACCTGTGGGCGCGCCGTGGCACGACGCGGCCTGTCGTCGTGCTCGCCGGCCACACCGACGTGGTGCCGACCGGCCCGCTGGAGCAATGGCATACCGACCCGTTCCAGCCAACCGAGCAGGGAGGCTACCTTTATGGCCGGGGAGCCGCGGACATGAAGACGTCGCTGGCCGCATTCGTCACCGCGGTCGAACGCTTCGTCGCCGCCAGTCCTGATCACAAGGGTTCGATCGCCTTCTTGCTGACCTCGGACGAAGAAGGCGTCGCCACTGATGGCACAGTCAAGGTCGTGCAAGCGCTCAAGGCGCGTGGCGAAGAGATCGACTACTGCATCGTCGGCGAGCCGACCTCGGTCGACAACACCGGCGACATGATCAAGAACGGCCGTCGGGGCTCGCTCAACGGCAAGCTGACGATTCGCGGCATCCAGTGCCACATCGCCTACCCGCACCTCGGCCGCAACCCGATTCACCAGGGCGCCGCGGCA
The DNA here is from genome assembly GCF_039544165.1 of Viridibacterium curvum. Classification (NCBI taxonomy): domain Bacteria; kingdom Pseudomonadati; phylum Pseudomonadota; class Betaproteobacteria; order Rhodocyclales; family Rhodocyclaceae; genus Viridibacterium; species Viridibacterium curvum. Next base: position 574,163 of record NZ_BAABLD010000002.1, read on the forward strand.
CTGGCCGAACTGGCCGCCATCGAGTGGGACAAGGGCAACGAGTTCTTCCCACCGACGAGCTTCCAGATCTCCAATATCAAAGCCGGAACGGGCGCGAATAACGTGATCCCGGGCGCGATGGAGCTATTGTTCAACTTCCGCTTCTCGACCGAAAGCACCGAAGCTGGCCTCAAGGCGCGTGTCCACGAGGTTCTGGATCGCCACGGTCTCGAATACAGTCTCGACTGGAGCCTTTCCGGCAATCCTTTCCTCACGGGTCGCGGCAAGCTGACGCAGGCCATGGAGAGCGCCATTGAAGCGGCGACGGGCCACAAACCTGTGCTGTCCACAACCGGCGGCACTTCTGATGGCCGCTTCATCGCCACGATCTGCCCCGAAGTTGTCGAATTCGGTCCGGTCAATGCCACCATTCACAAGATCAACGAGCGTGTGTTGCTGGCCGACATGGCGCCCCTCTCCAAAGCATACGAAGGCGCCATCGCGGCGTTGCTCAAGTAATGGCACACGATCATCACGAACATGACGACAGCTGCGGCGACGAGTGTGGCCACAACCACGATCACTCGCACGAGCACAATCCCACCGACGAGCTGGTCACCGTCCGCGATCTGATCCGCTACGCCACCAGCCGCTTCAATCGCAACAAGCTGGTGTTCGGCCACGGTCTGCAGGACGCCTACGACGAGGCGGTCTACCTCGTGCTGCATACCCTGCACCTGCCCATCGACCGACTGGAGCCTTTCCTCGACGCCTGCATCCCGACGGATGAACGCACCGAGGTGCTTGAAATCATTCACCGTCGCAGCGATGAACGCATCCCCGCCGCCTATTTGACGGGCGAAGCCTGGCTAGGCGAATTCCGATTCACGGTCGATGAACGCGTGATCATTCCGCGCTCATTCTGCGCTGAAGCGCTCGCTGATGGCCTCTCGCCATGGATTGACGACGCATCGCAAGTCACGCGGGCGCTGGATCTCTGCACCGGCAGCGGCTGTCTGGCCATCGTGATGGCTCACTGTTTCCCCAGCGCACAGATCGACGCCATCGACCTGTCGCCAGATGCGCTCGAAGTCGCTCGCATCAACGTCGAGGACTACGGCCTGCAGGACAGCATCCGCCTCATCCAGTCAGACGTATTCTCGGCACTCAAGGACGAGCGCTACGACTTGATCGTCTCCAATCCGCCTTACGTTACCGCTGCATCAGTGGACGCCCTGCCGCCCGAATACCTGCACGAGCCCGCAATGGCTCTGGGAGCCGGAGAGGACGGCATGGAAATTGTTCGCCGCATTCTCCGCGACGCCCACCAGCGCCTCACGCCCAACGGTATTCTGCTGATCGAAGTAGGCCACAACCGGGCTGAATTCGAGGCGGCATTCCCCGCACTGGAACCCGTCTGGCTGACTACAACCAGCGAAGAAGAAAAACTTCTGTTACTGCGCGCGGACCAGTTGGCAGCTTGAGCATTTTTTGGCGTCGGGCCCCTCAAGTTTTGAGGCCGCGCCGCCGTATCAGTGCCATAGCCGGTTCATAAGAGGCGTCGCAAATCCCTGTGGCGCCTTGTTCCGGCTGAAAACAAGAGGCATTCAGCCTCATGGCACGCTGGAGATACGGGATGTCCATTACCCGCAAGATTCTGTTCCTGGTCTGTACAGCCATGCTGACGACCATCATCGTGCTGGGCGTTGCACTGGCAGGCAGTTCGGGCAGCACAGGGGTGCTGCTCACGGTCGGCATCATTGGACTGGCGGTGATTGGAGGCACTGGTTGGTTCCTTGCCAAAGCGGTGTTGCAACCGCTGAATACCATCCACAAGGCCATCGCCTGCGCGGCAGACAATCTCGACTTCACGGCAGACATCCAGGCACACGGCCAGGATGAGCTCAGCGAAATCATTCAGGCCTACAACCGCCTGATCAGCAAGCTGCGCGCGAGCTTCACTGAAATGCAGGCTTCGACATCGAAAATGCTCGAAGTCACGGAAGACGTCGATCGCTCGTCACGCAAGATTGCCCGAAATTCGGTTATCCAGAGCGATGCCTCCACCAACATGGCAGCCGCTGTCGAGGAAATGACGGTCAGCATCAGCATGGTGGCACAGCAGGCACGCGATGCCAGCCAGCACACAGGCGAATCGCGCAACATTGCCGAGCACAGCTCTGAAGTGCTGCTGACGACGCTCAACGGTATTCAAGCCATCTCTGACTCTGTTCGCGATGCCGCCGGCCGCATCAAAGCCCTGCGTGCCGACTGCGACAGCATTTCTTCGGTGGCCAACATGATCCGCGAGATCGCAGAACAGACCAACCTTCTGGCGCTCAACGCCGCTATCGAAGCAGCACGCGCGGGCGAACAGGGCCGCGGCTTTGCCGTGGTGGCCGATGAGGTGCGCAAGCTTGCCGAGCGCACCGCCAAGTCCACGCAGGAAATCAGCGTACTGCTCGGTCGCATGCAGGAGAGCGCCAAAGTTGCCGTGACGAGCATGGACAAGACCGAGGAAGCCGTCGCCAACGGCGTCACCAATGCGCGCCAGGCGGGGGAATCCATCGAGCGCATCAAGGATGGCTCATCCGCCGCCGCCAGCGTCGTCGAAGACATTTCCGATGCCATCCGCGAACAACAAGCGGGTAGCACCGCCATCGCGCAGAACATCGAGCAGGTCGCTCAAATGAGCGAGCAGAACTCGGCGGCGGCCTCGCAAGCCGCGCAAGCTGTAGTCAGCCTCGCCGGCATGAGTCGCGATGTAGCCCGTCTGCTGTCGCGCTATCGCGTCGACGCCAACGCCGAGAAGAAAGTCTTGCTGCGCGTCGCCGACATCCAGAGCGATGATTTCCCGACCGTGCGCGCCTTGCGCGCCATGGGCGAAGCGCTCAGCCAGCGCACGCAGGGACGCATATCGCTCAAGGTCTATTCGGCGGGCAGCTTCGGCTCGGAGAAGGAAGCGCTTGAACAGACGCGCAGCGGCGCGCTGGACATGGCGCGAGTCAACATCTCGCCACTCAACAAGAGCTGCCCCGAAACCATCATCCCCACCCTGCCCTTCCTGTTCCGTAGCATCGATCACATGCAGCGCGCCATGGATGGCGCACCCGGTGAAGAAATCCTGGCTTCGTGCGCATCAGATGGCTTGATCGGCCTCGCTTTCTACGACAGCGGCGTGCGCTCTATCTATTCAAACAAACCGATCCGCAGCCTCTCTGATGTGCGCGGCATGAAGCTGCGCGTGCCGCAGTCCGACCTGTGGATCGCTGTGGCCAACGCCATGGGCGCTGCAGCAACACCGATGTCGATCGACGAAATCATCGCCGGCAAGCGAACCGGCCTCATTGAAGCTGCAGAAAACAACCTGCTGGCCTTCGAAAGCTTCCGTCACTTCGAAGTGTTCAGCCATTTCTCCAGTACCGAACACTCCATGGCGCCCGACGTGCTGATCTTCTCGAAGAAGATCTGGGACGAACTCAGCGAAGACGATCGCAAGATCGTCAAGGAATGCGCCAAGCAATCCGTGTCGACGATGCGTCGCTACTGGGCCGAAAAAGAAAACGCCGCCCGCAAGAATCTCGCTGCGGCCGGCACAACCTTTGTCGGCAACTGCGACAAGAAGCCCTTCCAGGACGCCATGCGCCCGGTCTACGACAAGTTCGTCATCACCGAAAAGCAGAAGTCGTTGCTGCGCAAGATTCAGGATATGCAGTAGGCGCAGCGAAGACGATCAAGCAAAAAGGCCACCGACTGGTGGCCTTTTTGCTGTCAGCGACCCCACTCAGATCAGGGCTGAGTGATCGTGATGTTCGTGAACACGGTACGGGTCGCCACATTGTTGGCAGCAAACACGCCCGCATGCACCTTGGCAGGCAGGCCAGACAGAGTGCCGATGGCGGAGCCACTGGTGGTCCAGCTCGTACCGCCATCACGCGACACATAGGCCGTAACCGTATTACCGGAACGCACGATGCGCAACTTGGTCAGCGGTACCGATGCTGCGGTACTACCGATCGATACGGCCACACCCGTGAAGTCCTGGTTCAACGATGCGCCACCGACCCCGCTCACCAGCGCAGTCGTGCGCGCCGCGTAAAACGGCTGGTAGTCCGTGCCCGCGCCGGTCGGCGACAAGCCCGACACTACGATGATGGGCGCCGTGCTCGTCGAACCATTCGAGCAATCGCAAAGCATCACGCCAAGACGGTAAGCATCAGACGAATCCACGGTGAAAGGCACCGAAATGCTTGCCACAGTCGCGGTAAAAGTGAAGTCACCCGTGAGCTCCTTGGCCACCACGGCAAAGCTCTCACCGTAGCCAGCGAACTTGCCATTGCTGGTCAGCAAACTGACTTCACTCGCCGTGCCATCGGTCAGCGTGTAGCTCAGCGTCGAATTACCCAGAGTCGTCTGCGAGGTGTCACCACGGAAGTTCCAGGTGCTGCCCAGCCAGGCTGTCGGTGCCGAACCCGAAGAAGTACTAGACGAGGCGGAGGAGGTGCTGGAAGAGCTCGCAACACTGGAAGCGCTGGAACTCGCACTGGACGTCGTGCTCGAACTGCTGGAGCTGCTCGACGCAGATGACGTCGCCGCGCTGCTGGAGGACGACGATGGCGCACTGCTGCTGGCGCTGGTTGTGCCGGCGCTCACACTGCCACCACCTCCACCACCACCGCAGCCTGCAATCATCAGCATCACCAGGCCTAGTGCTGGCGCAACCCCACGCCAGCGGCAAAAGCCGCCGGACTTTCCGTACGTACCCATCATCGACTCCGATCTCTACTTGATTTTGATTCTTGAGGTCGGACGTGTTGCGACAAACACGCAGGAATGCCGCAAAGCACATCGCACTCTTTTTCCTGATTTTTCAGCAGTTTACCCAGCAAACACGAAACCATCCAGCATTACGGTGTGCACTACGCTACACCTGCCTGTTGATCCCCGGTAACGATCTGCCACGCGCCCCCCTGATGCAGTTCCAAGGCACGCTGATGAAACTGCGCCAGGCTTGTGTGATGCCCCACGCTGAGCACGATGCTGTCGGGCAGCGCCTCAATGATCATCGCGTACAAGGCATGCTCCAGCCCTGCATCCAGGGCCGAAGTCGCTTCATCCATGACCAGCAGCCGAGGACGATTGACCAGAACGCGTCCGAAGGCCAGGCGCTGCTGCTCTCCGGGCGACAGGATCTGCGACCAATCACGCTCATCGTCGAGCAAATCGACGAGTTGGGGCAGCTGCACACGCTGCAGGACCTCACGGGCGAGAGCATCATCAAGGGCCTGCCCGGGGTAAGCCAGTGCGAGGCGCAGGCCGCCAACGGGCAAATAGGGCCTCTGGGAGAGGAATAGCGCATTCGCGTCAGTCGGTCGTGCAAGTTCCCCCCGGGTATATGGCCACAAGCCAGCCACAGCGCGCAACAACGTCGTCTTGCCCGCACCGGATGGTCCCCGGACCAGCAAGCGCTCGCCCGCCACTAATGAGAATGACAGCTCACTTATCAGCGGATCCCCCTCGGGATGCAGCACCGAGAAGCGATTGACTGTCAGACGATCTGCCACCGGCACGACACTGGGGACCGGTAGTGCGTTCACCTCGGTCATGTTTTTGACGAATCCGCTCAGGCGATCGAGCACGGCGCGGAAGATCGCGAATTTGTCATAGGACTCGCGGAAGAATGACAGCGCATCCTGCACCTGATTGAAGGCCTCCAGCGTCTGCATCAGATCGCCTAACTTGATTGCACCGCTCAGCACGCGTGGCCCTTGAATCAGCAAGGGAAAGATCACGCCAACCTGGCCAATGGTGAAATTGAATCCATTGAACTTGAGCTCCCGCCACAATGTGGCCCATGAGTTTGCAATTACGTTGCCAAAAGCCCCCTCGAGTCGCGACTTCTCGACCTTTTCCCCGCCATACAACGCAATGCTTTCGCCGTATTCACGAATACGAATCAGCAGATAGCGATAGGTCGCAGAAAACTGTTCCGCAAGGAAGTTCAGACGGATAAGGGGCCGGCCGATCCAGAAAGCGAAAAAGCTGGTGGTCAAGACATAGACATAGACGAGAAAAACCATCGCCCGCGAAACCTCATGACCCATGACGGTCAACGAACCTGACAAGGTCCACAGCAAGGTTGTGAAAGCAACTATCGACACCACGGCCTTGACGCCATCCAGAGCAAGCTCCACCGCCTTCTCGCCCAGGGTTTCTGTATCCTCCTGAATACGCTGTTCGGGGTTGTCCTGCTGCGTTTCAGCGTGTCGAGCGAGATAGTAGGCCCGGGATGACATCCAGGCATTGAGCAATTGCTCGTTGAGCCATACACGCCAGTGAATGCGAAAAGCTTTCCTGATGAAGGCGTCGAGCAGCAGGCGAACGATGTGAAGGCTGGCCAACAATGCAAACAGCCAGACACTGAGCCAGAAGACCTTGGCATCAAGGTTCTGCAAGCTGGTATAGAGGTCGTTGTACCAGAAAGAAAAAACGAGGTTCAGCCGCACGGCCATCAGCGAGACAAGCAGCATGAGCCCCAGCATCAGCAGCGGCCGCAAGCTCGTTCGAGGGGAGAAATAGGCTCCCGTGATCAGGCGAAACTGACGCCCCCAAACGGTCCAGCGCATCAACCCCAGCATGGCAGGCACAAACACAATCAACGTCAAGGCATAGGCCTTGGCTAGCCAGATGCTGCTGGCAATGAGCTCATTTCCCCAGTTCATCAAGCACTTCCAAAAATTGCGTAGGACGGAATCCTACAGAGTTTGCTCACTCCACTGAGACATCGCGCTTAGAAGATATGGCAATGCAGCGTGGAACTTTTTAGTTTGATCGCCATACTAAAGCCTTGGGCAGAGTCAGAGTCCGTCGCTGCCAAAACCAGAACATTCCCAGGAGACAGCAATGAAAATGCGCCATGCCCTCGTCGGCACGCTCGCGCTTGCACTCACAGCCAGTGCGTGGGCCGCCAACCGCCCCAAAGGATGGGTCACCATCTGCACCGAAGGCCAGACCTGCTCGGTCGCCGCCAACACCAATGTCGCCTTCGGGCGTGCCGATCAGTTCTTCTACAAGGTTCTGAGTGGCAGTTTCGCCTGTGCCGAAGCCACCTTCGGCGGCAAGATCGCTGGCGGCAAGAACGAATGTTCGACGGCTACCACCAGTGCCTCATCGTCTAGTGTGGCCAGCAGCTCTTCGTCGACCGCCACTTCGAGCAGCAGCTCCTCGAAGTCGTCCTCCTCGTCAGTGGCAAGCTCCATCAGCTCATCCTCCACGTCTTCGAGCAGTGTGGCCTCCAGCGCAAGTTCCTCGGGCATCCCGGCAGCGACCGGCACCACGATCAACAGCACGACTGTGACGATTCCGGCCAACACCACTAGAGACTATGGCTTCCAGCGCATCGGCATCGTCGCACAGGCATCAAACTGTGATGACGAAGGCCAAAAACCGGTGTTCAAGCTCGAAGATGGCGCTTCGCTGAAGAACGTCATTATCGCCGGAGGCCTGAACGGGTCAGACGGCGTTCATTGCGAGGGCAACTGCACCCTGGAAAACGTGCACTGGGAGGACGTCTGTGAAGACGCTGCCACCATGCTCGGCGGCAGCGGCAAAATCATGAAAGTCATTGGCGGTTCAGCCAGCCACGCGTCGGACAAGATCTTCCAGCACAACGGCAAGGGCAGCACCATCCAGATCACCAACTTCTCAACCTATGGTGACGTACAGCGCTTCTGGGCATCGTGCGGCAACTGCTCCAGCAATGGCGGTCCGCGCTACCTGGTCGCCACTGGTGTGACCATCAACGGCAAGGTCGTCAAGCCGGATGGCAGCGCGGGTTACCTGCTGCGCCTCAACTCCAACTATGGCGACAAAGCCACAATCCGCAGTTGGAAGATCAAGGGCTGGACCAAGGGCAATCCCAAGGTCTGCGTGCAAGCCATCGGCGTGCAGCCGGGCGAAGCCCAGACCAACCAGGGTGAGTTCTGGAACACGGCCTACTGCGACGTCAAGGAGAGCGACATCACCAGCTTCTGATCAAGATGCAGTGTGAAGAAAAACCCGGCCAAGGCCGGGTTTTTAATTGCTGATTGCGCTCAGGCTGCCTTGCGCAATTCGGTGGGCGTGTCAGCGGCTGCCTTGCGACGCGCGGGCTTGCGGCGAACCGCTCCCGGGTCAAATGCTCCATCCAGCCCACGCAATGCGTCCTTGCGGGCTTTCAGCGCCATCTTGAAGGCACCTTCTTCACCATATTTCTTTACCGAGAACTTCACACGTTTGCGACGCCCGTCCGGTAGCGGCCAGGAGGCCACCCAGAACCAGCGCTGCTTGTCTTCGGACAGGTCACGGGTTTCCGATGCGCAATAACGGCACACCCCGACCACGCCGGAGCGGTTGTTCTTCTTGACGATGTTGGAATATTCGCGCATGGAAAAAGGCGGATTGTTGCTGATGACCTCATCACGGTAGCCTTTGGCCGCCGCAAAGGACTTCTGCTTCCCACCATGCACGCCGTCGGAGAAATGCTTGCGATGAATCACGCCACGACGCTGGATAGTTACCAGCCAGCCATGCGTACGGCTGACTTCGTTATCCACGCGGCTGATTCCATAAACACTACCTCTGCTCACGTCGTTCCTCCAGATACTTTGAGGGTTATGGCGGCGATGTGAGGGATTTCGGCAAGTAGGCAGAAAACTTTAGCCAGTTCCGCGTTTCCGGGCAGGGTGCCGACAAGCGCAACACAGGGCGCCGAACCCCTGTCTGGTTCTCAAGTCCTGTGCATTTCTGGTCGGTATAAAACCAGCGGGCATCGCCGCCGGCAAGAATGCAGTGGTGTGAGATGAAGATCGAGCAATCCAGCCTTTCCATGCAGGGCGCCGCGCAGCGGCAAAGCATGGCGCGAAGCGAAACCAACATGCAGTTCACGCTGCGTGCTCCTCGCCAGGAAGCTCCGCCTCCGGCAGAACGCGTCGATATCAGCACGGCTGGACGCGACGCTTTGGGTGCCGCGAATGAAGTTGGCACGACAGAATCGAGCAAATCACCCGCAGACGAGCGTCTAAGCTTGCTGATCGCCGTGATCGAACAGCTGACTGGCCGAAAGGTCGAATTCTTCGACAGCTCCGACCTTGCCAACGTTGCGCAAACAGGTGACGCCTCCGCTGACTCCGCCGCCATTCCACAAGGCCGCACAGCGCAACCCGAACCGGAGTGGTCGTTCCACTTCGAGCATCGGGAAGTGCAAGAAACTACGGAAGCCATGCAGTACTCGGCACGCGGAACGGTCAAGACGGCAGACGGTCGCGAGATCAGTTTCGACTTCGCACTCGAAGTCAGCCGCCATGAACGCCGCAGCAGCGAAACCACCATCGATGCGGGCAACGTACGCAAAGATCCGCTGGTCCTCAACCTCGCAGGCGGCCCTGCCCTGCTGAGCGCCCACCGCATCCAGTTCGACCTGGATAGCGACGGCAAGAAGGAAGCCATAGCCACATTAGGCAGTGGCAGCGCATTTCTGGCCATTGATCGCAACGGCAATGGCGTCATCGACGACGGCAGCGAACTCTTTGGCCCACGCACCGGCAGTGGCTTCAGCGAACTGGCTGATCTCGACAGCGATAACAACGGCTGGATCGACTCCTCCGATCTGCAGTTCTCGCAACTGCAGGTATGGCGACCGGGCGGAACGTTACAGAGTCTGGGGACAGCCGGCATTGGCGCCATAGCCCTGCAGAACGCAGCAACCCCTTTCGCACTGCGCGAGGGCACAGATGACCGAGGCATGATCCGCAGCACAGGGATCTATCTGAACGAAGACGGCACGCCTGGCAGCATCCAGCACGTCGACTTGACGGTCTAGTTGCGGCAGGGCTTGATTCGGGCTTAGTTGTCTACCAGCTGCAAGTCGCCCCCACCCCCAAACCCCAGAGATGTGGTGTCGGTCGGACGCGTAGCAGGTGTTCCGGTTGCAGCAGAAAGCGCCGTTTCGGACTTTGCCAAACGGCGTGACACCGTTGATACCAGACGCTGACGGAAGTGTTCGAGACACTCTTCGGAAGTCAGCGACAAGGCAGCAGGCGAAATATCCAGGTAAGTCACCGGTGTCAGGCTGACCACCGTGGCATGCTGAAGGTGGTCGATCTCATCGAGATAGGCTGTTTCACCGAACGACTCGCCAACGCCCAACTTCGTCACCACACGACCGCCGACCGATACTTCGACCTCACCCTCGAGCAAGATTCCGAAGCGCTGGTCGTTGCTGCCTTCGCGAACCAGCTGGGTCAGTGGCTCCACCTTGCGCCAGACCGCGAAGCGCACGACCTCCCAGATCTCGATGTCGTCGAATTCAGTGAAGAACGACAGCTTGCGCACCGCCGAGAATCTCGAGTTATCAGGGGTACGCTGGTTTTCGTCATAGATCTTGTAACGGACTGCGGTCAGATCCTTGGCAAACTCGGCGCCGTTCTTGTAGCGGGAGTACAGATCTTTTTCCAGCGCTTTACGGATGACCATGTCCATGGACTCCGGGACATCCGGGTTGAGCTGACTTGCAAGTGGTGGATCGGCGTTGATGATCTTGTAGACAAGCTGGGCCGGGTTCTTGGCGCGGAATGGCAGACGCCCCGTGAGCAGGTGAAACAACACGACACCCAGCGAATAGAGGTCGGTCTTCTGGTTGAGCGGGTAGCTCTTGATCTGCTCGGGCGACATGTAGGCTGGTGAGCCCACACCCATGATGAAGGTCGAATCCTGATCGCTCTTCTTGTTCACGTTCATGGCGAGCCCGAAGTCCGTGATCTTCACGTTGTCGTTCTCATCCATGAGGATGTTGGCGGGCTTGATGTCGCGATGGACGATTCCCTGCCGGTAGGCGTAGTCCAGCGCCATGCAGCACTTGAAGACGATGCTGACCGTGCGATGCAGCGGTAGCATGCGCTCGTAGCTGCAGTACTCCTCCAGCGATTTGCCGTTGAAGAACTCCATGACGATGTACGCCTCTTCCTTCTCGATCACCGCCTCGAAGATCTTGATGATGTGCGGGTGATCGAGCTTGCGGGCAACGCCTTCTTCGGCGCGCAGCAGTTTGAGGAGGCGCCGGTTCCACTTGGCCTCGTCTTTGCCTTTTTCCTTGAATGAGATGTGTTTCAGCGCAACCGGTTCAGGGTAGAAGGGATTCTCGGCGAGATAGACCGTCGCCGTAGCGCCTTTACCCAGCTCGCGGATGATGCGGTACTTGCCAATTTTCTCAGGAAGGCTGGACATCGCGACTCTGTCAGAAAATTTCCTACAAGCAGTGTAAACCGGCCAGGCGATCCGCAATGCAAAAAAGTTCAGGAAGCTGGCTTGAAATACCTACAACGGCCCCAATGTGGCCCAGCTGAACCCGAAAGGCATAGCTGAGGATACTTCATGCAAGACACACAAGAGCCGGTACAGCCCACGGAACCGATGGATGGTGCCCCACAAGACGGCGCGGACAGTGTTTCCCCTGCCGACGAGCTGGAAACCCGCCTTCGCGAGGCAGAGCAGAAAGCAGGCGAGCACCACGACGCGTGGCTGCGGGCCAAGGCCGAGACAGAGAACGTGCGTCGTCGGGCACAGGAAGATGTGGCCAAGGCAGCCAAGTTCGCCATCGAGAAGTTCGCCAATGAACTGCTGGTGGTAAAGGATGGACTCGAACAGACCCTGTCAGTCGAGGGAGCCACGCCTGAAGCACTGCGCGAAGGCGTCGAGCTGACCCTGCGCAACCTGGTCAAGGCCTTCGAAAAGAGCGGCCTCGAAGAAGTTGCACCGGTCGGCGAAAAATTCGATCCGCACAAGCACCAGGCCATCAGCCAGATCCCGTCGGAACACCCGGCCAACACGGTCGCCCAGGTCTTCCAGAAGGGTTACCTGCTCGAAGGTCGGGTTCTGCGTCCGGCCCTCGTCGCGGTGTCCAGCGGTAGTGGCGCCTGAAACCCTATTGAAATCCGGGGCATCGGCCCTAAATGGAATCCAGGTTCCCGGTGCTGCATGAGCGGGCCGGACTACAGATTGAATTGACGGAGTATTGAACATGGCAAAGATCATCGGTATCGACCTCGGTACGACCAACAGCTGCGTGGCCATCATGGAAGGCGGCACGCCGAAAGTCATCGAAAACTCGGAAGGCGCACGTACCACGCCCTCCATCGTCGCCTACCAGGAAGATGGCGAGATCCTCTGTGGCGCACCGGCCAAGCGCCAGGCCGTGACCAACGCCAAGAACACGCTGTACGCCGTCAAGCGCCTGATCGGCCGTCGCTTCGAAGAGAAGGAAGTGCAGAAGGACATCAACCTGATGCCCTACACCATCACCAAGGCTGACAACGGCGACGCCTGGGTCGAAGTGCGCGGCAAGAAGATGGCTCCGCCGCAGATTTCGGCCGAAGTGCTGCGCAAGATGAAGAAGACTGCGGAAGACTACCTGGGTGAAGAAGTCACCGAGGCCGTCATCACCGTGCCCGCCTACTTCAACGACAGCCAGCGCCAAGCCACCAAGGACGCCGGCCGCATCGCCGGTCTGGAAGTCAAGCGCATCATCAACGAACCGACCGCAGCGGCCCTCGCCTTCGGTCTGGACAAGGTCGGCAAGAAAGACCAGAAGATCGCCGTGTTCGACCTTGGCGGCGGTACCTTCGATATCTCCATCATCGAAATCGCCGACGTCGATGGCGACAAGCAGTTCGAAGTGCTGGCCACCAATGGCGACACCTTCCTTGGCGGTGAAGACTTCGACCAGCGCCTGATCGACCACATCGTGGCCGAGTTCAAGACCATCAACGGCATCGACCTGTCGAAAGACGCGATCGCTCTGCAGCGCATCAAGGCGGCTGCCGAGCGCGCCAAGATCGAGCTGTCGTCCGGCCAGCAAACCGAAATCAACGAGCCTTACATCACCATGGTCAATGGCGCTCCGGCCCACTTGACGATGAAAATCACGCGCGCCAAGTTCGAGTCGCTGGTCGACGAACTGGTCAACGCCACCATCGAACCCTGCCGCAAGGCCCTCAAGGACGCCGGCCTGTCGGTGTCGGACATTGACGACGTCATCCTCGTCGGTGGTCAGACGCGCATGCCCAAGGTGCAGGAGAAGGTGAAGGAATTCTTCGGCAAGGAACCGCGCAAGGACGTGAACCCTGACGAAGCCGTTGCCGTGGGCGCGGCCGTGCAAGGTGGCGTGCTGCAAGGCGATGTGAAGGACGTGCTGCTGCTTGACGTTTCGCCACTGACGCTCGGCATCGAAACCCTGGGTGGTGTGATGACGCCTATGATCAAGCGCAACACCACCATCCCGACCAAGCACTCGCAGGTGTTCTCGACGGCTGACGACAACCAGCCCGCCGTGACCATCAAGGTCTACCAGGGCGAACGCGAAATGGCGGCCGGCAACAAGCTGCTCGGCGAGTTCAACCTCGAAGGCATTCCGCCCGCACCGCGTGGCACGCCGCAGATCGAAGTGTCGTTCGACGTGGACGCCAACGGCATCCTGCACGTGAAGGCCGCCGACAAGGCAACCGGCAAGGAAAACAAGATCACCATCAAGGCCAACTCCGGCCTGTCGGAAGATGAAATCCAGAAGATGGTGAACGACGCAGCAGCCCACGCCGAAGAAGACAAGCGCCAGCACGAGCTGATCGACGCGCGCAACCAGGCTGAAGCCCTGGTGCATTCGACGAAGAAGGCGCTTGCCGAACACGGCGACAAAGTCAGCGCTGAAGAGAAAGGCAAGATCGAAGCCGCACTCAAGGAGACGGAAGAAGTCCTCAAGAGTGACGACAAGGCCACCATCGAAGCCAAGGCCCAGGCGCTTGCAATGGCCAGCCAGAAGCTGGGCGAAGCCATGTATGCCCAGCAACAGGCTGCCGGGGCAGGTGCTACGGCAGAAGCCGCTGGCAAACCCGCTGACGACAACGTGGTGGACGCCGAGTTCACCGAGGTGAAGGACGCCAAGTAAGCGCCCCTCCCCGCCGACGGGCGCGCCGCCGGTTCTCGGTTGCGCGCCCGTCGTCGTATCATGGGCTGTTGTTTTTCACCGGTAGAAATCGTCATGAACGCTACGCCAGCGAACACCTCCGGCACCCTCAGCTTTGCGCCTCGCAGCGAGTTCTTCAACACGCTGAAGTCACGCGTTGATGCCTACTTCACCGACAACGGAGTGAGCACCAACGGCAACGCCCTGCTCTACAGCAAGGCGCTATTGGGTTACGGACTCATCATCGGCGGCTACATCAGCCTGGTCTGGGGGGTGAGCAGCCTGTGGGCCGCACTCGTCGCGGGTTTCCTGCTCGCACAGGGCTACATCATCGTCGCCTTCAACGTAATGCACGATGGCGCGCACGGCAGCTATTCGAAGAAGCGCTGGGTGAACTGGCTGGCTGGCGCAACGATGGATGTCATCGGCAGCAGCCAGATGCTGTGGCGGCAGAAACACAACCTGCTGCACCACACCTATCCCAACATCGACGGGAAAGACGACGACATCTCGATCGGCGCCCTGATGCGCCTGTCGCCCAACCAGCGCTGGTATCCCTGGCACCGTCTGCAGGCGCTTTATGCGCCGGTGCTGTACGCCATGCTGACCATGTACCTCGGGCTGTTCAGCGATTTCCACAAACTCATCAGCAATCGCATCGGCACCACGCCGTTGCAACAGAAGGCCGGCTGGGAGATCCCCTGGTTCATCGTGCACAAGGCCGCCTATCTGGGCTACACCCTTGTATTACCGAGCTTTTTCCACCCTTTCTCGCATGTCGTGCTGGCTTTTGTCGGCGTGCATGCGGTGTTCGGTCTGGTGCTATCGCTGGTCTTCCAGCTTGCGCACACGGTCGAAGGCACGGACTTCCCGTTGCCTGACGCGCAGCGCAAGATGGAAAACGAGTGGGCCGTGCACCAGATGAATACGACGGCCGACTTTGCGCCGACCAACTGGCTGGCGACCTACTACATGGGCGGCCTCAATTACCAGGTCGAGCATCACCTTTTCCACAAGATCAGCCATGTGCACTACCCGCAGATTGCGGCAATCGTGCGCAAGACCTGCGACGAGTTCTCGGTGCGTTACCTGTGCTTCCCCAGCGTCACGGCGGCACTCAAGGCGCATTTCAAATTCCTGCACCGACTCGGGCGACGACCCATTACGACATGACGCGTGGGCACGCCGTGCCCACTCAACCCAACAGCAGAGATACTGAAGAATGGCCAAGCGGGATTTTTACGAAGTACTGGGCGTGAACAAGGATGCGTCGGACGACGACATCAAGAAGGCCTATCGCAAGCTCGCCATGAAGTACCACCCGGATCGCAATCCGGACAGCAAGGAGGCCGAAGAGAAATTCAAGGAGGCCAAGGAAGCCTACGAAATTCTCTCTGACGGCAACAAGCGCGCCGCCTACGACCGCTACGGTCACGCAGGCGTCGACCCCTCGGCGGGCGGCGGCGGTTTCGGCGGCGGCGGTCAGGGCTTCGGTGACTTTGGCGACGCGTTCGGGGGCATCTTCGACGAAATCTTCGGCGGCGGTCGTGGCGGTGGCGGCGGACAACGTGTCTATCGCGGCGCCGACCTGCGCTACAACCTCGAGATCACACTTGAGGAAGCCGCACGCGGCGTCGACAAGACCATCCGCATCCCGGTCATGGAAAGCTGCGAGACCTGCCATGGCTCCGGCGCCAAGCCCGGCACACAGCCGAAGACCTGCTCCACCTGCGGTGGCGCCGGTCAGGTGCGTGTGCAACAAGGCTTCTTCTCGATCCAGCAGACCTGCCCCAAGTGCCATGGCTCGGGTCGCATGATCACCGACCCCTGTGGCAGCTGCCACGGCGCAGGTCGCGTCAAGAAGCAAAAGACGCTGGAAGTGAAGATTCCCGCCGGTATCGACGAAGGCATGCGCCTGCGTCACAGCGGCTACGGCGAAGCCGGCGTGAATGGTGGCCCGGCGGGCGACCTTTACGTCGAAATCCACATCAAGCAACACGCTGTCTTCGAACGTGAAGGTGACGATCTGCACTGCGAGATGCCGATCAGCTTTGCTACAGCAGCACTTGGGGGCGAAATCCAGATCCCGACGCTGGATGGCGCAGCCAGTATCAAGATCCCTGCCGAAACTCAGACAGGCAAAGTGTTCCGCCTGCGTGGCAAGGGCATCAAGAACCTGCGTAGCCACATGACGGGCGACCTGCATTGCCATGTGGTCGTCGAAACACCCGTCAAGCTGACAGACCGTCAGCGTGAGCTGCTACGTGAGTTCGAGGAGATCGGGCGCGGTGAAGGTGATCGCCAGAACCCCAAAGCTCAGAGCTGGATGGACAAGGTGCGAGACTTCTTCGCAAGCTGAGTCATGCTTCACCAGCACATCATGGCCGGCCCCGGCAGCATCAGTTGCGGGGCCGCCAGATCTGCTCAAAATTGATGTTCAGCATTGTCGACTCCCGGGGTAGCAAGGTGACAATCTTGAACTCCGGCGCTGCCGAGGTATCACGTCGCGTGGGTTCCATCTGAGCCAGCCCCTTGGCATTGATGAGCGTCGCGACAACGGGCGTGTTGGCTTGCTGCCCGCGCTTCCACACGACGCCAACCTCCCCATTGGCAAGCTTGACCAGACTCCCCGGCGGATACATGCCGACTTCCTTGATCAACAGCCCGGGAAAGGGACATTCCCTGCCCTGCCCCAAATTGATGTACACCTGTTTGGCGGCTTCTGCCGCTGGCACAGCCTTGCGGTAGGAGCGCTGGCTGAGCATCGCGGCATAGACATCTGCCGTGTGCAGGAGACTTGCCAGCAAACTTGGCGAGCGGATGCCTCTCGGGTAGCCGCCCCCCTCCTCGTCCTCATGGTGCTCCAACACCGCACGCAACCATTCTTCGTCTGGAACACCCAGCGACATCAGTAGCCTGGCTCCCTCCTCGGGATGCCCCACGATGCCCGCCCGCTGCTCCTCCGTGAGGGGCGACTTCTGGTTTGTCAGCAACTGCTGAAGCTCGATGATCGCAATGTTCTGTGTCAGTGCAGCACAGCACAAAGACATGCGTGAGTCTTCATCGAAATCGCCTCGCCGCGCCACGAGCTCACATAGCACTGCCACATGCAGGCTGTGTGCGATCGGGTAACGTTTGAACTCCTTGAGCTGAATCGCCGCCAAAGCCAGGTCAGGACTCCGCTCGCACAGATCCATGACGAGCCGCGCGAAGACCTTTACCGAATGGAAGAAGCTGCCGTCTCGAGGCTGATCTCTCATGAGCGCAGACATGCCGGCTTGCACCCCTTGCCAGACTGACAAGGGATCATAGGCCTGACGCACAGGGGCAGACTCGGCCGCCGTGTAGGCCTTGTAGATGTCGGCATCGACAAACATCCCGCGCTCCAGGAGGCGTTCGATCTGCTCATCCCGCTGTATCACGTAACCTTTGCGCAGCAAAAGCTGCCCTGAGGCGTCCAGAACGTCCCAAGGCAAAGCTTCATTCACGCGAAGCTGACTGGCGCTCAAGCGATGCATTGCAGCCACCTGGCCCTCCCGAACAATACGGTCTCTCAGCGGACTATCGGTCGAACAGGCTGACTGTTGAGAACATATTGCATGCTCAGGTGAGGCACATCACGCCACATTGCCTCGCTCCCCGTCAACGCAAATGAAAAGCGTTGATTTCCGGCGGTAAAAGCAGCACCTGTCAAAGCTTGCGCAACACGGGGAGCGGCCGAAACCAGTCCAGCCCTCCGGGCCTCAGGCCGTCACGGCGCAGGATGTCGCACAGCACCATCTTCTTCAAGCAGGACCTCCCCATTCGGCCCCCAATCCACAGAGAGAATGCCGGGCTCCTTCAGCGCGATCTCCGCACGTGCCAGCTGCTCGCGATATTGCGGATCCTGCTCGGCGCGACGCTCATCCGCCAGACGCTGCTCTTCGCGCTTCAGGCGGGTGATGGCAATACCCTCCTGCACGGCACGCACCACCTCCGACTCGTCCCAGGGCTTGGTCAAAAACCGCACGATCCCGACGTCGTTGATCGCCGCCATCAGTACGTCAAAGTCTGTCGCACCCGAGAGAATCATCCTTGTCGTATCCGGCTGCAATGTACGAAACGCATGCAAGAAGCTCAGTCCATCCATGAAGGGCATGCGGTAATCGCTCAGCACCAGATCGAAGCTGACCTGGCTGGCACGCTGCAAAGCAGCGGCTGCACTCTCAGCCGTCTCCACGACCACGTTCATCGAGACCAGCGCTGGATCGCGGCGCAACAGGCGCTGAAGCGCGGCAAGTACGTGGGCCTCGTCATCAACAATCAGGATTCTCGAACTCATGCGGCCTCCTACTTTTCCGTCCTGATCCAGACACTCAGATCTTCGTCCCGCTCTGCGTGCTCATGGAACTGACGAGCCAGCAGCTCGTCAATCACATAGTCTGCTGCGAGGAGCAAAAGCCCTTCCCGGCTCAAAATATCGCGTGCCAGCACCATCCCGGGCTCCAGCTCCGACATGCGGAGACAACGCTCTGCAGGCTGCGGGCTCTTGCCCGCCAGGCCGAGAAATGCATCGACGACCTCGGGGTCGTAGCGCGAGCCTCTCCCTGCAATGAGGTGCTCACGCGCTTCCTCAACGGTCAGACGACGGCCGAACAAGGTACCAATCTGCGCAGCGTCATAGTCGTTTGCCACCGCAAGGATGCGCGCTCCTTGTGGAATCGACAGCCCCGTTAACCCGTCAGGGTAGCCCTGCCCATCAAAGCGCTCATGATGGGACTTGATCATCGCGGCCACGTTGCGCAGATGCGGCAACGGCGTCAGTGCCAGGGCGCCATTGGCGGCATGCTTGCGCATTGAGCCCAGCATGTCTCCCGACATCTTCGAGACAGGCACGCTCATCACTGCATCGGGCAAACCAATCTTGCCAATGTCGTGAAGCAAGCCTCCGACCATGACCTCCTGTGCCTCATGCGCGGCAAGCCCAAGCTTAAGCGCGATGCGCCTTCCTGCTTCCGCAACGCGACGCGAGTGCCCAGCCAGGTGCGGGGCCCGCAGCTCAAGCAGGTTGGAGAACACCTGAATGGTCGTGAAAAGGCTCTTCTTCAGCTTCTCCTGCGCCAGCACCAACTCCTGATTCGCTGACTGCAGCTCACCAGTACGTTCGACAACGCGAGCCTCAAGGGTCTGGTTCAATGAACGCAGCTCTGCATTCTGTGCCTCCGTAAGTGCCTGCAAGCGCTCACGCTCACGCGCCAGACCGCGCAATTCGACACCCTGCCGAATGACTTGCAACAGCTCATCTTCCTGCCAGGGTTTGGTCACATACCGATAGATTCCACCCTCGTTCACGGCGGAAATCGTGGACTGCATGTCTGCATAGCCGGTCAGCAGCACACGCACCGTCTGCGGCCACTGGCGCCTCACTTCGGCAAGAAGCGTCGCCCCATTCATGCCTGGCATGCGCATGTCCGAAATGATCAGATCCGCTGGCGCCTCCGCCATCATCGCCAGGGCTTCCGGCCCGTCGTTGGCCAGACGCACCGCATATCCCAATGGGCGCAACATACGACGCAGCGACTGCAGGATGTTTGCCTCATCATCAACCAACAAGAGCGCAGGCGCAGAATCAAACCCCATTGGCCAATTGCTCGTCGACGGCGGTGTTGCCACCTCGCTCATACCCCCACCTCCTGCAAGGCCGGCGCTTCATCCGGCTGACGGCGTGGCAGCACGACACGGAACCGTGTCCCCTGTCCCACGCGTGAATCAACCTCAATGCGCCCGTTGTGCTTCTGCACGATGCCATACGAGAGCGACAGACCCAAACCCGTTCCCCTCCCTATCGGCTTGGTCGTGAAGAACGGATCGAAGATGCGGCCCAGTGTTTCCTCGCTCATTCCGCAACCGTTATCTTCGATCTCGACCCACACCTCGCTCTGATCACAGCCCGTCCGCACGACAATGCGTCCGCCCTGACGTCCCTCAAGTGCATGACCGGCATTGACCAGAAGGTTCATGAATACCTGGTTGAGCTGCGACAGCAGGCAATGCACCAGCGGCAAAGTCCCATACTCCCGCACTACCTCAGCGTGATATTTGAGCTCATTGCGTACGATATTGAGCGTGGAATCGAGCCCCTGATGCAGATCCGCCTCTTGCCACTCGGAGTTGGCATCAACGTGCGAGAAATCCTTCAGATCCTGAACAATTTTCCGGACGCGCTCAATGCCTTCACGCGACTCACGCATGAGCGCCTGGGCATCCTCCTCAAGAAAATCCAGATCAAGCTTCTCGCGCAGATCAGCGAGGCCAGCGCGCAATCCGGGATCCGATATCTGTGGCTCGGCGGTACGGTAGCGCGCAATAAGTGTCAGCATCTCGTTGATGTACTTCTCGAGACTGCCGAAGTTCGAGAACACGTAACCGATCGGATTATTGATCTCGTGTGCGACACCTGCCGCCAGCTGGCCAATGGATGCCAGTTTTTCATTCTGCACGAGCTGATTCTGTGCAGCCTGAATCTGCGCGTTAGCCTCCGCAAGCTTCATGTTGAGATCGGTCAATTCGGTGTAGCGCGTTCGCAATGACTGCTCAGCCTCTTCCCGCTTGGCGATGTCCTCTTCCAGCGCGCGTTTGGCGACCACTAGCTGTTCGGTACGCTGGCTGACCAACTCTTCGAGTTGATTGCGAGAATCACGCAGCGCCTGCTCGGCACGCTTGATCTCCGTAATGTCCACAACTGTTTCGATTGCGCCCATCACACCGCCCTGTGCGTTGCGAACCGGCGCAGCCGTGAAAAGCAGCCATCGCCCGCCATCGCCCATTTCGGGAAAGTAACTGAACGACTCCAACCCACCCTCTACGCGATCAGAGCGACTCAACGGGCCTGGGTAGACCTTGCAAGCATCCTCATACGAGAGACCATCCACAATCATGTCAGCCAGCACGGGCTGGGCATGGTCATAGAACGGCTTCCAGTGATTGCGCGTCCCGATCATGCCACTCGCCGGATACCCCACCACAGCCTCGCAAGCCCTGCTCCAATGCATCACGACATGATCGGTACTGATCAGGAATGCGGCGACCGGGTTGGCATCGAGCAGATTGCGCACCGTGCGCCGTAACTCCATCGCCTGCACCTCGGTAGCGGGGGCTGTCTCGGCCTGCGCGGCCGTCAGGACGATGGCCCGTGTGTGCTGCGAACCGCCGTCAAGCTCGTGCAGCAGAATTCGCCAACAGCGCCCCATGCCATCTGGCCGTGTCAGCAGCTCGCGCGAAGCCGAACCCACAGGCGCGTCATAGGCTGAGACCAACCACGCACGCAGGCGCGCAATGTCATCGCCGTCCGCAAGCAGGGTCAACAGATCTCGACCAATCAGTCGCTCAGCGTCTTGTCCCAACATGCGTCCAACGCGATCCGAGGCACGAATGATCGTGCTGCCATGGACAGCCACCACGCCAAACCCCAGACGATCAAGCAGATTGTCCTCACCCGTGACGGGACGACTCATTATGGTCGTCGGAGCATTCATAAGTATGACTCCATCGTCATGGCTGAACGGAGGGACCGCCAAGCCTCACACATTCGATCGGGGGCAGAGAGCATCAAGCGAAGTGATGGCTCATCGATGAAACCGACCTGCTCCAGTTCGCCCGAAGCAACAGCATTGCAGCGTGCGATGACATCGGCGACATGCACAATGCGGACAAGCAAGTCTGCGTCGGCAGGAGGAGCTGCGTGCTGTGCAATCGCCCGAACAAGGGACGGAGGAAAATGCCAGCGCACAGCCAGCGCTTCGCCAATCGCCGCATAGTGCGGCAACTCAAGCTCTGCGGCAGCGCTCGCCCAGTCACAACGCCTTGCATCGCAATATGCCGAAATTGCAGCCTGCTGATCAGGCATGCCAACACACAACGCCAAGCGCCCCAGACCATGCAATAGACCCGCGACAAATGCGTGTTCTGCAGCAGCCCCTCTCCCACCTGCCAAGGCGCGGCAGCAAACTGCACTTGCCAAAGCCTCGCGCCAGAATCCATCTGTCGCAGCAGCCACCGCACCGCTGCCACGCAGCGCTTGTGACATGGAGGCCGCGAGTATCACCGAGCGCAGACTACGCAGGCCGATCACTGTCGCGGCTTCCTGCAATGACTGCACTCGTCCGGCAAGTCCGTAGAAAGGCGAGTTGGCCACGCGCAATACCTTGCTGACCAACGCAGGGTCGCGCCCCAGTCTCGCGGCAAGCTTTGACAGGTCTACCTCGTCCGGATCGAGATCGGCAAGCAGCTCGCTTACCAACGCAGGTACGCTGGGCAAGTCACGCAGCGCGTTCAGGACGTCCTCAACCGTTGTCGGTCTCATTGTCCTCTCCGCCCAACGTCAACTGCGCCAGCTCAAGCAAGGCCCGCTCCAGATCAGCTGACAATCCCGGAGGTAACCCGCGCGACAAGCGTGAAGTAACCTCAGCCAGATCAACCTGCCCGTTCAATGACCCAACGGAAGCTGCAGGTGTACTGGAGGCAGTATTCATTTCAGACCTCCTTCGCGAAGAAAGCCAGCAGGCGCCCACGCGGTTCGCGCCCATGCCGCAGGTAGGCAGAAAGCACGCGATACCTGCAGCCCCCGCGTTCAAACATTGCCTCTGCACGCTCAATGCCTGGAGCGAGCAACCCAGAGAGTTCGGAGGGCAGCACCGCCATCGCATCCATTCCGACCATGGGCAGTTCAAGCAAAGACTCCATCGCATCGTTGGCGACGACCACCAGGCCATCTCCGTCGACACCAAGAACCGGCAAAGGCAAGTCCGCGAGCAATTCGTGTGCAAACTGCAGCGAGACTTCATCCAGCAGCAACGCCTCTTGCCGCTCATCGAGCAATGCAGTCATGCGCTGGTTGGCCGCACGCAGCTGTTCTTGCAACTTCAGATTCTCGTCTTCAACGCGCTTATGTCTGACAGCCTCCAGGATATGCCGGCGCAGCTGCTCGTCATCCCACGGCTTCGTAAGAAAGCGATAGACCGAACCTTCGTTGATCGCACGGGTTACGCTCTCCAGCTCGGTATATCCAGACAGAACGATCCGGACGGTGGACGGATAAAGCCGACAGGCTTCCTTGAGAAACTCAGTCCCGGTCATGCCCGGCATGCGCTGGTCGGAGACGATGACGTCGATCTCGACCTGCTTCAGGATCTCCAGGCCCTCTGCCCCGCTGCCTGCCACGCGGATCTCATAGCCGTCTCGCCGCAGCAGACGACGCAGGGATGAAAGGATGTTCTCCTCATCATCCACGAGCAGGAGACGCCCCGCCGTCGTGGCTTCGCTACGTTCCATGCTGCAGGTCATCAAGCCCATGCTGCACTCCCTGGCCCCGCTTTGCCTCAGGCTGCGGAACCGTTGTGAATCCGGCAGGTAGCGGAAGCGTCGGGGGGTGCGCTTGCCGATCAGGCTGCCCTGACCGTATCAACGGGCGAAATGCAGATGTCTTGAGTAAAAATGTGTAGCGATGACTCAGGCGTGACGACGCTGATGCGTACGCAACACCGCAAGAAACGCCTCGCCATAGGCAGCCAGCTTGCGGTCGCCGACTCCAGAGAGCTCGTACAGCTCGTCCTCGGTCTGCGGCCGTTTCTCCAGCATTTGTTTAAGCGTTGCGTCGCCAAAGATGACGTAAGCCGGCACGTTCTGCGCCTCTGCCAGATCTCGCCGGCACTGCCGCAATGCCGCCCACAGCGTACGCGCCTCGTCGGATTCAAACTCGATCTCGCGCCGCACGCTGGCGGCCCCGCTGGGCGCGGATTCGCGCACCTTGCGCGCCATGAAGCCAGTCTCACCACGCAGCACCGGCCGACAGGCCTCCTGCAGGATCAGGCCGCCATGCTCGTTCACGCCGATGAAGCCCTGCGCCACCATCTGTCGCAGCAAGGAGCTCCATTGAGCATCCGACACACTCTTGCCAATGCCGAAGGTCGTCAGGTGCTGATGACCGCGCTCCGTCACCTTGGCCGTCTCACGCCCCTGCAAGATGTCGATGAGGTGACCCGCGCCATAACGCTGTCCGCTGCGATAGATCGTAGACAACGCCTGTTGAGCTGCCACACTGGCATCGAAGGTCTGGGGCGGCGTCAGGCACATGTCGCAGTTGCCGCAGGGTGTAGAGGCCTCACCGAAATAACGCAGCAGCACCTCGCGACGGCAAGCCGGTGCCTCCGCATAGCCGAGCAGCGCATCAAGCTTCTGCCGCTCGACACGCTTGATTTCATCCGGCGCCTGCGACTGCTCGATCATCTCGCGCAAAAGCACCATGTCCTGCAGGCCATAGGCCATCCAGGCATTCGAAGGCAAACCATCGCGCCCTGCGCGACCGGTCTCCTGGTAATAGGCCTCCAGTGACTTGGGCAGATCGAGGTGCGCAACAAAGCGTACGTCCGGCTTGTCGATCCCCATGCCGAAAGCAATGGTGGCGCACATCACGATGCCATCACCCCGCACGAACTGAGTCTGGTGCGATTCACGCACAGCAGCATCGAAACCCGCGTGGTAAGGCAAGGCACGGATGCCCTCACTTTTGAGCCAGGCAGCGGTCTCTTCCACCTTCTTGCGCGACAGGCAATAGACGATGCCCGCGTCGCCATCGTGATTGGCGCGGATGAAGCGCAGCAACTGCTTGCGCGGATTGTCCTTCTCAACAACGGTGTAGCGGATGTTGGGCCGGTCGAAGCTGGAGAGGAAAACGCGTGCATCGTGCAGCGCCAGGCGCTCGACGATCTCCTGGCGCGTTGCTGCATCGGCTGTCGCCGTCAGCGCCACCCGCGGCACATCGGGGAAGCGCTCATGCAGGATGGAAAGCTGGATGTACTCCGGCCGGAAATCGTGTCCCCACTGCGACACGCAATGCGCTTCATCGATAGCAAACAGGCCGATCCGGGCGCGTGTCAGCAGATTCTGAAAACGTGGCGTCAGCAGGCGCTCCGGAGCCACGTAGAGGAGTTCCAGGCTGCCATCCACAAGCTGACGCTCGATCTCGTTGGCCTCATCAGGCGTCAGTGTCGAATTGAGATAGGCCGCCTTCACGCCCAATTGGCGCAAGGCCTGCACCTGGTCCTGCATCAGCGCGATCAGGGGTGACACCACGAGGCCGCAGCCGGGACGCAACAACGACGGGATCTGGTAGCAAAGTGATTTGCCACCCCCGGTCGGCATCAGTACCAGCGCGTCACCGCCCCCCTGAAGGTGCGCCACGATGGCCGCCTGCTCGCCACGAAACGCTGCATAGCCAAAGGTGTGGCGCAGCACGTGCAGCGCGGGGTCTTGTTCGGGGGAGGACACGAAAGCTTCAGGGGAATGCATTGCCCGGCATTTTGCCAGCAATCGGCCGCCACGCAGCGAGGGCGTCAGCCGCGGCTTCGCGTCACCACTTCAGCAAGCTTGGCCCCCAGTAACAAGCCCAGTCCCATTGCGCCGACCACGAAACCCGACTTGAACAGACTGGCCAGCGTGCTCGCCACCAGCTCGGGCGTGGCGGCAGTGCCTGCCATCGCGATATCCATGGCACCGCCGATGCCGCGGAACATCAATACACCCGGCATCATCGGCACGGCGCCCGCAAACGCCACCGCCGCAAACGGCACGCGCAGCTGGCGCACCATCTGCGCCGCCATCATGCCGATAGCCAGGCAGGCAAAGAAGGTCGCCATCTCCAGCGACACATTGTGAGCCAGGCAAAGGTAGCGAATGCCATGACCGACCATGCCGCACGCAATCGAAGTCCACAGCACGCGCCAGGGTGCGTTGTAGAACGCACCAAAGCTGCACGCAGCGATACCCGCCAAAAGCACATCCAGCCACAGCGGAATGGCATCTGCCGGCGTGTGCCAGGGCGGTACGGTGCTCATGCCCAAAGTAATCCACCCGCCCAGAAAAATCCCCATCGCCGCGGCAAGAAGGATGGTGCAAGCCAATGCCAGGCGCGGCACGCCGGTCTGCATGTGATTCTCGACCACATCGTAGAGTGCGTTGATCAGATGTGGCCCCGGCACCAGCATCAGGGCCGGCACGATGAGGCAGATGCCTGGTGTCGTCGTCCAGCCCAGGGCAATGACTGAGCCCCCCAGCAGCGAGCCGATCAAGGCTGCGGTGAAAGGCAGGGCGAACAGCATGACGTGACGCTTGGCGAGCTCTTGGCGCACCAACAATCCCAGGGCCGACGACAGGGCAATCACACTCATCGCAACGGCATCGCCATTGAACAGGGCCGCCAACGCTGCGGCACCGGCACCGAAGATCGTTGCCAGCAGCCAGCGATTATGGCGCCCAGCCTCGCGCTCCACAGACTCCAATGCAGTTTGCGCAGCGGGCAACGACAGCTGCCCGGCGGCGAGTTCGTCGAGCAGGCCATTGACCTTGCCGCTCACCGCGATGTTGATCCTGAACTCCGGCGCCTGCGCATGCACATGGCTGCCCTGCGCCGTGTAAATCGTCACCGTGCGGTATCCCACGGCCACCGTCACCGGCAGGCCCAGCACTTTTGCGGCTTCGGCCAGCCGGCGACGGATCAGCTCGGTGCGGATGTTGTACTCGAGCAGAAGGCGCGCTGCGAGCTGCAGGAAGCGCAGGACATCTGCGGAATCACCCGGAAAAATACTGGAGAGCGGGCTCGTGTCAGGAGGCATGACATACACCGGAGCAATGACAAACGTGGTTGATGATAGCCCCCACCCTTGACGAAGAAGACTGACGCAACGCAACAAACCACGTTCTGCCAACTGAGACATTGGCGTCCGCGTCCGCCAAGCACTTGAAATCGCGGCAGCTTTGCCGCAGCGCAGGATGGTAAAATCGCCGGCTAACCGCCACCTGGCTTCGCGCCCTGCTCCATGACCCTCTCCACCACGCTCAAGCGCCTTTTCGCCCTGCTATGCAGCGCCGCGCTGATCGCCTGGTTCGTGCTCGGCGGTGACCGCGAAGCCCAATTGGCCGCGCTGGGGCAAAGGCTTGCGCGCATCGACGGGCTCCAGCTGGCCGGGCTGATCGCCGCGTTCGCAGCGACCTACCTGCTACGCGCCGGGCGCATCTTCGATGAGTTCAGCCACTTTGCTGCACCCCCGACTCAGCCCTTACGGGCCGATCCGCCCGCCGAGGGGGCCGGAAAAGTCTTGGGGCGGCCCGGCGACTTTTCCGCGGGCCACGTCCGCTTCGCCAGCATCCTGCGCCTTTCGCTGATCCACAACGCCATGGTCAATGTGCTGCCTTTCCGCAGCGGTGAGGCGACCTTCCCCATCCTGCTCAACCGCTGGTTCGGGGTGCCTACCGCACGCGCCATCGCCGCCCTGCTGTGGCTGCGCCTGCAGGACGCTTTCGTCGTATTGGCCCTTGCCGCCCTCGTCTGGCCTGACTTGCCTGCTGCCTTGCGTGCGATGTGGATCGCGGCCGTGCTGCTGGCCGCCTGGGGCATTCCGCACTGGGCGCGTAATCATGACGCCCTGCTCGACCAGGCCAGCCATAGCAAGTTCGGCCGACTGGTCACAAAGTTCCGCAGCGCCCTGGCCGAGTCGACCCACGGCGCCGGCCGCTCATGGCTGTGGACCCTCGCCAACTGGTCGCTGAAGCTCGTCGCACAGGCCTGGGCGCTATCGCTGCTGCTCGGCGCCAGCCTGCAGTCCGGCCTTGCCGGCGCCATGGGGGTGGAACTCGCCGCCATACTGCCGATCCAGGGGGTAGCCGGATTCGGCACCTATGAAGCCGGCGGTGCGGCCTTGCTGCGTACGCACGGCATAATGCTGGCCGACGGCCTGCAAGCCTGCCTGATCCTGCACCTCTTCGTCATCGCCTGCGCCCTCAGCGCTGGCGCGCTGGCCGCCGTGCTGCTGCCCGGCCAGTCCCCCGCATCGTCTTCAACTACCGAAAATACCCACGCATGAGCCTTGCACTCGAAACCCTGCC
This sequence comes from Viridibacterium curvum, assembly GCF_039544165.1. Classification (NCBI taxonomy): domain Bacteria; kingdom Pseudomonadati; phylum Pseudomonadota; class Betaproteobacteria; order Rhodocyclales; family Rhodocyclaceae; genus Viridibacterium; species Viridibacterium curvum. The sequence goes on from NZ_BAABLD010000002.1 coordinate 602,052, forward strand.
GCCCCACACCCTGTCGGTCGTGGTGCCCATGTACAACGAGGAAGAAAGCGTCGACCCCATGGTCGCCCGCGTTCACGAAGGGCTGGCCGACTACCCCTGGCCCTGGGAGCTGGTGATCGTCGATGACGGCAGCTCTGACGAGACCGTCACCCGCCTGCGCGCCGCAGCACAGAAGTACGGCCCTCACGTGCGCCCCATCGAGCTGATGCGCAACTTCAAGCAGACCGCCGCCATGCAGGCCGGCATCGACGCGGCGCGTGGCGACGTCATCGTCACGCTCGACGGCGACCTGCAGAACGACCCCGTCGACATCCCGCGCATGGTCGCCCGCCTCTTGCGCGAAGACCTCGACCTCGTCGCCGGCTGGCGCAAGAACCGTCAGGATGGCCTCTGGCTACGCAAGATCCCGTCACGCATCGCCAACCGCCTGATCGCGCGCATTACCGGCGTCAAGCTCAACGACTACGGCTGCAGCCTCAAGGCCTTCCGTGGCAGCGTCATCAAGAGCGTGCGCCTCTACGGCGAAATGCACCGCTTCATCCCCGCCTGGCTGGCCACCGTCACCACGCCTCGCCGCATCAAGGAAGAAGTCGTCGAGCACCATGCGCGCCAGTTCGGTCAGAGCAAGTACGGCATCTCGCGCACTTTCCGCGTGATCCTCGACCTCATCTCGGTCTACTTCTTCATGCGCTTCCGCACCCGCCCGGGCCATTTCTTCGGCAGCGTGGGCCTTGCTGCCGGCAGCGTCGGGGGCCTCATCCTCGCCTACCTCGCCGTGCTCAAGTTCGTCATGGGCGAATCCATCGGCGGCCGGCCACTCCTCATGGCAGGCTTCTTCGCTGTCGTCATGGGCGTGCAGTTCGTGCTGACCGGGGTGCTGTCCGAGACGCTGGCGCGCATCTACTTCGAGACTGGCGCCGCTCGCCAGTACGAAGTGCGGAACCCGCAGACCTTTGCACAGGACGAAGCCTGGAAGCGCTGATGGCAATTTGGGCGCTGCCCATTATCATCGCCCTGTCACGCTGATCCACGGAGAAAGCCATGATCGACACCTCGCGCATCACCCTCGACGCCGGCAAACGCGGCGGCAAGCCATGCATCCGGGGCTTGCGCATCACGGTGTATGACGTGCTGGGCTGGCTCGCCGACGGCATGAGCGAAGCAGAGATCCTCGCTGACTACCCCGAGCTGGAGCCGGAAGATATCCGCGCGGTTCTGGGCTTCGCTGCCCAGCGCGAGCGTGACATCAGCAGTCTGCGTACTTGATGAAGCTGCTGCTTGACGAAAACCTGTCGCGCAGGATGATTCCTTTCCTGCTCAATGATTACCCCGCCAGCAGTCAGGTCGCCCTGCTTGGGCTCGAACGTTTTTCCGATCGCGAACTGTGGGAACACGCGCGGAACAACGACTACGTACTGGTCAGTCGTGACGCCGACTTTCATGAATTGAGCCTGATCCAAGGACAACCACCCAAGCTGATCTGGCTGCGCCTCGGCAACTGCGACAAGGCAAGCGTCATCCGGGCCTTGACGGAATTCCGCGACGCCATCGAACAAGCCCTGATTGCCGAAAACAAAGCCTGCATAGAGATCGGCTGAGCCGCCCCACACCATGACACTCCGTTTTTCCGACCGCCAGCTCAAGTGGCTGCTGTTCCTGCTGCCGCTGGCGGCATTCCTGCTCAACCTGGGCGGCATGCCGCTGTTCGACGTTGACGAAGGCGCCTTCTCGGAAGCCACGCGCGAGATGTTCGAGCGCCACGACTTCCTGTCGACCTGGCTCAATGGCGCGCCGCGCTTCGACAAGCCCATCCTTGTTTACTGGTTCCAGGCGATCTTCGTCGCGCTGATCGGCGTGAACGAATGGGCGTTCCGCCTGCCCTCGGTCATCTCGGCAGCGCTGTGGGCCTGGGCGACGGCGATGTTCGTGTGGCCGCGTGTAGGCCGCAACGGCGCCATCTTCGCCGCCACCATCGTGACCACCTCGCTGGGCGTGCTGATCATTGGCCGCGCGGCGACCGCCGACTCGCTGCTCAACGTGCTCATCGCACTCGCGCTGTTCGACAGCTGGCGCCATCTCGAATCGGGCCAGCGTGCACCGCTGCTGCGCAGCTACGTCTGGATCGGCCTCGGGGTGCTCACCAAGGGCCCCATCGCCCTGCTGGTGCCGGGCGCGACGACACTGATCTACTGCCTCACCGCCAGGCGTTTCAGCGACTGGTTGCGCAGCGTCTTCGACTGGCGCGGCTGGCTGATCCTGCTCGCCATCACCGTGCCCTGGTATGCGGCTGCGCTGGCCATCCATGGTCAGGCTTTCATCGATGGCTTCATCCTGAAGCACAATGTCGAACGCTTCTCGGGTTCGATGGAAGGCCACTCCGGCAGCATCTTCTACTACGTCGCCATCGTGCCGGCGCTGCTGCTGCCCTGGCTGACCTGGCTGTTGCGCAGCGTGCGCGACATCCGCAGTGACTTCAGCGATCCGCTGCGTCGCTTCCTGTGGATCTGGTCGCTGTTCGTCATCGCCTTCTTTTCGCTGTCCGGCACCAAGCTGCCGCACTACGCGTTGTATGGCTGCACGCCCCTGTTCGCACTCATCGCCCTCAACATCGACAAGCTCGGCACCGCAACACGCAGCGTGCGTCTGGCCGTGCTGCCTGCCATCCTGCTGCTGTGCATCTTCGTCGGCCTGCCCTCCCTGCTCGAAGACGCCCTGCAACGCGGCTGGGTCAAGGACGCCTACTACCAGCTGCAGCTCGGTCGCGTCAGCGAGCTGAAACTGCTGGGGTATCACGTCATCGTTCTGCTGTGCTTCGCCATCTCGCTGCAGTCCCTGTTCACCCTGCATTCCGAAGCCTGGAAGCGCAGCGCCATCGCGGCAAGCGTCTGCGCCCTGGCTGTTGTCGCCGCCGTCGGCCCGCTGACTTCCGAACTGTTGCAAGGCCCGGTCAAGCGCGCCGGCATCGCCGCACGCCAATACGCTGGCGAGCCCATGGTGCTGTGGAACTTCCACGCGCCCAGCTTCAGCGTCTATCGCGAAGGCGTCACGCCCACGGTGCAGGCCGAAGCTGGCCAGATCGCACTGACCCGCGTCGACCGCCTCCCCAAGGATCGCAAGATCGAAGAGCTGTTCCGCGAAGGTGGCGTGATCCTCCTGAGGGTCAAGGAATGATGGCCGCCGGCAGCAAAGGCACGGGCCGCGCACGCCTGCTGTTTGCCTGGCTGGTCGCACTCACCTGCTACCGCATGTGGGTCGCGGGCGGTCTGGGCGTCTCACTCTACGTCGACGAAGCACAGTACTGGACCTGGGCGCAGGATCTCGACTGGGGCTACTTCTCCAAGCCACCCGTGATCGGCTGGTTGATCGCACTGAGCACGGCCGTGTTCGGCGACGGCCTGCTCGCCGTCAAGCTGCCTGCCCTGCTGCTGTATGCCGGCACGAGCTGGCTGGTGTTCCTGCTCGGTCGCCAGCTCTTTGACGAACGCATCGGCCTGCGCTGCGCGCTGACGTTCTCGCTGCTGCCTTTCACTGCCATCTTCAGCCTGTTCGTGTCGACCGATGCGCCCTTGCTGTTCTGCTGGGCGCTGGGCGTGCTGGCTTTTTCGCGGGCAATAGCGCTGGATCGCTGGCGCGACTGGCTGCTGATGGGTGTGGCAGTGGGCCTCGGCACCCTGTCGAAGTACACCATGCTGTCGTTCGGCGCCTGCGCCCTGCTCTACTTGCTGGTGGACCCCGAGCGTCGCCGCCAGCTCGGCAATCCGCGCCTGTGGACGGCGGTCGGTCTGGCCTGCCTGCTGATCCTGCCCAACATCCTGTGGAACTGGGCGCATGACTTCCCGACCCTGCATCACACTGCCGACATCACCCACGTCGACGGCCACAACGACAAGAGCGGCAATGCGCTCGAATTCATCGCCGGGCAGATCGGCTCTCTCGGGCCGCTGCTTGCCATCGCCTTCATCGCCACCATCGTGGTGCTGATCCGTCATCCACGTGACGACAGGTATCAACTTCTGCACGCCTTCAGCCTGCCCCTGCTGGGCATCGTGCTGCTGCAAGCCTTCCGCTCCGAGGCCAACGGCAACTGGGCCGCGCCTGCCTTCATCACGGCTTGCGTGCTGGCGGTGCACTGGCTGTCGCGCTTCAAGGCGCGCTGGTGGATGGCGGCCGTCGCGATCAACGCGTTCGCGATGGTCATGCTCTATCACTACCAGGACATCTTCCGCTGGATGGACAAACCGCTCACCGCCAAGCTCGACCCGCTCAAGCGCGCACGCGGCTGGCCACAGCTTGCCCAGCAGCTGCGCCCCATTCTCGCAGCGCATCCCGATGCCATCGTGGTCGCCGAGAACCGCACGCTGATTGCCCACATGCGCTACGAACTGCGCGACATGCGCACCGACTTCCTCGCCTGGAAGCCGCAGCCGCGCGCGCAGGACCATTACCAGCTCACCACGCCATTCAGCGCGGACGAGATGAGCCGCACTGTGATCTTCATTACCCAGTCCGACCCCGCGCCGGTGGCCGAGCGCTTCGCCTCGCAGGAGAAACTCGCCTACCTCACCGTGCAGGGCGCCAGTTTCCGCCGTGAGATGAGCGTCGTGCTGCTCAAGGGTTTCCGCGGGTATCAGTAATGAAACCGCAGGAAATCCAGCGCGATGGCTGGATCAGCATTCCTGCCGTACTGGTGCAGGAATCCGGCGTGCTGCGTCTGCGCGAACCTGCCACAGCGGATCGCCAGCGCCTGATCCACCAGCTGCAGGACAACATCTACCCGCGCCCCTTCGTGCTCGACGACGGTGAGGTGCGCCGCCTGCAGTTCAGCCTCAAGCTCGTGCAGAGCGAGATGCGCATCGCCGACCCCACAGCCCTGGCCCTCGCCTACACGCGGGCCATGACGGGCTTCCTGCTGTTCCACCCCAATCCGCGTCATCTTGTCATCGTGGGTCTGGGCGGCGGCTCGCTGGCCAAATGGTGCCATCGCCATCTCGCACGCAGCCGCATCACGGCACTCGAATACTCTGCGGACGTGATTGCCTGCCGCGACTGGTTCGCCCTGCCGCCCGACGACGAGCGCCTGCAGGTCATCGAAGCCGAAGCGGCCGGGTGGTTCACGCAGCACGCCGGTGACACGCGTGCCGACGTGATCCTGCTCGACGCCTACGACGAGGACGGTCTCGCGCCACAGCTGTGCACCGAGCCCTTCTATGTCGACCTGCGCGCGGCCCTCAAACCCGACGGCGTGCTCGTCGCCAACATCTCCGGCTACGGCCCGCTGACCGAGACCCACATCGCGCTGATGCAGCGCGTGTTCAATGATCGCGTCGTCGTCATCGACGTCAGCAGCGAAGGCAACCGCATCGCCTACGCCTTCAACAACCCGGCACATCCCCCCGCTTGGGGCAGCCTGCTGCGCCCGGCCAAAGCGCTCGACGAACGCCATGATCTGGATCTCGCCACGCTGCTGCGGGACATGGAAAAATCAGCCCGTCGCCAGAAGCGCAAGTCACGATGATCTTCGCTGAGCCCGCATGAGCTTCGTCCCCATCATTCCCGCCACACTCGAACTCGACCCGCAAGGCGTGCCGGTGTCCTCGCAGTTCGGCGACGTGTACCACTCCGCCAGCGGCGCGCTGGATCAGGCCCGTCACGTCTTTCTGCGTGGCAACGGCCTGCCGGCACGCTGGCAAGGGCGCCAGCAATTCGTCGTCGTCGAGACCGGCTTCGGCCTTGGCCACAATTTTCTCGCCACCTGGGAAGCCTGGCGCGACGATCCCGCCGCCTGCACACGCCTGCATTTCGTATCGGTCGAAAAGCATCCCTTCAACGCGCACGACATGGCAGCGGCACATGCCAAGGCTGGCGCGCCCGCCGACCTGTCGGCACGACTCATCCGCCATTGGCCCATGTTGCTACCCGGCTTTCATCGGCTGGAGTTCAGCGAAGCCAACGGCCGCAGCGTATGCCTGACCCTTATGTTCGGCGAAGCCAGCGATTGGCTTGCGCAGTGTGTCGCCACGGCGGACGCGATCTACCTCGACGGCTTTGCGCCCGCGAAGAATCCTGCGATGTGGTCGCCGGAAGTTTTCAATGCGCTGGCGCGACTCGCCGATAGCGTGACCACACTGGCCACCTGGTCCGTATCGTCGGCAGTACGCAAGGCACTCACCGATGCGGGCTTTGCCGTCGAGAAGACACAAGGCTTCACGGGCAAGCGCGAAATGCTGACAGGGCGTTTCGAGACAACGCGAACCGCCCGCAGCAGCGAGCCACGCGACGCCATCGTCATCGGCGCCGGTCTCGCCGGCACGGCGCTCTGCGAGCGGCTCGCCGCACGCGGTTGGCGCCTCCAGTTGCTTGAATCCCGTAGTGCGCCAGCGCAGGGCGCGTCGGGCAATCTCGCGGGCGCGTTCCGCCCCCTGCCCAGCCGTGATGACAACCTCATGGCCCGCATCACTCGCGCTGGCTTCCTGTTCGGCCTGCACGATCTCGCCCGGCTTGCCGAAGTCGGCGAGCCAGTGCGCTGGGCGCAATGCGGCGTGCTGCACCTGGCGCGCGATGCGGCCCAGGCGCGCAAGCAGGCGGACACCGTTGCAACGCTCGACGCCCCCGGCGAATACCTGCAGTGGTGCGATGTCGCTGCAGCCACCGCACACGCCGGGCAAACCACAGCGCAAGGTGGCTGGTGGTTCCCCCAAGCGGGCTGGATCAATCCTCCCAGCCTCTGCGCCGCCCACCTCGCAATCGCCTCACGCCATCCATTGTTCAGCGCCCGCTTCGACCAGCACGTCGACGCCGTACGCAAGGTGGCGGGCCAATGGGAAGCGCTGGGCACAGACGGCCAGGTCATCGCGCGCGCGCCGCAACTGGTCTTTGCCAACGCGCACGACGCCAGTCGCTTGCTGCGGAATCTAGGCAATGGCGAGTGGCTGCCGCTCTTCAGTGCGCGCGGTCAGGTCAGCCACCTCGACGCCGCACACTGCGCGCCACTGAACACCGTGGTCTGCGGCAGCGGGTACGTGACCCCTGCCATCGACGGCTGGCAGCCCACGGGCGCCACCTTCGTGGTCAATGATCCGGACAGCGCACTGCGCGAAAGCGAACACGCCGAAAACCTCGACAAACTCGCGCGCATGTTGCCCGATGCCTTCACGACGGCAGACGCCATCCCCGTGCGAGGCCGGGTGGGCCATCGCCCTGTCACGCCCGACCGCCTGCCCGTTGTCGGCGCCCTGCCCGATCACACCCGGCTGTGGCTGCTGTCAGGCTTCGGCGCACGCGGACTGGTCTGGGGCGCCCTGTGCGCCGAGCTGCTCGCCAGCCTCATGAGTGGCGAACCGCTGCCGCTGGAACGTCCACTGACCGACGCTCTGTCCCCCTTGCGATACCGCTCGTCGCAGTCTTGACGCGATTACGTGATGTTTTACGCAACTTATCGGTTTTGTCATTTCTGTTGATTCAGGCAGCTGATAGGCTTCGTTCCATGGTTTCGTTTCATTGCGAACCATGGTGGTCCTGGATCTGCCTTGCAGCCGGATCATGCATCGACTCTCTCCTTGAGCCCCGCCGCAAGCGGGGCTTTTTTCTTGTCCGGCGCCATCGCTCCGAGCTGCACTGAATCAATCGTCATTCATGACAATGAAGTGACAGAGGCCCGCAAAGTCACTGAAATCAACAGCCGTCCGCCGCATATCTGGAAACTCTACAAACGACTCGCCAGCCAGAACGCGCGTGCTAGTTTCCAGACGCCGCTAACGACGCAACTTTTCTTCCGTGCTTCTCGGGTAGCGGTTGCCGCCGCACAGCGTGCAGACGGCATGTACTCTCTCCATTCAGAACCCCGTGCCTGGCACGGGGTCTTTTTTTGGCGACGACCTCCTCAAGCCGTCATTCCCGCGAAGGCGGGAATCCAGCGTCGTACGAAAAGGCACTGGATTCCCGCCTTCGCGGGAATGACGGTGTTGATCGACTCAGGCCCGAGGTTTTCAGGAGCGCGCGCCCTCCGCAATGATTCTTTTCTTCTGACTTACCCGCCCGTATTCCTGAAAGAATTTCGTCCCCTTGCGGGCATGAACGGTCGGAATCCGCGCTGAACGGCTAAAATCCGTCGCTTCCCCAGCCACGCAGCCAAGGCGCGCAGCACGCAGCCCGCCAGCCATGTTCGAAACGAATTCCTCCATTGATCTGCAGAAGCAGATGGCCGAACGCCAAAGCGACACGGCCGGCGCCAGCAGCAATGCCCGTTACGCGATCTTCTATGCGCCCGAACCCGGCTCGCCGCTCGACGATCTCGGCAGCCACTGGGTCGGCCGCGACGCGATGATCGGCATACCCCTGCCCCAACCTGAAGTGCCGGGCATTCCGCCCAGCCAGCTCGAAACGCTCACCGAGGCGCCACGCCACTACGGCTTGCACGCGACCATCAAGTCGCCGTTCCGCCTCAAGAGCGACGAATCGGCGCAGAACCTCATCGCTGCGCTTGAAGACTTCGCCAGCCGGCAGGCCCCCGTCAAGGTTCCACTGACCCTGCACGAGCGCGAAGGCCTCATCGCGCTGCGCCCTGCCGCCCCGTCGGCAGCACTCTCCGCCCTGGCCTGGGACTGCGTGCGCGCCCTGGACAACTTCCGCCAGCCCATGAGCGAACGCGAAATCCAGCGTCGCGCCGTGGGATTCACACGCCGCCAGCGCGAGCTGCTCGAAGCCTGGGGCACAGCCCAGGTCGACGACCTTTTCCGCTTCCACATCACCCTGTGTGCCCGCGCCAGTGCGGCGGAGTCGGCAGCCATCCTGCGCTTTCTCGAGCATTACCTCGAACCCGCCTGCAGAGCACCGCTGTCTATAGACAACCTCTGTGTGTTCGAAGAACGCGACAACGAACCCATGCGCTGCCGCGCACGCTTCCGCCTCGGTGGTGGCTGAGCGCCCGACTGCTAAACTGCGCCTCTCTGCACACGGGAAGCACAGTCATGGAATGCAAGATCAAATGGGCCGGTGAGGCCAAGTTCATCGCCGAAACCGGCAGCGGCCATGCCATCCTCATGGAAGGCGCAGGCGACCTCGGTGGCCAGAACCACGCTCCGCGCCCCATGGAAATGATCCTCGCCGGCGCCGGCGGCTGCACCGCTTACGACGTCGTGCTCATCCTCAAGCGCGGCCGCCACGCCATCGACGGCTGCGAAGTCGAACTCAAGGCCGAACGCGCCGAGACCGACCCCAAGGTGTTTACGAAGATCCACTACCACTACACGGTGCGTGGGAAGAACCTCAAGCACGAGGTCGTCGAGCGCGCTATCAAGCTGTCAGCCGACAAGTACTGCTCGGCGTCGATCATGCTGGGCAAGACGGCGGAGATTACGCATGACTTCAGTATTGTGGATAGAGCTGACTGACTTAACCAATCTGCTCATGCGTACCAGCGTTTTCTGGCTGAGCATTGGTTCAGCCTTGGCGGGAATGGGGTTTTTAACCGCAGCACTTGCATTGACTGGGTTTGGCAGCCAATCGTCCTGCGGAACGTGGGGTCTGAACTGTACTTTCAAAGCACTTGTCTGGCTGTTCGGTTTTGAGGGGGCCGCAGTTGTGCCGCTATGGCTGGGTGTCGCCGAGACATCAAGGGGCTCAACAATGAGATATGTCGCTCTGGGGCTTGCCTACACGACAACGCTGATGCTGGGAGTCTCGGTATTCGCCGGCTTTTGGGTGTTTGTTGCGGCAGCCTGATACGAACATGGGGCGCAATAAACATTGGGCATTGCGCCGCGTGTGTCACCAAGCATCCAGCCCGGTAACGTAAGCTCGGAAGGCGCACGCGTCGTGTTCCCGCAAACCGCGTGGGCACGCTGTTCCTGCCCGAGGACGCAATATCCGCTGGGGATTGCGTCGCTCTCGTTGAGGCGCATACCTGACGGCGCAATGCGCTTCGCTTATTGACGCCCTACCTGAACACCTGAAAACTCCACCACCCCAACGCACTCACCGCTCCACGTTGGGCTCCGCTTTGCTCAGCGCCAACCTACTCAACGATCTACCGGATCGCCTGAAAACTCCACCACCCCAGCCCCGTCATCGCCAGCGAACCGCACACGTGCAGGGCGATTGCCGCGAGCGCCCAACCGAGCGCCCCGCGCTGGAGCATCTGGAACACCTCGCCGGAGAAGCTGGAAAAGGTCGTGAGTCCGCCGAGGAAGCCGGTCGTGACGAGCAGGCGTATCGCCGGTGACAGCTCGGGCAGGGCGTTGATCCAGGCGAGCGCCAGCCCCATCAGGAATCCGCCGATCAGGTTCGCCGCCAGCGTACCGAGCGGCATGGCGGCGAGCAGAGGGTTGAGGAAGAGGCCGAGCCCCCAGCGCGCCCAGGCACCCAAGGCAGCTCCGGCGCCAATCACGCCCAGATGGATTGCAAGTGTCACTGACTTCTCTCCCCGATTGATGCGGCCCCGTGTCGTGTGATGCAGGTGCGGATGTAGGTGCGGCTTCAGCCGCACATGTCCGGCTGAAGCCGCACCTACGGAACCCGCAAGTTACTGTTCGCAGGGCGGATCAGAACTGCTTGTTGACTCAAGTCGCAATGATGGCATGTAAGCTTTGCCCCGTCCGCCCGGTCTATCGCTGCATGAGCCCCACAATCCGCCCCTCGACATGCTAGCCCGCCTCCGTCAGAAGCACTTCGACCAGGTCGTGCGCGCCTACAGCGCCGAGATGTATCGCTTCGCCTGGTGGCTGTGCCGCGACCGCCATGTGGCCGAAGATATCGTCCAGGAAGCCTTCACCCGCGCCTGGCACAGCTGGGACAGCCTGCGCGAGCCGGACAATCCCAAGCCCTGGCTGATGCGCATCCTGCGCAACGAACATGCGCGGCTCTACGAGCGCAAGCAGTTCGACTACGTCGACGAAGCCCCTGAAGACCTGGAAATCGCCGCCGACCACGCCCCCATTGAATTGCTGGAGCTCGAAAACCTCATCGGCAGTCTGCCGCTCTCGCTGCGAGAACCCTTTCTGCTGCAGGTGCTGGGCGGCTTTTCATGCGCCGAGATCGCTGCCGAACTCGACACCAGCGAAGGCGCCATCATGGTCCGCCTGACGCGCGCCCGTCAGGCTCTGCGCCAGTCACTCAGCGGTGAATCCAGCGCATCGGCAAGGAAGTCGTCATGAATACCCAGCTCCATCTCGTCTCTGGCAGCGCTTTCGGCTGCCTCGACTTTCGCCGCGAAAAGCTGGCTGATCCGCGTCACGTATCACCAGCCGCTACAGCCCACCTGCGCGAATGCGAAGCCTGCCAGCGCTTTGCGGCGCGCACCGACCAGCTCGAATCGCAGATCGCCGAAGCTCTTGCCGTCCCTGTGCCCGAGGGCCTTAACGACCGCATCATCCTGCGCGCTCGCCGCGAGCAACAGAGGCCCTGGCGCATGCTGGCGCTGGCCGCCAGCGTGGTGCTGACCGTCGCATTGGGCGTCAGCCACTTGCGTTCCGAATCAGGCTCCCACAACGCATCTCACCTCGCGCTGTCAGCCGCCGCACATGCCGGCGACGAAGCCGCCGAAATGCGCCAGCACCCCTCGCTGGCCGCCAGCCAGTTCGGCCTGATCCTGTCGAACTTCGGCGGCGACCTGCAGGCGCCCATCGGCCGCGTCGACTACATCCACTTCTGCCCTATCGATGGCTTCGGCATGGGTTGGCACATCCGCATGCAGACACCGTCAGGCGGCGTCACGCTGCTATTGGTGCCCGGCGCCAAAGCTGAAGTCGATAGCCAGACCGTCACGGTGAATGGCATGCAGGTGCTGATCCAGCGCGCCGGCCAGGGCTATTACGCGCTGATTGCCGATGACCGCAAGGCACTGGACGCTGCCGGCGCCGCCATGCAACGACAGGTGCGCTGGAAGAGCTGAGACTTGCCACGACGGGCACCGCAAACTAGACTAGTCATCTAACTAGTCATCTGGAGCCGCACATGCAAACCTGGCCCGTACAGGATGCCAAGGCCCGCCTCAGCGAGCTGCTCGATGCCTGCCTGCAGGAAGGGCCGCAAGTGCTCACGCGGCGTGGCGTGGAGACCGCCGTGCTGGTGCCGCTGGCCGAATGGCAACGCCTCAACGCCGCTGCACGTCCGTCCATCAAAGCCCTGCTGCTTGCCGGCAGCGCACGCGCCGAGATCCCCGTACCTGCCCGTGGCAAGGCGCAACGACGCACGCCGTCGGCCCTGTGATGTACCTGCTCGACACCAACATCGTCTCAGAGCTGCGCAAGCCACGCCCGCATGGCGCAGTTGTCACCTGGCTCAATGCACAGGCAGAAGCCGACCTGACCCTCTCTGCAGTCACGCTGGGCGAAATCCAGGCCGGCATCGAAATCACCCGCGAGCAGGATCCGCACAAAGCCGCCGAGCTGGATGCCTGGGCCAATCAGCTCGCCTGCGCCTGGAATGTGCTGCCCATGGACGCCGACACCTTCCGGCAATGGGCGCGGCTCATGCACCGTCACCGTCAATCCGACACCGTGTACGAAGACGCCATGATCGCCGCCACAGCCCTACAGCATCGACTCACGGTAGTGACGCGCAACGTGCGCGACTTCGCGCGCTTCGGGGTGCCACTGCTCAATCCCTTTGAAAGCTGAGCGACTGCGGCAAACCTGCCGTGTTGCGCCGCGCCGCAGCAGGGCGGGCTAAAATGTCGGCCTTCCAGCCGCCTGCGGGCGGCGCTTCACCCAGGACCGGGCACGTGACCGACAACAGCAACAAGCCGATACCGGCAGCCAACTTCCTCCGCAACATCATCGACGCCGACCTCGCGGCGAACAAGTTCGCGCAGCGCCGCTTTGCCGGCACGCCCGGCGACGCTGCCCACCATGCCGCGGGCCCGCTCGACACGGCGAAGATCCGCACGCGCTTTCCGCCGGAACCCAATGGCTATCTCCACATCGGCCACGCCAAGTCGATCTGCCTGAACTTCGGCCTGGCGCGCGACTACGGTGGCGTCTGCCACATGCGCTTCGACGACACCAATCCGGAGAAGGAAGACCAGGAGTTCGTCGACTCCATCCTCGACGCCGTGCAGTGGCTGGGCTTCGGCTGGAACGCCAACGGCACCGAACATCTCTATCACGCCAGCGATTACTTCGAGTTCATGTACCGCGCGGCCCAGTACCTCATCACGGCTGGCCACGCCTACGTCGATGCACAGAGCGCTGATGAGATGCGCGCCAACCGCGGCACGCTGACCGAGCCCGGCAAGGATTCGCCCTGGCGCAACCGCCCGGCCGCCGAATCACTGGCCCTGTTCGAGGAAATGCGCGACGGCAAGCACGCGGACGGCAGCATGGTGTTGCGCGCCAAGGTCGACATGGCGTCGCCCAACATCAACCTGCGCGACCCGGCGATCTATCGAATCCGCCACGCCGAGCATCACCGCACCGGCAACAAGTGGTGCGTCTATCCGATGTATGCCTACGCACACCCCATTGAGGACGCGCTGGAACAGATCACCCACTCCATCTGTACGCTGGAATTCGAAGATCAGCGTCCGTGGTATGACTGGCTGCTCGCACGCCTCGTCGAAGGCGGCCTGCTCGCCGCGCCCCTGCCGCACCAGTACGAGTTCGCGCGCCTCAACGTCACCTACGTCATCACCAGCAAGCGCAAGCTCAAGCAACTGGTGGACGACAAACATGTCGACGGCTGGGACGACCCGCGCATGCCCACCATCGTCGGCCTGCGTCGCCGCGGCTACACGCCCGAAGCCATGCGCCTGTTCTGCGAGCGCACCGGCACCACCAAATCGCACAGCCTCATCGACTACAGCAGCCTTGAAATCGCCCTGCGCGAAGACCTCGACGAAAAAGCCCCGCGCGCCATGGCCGTGCTGGACCCCGTCAAGCTCAAGCTCACCAACTGGGACGCCGTGTTCGGCGCCGGCCACGTCGAGCCCTGCTCGGCACCGGTGCACCCGCACCATGAAGACATGGGCCGCCGCAGCTTCAACCTCACGCCCGAGGTGTGGATCGAGCGCGAAGACTTCATGGAAGAGCCGCCCAAGGGCTATCACCGTCTCACTCCGCCGCGCACCGACGCGGCGGGCCTAGAACTTGCCGGTAACAAAGCGCGCCTCAAGTACGGCTACGTCATCGAGTGCAAGGGCTGCGAAAAAGACGCCGCCGGCAACATCACCGCCGTGCTGGCCGAGATCGTGCCCGACACCAAGAGCGGAACGCCCGGCGCCGACAGCGTCAAGGTCAAGGGCGTCATCACCTGGGTCAGCGTCAGCGAAGGCCTCTCTGCCGAAGTGCGCCTCTATGACCGCTTGTTCAAGGAAGAACACCCTGACGCCGGTGGCCGCGACTTCCTCGAAGCCATCAATCCGGACTCGAAGAAAGTCGTCACCGCCTTCGTCGAACCCGGTCTTGCCACCACGGAGGCCGGGACCAGCTTCCAGTTCGAGCGCCACGGCTACTTCGTCGCCGACCGCAAGGATCACGTCGCGGGCAAAGCTGTCTTCAACCGCAGTTGTACTTTGAAGGACAGCTGGGCCAAGTGACCCTGGTTCGTGGTACCACCACACTCCGTCATTCCCGCGAAGGCTGGAATCCAGTGGCTTTGCTAACGACGCTGGATTCCCGCCTTCGCGGGAATGACGTCCATCGGCGCGCATGACGCCACAAACACCACGCCATGCCCCCATCGGCTGGCTGCGCCGCCTGTGGGCGCACGACAAGACACTGGACAGTCTCAAGGTTGCCATCGCCTTCGCCGGCGTGGTGTTGCCCTGCCTTCTGCTCAATCGTGACGACTGGCTGATCGGTCTGGTACTGGGCGTCATCGCCTGTGCTTTGGCTGAAACCGAAGACCGCGTGCCGGGCCGCCTGCGCGCACTGGCGGTCACCCTTGTCTGCTTCGCGGTCGCCGCATTCTCGGTGCGCCTGCTCTTCCCCTGGCCTCTGCTGTTTGCAACAGGGCTCGCCCTGTCGACTTTCGGCTTCGTCATGCTCGGTGCAATGGGCGAGCGCTACGCGGCCATCGCCGTCGCCTCGCTGATTCTCGCCGTGTATTGCATGCTCGTGGCCTACGCGCGCCACGTCTCGCACAGCACGCTGCAAAGCATCTGGTTCGAACCCTTGCTGCTGCTCACTGGCGCTGCCTGGTTCGGGCTTGTGTCGGTGATGGCTGCCGCCATGGTGTCAACGCGAGCCGTGCGCCGCAGCCTCGCCAGTCTCTACCTGTCACTCGGCCGCTACCTCGCGCTCAAAGCACGCCTGTTCGAACCCGTTGGCGGGCGCGACATCGAGGCCCAGCGTCGCGAGCTCGCGGCGCAGAACAGTGCCCTCGTCGGCCAGTTCAACCGCACGCGCGAAGTGCTGATCCGCTGGGTGCAGGAAGGCCGCCCCAGGGCGCGCAACGAGCGCTTTCTCAAGTGGTACTTCCTCGCGCAGGACATCCACGAGCGCGCCAGCTCATCGCACCAGCCCTACGAGCAACTCGCCGAAGCCTTCGCGCGCAGCGACATCCTGTACCGCTGTCAGCACCTCATGCAGAGTCAGGCGCGCGGCTGCCGTGCACTGGCCGAGGCCATCCTGCGCAACGACCCCTTTGCGCGCGTCGGCGAAGCAAGACACGCACTGGATGCCCTGCTTGCCTCCCGCGATCATGTTGTTGCCAGCGACAACCCCACCTGGCAAGCGCTGCGCGACGCGCTCGAGGACCTGTGCCGCAACGTCACCCGCATCGAGACCCAGCTCGCGCTCGCCGGCACGCCTGACGCCCTGCCGCTCGATGCCGACACCAACCTGCGCGACAACGCGCCGCGCAGCCTCGCAGAAAAGCTCGAACGCCTGCGTGCCGACTTCTCGCCACGCTCGGCGCGCTTCCGACACGGCATCCGCCTTGCCTGCGCGCTCACCATCGGTTACGCCTTGCTGCATGTTTTCGACATCCCGCAAGGCTACTGGGTGCTGCTGACTACGGTCTTCGTCTGCCAGCCCAGCTACAGCAGCACGTGGCGACGCATGGGCCAGCGCGTTGGCGGCACCGTGCTGGGCCTTGTCGCGGCCTGGGCCTTCATCGATCTCTTCCCCCACCCCTACGCGCAATCTGCGCTGGCCGTTGCGGCTGGCGTCGCCTTCTTCGCACTGCGGCACGACCGTTACCTGCTCGCCACCAGTTGCATCACGGTGCTGGTGTTCGCCTGCTTCAGTCAGCTTGGCGACAGCTACGTGCTGCTGTGGCCGCGTCTGTTCGACACACTGATTGGCGCCGTGATCGCCGGCGGCGCAGTCGCCGTCATCCTGCCGGACTGGCAAGGCCAACGCCTGCATGGCGTGATGGCCGACACGATCGAAAAATCGCGCCTCTACCTTGCCGAGATTCTTGGTCAATACGCCTCGGGCAAGCGCGACGACCTGCCCTACCGCATTGCCCGCCGCGAAGCCCACAACGCCGACGCCGAGCTCTCGCGCACCATTGCCGGCATGCTTGATGAGCCGGACCGCCACCACGTCGCCCCCGAGCTCGCCTGGGAATTCCTCAACGCCAGCCACAGCCTGCTGGCCTACGCCTCCGCACTCGGCGCCCACCGCGAACGCATCGACAACTTCGCCCTGCTGCGCGAACTGCAACCTCTGGCCGACGCACTCGACAAAGCCCTGGCACAGCTCGCCCACGAACTGCAAGGCGAGCGCCCGCCTGAACCCTCAGCACCACTCCCCGCCTCACTCACCACCGCAGAACCTGATCGCGAAGCGTCGCCCACAGAACGCCGCCTGCTGCGTCAACTGCGACTCATGGCCTCGGCCCTGGTCACGCTGCGCGACGTTTCGCAGCGCCTGGCAGAGCGCCGCAGCCAGAAGTAGCGCGAATCCGCAATTTCGTCACACTTTCTGGCAAACATTCTTCCCACCGGTGAAGGAGGTCATACCTCGTCCGACACGGCGCGCGCTACATTGCCCGACAGACCTGCACAAGCAAGGCGAAACAGGCAGCAATGCCCAAGACCACAAAAGTTCCGAATCAGGTGCGAGCGTGCGAATACTGGATCTGTTCAAAAAGAAGAAGCCGGCCAACGCCGAGAGAAACGAATACGTTGTGCCGCAAACCGAGATCATCGTCCCGGTGAATCGTCGCGAACGCTTGCGGGTCAATGCGCGTGCCGGCACACAAGTGCTGATCATCGATGACTCCGCCACCGTGCAGGGCGCGCTGGGCAAGATCCTGCAGTCCGCCGGCTACATCATCCACACGGCCGACAATGCCGAAGCCGGTCTGGAGATGGCGCGCGGCGACAAGCCCAACCTGATCTTCCTCGACATCATGCTGCCCGGCATGCACGGCTTCTCGGCCCTGCGCAAGATCCGCCGCGACGCCCAGCTGATGGACATCCCGGTCATCGTCATGAGCGGCCACGAAAAAGCCACCGAGCATTTCTTCAGCAGCCAGGTCGCTGCAGAAGACTTCATGAAGAAGCCCTTCTCGCGCCAGGAAGTCTTCGCCCGCATCGAGCGCCTGCTCGACCAGAAGCGCATACCGCGCCGTCTGCCGGGCGCCGGGCGCGGGCTCGAAATGCAATCCTGATCAGACAAACCTGACCTGACCCGCCGCCCGCGCTAAGCTTCAGCCTTTGCCACTGCAAGGGCTGCCATGCGCATCGCTGTCTTCGACACTCACCACTACGACGAAAACGCTCTCAGCGGCGCCAATGCCGACTTTGGCCACACGCTGGAATTCTTCGAAGAGCGGCTGCACGACCGCACCGCCGAGCTGGCACAGGGCTTCGACGCGGTCTGCCCCTTCGTCAATTGCCGCCTCACCGACAAGGTACTGCAACGCCTCCATGAGCTTGGCATCAAGCTGGTCGTGCTGCGCGCTGCCGGCTTCAACGGCATCGATGTCACCGCAGCGCAGGCACTAGGCATCAAGGTCGCACGTGTGCCGGCCTACTCTCCCGAAGCCGTCGCCGAGCACACCTTCGCACTGATCCTCACCCTCATCCGCAAGACCCACCGCGCCTACAACCGCGTGCGCGAACAGAACTTCTCGCTCGACGGGCTGGAAGGCTTCACCCTGCACGGCAAGACCTACGGCGCGCTGGGTGCCGGCCGCATCGGCCAATGCGCGCTGCGCATCGCCAAGGGCTTCGGCTGCCGCACACTGGCCTACGACCCCTATGAAAACCCGGCCATCGCGGCTGACGTGGGTTTCGAATACGCGAGTCTGGAGCGCGTGCTGCGCGAGTCGGATATCGTCTCGCTGCACCTGCCGCTCAGTGAGCAAAGCCACCACATCCTCAACGCCGACGCCTTCGCACAGATGCGGCGCGGCGTCATCATCGCCAACACCAGCCGCGGCGGCCTCATCGACACCCCGGCACTGATCGACGCACTGAAAAGCGGCCAGGTCGGCGGCGTGGGCCTCGACGTCTATGAGATGGAAGAAGGCGTGTTCTTCCACGACCTCTCCAACAGCCTGCTGCAGGACGACATGCTGGCCCGCCTGATGATCTTCCCCAACGTGCTGATCACCTCGCACCAGGGCTTCCTGACCCGCGAAGCACTGGATTCCATTGCCCGCACTACGTTGGAGAACGCGCGGGCGTTTGAAGCTGGCGAAACCCTGGTTAACGAAGTGAAGCCCGGCTGAGGAAATCGAGCCTGGTGCGCAGTGCACACCCTACCCTACACGCCTGGTCAATGCGGTGAAGGTTGCATGAAGCACCCAACCCACGCGGCCACTATGCCGTCATTCCCGCCAGCTTTACGCGCGGCGTCGCCGCATTACGCTCCCCTCCCCCGCATGCGGGGGAGGGGTTGGGGGAGAGGGCAGGGGCGGGAATCCAGTGATTTTTCGAACGACGCCGGATTCCCGCCTCCGCGGGAATGACGATTTTGACGGTGCATTGTGACTGCCAAAGCGATGCCCTTCCGCAATCGCTGCAAGGCCCACTACGGGGCCACACGCTAGAGTCCGGCCACACTTCATTGCTTCCGGACATCATGCGCCCCGCCCACGCCGCCCTGCTCCTCGTTGCCGCCGCCCTGCTCGGCGCCTGCCAGACCGCCCCATCGGCCCCGAGCGCCACCGCCGAAAACCAGAAACCCGTGCGCATCGCCCTCGTCGGCGACTCCACGCAAACCGAACGCCAGGGCTACGGCACCGGTTTCTGCGCCAACCTCGTCGAACGCGTCACCTGCCTCAACACCGCCAAGGGTGGCAGCAGCACCAAGACCTTCCGCAACGAAGGCCTGTGGAACCGCGCGGTGCAGCTCAAACCCGACTGGATGCTGATCCAGTTCGGCCACAACGACGTGCAGACCGGCACGCGCGGCGTGCGCGAGACCGATCTCGTCACCGAGTACACGCCCAACCTGCGCCGCTATGTCGAAGAGGCGCGCGCCGCGGGCATCCAGCCCATCCTCGTCACGCCCATCGCGCGCCGCTACTTCCAGCCCGACGGCAAGATCCGCGACGACCTGCCCGCCCACGTCGAGGCCATGAAGGCGGTCGCCGCCGAAATGAAGGTGCCCCTGATCGACCTGCACACCATCAGCCAGGACTTCTTCGAGAAGCTCGGCGAAACCGAAGCGCACAAGCTTGGCCCGACCAAGTCGGACGGCAAGGGCGGCATCGTGCCCGACAAGACCCACTTCAACCTCGAAGGCTCACACGTGCTGGGCCGCATGGTGGTGGAAGCCATGGGCCGCGCCGTGCCCGAGCTGGCGCCGCTGGTGCGCAAGACGCCGGCTGCACGCTGATCGCCTCCCATGGCGCGCCTCCTGGCCGCTTGAAAGCGGCCCTGACCATTAGCCTCTCCGTAGGTGCGGATTCATCCGCACAACCCCGCCCCGCAAACCGCGCCATCCACTGCGGGACACATCACAGCCCGCTGAACGGGCCCGTACAAACCCGAAATCCCCCCGTCGCAGGTGCGGTCTCAATCGCACACCGCCACCTCGCAAGCTGATCCAGGCTGTGCTGTGCACACAGCGCACGACTGGTGAGCGCCTATCGAAGAGCGATGCACAATGCGCACCCTGGAAATCTTGCTTTCACCCGCCGCGATGCAGCCCATGCGTGACGATCCGCCTTGCGAGGCTGGATTGTGCGGTTGAAACCGCACCTACCAAGGGAGACCACTCCGAGACGCAGGCATCCTGCTCCAAACACACGTTCGGCTGGCCAACCGGATTGCACCCCAATCTGATCTGATACAAGACAGGCCGCGCCCGTACTGGCAAAATTCGCCCTCTTCCCGATTTCTCCCCCGGGGTCTCCCTGTTCCCTCCTGCCTAGCGGAATCCAATAATGACCAAACTGTTTATCGAAGACCTGCAGCTTGCAGGCAAGCGTGTGCTGATGCGTGTCGACTTCAACGTCCCCGTCAAGAATGGCGTGGTCGAGAGCGACAAGCGTATCCGCGCTGCCCTGCCCACCATTCAGTACGCGCTGGCGCAAGGCGCCTCGGTGGTGCTGATGTCGCACCTCGGTCGTCCGGACGGCAAGGCCAACCCCAAGTACACCCTGGCGCCGGTCGCCGAGCGCCTGCAGGCGCTGCTGGGCAAGCCCGTCAAGTTCCTGCCCGCCTGCATCGGCCCTGAAGTCGAAGCCGTGACCGGCAAGCTCGCGGCTGGCGAAGTGGTGCTGCTCGAAAACGTGCGCTTCCATATCGAAGAAGAAGGCAAGGTCAAGGACAAGGAAGGCAACGTCACCAAGGCTACGCCGGAAGCCATCGAAGCTTTCCGCGATGCGCTCTCGCGCCACGGCGATGTGTTCGTCAATGACGCCTTCGGCACCGCTCACCGCGCGCACAGCTCGGTCGTCGGCATCAAGCTGCAGCGCGCTGCGGGCTACCTGCTCAAGAAGGAACTCGACTTCCTCGGCGAGGCGGTCAACAAGCCCGTGCGCCCGCTGGTGGCCATCATTGGCGGGTCGAAAATCAGCGGCAAGATTGACGTCGTCGAAGCCCTGCTGCCCAAGGTCGACAAGCTGCTCATCGGCGGCGGCATGGCCTTCACCTTCTTTGCCGCCAAGGGCCTCGAAGTCGGCAAGTCGCTGTGCGAACGCGACAAGATCGACCTCGCAAAGGCCCTGATGGCCAAGGCTGGTGACAAGCTCGAACTGCCCATCGACACCATGGTCACGAAGAAGCTGGACTTCGACGCCCGCACGCTCGACGGTCTCGTTGAAGTCGCCGCGACCGCCATCCCCGCTGACCAGGAAGGCGTGGACATCGGCAGCAAGACCGCCGCACGCTATGCCGACATCGTGCGCGGCGCAAAGACCGTGCTGTGGAACGGCCCGATGGGCGTGTTCGAAATCGACGACTCGGCCAAGGGCACCTACGCCGTGGCGCACGCCCTCGTCGACGCCACGGCATCGGGCGCCGTCACCGTCGTCGGTGGTGGTGACTCGGTGGCAGCCGTCGAAAAGGCCGGCCTCGAAGACAAGGTGTCGCACGTTTCCACCGGCGGTGGCGCTTCGCTCGAATTCCTCGAAGGCAAGGCACTGCCCGGCGTCGAAGCGCTTAGCGACAAGTGACCCCCTCCAGTGCAGGGAGCAAACGCTTTGCTCCTTGCAATACCCCATGCTGAGCAGCGCTTGAAGCGCTCAAGCCAACCAACTTCGTCATTCCCGCGAAAGCGGGAATCCAGTGACTTATCGAACGACGCTGGATTCCCGCTTTCGCGGGAATGACGGATCATGAGTGCTGGTTGAACTGAACTGCTTCGCCCCGGAGGCACTGCATGACAACTGTTACCTGGACCTCGGCCGGGCTGCAATGCGCCGCCGCCTGGCTCTCCGCAGCTGGGCACAATCCGCCCAAACGCATCGAAGTGGTCGACGACCAGCTCGACGCCGACACCGCACACCGCTTTGCGTCCGAAGGCACGGCCATGCTGTGGCATGGCGACTACCAGAGCGCCAAGCTGCTGCTGCAAGCGCTGGCGCGCCGTGTCGAGCGCAGCGCCGGCAAGGCCAGGCCGGCCGCCAGCATCACCGAGGCCTTCCACAAACACCGTATGACGCAAGCCCAGCGCTCGCGCATCCTGGGCATGATCCTGCTGCCGGTCGAAGCGGGCTTCCAGATTGCGCTCAAGCGCGCGCCAGACGTAGCAGAGGCCTTTGAGCAGGTGTTCGGCGCCGAAGCGAAAGCCCTGCCACAGGCGCTGATCGCCCTGCGCGAGGTCCAGGGCCTGATCGGCGCCTACGAATGGCGCAAGAAGGGCGTCGAGATCCCGGTGCTGGGCGCACGCATCCACCCCTGGCACGGCATCTTCTCGCCCGTGCGCGGCGAATACCTCGAACTCATCGCCAAGGCCGACCTGCCCAAGGCGATCAGCGAAGACCCCAAGGCCTTTGCCTTCGACATCGGCACCGGCACCGGCGTCATCGCCGCCCTGCTTGCCAAACGCGGCATCAAGAAGCTTGTCGCTACCGACATCGATGACAAGGCCCTGGCCTGCGCGCGCGACAACCTGCAGCGCCAGGGCTGCATCCCCAAGGTCAAGCTGGAGAAGGCCGACCTGTTCCCCCAGGGCAAAGCTGCACTGATCGTCTGCAACCCGCCCTGGCTGCCCGGCAAGCCCGGCAGCTCCATCGAGAACGCCATTTACGACCCCGACAGCCGCATGCTCAAAGGCTTCCTCGCGGGTCTGACCGCGCATCTGGTGCCCGGCGGCGAAGGCTGGCTGATCCTCTCCGACCTTGCCGAACACCTTGGCCTGCGCAGCCGCGCCGAGCTCGAAGCCCTGTTCGCCGCAAATGGATTGCGCGTAGCCGGCCGACTCAACGCCCGCCCCACGCACCCCAAGGCGCGCGACGAAAACGACCCGCTCTCTGCCGCACGCGGCAAGGAAATTACCTCACTCTGGCGCCTGACTGCCCTTCCGGCCTGACCGGGGGACGTGCAGTACCTCCAGACTCCCGTTAGCATGCCGCCATAACGCCGACCAGCTCAAAGCAAGCGGTCTGGCAGGCAGTATGAGAAACGGCGCGCAGCAAAGCGTGCCGACAATAACGAGGGATTTGATCATGGGACTCTTCCAGATGCTCTTCGGGCGCAGGCGGCCCGTCGTCGAGCCAAACCGGCCTGAACCGGTTTTCGTGCCCGACCCGCAGGCCAACGAGCGGCGCGCCCGTCCGCGTCGCGATGCGCCTGAAGGTACAAAGATCCTCATCATCGATGACTCCCCCACCATCGGTGCTGCTCTGCGCAAGATCCTGCGCTCCGCCGGCTACGTCACCCTCGAAGCTCTCGACGCCGAGCACGGCCTTGAGCTCATGCAGGAACACAAACCCGGCATCGTGTTCCTCGACATCGTCCTCCCCGGCATGAATGGCTTCGCCGCCCTGCGCGCAATCCGGCGCGACCCCGCCACGCGCGATACCCCCGTCATCATGATGAGCGGCAACGAGCAGGCCACCGAGCAATTCTTCGGCACCCGCATCGGCGCCGACGACTTCATGAAGAAGCCCTTCTCCCGCTTCGAGGTCTTCGCCCGCATCGAACGCCTGCTTGACGAAGACCTTCACCCACGTCGCGTCATCTCACGCTGAGGCCTGCGCTCCCGGCAATAGCCTCGGGCGTCATCTCATTCCTCATTCCCGCGCAGAGGGGTAAACAGGCATTTCGGCGCATGCCGAAATGCTCGCAAAGCTAACTGATGCCCACCGAAAACAAAGGGAGACAAAATCAGGCCTCGCGCAATGAGGCCGGATTTCGTAGGTGCGGTTTCAACCGCACAACCCCGCCCACCCTGCACGTTGCGCGCTCATCCGCCCGGTTCCGGGCAACATCGAATCTCCGTTGCCAACACGGCTTGCCAAGCCAAATGTCATCACGCACGCTCTCCGCACTAGCGGATTTGCCCCTGGCACCGTGCGCAAAAAGCTGTAACCCGCCAACTCCCATTCAAGGAGCAAACCGGTGCCCGCCTCTTTCAACCCATCCGGTCCAGCGGGCTCATCACCCCCAACCCGCCACGATTGAGCACATGCGTGTAGATCATCGTCGTGCTCACATCCTTGTGCCCCAGCAACTCCTGCACCGTGCGGATGTCCTGCCCCGCCTCCAGCAAGTGCGTCGCAAAAGAATGCCGCAACGTATGCGGTGACACCGCCTTCACCATGCCCGCAGCCTGAGCCGCCGCACGCACCGCACGCTGCACGCGCTTCTCATCCACATGATGCCGCCGCACGACACCTGAGCGAGGGTCACGCATATAGCTCGCCGACGCAAACACGTACTGCCAGCCAAACGAAAACTCAGCGTTGCGATACTTCAGCGCCAGCGCATGCGGCAGATACACCGAGCCATAGCCTGCCGCCAGATCCGCCTCATGCTCCGTCCGCCGCCGCGCGACCTGCTCTCGCAACAGCGGCGCCAACCGATCCGGCAACATCGTCACGCGATCCTTGTTGCCCTTGCCCTCGCGAATCACGATCTCGCGCCGCGCAAAATCCACATCCTTCACCCGCAAGCGCAAACCTTCAAGCAAGCGCATGCCGGTTCCATACAGCAGATTCACGATCAAGCTGATCTGCGCATTCCCTGCCGCATCCAACGCATCCAACAATGCACGCGTCTCGAACGGTGTCAGCACCGACGGCAAACGCTGCGGCTTCTTCGCCCTCACCACCTCATCCAGCCACGCAACAGGCTGCCCCAGCACCTCCTGATACAAAAACAGGATTGCCGACAGCGCCTGCCCCTGCGTCGCCGCAGCTACATTCCGCTCCACGGCCAGCGAAGTCAGGAACGCCTCCACCTCCGCCTTGCCCATGCCAGATGGATGCCGCAAGCCATGAAAATGCACAAAGCGTCGCACCCAACCCAGATACGCCTGTTCAGTCCGCAAGCTGTAATGCTTAACGCGCAACCGCTCACGCATCTGCACCAGCAAACGCCCACTCTTCGGCTCCCCCGCACTCATCGCTTGACCTCGCCGCAATAGCTGTTCATATTTACAGCATACAAACAAGCTGCGAAGCAGACAACCCAGCCATGGCCACCTGCCCAAATAGCCGAGTCATCAAGAAACTGCACCCGGGCGACGCCGGCACCCTCAAACTCGCAGAGCGCTACGGACGCGACCTCGTCTGCGTGCGTTATCGCGAAACCGAAGACGGCAGCCAGCGCCTAACCACCATCGAAATCGTCGTCGACGTCCGCGACAAGCGGGACGTTCGCAAAAGCCCGCATCCGCGCCCCAAGAGCGATGACCTCGTTCGCGTCAAGGTCCTCCCAAGCGAATTCAGACTCAGGCAACGCCTGCACGCCTATGGTGCCCGCTGCGAACCCGATGGCCACATCTGGCTCACTCGTTGGCTCATCGTCAAACACCTCAAGCTGACGAACCGCCTCGTGAAATGACTAGATCTGGATAGCCACTACCCGCCAATCTAACTAGAATCAGACATATCTATCCACATGACGACAGCGTTTTGTCGTCTACTTAACGTTAGCTCTCTTCCATGAAAATCGAAGTGGTCGCTTTGCAAGAGGCTTCAGAAGTGGCTTCACTTCTCCAAGAAGCCGCTCGTTGGCTCATTGAAGCAGGCAAGCCACTATGGTCACCAGCGGACTTTTCCGTTGAAAGTCTTCGAGCTGATATTTTGAGTGGCGAGTACTTTGCTGCTCATCTAGATGGGGCCATTGCCGGAGTCATCAAGTTTCAGCTTGAAGATAAAGTTTTCTGGCCAGAAGACGAGCCAGGCCACTCTGCATATGTGCACAAACTAGCAATCCGTCGGGCGAATGCCGGTACAGGAGTCTCTTCTGCGCTTCTGTCGTTCGCCAAGGGCCGAGCACAAACTCTTAATCTCAAGCAGTTAAAGCTTGATTGCGTTGCCGACCGCACGAAACTGAGGGAGTTGTATGAACGCTTCGGTTTTCAACTTCATAGCCAAGTCACAAAGTGGAATAGAAGTTTCGCAAGATATGAGCTTCAGTTATCGCCGAGCTAACACTACAGTCGAGAGGGACAGCCAACAAGCTGCGCTTGTTGGTTCCCTCCGCGCTACGCGCTCCGGCTGCCCCTCACTTCCACGTTAGGTTTCCCGCTCAATGTCCGCCTATCTACTCGCCGAACTCAAAAAACTGCAATACCAACGCAGCGAGTCATCGCCGTTTGCAAGCCATATTGAGTACATGCAGTGGGCTGACAAAGTTACTGGCCTGTTGTCTTACGATGAAAAGATAGCCAACAGATTTAGGTACTACGTTCGCGCTGCTGATTTCAACAGCAGAGGCCATTACTCAAACCTTGATCAAGTAAACGAAACAATTGGCGTTCTAAACCAAGCCATCGCCGCACTAGAAAACAAACCATCGTTAATTTCTGAAGTAGTGTCCATACAAAATCCCACAGCAAACCCATCCGACAATGAACCACCAAAAGCAGCCAACGAGCAAGACTCGTCTAACTTGTGGCAACGTCCAATAGGTGCCACTGGAATTATTGTGTTTGGAGGTCTTATTCTTGCCGCAGCCATCTACCTTGTTAGAACACATCTGGGTCTCCCACTATGAAACCTAACTACTCGATGCAGGGGACAGCCAGCAAGCTGGCTTCCCTCCCTTCGGTCGGTGCCCCTGATCTCAAACGTTAGGCAGCACGGAATGCACCTGCTCACGAAGATCGAAGACCTGTTTCAAGTCACCGGACGCGGCTTGATCGTTGCGCCCGGTCCATTGAGGTCCGAAGAGCCAGGCGGTGCAGACATCCCCGTTGAACTGCGTCGTCCGGATGGATCGGTGCTTCATGCACGCGTCTCGCTCCAACACTTTTTTCAGTCGCCTCCACCGCCTCCTCATATCGCCGCACAGTGGGGTTGTATGCTCTCTGGTGTTACGAAAGACGAAGTTCCTATTGGCACTGAGATCTGGCGTCCCGATGGCACCTAGTCTCAACGTTGAAGTGCACACGAACAATGAAAAATCGGCGCAGTCTCAAAGTTGAAGTGCAATACACCGATGAAAAAATCGCCTAACCCTACAGTCAAGCGGACCGCCACAAGCTGCGCTTGTGGTTCCCTCCGCGCTTCGCGCTCCGGCGTCCGCTTACTTCCACGTTAGGCGAAATACATGCAGCGCCTGCTAGTCTCTGAAAGCGAGTACTTATCATCCACTCTGGACAATTGGGAAGGAGTGATTCCTCTTGGTTTTGCCTTTGCTGGCATGACAATATTTGGTGATCTGCTTCTGAGAGGAGAAAGCTCTGTTTTATTGTTAAGGCTCAGCTGCTTTGAAATCGAAGAGATAGGTACGGTCATCGAAGAAGCCGAATGGCAACTCGAAGCGCCAGAGGAAAGAGAAGCACATTGGGTCTATCCAAGCTTGTTGGGTCAGCTCCCCACTCGAACGGAAGGGATGATTTATCACTTCGTCCAGCCATTGGGTCTCGGCGGTGTCGCCGAGGTTTCAAACGTTGTGCTGTTGCCGATTTCTCAGGCACATCAAGGCTTGCGCAAGCTTTGGAATCAAGTGGCTCAATCCCAGTGAAAATTTCGCCTAACATGGCAGTCGAGCAGGACAGCCAAAAGCTACGCTTTTGGTTCCCTCCGCTTCGCTCCGGCTGCCTCTCACTTCTACGTTGGGCGTCATAGATGAGCCTTCCCATCCCCACCGATTTGCTTGAGTCCGCACCACTAACAGGCAAGTCACCCGCTTCGGCTCTCTGGGTAAGAAAAACGCCAAACCTCTTCCGCGGCGTTCTCGAACTTAAGTGCACCTCCAGTACAGTTGAAGAAACAGAGGCGATCGTACGCAATGCGGTTACGGTCGAGTACTCACCTGGGTTTGTCGTTCCATTCGCGTTCGGTGCAATTCTTCACTACACCGACCCAACGCCAAGTGCAGCTGAGGTTATGCGTGTGATTGATGATCGCGCTAGCTCCAAGGGCACTTGGCAGTGGGTCATCGTTTTGAATGATTTGTCTAAGCGAGCCTATGGCATACACATGTGGATGCCCGGATACCTTACCCCGGTGTATGAGGCGTTGCTTTCGCACTTCGAGAGCACTGGCTACGCCTGTGAGAAACTCACAAAACAACCAAGCCAGTTTTGGCACAACCTATGGGGCGCTATGGCTGCTCTCGTTAAAGCGCATAAAGTTTTAGTGGCGGCCGGAGTAATTCTTTCTCTGGCCTTGTTGGTGTTCCGCCTATTCATGGGCACGTAGGAATGCCGCCCAACAATTCCGTCGAGAGGGACCGCCTGCAAGCTGCGCTTGCAGGTTCCCTTCGCGGCTTCGCCGCTACGGCGGCCCCTCACGTCAAACGTTAGCCGCTCGTTTCGCTGCGGGCACCTCGCTACGGCCTGCCCGGAGAGCCAATACTGGTGCGGCTCTTCAGGCATCTGTTTTTCGTGCTTTCTTTGGCGCAATCGCACGCGGGGTTTGAGGGTTNGGCTCATCGCTCGGGCGCAGTTTCAATCGTGCAAGCGAACAATCAAAAATTCACTGGCTTCATCGGTCAGCTTCGCGGGTCAGGGGCGCTCTATAGTCCAGGCGGCTAGCGCCGCGAGCAAAGGCACGCAACACTGTGGCGGCACGGGCTGCTTCAGTGACCGAGATGATTGCGACGATTAAAGCCAATCGCTATGCTGGGCGCAGTTTCCAACCCAAGGGCAATGCCGGTGTCACAGTCAGCCGCGGCTAACCAATCGGTCAACGGGACAGCCTGCAAGCTACGCTTGCAGGTGCCCTCCGCGCTTCGCGCTCCGGCTGCCCCTTACCTCAAACGTTAGCCGCTCGTTTCGGTGCGGGCCTCTCGCTACGGTCTGCCCGGAGAGGCA
>NZ_BAABLD010000003.1:0-4709 GCF_039544165.1 Viridibacterium curvum
AGTGAATTTTTGATTGTTCGCTTGCACGATTGAAACTGCGCCCGAGCGATGAACGACCAACTGTTTCTCGTGCGCGGACAAGCCATTCTTGTCGCGCCAGATCGTTCGTGACTCAAGCTCATCCCGAACGTCCGAGCCCTCAAACCCCGCGTGCGATTGCGCCAAAGAAAGTGCGGAAGAGGGCCTTGAAAAATGCTGCCTGAAGAGCCGCACCAGTATTGCCTCTCCGGGCAGACCGTAGCGAGAGGCCCGCAACGAAACGAGCGGCTAACGTTTGACGTGAGGGGCGGCCGGAGCCGCGAAGCGGCGGAGGGTATTTGCAAGCGCAGCTTGCAAACCGTCCCTCTCGACGGAATTGTTAGCCCACGAACGGGCGAAGGTCTTCTTTGGCATACCTCTTACCAACCTTCTTCCCATTTTCTTCAATGGTGAAGAACCACTTCCTTTCCTTGTGATGCCAAGCAAAGTCGATGACAGAGCCAATATGTGGGGTGATGTTCTTTGCGTTCACAACCACCTCCACTTGATCTCCCTTGTCAAATTCAGGCGGTGGTTTTCCTTCTGACACTTCATCGTCAGTGAGGCTCATCGCTATCTCTTGAAGCGACGGGTACGGACGAAGAGCTGCTTCAAGCTCGGGGCGGCTCAATGCCATGGAAAAGAGCCCGTAGCTCAAATACCACGACACGATGGATGTGGTGCCTACCAAATTTGCGTTTGGGGCGGCTAGAAAATCTTGAAGCTGGCCCACTAACCAAGCCAACCTTGAATCCCTCCCGCACACCGGTTGATCATCGGAACTCATAAGGGCTAACGTGGAAGTAAGCGGACGCCGAAGCGCGAAGCGCGGAGGGAACCACAAGCGCAGCTTGTGGCGGTCCGCTTGACTGCAGGGTTAGGCGATTTTGCATTCGTGGAATTCACTCCAACGTCAATACCAAGGGGTTGAAACCCAACGACATTCTGTGCAACTACCATGAACAGCGTTGCTCATCATGCTGAGTCTTGCCCACGATTCAGCATGATTGCAATGCACTCCTTTGCTCGATCTACACCACCCTCCAAAATTGGCGCATGTGTCAATGCTGATAGTTGCGAAGCAAGCTCTGCCGCCTCAAGCCATGACAGCGTGGAGGACTGCCCTGAATAGATAACTCGCGGCTCATGCCAACCCAGGCGATTGAAATTTTGATCTCGATGAACTGGCAGGTTGAGCTGAAACTGATCACCGTTAGTGGCGGCTAATAGCATGAAGTACGAGCCGCCATCTCTAATGGTGTCGGCCATAAGTATTTTTGCGGGGGCAGGATGCTTCATAGAAGTTGCCTAACGTGGAAGTAAGCGGACGCCGGAGCGCGAAGCGCGGAGGGAACCACAAGCGCAGCTTGTGGCGGTCCGCTTGACTGTAGGGTTAGGCGATTTTTGCATCGGTGTATTGCACTTTAACTTTATTTAAAGTTGTGCCGCACTAGGGAAGAGCGTTGATGCGTGTTCGCACATGAACTGGATGGTTCGTAAGAGCGGAAACTGCTCTGGTACAGCCTCCTTAGCGATTTTGCGATACTTTAGCTCCGCGACGATAAGGCCCAGCAGATCAGAGACAGCCCAGACTTTACCGCCAGCAAGTTCTTCGCGTGGCCTATTCTTCAGCAAGCCAAACATTGCAATTTGCTCAATGGGTGTGCCGGCCTTAAACCCAGGGATCATGGATGGAATGTACTTGCGTCCGGCGTTGAACTTTTTGACGTATCGCCTCTCGCGCTCGGCCCAAGAGTTCGCATCCATAGAGGGCTCAATGTGAATCACATGACCAGTCGTTGGGTGAAAAGCGACGATGTCGAGTTCACATTCATAGCCCCCTCCCGACCGCAGCCCAACATGGGTGTTGCGGCGGACAAAGTAGCCTTGGTATTCGTACCACTCGTAGGTCAGCTGTTCAAGGTGGTTCATGTGCTGCCTAACGTGGAAGTAAGCGGACGCCGGAGCGCGCAGCGCGGAGGGCACTGCAAGCGCAGCTTGCAGCGGTCCGCTTGACTGCAGGGTTAGGCGTCATTTGCATCGCTCCAAAGCTTGCCTGATACAGCTACCGACCACTGTGGGTGTGGACGACTTTGCGAGAGATATTGTGTCTTCATCCTCGATGTCTCTACCACTCCAAGCCTCTCCTCTTTCCTTTCTTGTCGGACTTAAGCTAAGGATTCCTTCACGAACAGAGGCATGGCAAAGCTTCATGCCTTTAAACGCCTTCTGTCGGGTCATGCCGAGAGCAGAAAGAAGCTTGCCTACCCATGCTTCGTAAAACTCCTCGCTGACCTTTAGATCAAAGAATGATCCCAATTCCTCCGGTCTTATGACTCGACTTTTTTCCAGAGACGAAAGCAACGCCTGACCCAACTCTTCATCACTGCAGGATGCCGGAAGAAAGAAATCCAAGCCTTGCGGATCATAGGCACTTCTTCTGAGGCCAGATGCGGTGCTAATGCAAATCAGATTGTGATTGAAACGAACTCTAGCCCACTGGGTTGCCAAAGACATGGGTCAGACGCCTAACGTTTGAGGTAAGGGGCAGCCGGAGCTGCGCAGCAGCGTAGGGAACCACAAGCGCAGCTTGTGGCTGTCCCTTTGACCGAATTGTTAGCCGCGACTGACTGTGACACCGGCATTGCCCTTGGGTTGGAAACTGCGCCCAGCATAACGATTGGCTTTGCTCGTCGCAATCATCTCGGCCACTGAAGCAGCCCGTGCCGCCACAGTGTTGCGTGCCTTTGCTCGCGGCGTGAGCCGCCTGACCCTACCGCACTCTCCTGACCCGCGAAGCTGACCGATGAAGCCAGTGAATTTTGATTGTTCGCTTGCACGATTGAAACTGCGCCCGAGCGATGAACGACCAACTGTTTCTCGTGCGCGGACAAGCCATCCTTGTCGTGCCAGATCGTCCGTGACTCACCCTCATCCCGAACGTCCGAGCCCTCAAACCCCGCGTGCGATTGCACCAAAGAAAGTGCGGAGGAGGGCCTTGAAAAATGGTGCCTGAAGAGCCGCACCAGTATTGCCTCTCCGGGCATGCCGTAGCGAGGTGCCCGCAACGAAACGAGCGGCTAACGTGGAAGTAAGCGGACGCCGGAGCGCGACAGCGCGAAGGGAACCTGCAAGCGCAGCTTGCAGGCGGTCCGCTTGACTGTAGGGTTAGACGGCTGTTTCGCTCTCGGCATGGTTTTGAAGGTGAAGCTAGGAGACTGGTGGTTCAGGTGTGTATTTGAACTTGGCATATCTATTGGAGTAGAAATCCTCCAGCGTTGCTTCTGATTCAAATAGCTCCGACCACAACTCGTATCCATCGATTAGATTTTCTCCGTCTTGTTCATAGCCTACTTGTTCAGGATGAGATGTGAAGCCCCCTTGTTCCTCATACGCCTTAGATTCTAGGGCGGCCTTCTTGTGAGCGTCCGTCCATGACTCTGCATTGAAGCAAACAACGCGCTCTTCAAACACGTTATTGCCATTTGGTTTTTCGCCAAATTTATAGACAGTTCGTATTGCGTACCAAGGCATTTGGGGAATGACGTCTAACGTGGAAGTGAGGGGCAGCCGGAGTGCGGAGCACGAAGGGAACCAACAAGCGCAGCTTGTTGGCTGTCCCTCTCGACTACAGGGTTAGACGGCTGCTTGCTATTTGAGTGCGGTAGGAACTTCATACTCAGTGAGAGGCGATGACAAATCTTTGGGGTCTAGTTCGATGGCAGACAACTTTGTGCCTGTGGAGTAAAGAATGAGCAGCCGACCGGAGGCTAATAGCGTTGCTTCATTCAACCGATCCGCGTTGTCGACAAGAACGCGATAGTTCTTCCCATTTGGCGAAGACACGGCAATCCGCTTTGTGTCGGACGCTGTTAGCCTGTCATCGCTGTTGGTGTCTTTGTCGATCGTGACATGAACGAAAACAATGGCATCCTTTTTCTTCTCGCCATAGTCCGTAGAAGGAAGGGCGATTGAGCTGAGGATCACACTATCCATCGAAGGGCGAAGCCATGACGCAGAACGCGTTGCAGGCTCAAAGTAAAGGTAGTTTCGGGTAGAGCCCGCTTCCTTTGAGCCCGAGCCGAGGGCATAGGTTTGATTCACTGTGAGTGGCGCGCGTAGCGCCGAACTCCCAGGAATCTCCTCAAAGGACCCTAGCTCCGCCGTACTTGCTTGAACTTCACCGAGCGCAACATTTGCAACATTGTCGACCTGGCGGGTACGCATTGCGTCTTTAAGCAACATGTAGCCAAGTATCGACAAGACCGAGCCCGCAATCAGGCCGACAAGCAAGATGATGACGGAGTTTATCCGCCAGATACGAGCAAATAGTTTATGAGTTTGCATAGGGCGAAAACTAAAGCCGTCTAACGTTTGAGGTAAGGGGCAGCCGGAGCGCGAAGCGCGGAGGGCACCTGCAAGCGCAGCTTGCAGGCTGTCCCGTTGACCGATTGGTTAGCCGCGACTGACTGTGACACCGGCATTGCCCTTGGGTTGGAAACTGCGCCCAGCATAACCATTGGTTTTGCTCGTCGCAATCATCTCGGCCACTGAAGCAGCCCGTGCCGCCACAGTGTTGCGTGCCTTTGCTCGCGGCGCTAGCCGCCTGGACTATAGAGCGCTCCTGACCCGCGAAGCTGACCGATGAAGCCAGTGAATTTTTGATTGTTTGCTTGCACGATTGAAACTGC
>NZ_BAABLD010000004.1:0-769 GCF_039544165.1 Viridibacterium curvum
GCAGTTTCAATCGTGCAAGCAAACAATCAAAAATTCACTGGCTTCATCGGTCAGCTTCGCGGGTCAGGAGCGCTCTATAGTCCAGGCGGCTAGCGCCGCGAGCAACAGCACGCAACCCTGTGGCGGCACGGGCTGCTTCAGTGGCCGAGATGATTGCGACGAGCAAAGCCAATGGTTATGCTGGGCGCAGTTTCCAACCCAAGGGCAATGCCGGTGTCACAGTCAGTCGCGGCTAACCAATCGGTCAACGGGNGACGTTCGGGATGAAGGTGAGTCACGGACGATCTGGCGCGACAAGAATGGCTTGTCCGCGCACGAGAAACAGTTGGTCGTTCATCGCTCGGGCGCAGTTTCAATCGTGCAAGCGAACAATCAAAAATTCACTGGCTTCATCGGTCAGCTTCGCGGGTCATGAGAGCTCTGTAGGGTCAGGCGGCTCACGCCGCGAGCGAAGGCACGCAACCCTGTGGCGGCACGGGCTGCTTCAGTGACCGAGATGATTGCGACGAGCAAAGCCAATGGTTATGCTGGGCGCAGTTTCCAACCCAAGGGCAATGCCGGTGTCACAGTCAGTCGCGGCTAACTCATCCGTCAAGGGGACAGCCTGCAAGCTGCGCTTGCAGGTGCCCTCCGCGCTTCGCGCTCCGGCTGCCCCTTACCTCAAACGTTAGGCATCAACCATGAAGATCGGGTGTCATTGCGGGTTCGTCATTCCAGATCAAACTGACTTCTTGTCATACAAGGGCCATCTCGTCGCCGATCAGGATGT